>CAYFGP010000010.1:47723-85153 GCA_964342385.1 uncultured Oleiphilus sp. | reverse complement strand
TGCACAATGAAAAATAAATTCAAAAAGACTTAACTGAACAGCGCGGAAAAACGAATGTAGCCGCGCGCGAAATTTGGCAACTTCACGCGCGATAAATACACATCACTTTTCCTTCCAAAATACGGAAAAACGTTTCACTTTTTTAACGATGATAACCGACCATGGCTCATGGTCATCATAATTGAACTGCAACCAGCCAAATGCTCTAACAGCGCCATAGAAACCAAGACCGACAAATATAGCAACCGGTCGTAAGAACCACTTAAGTCGTTTGATATCACGACTCATCGCTTGTCCGAATTTCCAATCGCATTCGAACCTGCGAACTTCGTCTCCTCCTTTTTCGTAGCCAGCATCATGTCGATTGCATTGCGCCTCGAAAAACCAATTGAATAGAAGCCGCTTCAGCCACCAGGGCATCCAACTTGGACCACAACCATTTGCTACACTCATTGTGCTACTCCTTCCAGAATATCCGCTTTTCGCTGATCAGCCGCTGTTTGATCAGAGATCACTCCAGCGGTCAGCAGCAAAGCCAGACACAAATCAAGACCACGTTGAACAGACGGTCGTTCTAGTCGTACCTCTGTTAGACGAGCATCGTCGAGAATTAGTAGAAAGTCATTTAGAACCGGATCGGCATTCCTCAACTCGTACAGCTTGATACGCTCTTCTGATGTAAAGAGCAGTTTAAATTCTACCGGGCTCAATACAGGATAGACCCGCTCCGCTTCTGGTTGAGCCGCCGGATTGAATGAATCTGACGGTGCAGTCCAAACCCCATCAATCAATCTCCAACCTCGACTCACAGACTCTGGCACAGACTCGAACTGAGCCACAATGTCTGGATGATACTGGTCCGCAGGATCAACGCTCACATCAACAGCAACATTATCAACAACACGTGCAAACATAATTACCACTCCACCACAACCAAACCATGGCCGCCTGCACCGGCTAGATCAGTCACACCAATCAAACCGCCCAAGCCAACCGTTACGCTAAACACCTGCCCAGCAGTCACATCAAAAATACCGTGGGCGTAACCGCCACCAGCGCCGCCTGTGTACGATCCTGAGCCACGCCGTCCACCGCCACCACCATGGCCACCCATACCAGCGTTGCCTGAAGTGCTGCCAGCACCACCGCCACCACCATGACCGCCGCACGAAATAGGGGGATTTGATCTATAGCAACCACCTGCGCCTGACCCAGCATCAACACCAATTGTTGAGCTGCCATAACGTGTTGCGCCACCACCAGAAAAAAAGTCGAAGGGGAAACGCTCAATAGGGTACACCGCCATCCCGTTACCACGTATACCCATGCAATCTGGTGCTGCAGATGGACCTGATGCCATGCCGTAGGCAGACGATCCATAGCCACTATAAATTGATGATGCACCGCCAACACCTGCGCCACCCTCACCGTAACTATGCCCCCCATCGCCCAGTTGAGAGCCAGCAGCAGCGCCACCTGAACCTCCTGGGTACGAGTACGCAGGACTACCTGCGCTCCAATACGCATTACCACCCGATGCCTGGAAGTCTCCACCTATTCCAACACCGCCTGTAGCCACAGATGACGCACCACCAACACCGCCTGTAGCGGAGATCAGATTGCCAAAGGACGAGCTGCCTCCGGTGACGCCCGGGCTATTCCCGTTTGCACCACTGCCGCCCGCACCGATAACACGCACTCGAATGCGCGAAACACCGTTTGGAACAGTAAAACTATGAGCACCTGGTATCAAAAACGCTGTATATTCGCCATTTCCAAATATTCCCATATAGCCAGCTGGCATTTGCTGAGGGACAGCAGTCGAGACACCAGCAGAGACCACATCATTTAATGAAATAGGCATTACAACCTCCATCCGTTATCAAAAATTAAAACCAGCTCTGCATCCACATCAAACACTATGCTCTGATCAGATTGAGCATCTACAGTTATTTGCTCGCCTGCCACAGCCTGAATAACAGGACGCGCATCAACGGACTTAGTCAGCCTGATCTGGTCCCCTGGCGATGAGTCAGCTGCAGCTGGCAGTGTAATAATGTGATCACCAGTAATGTAATAACTGCTATGCCCGGCAATTACAGAGCTGCCTGCAGAGATGACAACTACAGGCTCTGGACGCCCCGGCAGCGCTGACCAGTCAAACAACCTGTACTCAAAGCCACTAGCATCCGACTTTTGCACCAATATCGACAACGCTACAGGCGTAGCCGGTAAGCCAAAGCCCGCAGCGAGAGCCGCAGCACGATCAGCCTCAGCCTTTGCATTTGACGCAAACTCTTGAGCAGTACCACTTGCAGTGTCAGCAGCATTCTTCAGCGTCGTCGCTTGTTCAACCAGTCCCTGCAGAGTCGCTTGTACAGCATTAGCCGCCACTGTTGCGCTATTGCTCGCAATGCCATCAATCACTACCACTGCTTGCTGTAGATCCGAAACAAACGTTCCCAACTGCGTAGAAAACTGCTCTAACGTTGTTTGTGTATCAGTGATCTTTGCTATAAACACACTCCCCGGATCACCTGTTACTAACCGCTGGCCAGAAAGATCAATCGCAGATGGAGCTGTGATTGTTACTGTTGTCATTTACACCTCCAGAAAATCCAATGCTGTTGAGTAGTTATTGAGATGTGTATATTGATTGCTGTAGTTGCTGTTCCGGCGGCAGATCATTGTGTGTTTCAGCTCGTCCAACCCACCTTTGCCTGGATAGAGGGATACCAGCAAATCAGCACCCTGGCCTGCACTGACGAGCTCTGTCAGCAGTCGCTGGCAGTCTACAGGTGATAGCCAATCCAATTTGATACCAAATGCCCGCCGTGGATGAGCATTACCAATTGATCGCAACGAACCGCCTTCAGTCTGTTTGTGCTCAATGTGTTCTAGCCACTCGACCTTCGGATTCCAGCTCATATTGACTTCAGGCGAAAACGATAGACCTGTAAAAATCCGGCTTACTTCTATATATGAACCATCAGTTGAGCTGAACGTGATTTTGTATTTATCAACAACTTTAGGTACTGGCAGCCAATGAACAGATAGAGATGAGTTGCCAGGCATGCGATCGTTATAAGTTGCTCCCCACTCATCAATCCCCACTCGCCAGGCATCAAGGGGGATCGACAGAGCCGTTGATACTTGACCGCTGTCATAAATCGACTCGATACCTGAAAACAGCTCAATCCGCACTGAGCCCGCAGCACCTAGATTCGTGCGATCAAACGCCATGCAATCAATGTAACCAGGCGCTGGCAATACGCCTTCAATAACCTGAGGAGTCAGGTCAGTAGACCGCCACACATATGACCTTTCAGATCGCTGGGTATTGACTATCGGCATCGCTTCACTTGTAGCTGTCAACGTCGCCGTATCATGTAAATTCGTGGCCAGGATTCTTAAATTACCGGTCATCAGTACCAAACCTCCAGCTCAATACGATCAGATATAGGTGACATTCGAGTGCTGATGATGCGGCCAATACGACCAGTCACGTAGGGGTGATGGACCTCGACAGATGCACCGACAACGGCTTTTGTTGATGTGATAAATGCGCTCAATGACCAGGTATCTCTGCGCTGATTGCGAATGCCCAAACGGCGATCACGCTCTGCTTCAGCATCAGCTTGATTCACCAGGTTAGTATCTATCTCCTGATCTATAGCCAGAGGATAGCTAGGCAGAGATTGCTCAGATTTTGCGACTTCCCACTCAGTACGTAGGCGCTTTGCCAACGCTGGGTCACTATCATTAATAGAACCAGCGACCTCACTCATTGGGCTGTAGTTGCGGGCATAGTTAACAGCCAACAACGTAAACGGCTCATCGGTATTGATCAGCTCAATACCATCTAGCTCAATGTCATCAGCGTAGATTTGTACGTCTGCAGGTTGCCCTTGGTCCGGTACAGTTAACAACTGAACCGTTAGCTCACCAATAAGATCGATCTGCCATTTAGCGCCCAGGGAACGGCAAACGTCATCAAGGATTTGTCTGCCGGTCACTTCGCCATCGTATCTAAGGCCCAGAGAGTAGCCAGGCAAACTGATGCCATTGGCCAGTGTCATGTTGTAGTGATCCGCCACCCATTGAATGATGCTGATCGCAGTCGTGTGTGGTTCCGTGACTTCACAAATGACATTGCGTGGCGTGTAAGCTGACAGAGTAAATTGACCATTGGCCAGGTCCGGGGTGTGGCTCATTACAGGGCCATTGCCGTCACGTACAGTGAGAGACGTCACCGGCAGCCAGCTAAACTGATAAAGCAGCGTTTGCGTAGAGATCTGTGTTGCTTGAGCTCCAATGACTTGCCCTAGAATTAAAGGCTGTGGTCTGTCATCGGTTTCGGATAGCACAGGGCGCTGAATCGGCGTGTCTAACAGAGCAGTTTGATCATAGACGTCGAACACGATCTGACCACGGCGATAAGAGGATAGGCCGCCATTAATCTGACGGGCTATGATCCTGAAATCGTCATACGACCACGATGCATCACCCAGCCGCAATACAACTTCATGTCCACGCCATTTTCTATCGACCCAACCAGACAATGAGCCATCATCGATCAACTCGATATCACCCAATTCGACTTGGCCATCAATGCGAGTCGTCACATCAGCAACGTCCTTTAACACATCGTTAAACGGTTGATTGGCCAGCGTGTCAGTGGGGTGGCTGATGTAAGGGCGGTTGGCGATATACTCAACACCATTGCTATGATGCAGCTCGACTAATACGACTCGCTCAGAATTCGATCTGTTCAGCCATGCTTCATACTGTGATTCAGAAATACTCATCACACAGTCTCCACAGCTGATTTGCCGACTTTCTTAGTTGCTTTGATCTGATCATCGCGCTTTTTATTTGCGACTTTATCTGCATGGGATCGATCAGAACGCAATGCCGCCACTTCAGCTTCCAGACGCTCATTAGAGGCAACCAGACTTTCGATTAGCGCTAAGAGAGCAGGATCGGAGACAGAAGAACTGCCGCCAGAGAGTATCCGTTGGGTATCCATAGCATTGAAAATGCGGCTTGGTCCAGTGGCTTCCAGCTCTGGGCCACGTTCACCGACGATACGCCACCCGCCCAGGTGATCACCACCAGTGGCAAATGCTGGTAGATTGGGATCTGTGATAGACGCACCGCCTGGAATATTCTGAGCTGCTTTTAGATCCCAGTAGCTCCCATTTTTATCAGGTGAATATGGAGTAGACGGCGCTGATACCGATACAGAAACGGATGAACGATCAGGTATAGCCGCCGCAACAGCTGAGCCGATATCACCTGCCAGCCCTGACAGCATTTCATCAAACTGCGTTGGCCAACTACCCAACGCACCTTCAATACCAGTCAACGAGTTAGCCTGTGCTTGAGCCCATGCGAGTTCTTGGCGTGCATAGTTGCTTAAGTCTTCAAGCTCACCTTTCATTTGCTCGTTCAGGCGCTCAATCGCATCCTGGTTATTAGCAGCAAGCAGATCGATGCCTAAATCATCCAGGCTAGATGTCACATCATTAAATACAGCCGTATATGCGTCAGAGCGACCATAGTACTGATCAGATAAATTCAGATAGGTATCAGCCGCACCGGTCAACTTACTTGCTGCTTCAAGATCTCCAGCTTCGGCTTGTATTAGCAGCTGAGCAAAGTTAGTTTGGGCTTCTTCTAATTTCTCGCCCGGACCTAATGGACTGAGTTCTGACAACCGGATCTGCTCGACATAATTACGTAAATCTTTGGCTACATCCTGCCATTGCTCAATTATTGCGACTTGATCACTGTAGCTGTCCCGGATGATTTTGCTCTGATCTTCAACGTAATCAGAGACAGACTGCAGATAATCGTTTAACCCTGCATCTTCAACGAGCTGCTCTGCGGCCTTTTGAGCAGCTTCCGCTGCTTCATCAGCGTATTTCTCAACAATAGATACACGCTTCTTGCCGTAAAGCTCTTCAATCAACTCTACGTCGCCACCAACCTTTTCCGCTTGCTTAATCTGAGCATCACGCCATTCATTCAGCTGGAACAGTTCAAGCCTTTCACCATCCAGCCCAAATGAATCAATCTGGCTCTGAATATTTGCATCAAAGTCCAATGCTTTCTGTAGCGCTTCTGCGGCTTCATCAGCGTATTTTTCAGTGATAGCAACTTGCTTCTTGCCGTACAGCTCATTTAACTGTGTCAGCTCAACACCCAGTTCATTCGCCTGAGCAACCATGTTGCTATACCACAGATCCAGCTCATACTGCTCCAGGTCTTCACCATCGAGATCAAACCCGCCCAGCTCATTTTTAATACTGTTTAGAAAACTGATAGCAGCGTTGTTCGTTGAGTCAGCCACTGATTCCGTGCCGCTGGCCATCGCATTACTTAACGATGTTTGAGCCGCACCGAGGTTGACCTTTGCCGTTTCCAATTGCTGCAAAGCGATGCCTAAACCAGCCGGACCATCGCTATCTGCAGCAGAATCAAGATAATGACTATAATCCCCCTCAAGATCCTTGAACTGATCGTACAACGTTGCTTCAGTTGTGCTCATTAGATCATTGATAACATCTTGTATACTCGCACCCAGCCCAATATCAGCAAATGCGTCATTCAGCTCTTGCTGGGTTGGTAATCGGCCAAAGACTTCATCAAAAGCATCAAAGACATCAAGATTAATGCCGCCCGCGTCATATAAAGCGGCCTCAATGCCACCCGTAATACTGTCAGTTATAGATTCAAAGCTAACGCCGTTATTGAACTCGGTCAGCCAATAATCAAGCCCATCAGCATCCGGCAATCGCCCCAGAAACTCCTCATAGACATCACTGATCTGCTTCGCAATCCCCTCTGTGGGTTTGACAAGCTCCATCGAATCAAACTGATCAAAATAATTCTCACGTAACTCACCGATAGAGTCTGGCAGCCCGCCGATCTGATCAATCAGATCAGAATATGTTGATTTAATTGTTGCCAGCTCATCAGAGCCCATATCACCAAACGCCGCGTTAAACTCATCAATCGTCGGGATCACACCGCCAAATGATTCGTTGATAACATCAGCAAAATTCCACACTGCATCCTCAGCATCTGACAACTCGATTGTAGCTGCATCTACTGCCGCCTCTGCATCAGCGACAGACAACACACCAGACCCGCCGCCTGTAATTTGCTCGTTGCCATTAATGATCTGCTGGATCATCTCCTGAATCTCAGCAAACGACATACCGAGAGCATCAGCCAAACCGACAAGGGCGTCAGTATCGTAGTCATCAAGGATTGTCAGTGCATCGTAATAAGTGATGCCGGTCATACCGAGGGCAACCATTGCCCGGTTTGCACTGTCTAAGGTCCTCTCAGCGCTGGATAGCGGGCGTAACGCATCATCAATCATGTCACCGATTTGTACAGCATCAGCCCAATCTTCCAGCGCCCACACTTGCTTTTGAAGTGCTTGCTGAGATTCTGTCAGAGTCTCAAGTTCACGCTGACGCATTGTGATCAGGTATTCCTCAGAGTTAGTTAACTCCAAAATCTGGTCTTCAAGTTCGCGGGTTTTCTGCATTGACTCAGCAACAAGCTCAATGCTGTTCATGAAGTTGAGGGCTTCTTCAGCGCCGCCTTCAAATGTGCCGCCCAGAATGGCATTGAATTGCTCTAAAGCAGCGGCCTGATCTTCAAACAACTCAACATCTTTTGATAGTAACAATTGGAAATTTGTGAGCTGGTTTCCGTGCTCGTCATAGCTGTTTGTCAGCTGCTCAAGCCATCCCTCAGCACTCGCTATAGCATCAATATTGTCTTCGAGATAGCCCGCATAATCACCACCTGAGATTTTATCCAGGGCAGCATAAGCTTCATTCAGTTCTTCAGTGGCATAGCGAGACGTTCCAGTAATCGCATCGAAGCTTTCTTTCATGGTTTCTGATGCGTCTGACAGATCAGTTAGCGACTCAATTGACGTGACAGCCCAATCATTTAAGTAACCCTGCAGCTCAGTGAAAGAGCTGCGCATTGCGGCACGGAACGCTTCGTGTGCATCCTCACCGTAGCCATACTCGTCAGCGATTGACTGACCAAACGGCCCAGAGTAATTAAACCCATCATTAGAGGATTGGCTAATGTCTTTAATAACAGCAATCAGAGCGCTAGGATCACGATAATACTGCTCAGCATTAATGCGGATTTGATCGCCTTGAATCTCATATGGGTTAGCGATCTCAAGGTTTTTATAATGCTCTTCGATTGCCGCCCATGCCGATGAGCTGGCATCAAACATCGCATTGACATAGCCCATGCGCGATGAGTCAAAAACGTCTTCAACCCACTCAAAGATCGCGCCCTGGTACTCAGCTGCCGCCAGGTCAACATTGATCGCTGCAGCAGAACCATTACGCTCGATAGCCTCCAACAACTCAATCTGCTGATCTAATCGGCTGACCACTGACTCGTTATCGAGCTTGGCTGTTTCAAAACCGATTTGCTCAGAGGACATTGTGGGTTTTGAATCTGAGCCACCAAAACCAGAAATCGAAAAGCCTAACGACGCGACTGCTGCAGCGGCTGCAGCTGCACGAGCAAAAACGGTGTATGGATCGCCAGATGACAGCTGTAGAACAACAGCTTGAACCGCCTGTACTGCTGATATCGCATTAACTGCGATACCTAATGCCTGATAGCCTTTCGAGCCTTCCTCAGTCATCGTCTGAATGCTACGAAGACCATCTTTAGCATTGTCTGTAATGTGATCGAATTTGACCTGATCAACATCGTCCTTTAATTGCTTGATGCCATCGCCGATGTTCTTTTTCATCTCGCCTGACATACCATCAAACGCCATCTGCTCCTTCAGATAATCAATCTGATCCAACAGTGGCTGCATCTGTTTTTCGAGGTCGTTAGCATCAATATCAAACAAGGCGTCAGCCAGAGATTCTTTCTCTTGAGCGTCATACAGTTCGTTTGTCAGACGTGTAATCTCATCTTTCTGCTCTTTTGTCGCATCAGCATTGAGTTTGCGCAGATTCGTTTCTATTGCGACTTCACGAGCGGTCAGGCCGACCAATGCGAGCTGTTCTTTTAACTCCTTATTCAGCTTCGCGTATGGATCAACGTCTACACCAGTACCAACAATCTCACCGGTTTTCGTAGATTCTGCGCGCAGATCAACCTGAGCCTGAGCGGCTTGCTCTGACTCTTCCCTTAACCCTTGAACCCACGCTTTCAGATCTTCAGACGGCGCACCGGTATTCAACAATGTGTCCAGTTCAGTCGCTGCATTCGCAAGACTGGTTTGCATCTGCTCATTGAGAGCGATGATATCTGCACCGGTTACATGAAACTGTTCGACATCACCAGAGAATGTTTTTAGCCAGGCACTGGCTTCTGAAAACGAATCTGCGAATGGACCTCCCAGACTAGCCCCTAGCTCAACCAAGCCAGCCAGCTGATCAATGATCCATGCGATAGTTTGTTGCATAGGGTAGAGAGATAGATTGATTAGAGCCGCAGTCGTATCAGCAATACCGGCCATCGCTGCCGTACCGTACTGGCCAACGGTGAGCAGCCCGATCTGGGCCTGCGTTCCCCATATCAGGAACTGTTGGCCAACATCCAGGACATGGCCAATACCGGTAACACTGGTATCAACAGCGCCGATCATAGCCGACTCAAAACCACCGGCTTCAACAGCCGAATCAACCAACGAATCAGCAATGCCGGTTAGTACAGGTGCCAGTGCAATGGTGGCTTCGTTAGCCGCGCCCTGGATAAGTCCTTTAACTTTACCCATAGCAACGCCAGCTTGAGTCACTTTGGCCGCATCGATATCACTGATGGATATACCCAAGACTTGGGCTTCTAACTGCAGGCGTTTTAGTAGTGCAGCATTATCTTTTAATAAAGGAAGGAGTCGAGTAGATTGGTTTGCTAAAGACTCCATAAAGAAGACTTTCTGATGCTGATTCACATCTTCCATAGCATCAGCTATGGCCAATATCTGTTGATCCGGCGACATAGCCATCAGCTCACCGAGCTGTACATTCATTGTCTCAAAAACATCGACGGCCTCACCGCCTCCAGTTGCCGCAAGGTCACCAATTTTGTCAGATACATCTTGGAATGTTTGCTGTAGCTGATCATTGGTCATACCCATCGTTTCAGCGGCATACTCCCATTCCGTCATCACTTGGGTAGACATACCGAGCGATTCAGCAAACATATCTGTTTGTCTAATCGCATCAGTATTCACAGCAACAACAAAACCGCCGACAGCCGCACCGGCAGCAGCGATACCTGCAGCCCACTGAGCGGCTGTAATGGCACCACCACCCAGCTTTTTAGCAAAACTATCAGTATCTTTGTCAGCTTTTTTGGTATGACCTGAGAATTTCTGAGTCGTTTTACCAGCCTGATCGAGATTTTTATCCAGCTGACCAGCTTCGCCTTTTGCATCATCCAGAGAGTCAGACAAGTCTGAAGCGGAGGTTGCACCCTCTTTCATGGATTGAGATAACCCATCCGTATGGGTATCCGCTTTAGATGCTTCTTCAGAAAATCCCTGAGTTGATCCCGCTGCCTGATTCAGCTTTTTGTTCAGCTTATCAGCTTCATTAGCCGCCTCACGCACTGTACCGACCAAGCCTTGGTCGGTAGCACGAAGCGAGAGGGTAAGCTGGAGATCGTTAGGATTAGACATGCATCAGCTCTTTGACAGACGGTTTAACTCTGATTTGGCGACAGACTCCAGCACCTGGAACCGGTGCCAGTTTTCTGACTCAAATGGTTCATGGCCACCACGGCGGATCACAACGTCAACAGCCTGGTAATTCAATCCCAGCACCTGGCCAGACATTGGGGCGTACTGCCAGCAGCTGCCGACAGATTGCAGCAGCTGCACCGCTGGCCAGTTTTCGGGTAATACTAAGAAATCGTCAGGTTCTGACTTTTTGCGGCGTTGCTTAATCTGGCTGGCGACTTCTTCACCAAACATCTGATCAAGCTCTTTATCATCGGCAGGCGCACCGGCCATAGCCGATTGCGCCCAATACTTAGCCGCCGCGATTAAGTTCGCTTGAGGTTCTTTTTTGCGACTTGCTCGTTATAAGCAGTCACAATGGCCAAGCTAATGGATGGATCAACTTTCACCGCACTCAGCAGAGCTTCACCCGTCAGGCGCTGGCCATCTTCACCAATCAGTTCCAACTCGGATTCGTTGACACTGACCAATACGTGATCCAGAAATGAGTCATCACTGTCTTTCAGGGAATCCGTGGGCATGACCTTGAATTTGGCACCAAATGTGCCCTTCGCTGGTTGACCATTATCATCATGGAAATGCACGGTTACAGGTGCATCAAAAGTACGAGCCGCATTAATTTTTAAAGCCATGGGTTTTCTCCAGGTAAAGAGTAGAAACATGAGTAACCAGGATTCGAGTGTCATAGCCAACTCCTGCTTCTATATATAGATAATTTGAAATTCGTAAATCAGCCGCTGATAGCGGTTAATGGAAAAATAGGTAAACTTCGTCGTCGTTCTGGCCAGTACAGTCAAAGGGCAGATCATAGGCGTCCGATCCGGCACGTTCCTTATCGCTGATTCCAGTAAACTGAGCACCTGGAACCAGAGCAGATATACGCTCACCCGGTGTACTACCGATGGTGCAGAATATTGCTGCTTTCTCGCCGTTCTCCCACATGGTGAATGGGTTAAACGCACTCAGCATTACAGACTCAGGATCAATACTGCCCGTCGTGTTACGACCATCAATGCGGTAGCTATCACGGCCATTAGGGCTGTTGATATCGGGCACTGCCACAATCGACGCGCCAAATTTAATACTCAGCTTTTCGATTGTGCCGCTATTAGTGGGATAGTTACCCAGGGTAAGAGCTGCAGACTCAGCAATCGGCGGTTCCAGTTCAGGATAGATAGGCGATGGCAGCGTCTCATTAGTCGGTGTCTGGTAAAGACCTTTCGCTGAGAAACTAAACTTGCCCACATCACCGGCTTGCCAGTCAAACGACCAATCAACAAGCGTGCGAGTCGCAATGCGGCGCTGACTATCATAATGACAATGAGCCATCAGACTTGGATATAGGGTCCGATCAGACTCAGGTCGGTAGCAGATCGCATCATCAATGCTGGCTGTTGTTGCGGTTTGACCATCCACAGCCAGAGCATCAGCGGCTACCGGAGCATTCTGCAGATTACGCACATATAAAGAGGCCATTGTCGGATCACTGGCATTTACAACCACATGTGCGATAGTGCCCACGACACCGGGTGTAGTGGTATTGGTCAGCTCGGTGCCGAATTTAGGCACACCCGACAGGGCTGTCACATGGATTACAGCGGCTGCTTCAGCCACCATGCCACTGGCCAACAGCAGTGGATGCATCGCCGGGTCTTGTACGACATTGGCATTTAAGCCACCACCAATCGCTTCAACAGGGAGGCTCAGATCCCAGTTTTTCGCACCAATACGACTGCCCGTATTGGTCATGGTTGGGCGTACCACATCACGTTTTTTCACATCACCGGCAGGCTTAAATGACATGCCGCTTAATGTTTCCAGCAGATACATCGATCCGTTTAATGAGCCGTCAGGGTTCTCAAGACCGACAGCGACATAACGGCGTTTTGAACTGTTACCGCTCATAAATTACTACTCCTAAACTTTTGCCCGGCGCTGGATCTGCGTTTGATAGCGATCAATCCACCAGATGACATTTTTATCCATCCTGATTAGGCCACTGGCCGACAGCAGATAACCCACATCAGCATCGTCAGGTTGCCAGCCAAACAGCGCATCACGCACCGCATCTCGGGCGGTTTCCAGCTTGGCTGATCCACGTTCACCATCCGGGTCATTGAGCGTGCGGATTGCGAAAACCACCCCCACAGTGACTTGCACTTTCTGCAACGCTCGACCCGAAACCCGAGTATTACCCGCTGGCGATTCAGCCACCGGCACCACATAGCAGCTCACACCGGCATTAGGCGCCCGATCTGTCACCGCTGCCATACTGATGGCCGATCCAACCCGATCAATCGGACTATCAGCAATCGACTCAATATGGGCTTCAGTGGATGCCAGCATCAGATGAATCCTTTGGTATTGGTCCGGCTAAACACATGGCCATCATTCTGCATCTCTGCCGTATCCAAACTTTCCGGCTCCGCTTCTTGGGGCACACCCAAGGTGGCTTTGCCTTGTGCCAAATCCTTCAAATATGAAATGGCTTCATCACGTCGCCTGGTCACTGTTTCTTCAGGATCAAGAGCCAGTGAGTAACGCACTATATCCCGTGCCGCCCGTTTGAGAATGGCAGGTACTTCCGCCAGTGGCAGGGGATAACGCCCCCCCACATAGCCATCAATCAAAGCACCCGCATCGTCAATGGCTTCAGCCACGGCATTAGGATTGCCAAACTCAAGCTCTCCAATTGCGCCTTCACCAAAACGATCAATAAGATCCTGACGAGTGCAATAGGTCATGATTATTCACCCGCAGCTTCGTTGCTGGCCGGTTGCTCAGCAGCATCACCCGCCAAGCCTTGGATAGCGATCCAGGCTGCATCACGTTGCTCTTTGGTAGTACCGGCAGGCATAGCAGTTACTTTGGGACCGTTTTTCTCAGTCCACAGATCTGGATTATTCGTGTCCAGTTGGGCGACATGAGCTACCAAACCTGCCAACTCTTCACCGGTCATCAGATCGCCTGCCAGCTGCTCATCGTCCAGCATCCCTTGCGCTTGATGATCAGAACCTGCTTCAGACTCTGGTCCAGTGCCTTCAAGGATCTGTAACGCCAAGCGCGGCTCTTCATCGAGCTGCTTGAACTGCTCGACGGTAAAGTGACTGGCAGGGTATTTAGTAGGCCCAGCCGGGTGACTAATGCCCGCGCGGCGGAAGCCAGGCGTAGAGCAACGGATTGAAAGCGGGTGATCAAAGTACTCAGTTTGAGACATTGCATGATTCTCTCTTTAATCTGAGGGGCTAACCCCGGTGGCTAAAAACAGTGCTGAAATTGCGACTTACGGCGCTAAGGCTTATTCCAGCCAAGGCACAACCAAGACCTCAACGGCCTTGTAGTTAATGTTGCTTTCGCCCTGGGCTTTGTTTTCAGCTTCAACAACCGCTTTGGCTTTTGCTCGGTTCTTAGGACCAACCACCAACAGATCCGGCATATTGCCCAGAGGGCGGCCCTTATCAGATTTGAAGCTACTCAGTGCTTCATAAGCACTGTTGAAGTTGGCTTCAGTCAGATCTGCTTTAGATGCGAAACCCTGCTGCCAGAAACCAAAACCCCAGTTACCACGGGCATCAACACCGTATAGGTACTCATCACTCATAAAGACGCGATCAGACGTACCGGCATCGGTTTTGGCCCGAAGCTTGTAATCTTTACGACGCTGATAGATCAGCGGCTTCAGTGGGCGTCGAGTATCCAACAGGAACCAAGCCGGGCTGGAACCCGCCTGCATATTGCTGACCGACTGAACATCATCACCTTCACCCACCGGGTGATCCGTATCAAAGAAATTCTGACCGTCGTAGCAAGGAGTGGAGAAGCCTGCCGCCAACAGAGCAAAAAGCATCTCATCCGGGTGAGTTGCAGCGGCATAGCCCATATCTTCAAACTTCGGAGCCAACACACCATAGGTGTCATCCTCAATACGCTCAGAAGGGATGCCTTCGGTGGCTTCAAACTTCTTGTTTTTCAGGGAATAGCCGTGCTGCTTCATGCGGTTGATCTGACGATCACCAATCCACTCACGCAGGCGGCTAAACTCTCCCAACCATTCGTAATCTTCGGTTGCTGTACTGGACGGTACTAACGTAGCGATCCGAGGCCAAAGAGCCGTGTAACTACCGCGCCCCTGTTGAAATGAGGCATTCACAGCGGTATACAACGCCTTCAATGCACTTGGTGTAATATCCATGTTTGTTACCTGTGATCAGTGGATTAAACGCCGGTAAAAATCCAGACGCCGTTACCCTCAACTTGAGTGATTTTCCCCGCCGCATTGCGTGTCGCCGTGGCGTCAGAGATCGATACCTGGCTATCCGTCACGAAATAGGCGGTCTGGCCCACGTTGGTGGCGGTAATATCACCGGCATTACTGAATTTGTGTTCACCGGCCACCACTTCAGCCAGCACAGCACCGTCAGCACCTGCGCTGTTATCCACCTCAAAAGTGGTTACACCGGCAGACAGGCCAGTCAGCACATCCACCGTAGTCAGGTAGCCGCTCACCAGCACGGTTGGTGTATTCGAGCTAATCACTGCACCGGCTTTAACCGGATAAGCGCGCTTGCGGCCTTCACGTTCTGCTAAAGCACCCATATCAATTCAGCTCCTGTTTGGATTTCAGGAAGTCTTCCTTGCTGATACCCGTCGCCTTCAGAACCGCCATATCTTCAGCGGACAGTTCTTCATCACCGCCTTGCTCTTCCTTCTTAGGCGGGGTGGTGTCGTTGGTTTGCTGCCCTTTCAGGGCAGCTACTGCAGGGCGGGCTTCCAACATACCTTTCAGAGCGGCCACACCTTGCTGCTTACCGAAATCAGTCAGATAGCTTTCCTCTGCAGCCATCACTTTGCCTTCGGCTTTGGCGTCAGCAATCAGTTGCTCAATGCCTTTTTCGTTGCCGTTAGCCTTTAGCGCGGCCAGTTCAACAACTGCAGCCTGATAGGTTTCAGCTGGAACATACTGAGACAGGTCAACTTCACCTGTACCCTGAGCCTTCAGTGTCGCCAACTCTTGCTTAGCCGCATCAGCACCGTCCGCTTTCGATTTCAGCGCACTCAATGCCGCCATCGCGGTTTTCATCTGCTCGTCTGTGGGCTGCTGGCCGTCGTCGACATTAACGCCTAGTGCGGCCAGCAACTTCTTCAGTTCTGGGTCCATCGGATTAACCTCTTGGTTTGATGACGTTTGATACTGAGCACACAACGCAGCCACGGCCTTCATGCCATCAATACCAGGGCGGTTCACAAGCGCCGCGCTGTGTAATGACAGAGGTTCACCGGTTTCTTTGGAATAAGGGAAAACAGCAGAGAGGAAGCGGTATTCACCGTTTTTGATGAACTCAGCCGCGCGGCTGGTCCAGTTTGGCTTGATCCAAAGGCCAGAGCCTTCACGCCACTCAACCTCTTTAAACCAACCGGCAGCGGGTGCAGGCTGGCCATTTTCATCAGCGTTAAGGGTTTGGTGTTCGTAGTCGATCACCAGATCATTAACCGCAGCAGATAGCTGAGCAATAAGACGCTGGGCAATGGAAGCATCAATAAACCACTGACCACCAGGTACATCGAAAGGACGGCCATCGATTGCAGTAAAGTGGCCTGCAGGTAATAGCTGTTGCCAGCCATCATCAGAAGACTCAGATAATGCTAACGAGGCCCAACCGATATTTCCGGTGGTTGCGGTCAGTACCGCTAGGGCTGTTTGTGATTGCGTGTGTGTTTTCATGCAGCCAGATTAAGCTGCAAAGATGGGAGCGTGGTTCTAATCTAAATTAGTGCATTTAGTTGCTTAATAAAGAGGGGGAAATATTGAAAAAACAAGGAAAACGGGCGAACAATAACAGATCACCCCAAAACCTCACAACAAAGACGCTCTGGAAACAGGTTAGAAACAGCCTAGAATCGTTGAGAAAGGAAAACCAGTGGCATTATAGCCATTTATCCCACAAACGCATCAGAGGCAATTACAGAGCCTCGTCGAACTGCATTAGAAAATCACCCAGGATATCTAAAACCTCATCCTCATCTTGCGGACCCAGGCCCAGGAACTCACGCCCTGGAATCTCCTTATTTGGAATCATGCTATCCGGGCTAGTGGTGCCACCAAAATGCATCATTGGCGCGTAGATCTTATTCGTACCGATGCTGGCATAGTCATCACCGTAGTCGGTGGTAATGCTCGCAGCGAGATCACCTGTCACCTGCAGGATCTGACCAGGCCAATAGCCTTGAGCCTCACGAGCAGGGATTGTGGTCTCTTCACTCAGCCCGGCCCAGGGCGTGCCGTCCGGCGTACGCTGTTGCTCAAATGACTCTTCCGAGGCATCAGCCAGCACACCTGCAATCTGACGCATAGCCGGTTCTAGGTTCTGTGTCTGCTGCAGGAGTTGGTTAAATGCTTCTGCAATCTGGCCACTGTTATGTTGAATTTCAATATCCATGGGTTAAACTCCACTTATCGACGGGCGATTGTACGCAGATTGGTAATGCGGGGAGTGCTCTAGCAGCACCCTTTATGTAGGTTCGATTCCTGCCATCGCCCTCGATCCTTACTTGATCTTACCTTCAATTACTTCATACATACCGGCTTGCTTCAGGTTCTTCACCGGCACCTTAAACGCATTGATCACTACATCCAGTTGCCCCTGAATCTTTTTGATACCGTCCGGGGCGTTGACCACTATTTTAATCTGACGATCTGACTCACCTGCAGAGAATACATAAAGCAGATTGTCGTGAGTTGTATCCCACAGTACGGCTTCAGGATTAGCCAACATCTCAGGTAAACGGCGATACTCATCAGCCGTTAGGGCTACACCGTCATTTCGGTGTCTCTGGCTATCAGCATGTAGCAGACCATGCTCAGCCATGACCAGAACACGAGCAGGCTGTAACCCCTTAGACTCAACGTACCGTGCTACCGGCTCACTGACAAAGCCCAGCGTTTGCGCCTTATCGACAACATTTTGCTTCATCTGTTGCACGATCTCAGCGCGCTGCACCTTGGTCAGATCCTTTTGTTTCAGCTGATCATTCAGCTCACCGCGCTTACGCACGGAGTCTACCCAGGCCGCAAATACCCGGTGACGCTCTTCAGAGTTGTTCAGTGCCTGGACGGTTTGGCGGCGGATCTCCGCATCTTGCACACGGGATATTTTCCGCATCACCTCAACATCAGTACCAAATGCGGCCTCACCGACATTGTGGTTCCACCCCGCATCTGGGGTCAAGGTTGAGCCATCCGGTTGTGTATAGGTGGTAACCGGTTTGGTGATCACCTCACCGGTAATCGGATCAATACCGGCTTCAACCTCTTTGGTTTCTAACCGGCCACCAGAGTCTTCAACCTCCAGCCCTTTACGATCCAAGGCACGCTTAGATAGGGTTCGCACCCGACAACGGCACCCCCAGCCATTGGGTGGGTAGTGGGTTTTCCATATCGGATCTGTGTAATGAAACACCTTGCCATTAAGCGATGCATGACTTTTGCGGGTGTTCTTATCCAGAACCGCCACATACAACCAATAGGGCCGGTGGTCGCTGTTTTCCATCTGCGACTTGTAGCGGCCAGCCATATAAGCGGTTTGAATGTTAGTGCGATAGATGTTCTTTAACCGCCAGGGGCTACCGAGCTGGTCGACGATCTCTTTGCCATCTGGTCCGATAGAGACTTGCTTACCCCACCAGCCCAGGGCTTTTAGTTTTGGCTCCAAGGTCTTGATAAAGTCATGGCGGGTTGTGCCGTTTTTGAGGGCCAGAGCAAGCTCTTCCCGGATTGCCTCCAGCACATCCATCTTAGCGGCTTTGGCCACCGTGAATGCTTTAGCGTGGGCCTCTTGCCAGGTCTCCCACCAGTTCCAAGAGATCTTAAAACCCTTAGCCTCGAAATAAGCGATAGCATCTTTGGGAGCCAGGCCAAAGGCATGACTTAGATTAACGTCTTCAGCTTTGGGCATTCAGTCGCCCCCAGATCTCAGACACAAACATCACTTGGGCTAACTGATCCTGTAGCTGACCATCATCCATCTCAGGAAACAGCTCGGCCAGCATACCTAATGCCTGGTCTGGCTCACTACTTTTCAGCTGCTCAAACACAGGCCCTAACACTTGCTGCATTTGGCCCTGCAGGTCTTCTGCAGGTAAACCATCAATAGCGTTATCCAGGGCATCCTGATCTTGTGTAGATTCAGTCTCACGCTCAGCTTTCAGAGCAGCCAAAGATGCCTTCAGCTCAGCAACTTCATCACCACCCGTTGACGGTGCAGGCTGCTGCCCCTGCATCTGTAACACTGGCTCACCTTCAGCCGCTTCTGGAATCTGTAATTTCTCATGCACCCAGGACACCGGCACCTGAACACCCATGCCGACTAAGCCAGGCAGGTACTCAGAAAATGCCTTCACATCTTCTGGCTCAGTGATATCAAATTCAAAGCGAGGAATACGGCGCGGGCTAGTAAAGCTGCGACCATTCAGAACATACATCGGATAGACGATATCGCGGGTGATCGTATTGGCCAGCGCCTTCAGGTCAGCGTTTCGGATCTCTTGACGGACCTCATTATGAACATTGCCCAGGGCGTTAGTGCTGGATTTGCCGTCGGCCTGTGAGGTCAACGTGCCACCTAAAATAGCCTTAGACTGGCTTTTCTCACACCAGTTAATCTGAGCCATATACGGATCAGATCCACCTTTGGCCGCTTCGTGAAATTCAATATCCATCCCTTTAGGAATAACGCCACCGGCATTATGGCCAATGCTCATTACTGCCCGCATGAGCGTTGACTTTTCTTTACTGTCAGCACCGGTCGGATATTTGCCTACACGAGTAGGTAAACCATAAATCTCAAGAAATTCAGCCAGATCTCTGGCTGCATAATTCTTAAACAGGTAGGGCCATGCCAGCACCCGCATCAGCCCACGGCGCGACAGATAGCCAGATTTTGACTTAGCCTGATGACTCATCCAGCCAAACGGCTGCAAAGCGATACCCTCATGACTGCCGTCACGGATACGCAGCTGATTGCGGTTATCCGGATGTGTCTGGAACCATGCAGGATCTCGCCATTCAGCACCGGCAATATAGTGCATTTTATCGGCGTACTGCCATTGCAGCTCAAGGTTTGCGAATCCTTTCAGAATGGCGTCTGCTGCATCAAAAATAGCATCGTCCAGCCAGGTCGCATCACGCAGGATTTCTTCAATCATCTCTGCATCACGCTTTTCGGTATCTGTCGCATTGACAGGAGGAACGATATTCCAGTCCACTCCCAGCAGAGCCAGCTTACGCTTACCCAACTCACTCTGAATGTGAGGATCTTTTTCTTCCATATCTTCAGCCAGTTCACACTGGCCAACCAGATCACCCTGCTCACCATCAATCAGAATCCGGGCAATCTTTGGAATTGTCAGTCCCTTTGATGGATGATTACTGTAGTGAGTTCGCAGTGGAGACAGTCGGACATCGCCCACGGTCTGCTGTTCTTCCAGATCCGGCATATCAAATGGATTGCCGTTAATATCTACTATTGTTGATGCCGCCATTACCAGGCTCCCTCACCATCGTAACTCTCTAAATAATCGTCATCGTCATCATCTGACTCATCACGCTTACCAGGCAGAGCAGTAAACTCAATCACACCGCCTTCCATCCAACTGGCACGGATCGCCATGACCAGAGATACCGCGAAATCACCATGACGCTTACCTTTACCGGATTTACTTTCCAGGTCTTTCTGACGACCTTTATCAATCTGAGGAACACCATTGATCACTTTGATCTGCAACAGGTCATCCATCACGCTCTGATGACGTGGCAGCTGCAGGTTATGACTCTCAAACTCGGCTTTCAGCTTTGGCATCCACTCGCCATACCAGTTCTGGCTCAGATGCACCTGATCAACCATCTCTGTGCCGTATTTCAGTGCAGCCGCTTCAGCCAGATAACCACCGTTACCTGTAGCGTCAAACGATGCCCCACACAAACGGGGCAAACGATCCATGATAAAAAACATGGTTTGCCTTTGCTGGTCATAAGTAAGATTGCTTAACTCAACAACAAAAGGGGCACGTTTAGTCAGATTGGGATTTATTGTCAAAGGCGTGAATACTGTCAGGTCTCCCTTGCGCGCAAAGTCTTCACCAAAGGAATGCTGGCAATCGGGATTAAGCTGGTTCAGTAAAGGAAGCAGGTGTTCTTTACACCAATCATCTATCTCTGACTCACGCATTTCCTCAGACCAACCTTCAAACCCTTCGGGTGCTTCATAACGCAGAATAGGGATTGAATGATCCTGGACCATAGCCAGTTCAATCGACATACGGGTTAGATAAGCACCGCCGGACTTCTTCGGAATACAACCATATTCTTCATCAGCACTTTCCCGGTTAGGGGCATTTTTGTAGAGATCATCCCGCCACTTTTTCTCAGCTTCCGGGGACCACTCCAGACCGGTAACGTAGCAGATACGCTGATACAGACCTTCTGCAATCGCATCGTCTAAAGTGATTCTGTGAATGGAATAATCCTTTTTCCCCTCACGCGCTTCTTGGATGTACTGATTAAACAGATTATCAACGCCATCATGAGTACTGATCAGACGAACCCGGTTTCCCCACATGGTCAATGCCAAGGCCGCTTTAAGCAGCTCTTCCAATGCTTCGTGGAACGCGGCCTCATCAATAACCACGTCACCTTGCAGACCCCGCAAGTTAGAGGGGCGGGAGGATAGAGCCTGAATCTTAAATCCGCTGTTAGGAAAGCGGATCATGTAGGTCAGAATCTCTTCCTTTTTTCCTGTATCCCAAAATGTTTGTTCATAAACATCAGCCTCAGCCAGTTGGTTAAAGGCTTTGGCAAACAGGGCACAGGCAGCGATATACTCTAATGCCATCTCTTGCTTAGAACCGACGTAAAACGTATTACAGCCTCTTCTCTTTCTCGGCTTGGCTGCATTGATTACGTTGCGCCCAGACTCAGCCCAGGTCAAACCTGTGCGGCGGGATTTTTCAGCAAACATGATCTGGCTTTCATCTTCAAACCAGCGTTGCTGATATCCCAGAAAAACGGCTTCTCCACCTGGTATGGCATCCTCAATCTCTTGAGGCACAACAACACCGTGGATTTCCATCTCTTCTGCGAGGTCGATTTTATGGGGTTTGTTGATAGGCTTGAGTGACATTAGGCTTTACCTAGTAAGACTTTTTTGATGCGGTCTTCCAGCTGTTCGGACATACCATCTTGGCCGCGCAGTTCTTCACTCACCGCATTGGCTGCCTCTTCAGCAAATGCCGTTCTAATTTCTTTCTCACGTTTATGACCTGTTAATGCAGCCTGCTCAATGCGCTGAATAGCCAAGGCCAGCTGGCTGAGTGCTTTAGGCTCAACAGGCTTGTCTGACTCACTCATATGCATACCAGTATCAAACGCCATCGTTCTGACGACCTCCTGTAGCAGCTTGCCGACCTCACTGGTTGGCTCACTACCAAGCTTAGCCGTCCATACTTCAGCCACTTCTCGACTCTGGCGAATACGAGCACCAATCTTTTCCATCCGACTGGCGTAGCGACTTAACCCTGGCTGACTGATCTTAGTGCTATCAGGCAAACCGGCTTCTTCAACTTGGCTGTTGACGATATCGGTGATTTCCTGCTGACCTAAGCGGCCATCCCTGAGCATTTGATCCAGCTGTTCTTTTAGATCCTCAGGCAGCATCTGCACCTTAGAACGTCGGTTGCGTTTCTTATCAGACATGCTTAACCCCGACGAGCAGACTTAATACCTGGAACCGTGCTGCGGCTTTCGATGTGGTCATAACCGAGGCCCGTCAAAGTCGCAATTTGACAGCCTGCCAAGTCCTCTACCGCAATCACGCCCTGTTCTTTCAGCCAGGCAAAATGGGTACGCACTTTGTCACGGCTGATCTTGTGGCCATAGGCATCCAAGCAATCTTGAACAACAGACTCATTAGCCGTACCACCGGCATCATTAAGAGAGCGGATCAAACATAAACGCTGATCTTCGTTCAGCACCTGCTGAATAGGCATCAGGCTTTCTCCTTATTGATTTGATTTTCGAGCAGTAAATCAGACACTTTTGCAACTTGAGTCAGCTGAGGGCTTAATGCTTTAAGATCACCCCGTAAATTAGCCATCTCAAGATGCAAGCTGTGCCATTCATCCTTAGTTGGCATCTCATCCACTTTGCCTTTTACGCTATCCAGATCTTTCTGCAGTTGAATAACCGTCTCTTTCTTAGCAAAGGTCTTACCCAACAAGGCCATTAAAATCAGAGTAGCCAGACTGAAAAAACCGGATATCGGTGCCCAATGTTTACTAATCAGCTCAAGCATCAATCTTTCCTCATAACTTCCGTGACTTTCGGCACAATCTTTTCAGCACTGCGCCCAATCACGTATCCCCCCAGCCCGATCTGCAACAGCGTCCAGGCTTCATTGGCAAGACGAAACGCAGTCAGGCCGAACGTGTCAGCCACAACTAAGACGAGGAAAGTGAGCATAGTGATAGGTCGCCAATTGCGCTGCAGCCAACTGGCCCCCTGCGCTTCAGCGGTAATGACTCGGGTTTTGGCTTCGACCAGGCGGGCTTCATAATCCATAGCCTGTGCGGCCAGCTGAGCCTGCATATTGAACAGACCGGATTTGATCTTAAGCCGCTCTTCATCCGACGTGTGCAGCTCATCTACCAAATCAGCGACAGGCTGTATCAGGGCGGTTACCGCACTCCAGGGGTTCATACAGGATACGCTCCCCAATCTAATTCAAAGTGAGGACCATCCGGGAACGGGGTTTTGCCTTTTGCTTGCTTGCGCTTGATGTAGGCGTAGTAGGCCTGCTCTGCATTGTCGTACTGATCCATCAAACACCAGCAACCACCCCAGCGGATAGGTACATTGAGAAACTCTGCCGCCGCCTTCATTGAATTAGCGATCTCGAAGTAATTGGGCCAATCCCAATTGACGGTGCCATTAACCCACGCACCTAGATCCACAGCATGGGAAACAGGACCCAGTTCAGGTTTGTTCTTGGGGACTTTAGGCAGATGACGGGAGTTAAGGGTTTTTGATTTTGCTTGTTGAAAGAGCCTTTTCTGGTGGGCTTCACTGCGCACACCCTCAAGCACAGTAAAATCAACACTTGTTACCTGAATGGCCAGATCGACCACCTTAATCAGATCTGGATGGCATGAACCTAAACGCCGCTTAGAACGTGAACCAAGCACATAACCTTGTGACATAAAAAATCCCTCGAACCTTGAACCATTTGGGCCAGAGTACGAGGGATTTTTATAGGAGAGGGACTAATCTAAATTAGGGGTTTTTAGTCGTTAGCGGCAAATAGTGGCGGCTGTATTCTATCAAGGTGCAGCGCACGCTGTTCTTTGATCACTTTATAAAGCGCCGCCTCACTGAAGTCATATTTTTTAATTAGCTCTGCAGGTTGTACACCGGCTTCCCAATCATCATGGATTCTTTTGTGTAGGAGGGAAGTTTTAACCGCATCTGCTTTAGGGAGGTAGAAGCCCCGGCCACCGGATCGAAAGCACAGAGCGACCAAAATCTTTTCAGCCAGCATATGCTTGTCTTCGTCAGTTACGTCAGAGGCGTCTAATTCAGCGTGGATAAAATCGGCCATTTCGACCAGATCTTTTGGCCATTTGCGACGATCAATTATTACATCATCGTCAAGGTGAGCGGCTATGGGCTGGCTAGTGTCCAGCCCGAACATGTCCAGGTTGTTTGCTTGATTCATTGTAAGTTACCCGTGTTTGCCAAAGCTTTAAACTTTCCAAAACGCGAGTCGCCATCTGTTGATCTTTTTGCAGCCACTCCAGGCTATCGACACCCACACCACCATTCATTTTCGTGGTCTGGTTCTTCACCCAGGTTAATAGTGCCCGCTCTGACCCATCCTTAATGTGTCTAGCCCTATGCATTTCTATCCAGATCGCTCGCAGCTTATCTATCTGTTTTCCAGATGACTGGGGACTATACTCACCTCGACGATCATTTGCACTAACCTGTGCTCTGGGTTTACGACTCGACGATTTAAAACCACGTTGTTCAAAGTGACTAATCACCTGATGCAGTTCAGTGATACTCATTTTTGAACAGCTGTCTTTACCCACTGCTTGCTTTAACGCTGCACGGTAGGTTTCGTCGGTCAGGCCCAGTTGCTTTTTGGCAATATGGACCTGAGCCATTAAACGGTTTTTAGCTGGCTTTTTGGGCTGCATTACGTTTGGCCTCTTCTTCTAACAACCGCTCCAATTCACCAGGAGCGCGCTTAACAACTTTGGGCTTAGTCTCAACTTTTGTTTTTCCTTTAAGCTGAGCCAGCAACTTTTTCAGATTTTCTTTATTACGCTGCTTCTGTTCCGGTGGTAAATCCAGCTCAGGCAGGGGCGAGGCTGGTGGCCGCTCTGGTAAGGCCTGCAACAAGGATGCAGGGGCAGGCCACACAATTTGCTTAACCGCCAATTCCGTAAAGCCCTCACGCAACCGAACAGAGTCTTGCTCACAATTCCACGAACGGCGAGACCAAAGAGACTGAATCCAAACATCAATCACTGCCTCCAAGGTGTCTGCAGCTGGCGAATGTTCCAGCCGAAGGATATAAATATGAGCAAGTCCTTCCGCGATAATCTGGGCAAACCACTGCTCTGGTAGTGTTTTATTGACTGCCATTTGAATATCTCTCTAAAACATTACCCACCACCTGACGGGTTTGACTGCTTCTCCCTGGCTGTTGTTGCCGCTGGGTAGGTACAACCGCCACTGTATTACTGACCGCCGGGGCAGGGGACTGATTTTCCAGCACCCGTTTTAGGTAGTTATGACCTGTCAGTGGTTTCCAGCCACCGCCTTGCTGCTTACCTCGCAGGGACTCAACCGTTTCAACTAGAGCCTGACCTAACATCACCTGGTTATCGCTCAACGCTAAAGCCTCACGGGCCAGACGAAGCGCCCGATCCCAAGCAAGAGAACGTGACGCTGAGCGAAACAAAGCCACATAAGAAAGCAGAGGGCGTGACACGTCACGGGGCAAGTCAGCCATTACGACACTGAACTCACGGGCCGCTTCATCATCAACAGCAGCATCAAGGCTGTATGTTGCGTGACAACCAGGGCATTTCACTTTCATGCGCCGCCCTCGACAAATTCCTCTTTAGGCACAAGCTGCAGGCCTTCCAGCTTTTTAAACTGAGATACTAGAGACTTTGCCGTGGTAAACATCGGGTCATACCATTCATAACGGTTATCTAAATCCGGGTATTTCTTATAGGCCCGGCGCTTACCCCATAGCCCGATCACTTCTTTTTTATCTTTAGCACTGTACAGAGCCTTAGAGCGCTTGCGCCAATAAGGAATAATCTCAGGCTTAAAATCTGCATTATCAAACATCCCTTCAATAGGCGGACGCCCCCAAGAGAAATTCATATTACCGTCAATAAAAACCACAATATTGCTTTTGCCTTCATTTGTAGGCACACGGGCAACTACAATCTCACGCTCACCATGAGTAAATTCGATACGACCATATTGGTGCTTTAGCGTTTCCTCAATCTCTGTCCACTGCTCATTACTGATCTTTTCCATTGCTTTTACCATCTCCAAAATCAACAAATTCTTGAAAGCGTGACATGTCACGTTTTGCTAATTCATGCGTTTTATGAATCAATTGAGTGAGTAGCTCACCCGGTTCAAAGTCACTCATCTGACACAGATCCTGAAGCGCCTGATCTGTGCCCTGGTAAATCTCGAAACTCAGCGTTCGAGCACCCATTCGAACCTTATGCTCTTTATCCCTGGCCCGTTGCCGACGCTTGCGGTTACGAGCCATACGGCGCTGACGGTCTGCTTTAGTTTCTTCCATCAGAGATCCTTACTGGCTGCTCATCAGTACCGGGCAACCACACCCGGCAGACACGGCCTAGACCGTGTTTCGCACTGGCTTTGCGACTTACAACTTTGAGATATCCAGAGACAGCGCTTCCCATTTATCATCAGGACCACCGCGCTGGTAGAAGCGAACATAAGTCTTTGATCCCGTTACCTGGATAGAATCAGCAATCGCTTGCATAGCCTTCTTCCACTCAGGGTCATCAAAGTTATGACGACGCAGGCCCAGCACTCGGCCAACGCTGATCTTGCCTTCTTTATCAACATTGAAAGCATCATCAGCCAGCACCTTGATTTCGTTTCTGCTACCTTCCTTCCAACGAGTAATGCAGTTATCAACCAGAGCCTTGGCAGCTTGTAGCCCTTCATCAAACGTGATCGTGTCGGCAATGGCACGCTGGATTTTGATTGTGCCGTCGAAGCTAACCAGCGAGATATTGCCTTTACCCCCCCAACTTGAACGTCGTAGCGCTCTGCAGACAGATCAATAAAAGCCCCGATATCACCTAAAGCCGCTAGCTTAAAGTCCTGCAGCTGTTGCTGTAGCGCCTTAGCCTTACCGAACCACTCCAATACAAAGTCGTTACGGGCAAGATCAATTTCTTTAATAGTTTCCTCTGGTACCAAACGCTTCTTAGCATCCATGCGGTAACCTTCCGGCACCTCAATCGGTTGGGCCGGTTTAGTTTCTGCTTGCTGAGCTGTCATCTCAGGCACTCCTCATCTCATTGTTTGTACGTTTCAAAGCACCGCTGGTCAGTTCGGTTAACAACACCACCGGGCTAACATGTTTTTCTACTGCTGTGCTCAGTACTGCCAAACAGTGCTGGCCATCGTCGTAGAAACCTAAATCTGCATTTACAACGTCTTCGTCATAGCGACCCGCCTCATCAATAGAGTGGGTGACTCCCTGGCGATCTGGGCGCAGGAAAGCCACACAGCCGCTGCTCACTTGGGTATGCTCCAGAGATACAATCAGGTACTGGGGTTGCTGCTGGCTCATGCTGCTTTCTCCTTCTTTAACTTCCAAAAAATCTCTTCACGCCAAATAGACACTTCTTTAGGAGCCTCAAACCCGAGCCGGATAAAAAGACCTCTCACCGTTAACACCCGGACAGAAATGTTTTCGTCTATAACCAGCTCACCATCCAAGTTGTAAATGTGCATCTGGTCAGGTGCACTGGCCTTCAAAGTAACCCTGCCGTTAGGCTCAAACTCCGGCCAAACCACAACATCATTGCCGACCATGACCCTCTGTAGCGGTTCTCTCGATAGCACTAACATAGCTTTCTCCCTTAAGCTGCTTGCTGCCAGAAAACCTGACAACCTGCCATACTGGTTTGCATCTCCAGCACCCGGCGGTTTGCCTCGTTCTTGTAACCACCGAATACCGCACTCAAATTCTCACAAGCCGGGCTGCGTTGAACTTCAACCCGTGGAACGGAACTGTTCAGATCAACCGACAGCACAAACAGCCCCATCTCTTCCAGCTTGGCCAATGCCTGGTTAACCAGATCCAAGCCACGTTTAAAGCGATCATTCGTTGATGGCATCTCACATACCTCCCAGCTCTTTCCATGCGGCCTGGATATAGCCCGCACTCAGTTGATCATCTGCACCTTTGGCAAACATGCTGGCCAGACGCAAAGTCTTAGTCACACCGCGCAGTGCACCGGGCTTATCTGCAATCTCTTTCAGCACCTTCATCTCTTTAGCACCCACGCCCCAAGCAGCGCCCAGCGATTCCACATCAGCAGCTGATGGCTTAGTCAAAGACACCCGCTTACCAATGCGGCTAAACAGCTGGGCAAACTCAGCGGCACGACTGCCACCGGTCAACTGTGCATACACGGTTTCATTACCCACCAGAGCCAAGCCCACACCGGACATCTCAGCCAATCGGCGTACTGTTTCCAACGCGCGGTTATTAAGAAACTGCGCCTCATCTAGAATCAGCAGACCGCCGGTATTACGCATCTGGTCGCGGATCTGAATTTCCTGAACGTCCGCCCGACCTTGTGCCGCTCGTAAACCCAGCGCGTGAGCAATAGCCCGAAGGCAGCCACCCACCGTGGCCGTCGTCGGTGTGCAATCCACCACCCAGGCATTGCGCTCAGTGTTGGCGTAGTGGTGCAGGGTTTCAGTCTTACCGACACCGGCACCACCAAAGATCAGCGCCATATCACCGGCAATCTGGGCATACATCAGCGCGTCATACACTCGGTTAGCCGTTGGCGTAGGGATAAAGCTCGGTGCTGCTGGCAGTTCAGATTTCTGCTTGCGGCTTTCCAACCAACGTTCCAGGGCACTGGCCACCGGGGTTACATCAGCCAAAGCTTGACCATTCATAAACTTGCTGAGCGTGCTGTTATGCACACCAGATAGCTTGGCCACTTGGTTCTGAGAAAGGTTGTCTTGCTCTTGCGCTGCCCGAACCTGCTGACGAATGGTTTCAAGCTGCGCGTCCGTTTTGTTAAGTTGCACTACAGAAGTCATCTGCATATACTCCGTTTCGTCCTATCCGTTTTAGATCTCTTCAGCCCTTTTGGCATCGCGCAGTTGGCGGACTGCATTGCTAAACAGCTGATGGGTTTGCTCTTCTTCGATAACCGTATCGGTTTCTATCTCTTGCACCTGGTTCACCACTCGGGCTGTATTCCCTTGGGCAAATACCATCTGGACAACTTCGCTTTCTGGCTTTTCCGGTTCCTCTTCTAATGGCAGTTGCTGAGCCACTTCCAGGGCTGTCATACGCACCTGATGATTGGCTTGTTCTTTCGCATTCTTCATCATCGCTTTACGAGCACGGGCATGTTCACGCGCCGCTACTGTGTCGCGGAAACCTACCGCCTGAATACAAGCAGCCTGCCCAATAAAGCGACCTTCCAACGTGTAAACCGATACCGTTTTGTGCAGCTCCATCGGATCAAAGCGCACCACCAGTTTCTGACCGATATAGTCGAACAGCTCTGAACAGTGATAACGGTTCTTGCCGACACCTGTAGCCGATCCAGCCTCTAACGTAATCGACGCATCTTTACCCACACGGATTGATTCAGCCGTCAGCATCCACAACCGACGTTGTTCAGCGGTGGCTTTACGAATCGGCGCGTGGCTAAAGGATTCTTCAAAGGCCTGATTAAAGCTTTTGTAACCACCGCACTGCTGGGTGTTGCGTTTTTCACGAGCATTCCAGGCCAGAATTTCTTGGTTTAACACCTTTAAGAACTCATCCAATGGCACCGCTTCAGAGCCATAGTTCTCTGGCTTATTCATTGGGTTGTCGCCCGTCCAGGCACCGGCAAAGCGAGGGTGTTTATCCACGTATTCACCCAGGCCACCCACACCAAAAGCCCGCTCAATTGGTTTAGCCTGCCCGTGACCATGGCCGTTAATAACTGACGTCCAATGCACCTCTACACCCAGCATCGGGAACAAGCCCACCGGATCGTCTTCTTTCACCTTGAAGCGATAACGATTCGCTACACCACCTGTCATCCACTTGTTAGCTGCTGCACGGGTGTTATCAATCGTGACGTGATGCGGGATACCAAACTTCTCCACCACATCGCCAAAGCTCAAGCGGATCTGATCAGAATTCTCAGTAAAGTCCGTGCGCCAACCGATAATCCGACGGCTGTATACATCCTGCCAAAACCACGTTTTCATACGGACTGGCTTTTCCTGACCAGGAACAGCAATCCATACGTTGTGCATATAGCCATCACCATTGATATGCTCCATCGCATGCATACCTGATACATCACGGGTTTGACTGGGGTACAACCGCATCAAGGCATGTTCGCCTTCGCGCATCATGACCCGCACAGGTAAAGAGACTTCCGCTTCCAACCGGCGACGGAATGAATCAATACTGGGTACGGCCCAGCCATTGGCTTTACCCGCACGCTTTACGCGCTCATAAACAGCCTGACGAGAAGGGGCTTCAAGTCGCAAATAATCCGCTTTGAACATCTCCCAGGCTTCAGGGGAACATTCAGCAAACTCTTTACTACCGCTATCCCCTGGCACAAGCACCGCCAGCCAATCAGCACGGTCAAAGTTGCGTACACCCTTCTTTTTGCCTACGCCGTGATACCAATTCTTAATCGTTGCTGCAGACATACCTTCTTCTTGGGCAACAAACATCAGCGCCTTTTTAAGCGGGATATCTTTATCCACCAACGCCATAACCTTGTTTAGAATGCCTAGCATCCAGGCCGCTTTATCCTTTTGCTTTGTAGTCTTGCGCTCATAGTTCGCCCACAGAGCATCACGGTCATAGTCCACTTGAGCAGCAGGCTGAGCGACAACTTCCTTATCCACACGCTTCAACAACAACGGAGCCTGAACATCATCAGGGAAATTGCTTATGTGGTATTCATAACCACCGCCACGACCTATGCGCTGCTGTCCTTCAATACCTTCTTTCTGAAGTCGAATTTGTGCAGCCCGGACGGTTATCCCTAAGACCTCTGCATATTCTTGAGCTGTAATCCACTCTTTCATGACTCAATCCTTTCTACTTGTCATGATGAGATCCCCTTTGGCAAACTCATCTAACGGCATCACGTAATAAGGAGAAAAACGTGGATAAATACGTTCAACAAGCTGCTGAATTGGCAGAGGAACTCGTCGAATCACTGAGCGAACAAGAGATTCAAATACTGCGCGATTTGTTCGAGGCTGCCACTGTCGAGAACTGGTGCGAATGGAGCGCGAAATTCTCTGACGATATAATTGCTTTCGTCGAAGCAACGCCTTCTGCTCGGCGACGGAAGAAGCGCTGGCGAGATGCTTTTCCATCATTGACCCTTGCTGCTTATCATCACTGCATCCGGGCGCACTCAATGATGGCTGCGATAATTCAGCAAGACTTAATATCGGGCGGACCGTATCGAGAGATAACGGCTCGCGCTGGCTTAGTAGCTCAAGTCGCTGGTGATATTGAGTGCAATTACCCTGACTGGCCTTGGGGAGGCGATTCACCTTTGCCTTGGGAGAGGCCTGCATAATCTGCTCAGGACTCAACTGCTCAGCTTCTTTAAGGCTAATTTCAACCTCATAACCAAGCTGCCAACCCATTTCACCAAAGCTGTCAGCGTTAAAAGGACAATCGCCCGGCTGTTGGCCTGCCTTGTAGGCTTGTTTGCCCAGCTCGATTGCCTCTTTAAAGACTTGATATTGTTTGTTTTCCATAAATCACCCCTAAAGGCGGGGCTGAACTCAGCCCCTGATTCCCCTAAGATTGAAGTCGCCAAACACAATCAAGGAGAAATACCGATGTCTCAAACTAATGGATACCTATTGGCCAACCTGATCCTTAACGGTGAAACTATTCGGGCTTTAGTGGATAAAGAGATCTTGACCAAGGAGGAGGCCTTAAAGATCATTCAGGACACCAAGCACCGACTTCAGCTAGCCCCTAATGTTACGGAGCTTGAAGTTGAGCATCACCTGGATAACTTAGCTGCTGGCTTCAAGTAACTTTTGGCCGCCCCCAGATCATTTGAGCTGCGAGGCTCTTTCTTGCGCTGGGGGTCTTAATCTCTTGAGGAAGAATTCCAAAGGCATCGTCAAAGGCTGCATCTCGAATCTCATTCCTGCGAACCTCAATGTCAGCCTGTTGCTGATCTACATATTCCTGAAGCATGTCGAACACATCGGATACACGCAGGTTAAAATGTCCCTGCGGCGTGTCTTCACCCTGGATCGCCATTTCAAGCACTTGCTCAATCTGGGCAATGAAGTCTGGATTAACCTCTTGATTTAAAAAGTCTGCTTCTGGCTTAGCTGCTGGTGACATAAACTTTTCCCCTATACCTGGAATTACTTGAGAAAACACTCCGCGCATCTTGCTTATTTCTTGCTTCAGCTGGCGTTGATGCGCTCTTGCTTCTTCTTCGGTTCTAAAGCCAAAGCTGGGTTTACCTGTATCCATCGCTCTCAACCCCTTAACAGCAGCTCTGGCTGATCAAAGCTTTCAATGTTTTTACGTTGGGCGCTGAGGTCAGCCATCAGCCCATCCAATGCAGCCGTTACCGTCTTGGCATCCACGCTGCCATCAAAGAACCCCATCAGCTGACCAAAGGTCTGGTTGGCGTTAATCACCAGGCTGGTTAACTCCCGGTTTTCCGGGCGGCGTCCGGTTGGCATATCCACCAGCAACTTATCCTGACCATGCGCTAAGAAACGTGTAACCAGGTTGATACCGGTGGCATTCTCAAAGGCTGGCACCAAAACCAGCGGCATACGGCCAGAAGCCAACCAGCCATACAGCGTGTTCTGGCTGTTCACACCAATCAGATCAGCTACGCGCTGAACGCTCAGGTTCTTATTCTCGCGGCCATAATCCACGCTGGATTGCAAGGCCTGGGGAATATCGTTAGGGGTGTATTTGTTCCAAAATTGCGTGCTCATTTTTCGATACTCGACATTCATACAGTTAAAAACAAAGACCGGTTTTTTGTCTTTTTTGGCAGGTTCTTGCTCGGTAAGCTGTTTTCGAACAGCAAAGGAGCAACAACATGACCACCGTTCTACATTCGTTAATGCTTGTGTATGCAAATTCGCATTTTCTGCGCGAAGCTCGTAAACTAAGCCGCAAAACCTGCCTGATAACGAGAAGGCCAAATCTCCTCGGGGTTTACCTCCAGAAAGTCAGCAATGATCTTCTGAGCTTTCGGGTAAGGGGCATAAAACACGTTGTACAAAGTACGCGGGTTCTGATAGCCGTGACGGCGGGCCAGTTCTGCAAAACTGATCCCTTTATCACGTACGGCAAACAGAACTCTTTGACGGCTCCAGTCGTCCTGAACTGAGTGAGCACTAATCGTCTTGCTCATTTTTTTGCCTCTGGTTTAGTTACTTTCCTTTAGGGATATCCCTTAGTACTTGTTTTGAATAATAGTAACTAAATGCCAGAAATACAAGCAGCTTTGTTCATTTCGCAGTTAATTTTTTGCCTGAAACAAGCAAAAAAGCAGTTAACTGTTTGTTTTTAAAAGAAAAAGTAGGCTGAAATGGCTCGAAAAATAAACACCGAAACAGATTTCGCAGTTCAGGGAGATAACTGCGAAAAGCAAAGTACGCTTTCTTCTAGAGTTAGAGAGTGTGCAGTACTAGCAGGAAGCGGGGATATTCTGGCAGAAAGGACGGGGATTCCGAGAAGAACTCTTGAAACTTACCTGTCTGGTAGATCTGAGCCCAAAGCAGCTAGGCTGGCCTCAATCATTGAGGCAACCGGTGTGTCTGCCTACTGGCTTCTAACAGGCAAAGGTCCAATGATGGAAGATGGATCACCTGTTGAGTCCCAGACAGAGGAAGAGATCCTGAAGGAATACGCCTTAATCCCAGGCTATAACATCCAGGTAGCAGCCGGTGCAGGTGCGTTCCCAGAGCAAAACGTGAAGCCCAGTAGAAAGCTGGCATTCCGCCACAAGTGGCTTAGATTCAGGGGGTTACGGGAAAAAGATTTGGTTCTGGTGTTCGCCAAGGGCGATTCTATGGAGCCAACAATCAGCGATAACAACACACTGCTGATCGACACCAGCCAGCGCGACCTGCAGGACGGTAATATCTATGTGATCCGCACTGACGGCCACCTGATCGTTAAGCGTGTGCAGCAGCTGCTGAACAAAAACATCCTGTTTATCAGCGACAACAAGACGTATGAGAAAATGGAAGTTTCACCGCAAGACCTGAACGATCTGGAGATCATTGGTAAGGTTGCCTGGATTGGGAAAGACGTGTAATTCAAAACAGCCTGGAAACACTTCAGAAACACCAGATGCTTGTTTTTGGGTGGGTCGCAAAGTGTGCGCGTAATTCTGCGATTTCAGTTTAGCGAGTCGCAATTTCTATTTTGTGGTAATATCAGGGGGTTGACACGCTACAGCCCCCGCCGTTACTGCTATTCAGATAAATCCGCTGTTATTCACTTTAATCCGGTTACTGTTCTTAAACTTAGAGCTTACTTACAACGAAACAACTGACAGCCTAAAACCGCTCACTAAAACGAGAGAAAACAAAAGCGGGCACCCGAAGATGCCCGCTTATGATCAAAGGTTTGCCCCGTAAACCCTACAAAACGGGAAAACCTAAGTGCTAAGACGTTAAATCGTTAAGCCACGGTACGGGACACACCCGCCGCAACCATACGAGTCAGGCTGGTCAGATCAAATACCGGCAGACCAAACTTCTGATGCAGTTTAGGGGCAAAGTGAGACAGATCCGTACACTCCAACACAATCGCACCCACATCTGGATTATCCGCCAGCATCTGCGCGACTACATCAGTCAGTTCCTGCTCAAATACGGCCATATCCAGATCGTCGCTTTCACCTTTCAGAATCACCTCATTAAACTGAGGTTGATGCTGCATACCGGCCACGACAATAGGCTCATCGGCGATACCAACACCGGTTAGGTGATCTGCGGTCAAGGCTTCGTTATTAGCAACGACTACACCCACCTTCTGGTCTTTTTTCAGCATACGAGATACCAGCGGTACCTGAATCAAGCTGGACATAAACACCGGAATATTTACCGCATCAGCGATCTCTTTTTGGTGCAGCGCCAGGAAACCACAGCTACCGGTAATCGCTTTAACCCCTTCGCGCTCCAGATTTTTCGCCGCATCGATAAAAGGCTGTAGCAATGCAGGATCACGTTCACGAATCAGACGATCCACCGTCGCGCCCTGTACGATTTCATACATCACCGGAAAATCAAAACTGGCCGGGTATTTAATATGCCCCTCCGGTTTAGGAAAAAATGACTCCAGAGAGATAACGCCCATGGTCACACCACAGATATTGATTCCACCTTGCAGTAACATAATCTTTGTCTCCTCAATAATACGAAAATAGGGGTTTAAAAACGCTCGGGAGCAAAGGGTGCAAGTGGCAGCGATGGCGTTTGCCCCTGTGCCAATTCACCCACCAATTGCGCCGTTACCGCAGCTAGGGTTAACCCCAAATGACCATGACCAAAGGCCAGGGTGATCTGTGGATACTGCTGCAGCTGACCGATCACCGGTAATGAATCCGGTGTGGACGGACGACTCCCCACCCAATCGGATTTCACCTCAGGCTGTATACCCAGCATATGACTAGCGTGGGCCAGCATATTGTCAGTACAGTCCGTAGATACTGGTGCATCTTCATAGGCGAATTCCGCCGTACCCGCGATACGTACCCCGGACTCCATCGGCGTTAAAAATACCGCTTTATCCAACCAACCCACCGGGCGGGTCAGGTGTTTATCCACAGTATCCAGTGTCAGGTGATAACCCCGTTCGCTGACCAGTGGAATCGAAATGCCCAGTGGCTTTAACAGTGATTTTGAAGCCACGCCGGCCGTTAAGATCACCTGGGAATATTCCAGCGTCTCACGACTCATCTGCACGCGTGCGCTATGATTGCCGCCAGACGTTGATGATACTGCTGATGGCCCTTTTGACGGCTTGAGACTCAGCACTCTATCCTGCAGAAAGCTACCGCCCTGCTCAATAAAGTAATCAAAATAGCGCCGACACAGTGCCAGCGGCGATACGGTAAAACGGGTATCCGGGTAGTAGACGCCACCGACATAAAAGTCCGCCAGATCCGGCTCCAGCTCATGCACTTCTGCCGCATTTAAAAACTGCAGGTTAACCCCCTGCTGCTGGCGTTTATGCAGATCATCCTGCTTGGCTTTATCAAAGCCTTGCTGACCGGCAAACAGACCTAAACAACCCTCAGCTTTAATCAGATCCTGCGCCCCGGTTAAGGCAAACAGCTGATCATCAGCATTCTTAGCTTGTAACTGAAGTGCTTTAAGTGCGACACAACCGGCTTGAAAATTTTGCTCCTGACATGCCTTTACAAAGCCCATACCGTAAGGCAACAAAGCTGGCAGATAACGTCCCTGAAGTGATAAAGGGCTCTCTTTATCCAGCAACATGCCCGGCATATTGAACAGGGTGGCAAAGCGGGCAAAGGGCAGACGAGCATAATCGGCAAACAGACCCGCATTACCAAAAGAAGCGCCCATGCCCGGCTCATCTTTATCAATCAGCGTGACATTAAAACCTGCCCGTTGCAGATCAATGGCCGTGGCCAAACCGATTATCCCGGCCCCAACAACGGCTATCTTGTTGTTTTCTGTCATAACTCTACAGAGCGGCTTAAACCACCCGGCCTCATCAACACGTTAGACGGCAGCAATAACCTGAATTTCCACCAACAGCTCAGGACGTGCCAGACGGGATTCCACGCAGGCGCGGGCCGGAGGATTGCCCTGATCTACCCAGGCATCCCACACTTCGTTCATGGCCTGGAAATAACGAATATCCGATAACCAGATGGTGGCGTTTAACAGGCGGGACTTATCGCTTCCGGCATCGGCCAGCAGGGCTTCAATCTGCGCCAGAATCTGTCGGGTTTGGCCCGCAACATCTTCGCTGGGATCTTTAGCCACCTGGCCTGCGGTAAAAACCTGACCGTTGTAGCTGACAAGCTGGCTCATACGCTGATTGGAATACTGGCGTGTGATCATAGTGTTCTCTCTTGTTCTTTAATCGTTATTCAAACTTGTGATTCAGTCTCATGGTTCAGTGAATCAATCGGTATGCACCCTCCGACTCAGCTCCGTTAATGATCATCTACCGATGACTATCTACTGGAGTCCCACTGAACGAGTGATGGCTTTTATTATTTGCTTCACCAATGCATAACAGCAAATCGCTTTTTTTTAACACTTCATCAGTTTCACTTATAT
>CAYFGP010000010.1:0-47623 GCA_964342385.1 uncultured Oleiphilus sp. | reverse complement strand
CCAATGCATAACAGCAAATCGCTTTTTTTTAACACTTCATCAGTTTCACTTATATCAAGAGCTAAGGCCTTGTTACGCCTGATAAACCTGCAATTTATGGGGTTATGGGTCCAGAAGAACATAAGCTCAGCTTATGAAATCAAATATATTTTCGATTTGTGTCTATATTTCATTTGATTACACTGAAATCAAATTTGCGGCATCTGGTATCGCTTCAAGCACGGAAGACTCTGAAGATGGGCGCAGTTCCCCACCAAAACGACACCTTTTCGCCAAAAATAAGTAGATCTGAACATAGAGTCAGAATTAGACAAGAATAAAAATTCAGGAGAGAACAGTGGATAGAAGAAAGATAGATGTCGTTCTATCGACGCTCTTGATCATCGCAGCGGTGATCATCTTGACCAACGATAATCTGGCCGAGGGTGGTGCCCAAAGTGATCTGGGCATTCTGTTCCTGCCCCGTGTTGTGGCCGGGTTAATGATCCTTTTTGCTGGCACGATCGCCATTCAGTCCTTCCTTAAGTTGGCTCAGGGCGCTGAACAGGAAGATCTGGAGAAGATCACCACCCATGGTTTCTCCGGCATCTTTATCTATGTGGGTATCTTTGTTGCCTACTGGCTGGCGGTGCCGCATCTGGGTTTCCTGGTGACCACCCCGCTAGTGATGCTCAGTGTCGCGATACTACTGGGTGGCCGTAATTGGCTGCCGATGATCGCCCTATCTGTGATCACCCCGATTCTGATCGATTACGGTTCCCGTGAATTTCTGCGGGTTTATCTGCCGACCTGGTCGCTGTAAGAGGAGAGACTCAGATGATTGATAATATTCTTACCGGTTTCTCGGCAATCCTGGCAGTGGGTCCAATTCTGGGCATTATTGCCGGTGTCGTGATCGGCATTACCTTTGGTGCGATTCCGGGTATCTCGTGCATTATGGCCATCGCCATCATGCTGCCAATGACGTTTTATGTGGACCCGATTGTCGGTATCACCATGCTACTGGCCGTATATAAAGCCGGTATCTATGGCGGCTCTATTTCGGCGATTCTGATCAATACGCCGGGGGCTGCGGCATCATTTTTGACCGCACAGGATGGGCACGCCCTGACTAAGTCTGGTAAATCCGGCAAGGCACTGGATATGTCGCTGTTTGCCTCGGTATCCGGTGAGATGATTGCCACTCTGGTACTGATTCTGGTAGCCGCGCCTATCTCAGCGATCTCCCTTCAGGCGGGTCCGATTGAGAAAGTCTTCCTGCTGCTGTTCGCCTTTACTGTGATCGGTTCGATGGCCGGTGAGTCTATCCCCCGCGGTCTGCTGTCCTGCTGTCTGGGTATGCTGTTTGCCATGGTGGGCTTGGACTCCATTACCGGTTCCGCGCGTTTTACCTTTGGTATCGATGAGCTGATTGGAGGCTTTACCTTTACCCCGATGCTGATCGGTATTCTGGTAATGCCTGAGGTGATCAACGTTATTCGCCGTCGCAATATTCCGCACCATAAGCTGGCGATCACCCATTCACCGAATCCAGCGGATAACCGCATCAGCTTTGGTGAGTTCAAAAAGGTATTCCGCACCATTCTGAAATCCAGTGGTATCGGTACCTTTATTGGTGCACTGCCTGGCCTGGGCTCCAGTACCGCCGCCTTTATCGCCTACGGTGAAGCCAAGCGAACCTCTAAAAAGCCAGACGAATACGGCAAGGGTTCTGTGGAAGGTATCGCAGCGGCTGAATCAGCTAACAACGCGGTATGTGGTTCCAGCATGATTCCTATGCTGACCCTGAGTATTCCAGGTGATGACGTAGCGGCGCTGCTGATGGGTGCCTTCCTAATCCATGGCCTGACACCGGGTCCTATGATCTTCTTTGAACATACGGAAACCATCTACGCCATCTTTGCAGGTTTCTTGATCACCGATCTGTTCCTGCTGGGTATCGCCCGCTCTGGCTTTAAGTTCTTTGTGAAGATGGCGTCGCTGCCACGCTACATCATCTTCCCATGTGTGACGGTATTTGCCTTTACCGGTGCCTTTACTGCCGGTCAGAACATGAACGACATTCTGGTGCTGATCGCCTTCACCGTAATGGGCTACGGCATGCGTATGGTGGGACTGAATCCAGCGGTATTTATCATCGGCTTTATTCTGACCCCATTCCTGGAACAGAACCTGGACCAAGCCTTTGCCATTGTTGGTGACGACTACGCACAGTTCTTTGCTTCACCGTTCTCATGGGTGTTTATCGCACTGTCCGCATTCTTTGTTTACTCAAGTATGCGCATGAAACGCAAAGCATCTAAAACCCCTGCCGCAGCTCAAGAAGAAGCCGCCTAAGCAGGACAACACTAAAGCAACGCCTTCACTAGGCACAGTGCAAGCAGAAAAAGGCCTGTGCCCTGTGAAGACCAATAACCTTGAATAAAAACAAGTCGAAGGAAGTACATTATGAAAACGCCTAAAAAAACCCTGCTATCCATCGCGACTGCTGTTGCTGTAACTCTGACTTCTGGTGCCGCTTTGGCTGAATACCCAGAAAAACCAATCAAAGTGATTGTGCCTTGGGGCGCAGGCGGTGACTCAGATCTGACAACCCGTATCTGGGCCGATGCAGTAGAGAAAGAGCTGGGTGTACCGGTTGTCGTAATCAATAAAACCGGCGGTGGCGGTGTGGTGGGTACCTCGTTTGTAGCTAAAGCTAAACCAGACGGTTATACCCTGATCAATGCAGGTCTGAGTAATATGCTGGTAACGCCAAACTTCACCAAGACGCCGTACAACTTCAGCACCTTTGAGCCGGTAGTGAAATTCACTTCTGTACCGCTGGCGGTTGTTGTTTCTAAAGACAGCCCATACCAGGACTTCGATCAGTTTATCGCTGGCGCACAGAAAAAGACCGTGACTCAGGGCTCTTGGGGCGCGTCTTCCTCCGGTACCATTATGGCGAACATTATCGCTAACCAGTCCGGCTATAAAGTGAAGTACGTACACGCCAAAGGCGCTTCTGCTTCTATGGTTTCGGTAGTGGGTGGTCATATCGATTCAGCCGTATCCTTCCCGCCAGCGTTTGGCCCTCATGTAAAAGCGGATCGTGCCCGTGTTCTGGTAATGGATCAGAAGATGGATGCATTCCCAGGCGTACCGACCTTCTCTGATTACGGTATCAAGGGTAGTTTCGGCGGCTGGTCTGGTGTTTTCGCACCTAAAGGTGTACCTCAGGAAGTGGTTGAGAAACTGGCTGCAGTGACTGCTAAAGTGATGAAGGATCCTAAAGTTCAGGCGTCTTACGAAAATATCGGTGCACTGATCGACTTCCGTCACGGCGACAGCTGGATCAAAGATCTGAAAGCCACTTACAACATCTATAAAGAAGAAGCCGCTCGCGTCGCTAATAAATAATTTCTGATGCGAGAACGATCCCTGCTATTGCCCTTTTAACACCAACAATCTAATAGATTGCTCTGGAAACTTAAGAGCATTTAATGGCAGGGATAAAACGGCCTTTTTGGATATAGCTCTCTATTGAGAGAGTCGCATCCAACCAATCGTGCTCTTCAGCAACATTCGACATGGAACGGGATCTTGCCTTACAAAGATCACCCGTAAGGGGACGCTTTGTGCCTGTTTCTTGTCGACTGTTGCTTCTTTTCTTTATCTATCCTAATAGAATCAATAGGTTACACAAAAACCAATTCGGAGTGAGACTGATTCTATTACCAAGTGATATTTTCCTTTGCCGATAGAAAAAACATAATATTAGTTAGTTTTTTAGCTAGAATCATCAGTTGAACTAATCAAGTTAAACTTCACCAATAAGCAGGTAAGCCAATGAACCTGAATCAAATGGAATCTTTCCGTGCGGTAATGCTCACCGGCTCGGTATCACAGGCCGCTAAGCTGCTGTTTCGTACCCAGCCAGCAGTCAGTATGGTGATCAGTTCATTGGAGAAAGAGATCGGCTTTCAATTGTTTGAACGACGTAAAAAGCGTCTCTATCCGACACCGGAAGCCCACTATCTCTATGCCGAAATTGAAGCCATCTTCTCCCGTATTCACGATGTAAATCAGACGGTACAGGATATCCAAAATAAGCAGTATGGCTTTCTGCGTATCGGTTGTATGCCTGGCCCCTCCACCTTTTTTATGCCTGATCTATTGGCAGACTTTATGGAAGAGCATCCTAAGGTCCAGGCATCCATGCAGACCCGTACCTCGGACGAAGTGGCCAAGTGGCTGGCCTCCAATCAATACGATATCGGCCTGGCGGAGGTGACTCAGGTTTCATTAGAGAAGATGGAGCCGTTTAATCTGCGCTGTATGTGTGCCCTGCCTGCAGATCATCCCCTGGCTCACCATGAGGTGATTACCCCTGAGCTGTTAGATAACGAACCCATGGTGACCCTGCACCCGGATCATATGATCTTCCATGATTTATTGATGCTGTTTGAGGAAGGCGGTTATCGTATGAATGTGCGTCTGCAGTGCCGCTTTTATATTCCAGCACTGCGGCTGGTAGAGCGAGGGATGGGCGTATGCATTCTTGATCCTATATCAGTATTTAGCTACCACAGCTATGCCCAACCCGGTAAGGTCGTATTCCGTCGCTTTGAACCAGAAGTGTTTTTGAAAACCGCTATTATGTATCCATCCGGTGTACCGCAATCCATGATCACACAGGAGTTTGCCAAGCGACTGCGGGAGAAGATCACTTATCTACAAAATAATCCAGAGCAGCTATTGGACTGGTAGATGATGGACTGGTATATAGCGGATATTGGAAGCTAGTTTTAGTCAGCCCTATTGGTTAAAACGACGAAAAGGCAGAGCAAAGAGCCCTGCCTCTTCAGGTTGCTTTCCCCTGTTAATCGGCAATCAGATCTTAAAGCGCCCCACCAGATTGTGCATATTCTCCGATAGCTCACGCAGTTTCTGTGAACGATCCAAGCGCTGATCAGCATCCGCCGACATCTGAGCGGCAATCTGACTGATCTGAGTGGTATTGTCTGTAATACCTGCCGAGACCGAACTTTGCTCCTCTGTCGCCGTAGCAATCTGCGCGGCCATATCTCGAATCAAATTCACCGACTCCGTAATCTGCCCTAGGCTCGCACTGGCTTCATTAGCTTGCTCTACGGTAGTTCCTGCCATTGTCTGGCTGCGCTGCATAATATCCACCGCTTTTTTTGTCGTTTGCTGCAGCTCGGTAATCATCTGCTGAATCTCTTCTGTCGACTGAGCCGTTTTATGGGATAGGCTACGTACCTCATCCGCCACCACCGCAAAACCCCGGCCGTGTTCACCGGCACGGGCCGCTTCAATGGCCGCGTTAAGTGCCAACAGGTTCGTTTGCTCCGCAATGCCCTGAATCGTCGTTAAAATCGAGTTAATTTGCTGAGTGTTGTTTTCCAGTTGATCAATCACTTGGGCTGCCTCACCCACTTCATCGGCCAGCTGACCTATGGCATCACAGGTATTTCCTACCACCTGTTGCCCTTGCTGACTGGCATCTGCGCTATCACCGGACATAGTTGCAGCTTTCTCTGCATTACGAGCAATTTCCTCAGTGGCGAGAGACATCTCATTCACCGATGCAACCACCAGGGTGATCTGCTCTAGTTGTTGATTGACCTCATCATGAGACTCGCGTGCTCTTTGTGCCGTAACACTAGAGGTTTGTTTTAACTGCTCACTGAGTTTAACTACTTCGCCAATGATATTTTGCAGCTTGGCGACAAAGGCATTAAAAGATTCCGATAACACACCAATCTCATCTTTGGATTGGATAGTTAAACGTGCAGTCAGATCACCTTGGCCAGCAGAGATCTGCTGCAATACTTTGGTGATTTTATCCAAGGGTTTGGTCACAAGGTTGGCAAAAAATGCTCCAACCAAAGTAAAGACCACCACTAATAATGCTGAAATCACGATAGTGACCCAGGCCTGCTTATTCACCGCCGCATACACTTCTGCTTCTGGCACTAAAGCAACAAAGCGCCAGCCTAAACTAGGTGACTGAAACACTTTGCCCATATATTTTTCGCCGTTACGCTCGGTTTCAAATAAGGTATTTTGAGAGCTAGACAAAGCTTTGTAGAGCGGCGTGGTTAGGGTATCTATTTTTTTAAAGCTATTTTCCGGCACCAAAGGATCCACTAGCACATTGTTGTTATCTTCGATCAAAACCACATGACCACTTTGGCCGATCTTGATCTGCTTGACGGTTTCGGTCAGCTGTTTTACCGACACATCCATCGACTGCACACCAATAATTTTATTGTTGGCATCACGAATCGTCTTAGCGGTGCCCACATAAGTGGAATCATCACCAGCCCAATAATAGGCATTAGTACGCACCGCTTTGTCGGGGTTATCCATCGCCAGTTTGTACCAGGGACGCACACGGGGATCATAGGGATCTTTATAAGCACTACCAGGCCACTCGATCATGGAACCATCAATACGCCCACTATAGATATAGGTAATACCGGAACGATGCTCGGCAAAGCGAGTATAAAAATCATGAATTTCTTTAGTCTGTCCGCTTAGCTTATCCCAACCGGCAAAGTCTTTATCGCCATTTAAAAAACGGGGCGCATCGGGGATTAAAGAGCGAGCGATGGGCTGAGCAGCAAGATAGCTGATATCTGATTCCATACCTTTGAAAAAGCTGGTGAAGTTTTTATCGATCTGAGAGATCTCACGCTGAGTCGCATCGTTAAAGCTGTTAACCGCACTGTTTCTGGACTCATAAATAAAATACGAAGAGACAATCAGGGTCGGCGTGATAATTGTCACCGCGATGATCAGTGCTAACTTAGTTCTAATATTCATAGCAACCTCAGAGCATTCCGGCATTTGAGTGGGGAAATTGCTATTAAGTGTAGACAGCAGATAACAAGGCAGCGAGAAAGCTAAAAAGATGAGAGTTGATCAGATTAAATGCAGCAAAGTTAATATTGCATACTGGGATCAAGATAAGAGACCGATATTTTCGTTATCCGAGATATTCGATACAAAATATAGCGGGCGAGGTTTATTGGTTTCTGCTGGCTTTTAATGTCTCTGAAGGCAGCTCCTGAAACAGCTGACGATACTCACCGGAAAAACGTCCCATCTCAACAAAGCCCCAGTTGAGGGCCACATCCATCACTTTGATGCGTTTTTTTCCTGAGGCCAACAACTCTCGTCTGACTTCATTTAAACGCACCAGTCTTAAATAGCGCACAGGAGAGATGCCCATATACTCTTTAAAACCGTATTGCAAACTCCTTTCACTCAAGCCCGACTCATGGCACAACTCAGCGATAGTCGGCATCTGACTCGCATGAATATGCAAGTAGTCGAGCGCTTTCTGTACACCTTTACGTCGAGCTGAAAAAGGAGAGACTTTTTCCTCATAGTTCAAAGTTGGCGTCAGAGTATCCAGTACGGCACGCAAAATCGCCTCATTAAAGGATTTAGATACCTGCTCGTAGTGGCTCAACACAGGGAAAGCTTCCATCAGCGTCAAAGTCCTCTGTAGCACATAGAGGTACTGGCGAAAAGCTTTGGGGCAAGTCAATAGGGTTTTACTGACTCCCCACTCTTTTGGGAGTTCACGTTTGAATAATCGTAAGTAATTAGCGTTAAGCGTATCGCGATTAAAAGCAGCCCCCACATAACTCAGCACCCCTCTGGAACAGGCATCCCATTCACCTCCGGTTGCCTGTAACAGGGTATGACCATTCGCTGGCCCACCACAAAAAGTCAGATCATGGCAATCACTAAAAGCCGCCGCAAATGGCATATATTGCGCATTAGGTGCCGCTTCAATGCGCATACCTACCGTTAAGCGCTCACGAAACAACTGCACATCGCTTAAATTACATTCGGAGTAACGTCCTTGAAGCTTGCCAGGTTTGATCTGGGTATAACGGCGGTTTTTACCCTTCTGAATCGCAGCTAGATGATCCACATCGGAGGTGACAATGGATTTGATAAAGTCGCCGGTGCCGCTGGCAGCATCAAGGGTCATTGTTATACATCCATTTATAAATGACTTTTAGATACTTCTTAAGTATTAAGAAACGCATCCATGATTCATTTCCACTTAAACAAAAGTATTTCGATATACCTCAGCCAGTCACAATAGGTCACAGAGCTTTGTTATGGAGAAGTTTTGTTTGAGTGCTTTATGCCTATTATCCTGCCTCCGTTCGGAAATTGCATATGAATTTCTAAAAATAAAACTAAGATACTTGTTTAAATAGAGATATTTCGCAATCATACAGACTTACACAAAAGTATTTCGATGTTGTTCGGCCAAAGGCTGAAGAATAAAGCCGTCAGCCAAAGAGACGCTTTTGTGTGAGTGCTTATATAAACAGCGAATAAACTCCCAGACAGGTTAATCCAAATCTCGCCAAGTTCTCTATTGAACGGGTTCTTATTTGATCTGGCAGACTATTTAGTCGAGCCCCCCGATTAGCTGGCTAAATCCCCCACGCTGCCAACCTGTCTGGATCACATACTGCACATAAGTGCTGTTGTCCTTTCTCGCAAAATAAAAAGCTCATGCTATTGAAAAGGGAAGTTCGTTATGCCGGTTCTATCTTTTAAAAGTAAGATGTTGCTCTCTACAGTCAGCTTGTTGTTGGTGAGCTGTATTGTGCTGGCTCTGCTTTCTTTGACCCGCTTAGTAACGGAAACCAGTACTCAAGTACGGGATCAGCTGGATATGACACTGCAACAGGCTGAAATGCTGGTCACGGGTTGGTTTGATAGCAAATCTTCTATTGTGAAAGCCGCGGCCGAACAGCTGCCTGCCGATAAACAAGCCGTCGGTGATTTTCTGACACTGGGTCGTGCTTCTGGTGGCTTTGATCTGTTTTATGTCGGCACTGAACAAGGCGATATGTTGCAGTCCCATCCACCGGTGAAGCTGTCTGATAGCTATGATCCAAGACAACGCCCTTGGTACAAACAAGTTAAAGCCGCTGGTGGTGCCATTGTTACCCCGCCTTATCCACGAGCCAGTACTGGTGAACTGGTCGTAACCCTGGCAGTACCGATGCAAACCGCGTTAACCGGTGTTGTAGCTGCGGATGTCACCTTGACCACTCTGGTGGATTCCCTGCTACGTCTGGAAACCCGCTGGCCATCAGAACTTTGGTTAGTAGGCCCTGAGGGTCAATTATTGGCTCACCCTGAACCCAAACGCGTCGAACAAAAGCAGACCATCAACGACCTGATCTCAGAGCAGGTTGAAGGTTTGTCTGGTCTGCCTCAAACAGAATACAAAGGCCAAAACTACTTTATTCAAACCGTTGAGCTATCCGCAACCGATTGGAAGCTGGTCTTGCTGGTCGATAGTGAAGCCGCATTAGCCCCTTTGTATAAGCTGGGCTGGCAGCTGGTAATCAGCAGCTTGCTTATTCTGCTGCTGGCCAGCGGTCTGGTATATATGATGGCCCGTTACTTCAGTCAACCTCTGGTGACGGCAACAGAAGCGTTGCATAAGCTGGCCGATGGCCATATCTATCAACGTTTGAACATCACCAGTAAAGACGAGTTTGGTCAGATCAGCAACGCCTTTAATCTGCTGGCCGACAAGCTACAAAACAGTCTGGAAAACACCTTCCGACTCAGTGAACAACTGCTGAAAGATGCTGAAGCCACGGAACAACGTTCCAATACCACATTGGAAGCGACTCATGCCCAGCAGGATGCCCTGTCACAACTGAGTGAAGCCATTTCCCAGATGTCTCTGGCCAGTGGCGAAATTGCGCAAAATGCGGAACAGACTGCAAGTTCTGCAGAACAAGCAGCCCAAGCCAGTGGTGCGGGTTTGGAACTGGTGCATGCCAGCCAATCGGCCATTTCTGCTCTGGCTCATCAGGTACATGAAAACTCAGGTCAGTTAAGCAAACTGGCGGGCACCGTGGAATCAATCCGTAATATCTTGTCCCGGATTAACGAAATTGCTGAGCAAACCAATCTACTGGCATTGAATGCGGCGATTGAAGCAGCCCGAGCTGGGGAGCATGGTCGTGGTTTTGCGGTCGTAGCGGACGAGGTGCGTTCTCTGTCACAGAATACGCAATCCGCTACTCATGATATCCACACATTGATCCAACAACTGGAAGAAGCCACCCAAAAAGCGCTGGCAGATATGAAAACCAGTGAAGAAACCGTTCAAATGAACACAGAACATGCAGAAAAAGCCAGTTTACAGCTAAAACTTATCACAGAGGCTAATACCAATATCTGTGATATGACGGTACAAACGGCAGGTGCCGTCGAAGAACAGCACGCTATGTCTAACGAAGTGATCCAGCATAGTGATAATATTGGTAGTCTGATTAATAAATCAGCCGAGGCGGCGCAAGCCAGTCACGATCAGGCAATACAGCTGAAACGTGAAAGTATCACTCTGCAGGAGCAGATTTCCTTGGCTTTTAAACTCAACACCTGACCTGTATACAGGAAGATACCGGTGCTATGAAAGATAACCGCTATACCTTCACCCTGAGTATCCTGACACTGTTTGGTTTCTCCACACTGTGCCTGTCGGCTTTTTTGATTAGTAATTTTTATCAGAAAAGCCTAGATCAGGCGCACCATCTACTGAACAGCAATAATCTGGAAGTAACACGCAGCGTGGCCCGTGAGATCGAGCATGCGTTTACTTCAACACAGCAGCAATTGGCGGTTCTGAACCAGACTAATCTGGATCAGGAAGGCATTGCTTCTACTGAAGATTATTTAAGGGTGATGTGGACTCAACTGCAAGGTAGCCAAAGCTTAGCCAGTATCTTTGTTGCCGATGAACAGGGGCGTTTTCTACAGGCCAGACGCCAGCCTAAGCTGGTACTCAGAACCTTGGTTGCAGAGTGGGATTTATGGCGTTTTGTTGAACCCGACGGTACCCTGCTGCATGAAGAGATACGCCCGACGATTTATGATCCCCGTACCCGTTCCTGGTATCAGGCAGTAACCCCTGAGCAACCGGCTTTTTTATCCGAGCCTTACTTTTTTGCATCCACCGGAGACATGGGTATCACCTTTGCGCTCGGTGATTTTGATGCACAAGGCAAGTTGCGTAAGGTGGCAGCCGCAGACTACACCTTGTCTTCTCTATCCGCATTACTGAATGAGAAAAGCGCTCAGTTTGAAGGCACTTTTCTGATTGTTAACCACGAGAACCGTCTACTGGCGCACTCTGATAGCTGGAAAGAGTTAAACAGCTCCAAACAAGCTGCAACGGTTAATACTCCACTACCTGATGACTTACTAGGCCATATGGACTGGCAAAAAGGCTCCGGTGAGTGGCTTGCAGGAGACGGTAAGAGTTACCTGTTTTTTACTGAAGAACTGCCGGGGATTAATGGTAATCCCTGGCATATCATTTCCTTTATCGACGAAGAAAATATCGTTGCTGATATTAAATCCAGCCTGATTGACACCATACTGCTGTCTATTGTCGCCATCGGCCTGTTTTATGCGGCTATTCACTACCTGATTCTGAAGTTTATTATCCGGCCTCTTCGTGCGCTAAAAATCATCACCTATAAGGTAACTTCAAAGGATTTTGATTCCATTGAGCCCGTTAACACAGTTATCTACGAGTTTGATCAACTATCAACGTCTATGAATCAGATGGTGGACTCCATCCAGAAACATGAAAAACAACAAGAAGCTCTGATCGATTCCTTTATCAAGATTCTTGCCGGTGCCATTGACTCCAAATCCCCCTATACCGGCGCACACTGTGAACGCCTGCCTGAAATTGCTACCCAGTTGGCCCAGGCCGCGCATGATAGCGATAAAGGCAGCTTTGCTGAGTTTAGCTTTGATACCCCTGAGCAGTGGCGTGAGTTCCAAGTGGCCGCTTGGTTACACGACTGCGGTAAGGTAGTAACGCCAGAGTACGTGGTTGATAAGGCCACTAAGCTGGAAACCATTCACAACCGAATTCATGAGATCCGTACCCGCTTTGAAGTACTGCATCGTGATGCCACCATAGATTACCTGCATAAGTGTGCCGAGCAGCCGGAGCAACAAGCGGTCTTCCAACAAGCTCTGCTGGCCGAGCAGCAACGTTTGCAAGATAACTTTGCCTTCCTGGCCGAATGTAATGCCGGTGGCGAGTTTATGGATGATGGCAAAATTGAGCGCATTCAGGCTATCGCCCAAACCACCTGGATACGCCACTTTGATGATCGCTTAGGTCTGTCTCAGGTTGAAGAGCATCGTATTGAACAGCTGGGGCTGCCAGCTCAATCCCTGCCAGTCACAGAGTACCTACTGGCCGATAAAGTTGAGCACTGTATCAAGCGGGACCAAGCCGTTGATGAACAGAAGTATGAGGAACTGGGTTCCAAACTCAAAGTTCCGGCACTGGCGATGAATACCGGTGAGATCTATAACCTGTCGATCCGTAAAGGTACCCTGACTGATGAAGAGCGCTTTACCATTAACGAGCATATTCTGGAGACCATCCGTATGCTGGGCCAGATTCCGTTTACAGAAGACCTGAAACGGGTGCCGGAATACGCCGCAGGCCACCACGAACGTATGGATGGTAAAGGTTATCCACGTCAACTGACCCGTGATCAGCTCTCAATTCCTGCACGGATTATCGCGATTTCTGATGTCTTTGAAGCACTAACCGCCAGTGACCGTCCTTACAAGAAGGCGAAGACACTGAGTGAATCCCTGAAGATCATGTACTTTATGAAAAAAGAGGGACACCTGGACCCAGAGCTATTCGATCTTTTCCTGAAAAGCGGCATCTACAAGGATTACGCCAAACGTTTCTTACGCCCTGAACAGCAAGATGAGGTAGATATTGAGCCTTGGCTGGATAAGCCTGAACAGGAGCTAAGCCCAGCGTAAAAAAGCAAAGAAAGGGGCTGTAAGGGAAGAGAACAAGTAAGAAAAGCAAAGGGAAATGGAAGATACGAGCCGGTTAATCCAACAATAGATTAACCGGCTTTTTAATCAGTGCTTAATCTTCCGGCTCATCGGCCACTTCAACGACGCCATCCACAATCCGTACCGGATATACATCCACATCTTCATACGCTGGTGGCGCAGTGACTTCACCGCTACGCAGGCAGAAACGAGCACCGTGACGAGGACACACGATCTCGCCGTCTTCGATACAGCCTCCTTCCAGAGAACCATGATCATGAGTACACAGGTTTTCGATTGCGTGGAACTCACCTTCAACGTTCGCCACTAACAGCTCAACATCATCCTCGGTGGTTACCAGTTGGTATTCGCCATCAGCGATGGCTGCTGCGGCATCAACTTTAATCCAGGCCATATTTTTCAACTAATCAGGTAATTTGGTTTCTATTTAATTCTTATCTTTAGCCAAAGATAATTTGTTTTAAATCTTTGACAGAGTCAGCTTTATCGTTGCCTACAGCCCCAACACGCATTTCGTTGACGACATCTGTAAATGCATCTAACGCTTTATCAGTGTTAAGCTGTTTATGATTTCTATCGAATTCAGCTAACTTCTTTATGACAGAGGAATCACCATAAATGGCAATTCTCGATTTCGAATCAGCTAACTTTCGGAGAGCATCCCTACGTTCGCTCTTATCCTCGCTAGTTAAATAAGCAAGCTCAGAGATACTGTTTATAAAATCAATATATGACTGAGTTTTAAGCTCATTTATCTTTGAGCTCTGATCATTACTACGAGCTAGTTTCCAATTCAAAAAAGCAATAGACAAAGCAGATAAAGCTGCAATACATGCGGCAATAACAGCTGAGATCAGTTTTATATCCATCAACAATCCTTGTAATTAAAACACTAAGTCAGAACATACCAGTTTCCAACTTGGCATCTTCCGACATCATATCCCGGCTCCAGGGTGGATCGAAGACGATTTCAGTTAGCACTTTGGATACCTGAGGCGCACCCAAAATCTTACGACGAGCGTCTTCGGCAATCACATCACCCATACCACAACCCGGTGCGGTCAGGGTCATCTTGATAATCACCACAGTTTCCCCAGTCAGCAGCTTGTCGATACGGCAACCGTAGACCAAACCCAGATCAACAATATTGACCGGAATTTCCGGGTCAAAACAGGTACGCAGTTGCTCCCAAACATACTCTTCCAGCTCTTCAGCAGAAGCGGTTTCGGGCAGGGTTGGACGCTCTTTGGCTTCACCACCAATAGCATCCAGGTTATAGCTTTCGATCAGATACAGACGGCTTTCAAAACCGACACTGACACTACCGCCTTTCGCCTGCATCACAATCACTTCACCCTCTTTAGGCAAGGTGACGGTTTTACCGAACGGGATGGAGATCGCTTCCACATCCCGTTGCAGAATAATCTTATCGTCTTTTTTCATTCATCGGCCCCTTACAGCAGCATATCCCGCGCGCGGTTCATGGCCGCTATAAAGACATCGATCTCTTCTTTGGTATTGTACAGGCCAAAAGACGCACGGGCCGTAGCATTAACACCGAAGTGATGCAGCACGGGCATCGCACAGTGGTGACCGGTACGAATAGCAACACCTAGCTGGTCGATCAGCACCCCCAGATCCTGAGCATGTACACCGTCCATAACAAAAGAGATCACACCGGCTTTTTGCTCGGCAGTACCGATAATGCGCATACCTGGAATCTCATTCATCTGCTCGGTAGCATACTTAAGCAGAATATCTTCCCAGGCCGCGATCTTATCCAAGCCGACATCCATCAGCCAGTCACAGGCCACCCCTAAACCGATACCTTCGGCAATGGCGGGCGTACCCGCTTCAAACTTATGAGGCAGATCGGCAAAAGTGGTTTTCTCAAAACTGACGTGGTCAATCATGTCACCACCACCCTGCCAGGGCGGCAATTTTTCCAGCAGCTCTTCCTTGCCGTACAGAATACCAACACCGGTCGGGCCATACATTTTATGGCCGGAGAAAGCATAGAAATCACAATCCAGATCCTGCACATCCACCTGCGTGTGCGGTACGGCTTGCGCACCATCCAGCAGTACAGGAATCTCATGCAGATGAGCCAGCTGAGTGATCTGTTTCACCGGATTAATGGTGCCCAACGCATTGGAGATATGAGTCACGGAGATCAGTTTGGTTTTATCGCTGATCATGGCGTTCAGTGCCGCCATATCCAGCTCACCATCCTCGTTCACCGGGATCACTTTCAGGATGATACCCAGCTGGTCACGTAGCAACTGCCAGGGCACGATGTTGGCATGATGCTCCATCATGGAGACAATCACTTCATCGCCTTCGGACAGCTGACGACCAAAGGTGTTGGCCACTAAGTTGATCGCTTCCGTGGTACCACGCACAAAGATCACTTCTTTGCTGGAGCGGGCGTTAATAAACTGACGCACCTTCTCGCGGGCCTGTTCGTAAGCATCCGTCGCTTCACCGGACAGATAGTGCACGCCACGGTGAATATTGGAGTTTAGCTCACGATAGTACTGGTCCATGCTTTCGATGACGACTTGTGGTTTCTGAGCCGTAGCGCCGTTATCAAAATACACCAGAGGCTTGCCATGTACCGTTTGGTTTAGCAGTGGGAATTGCTCACGCAGGGCAAGCATTTCCTGCGCCAGTTGTGCTTCACTGTAACCATTTTTGGGAGCGATCGCGTTCATTACACCAGCCCTTTCAGGTTGAACTTTTCAGGTAAACGGCCAGCAACGGCTTCTTCGATCTGGTCGTGTACTTCAGGGATCTCAATTCGATCAATCACTTCGTTGGCAAATGCCAGCGTCAGCAGACCACGCGCCATCGCTTCATCGATACCACGGGAACGCAGAGCAAATAGTGCGCTTTCATCCAGCTGACCTGTGGTGCTGCCGTGGGAGCACTTCACATCGTCGGCGTAGATTTCCAGCTCAGGCTTGGTATCGATCTCTGCTTTGTCCGACAGCAACAGGTTTGCATTGGACTGGTGTGCTTCGATCTTCTGAGCGTTTTTATGCACAACCGCACGACCGTTAAAGACACCACGGGAACGGTCGTTCAGAATACCTTTGTAGTCTTCGTTGCTGTTGGTGTGCGGCGCGTTGTGATTCACCAGTGTGTGGTTATCCAGATGCTGACGGTTGTTACCCAGATACAGACCATCCAGATACACCTCAGCACCTTCCGCATTCAGCTCGACCTGAATATCCTGACGGGCCAGTTTGCCGCCCAGACAGATATTGTGTGAGGTGAAACGGCTGTCACGCTGCTGCTGTACATGCAGACTCGCCACGTGATACTGCTTAGCACTTTCCTGCTGCAGCTTGTAGTGCGTGATCTGAGCACCATCGGCCAGATCCGCTTCAGTCACCACATTGCTGAAGCTGGCGGCTTCTTCGGCACCAGAGTAGTGTTCGATCACAGTCGCTTGTGCGTGGACACCGGCTTTGATCAGAATACGTGGCTGAATCAGTACCGCATTATCCTGAGCCGTCGAAACAAACTGCAGGTAAACCGGCTGTTCCAGTACCGCATTGTTGGCCAGATCGATCAGCACACCATCTTGCCAGCTGGCCAGGTTCAGGGCAGTAAAGCCACTGAAGTTGGCCGCAGCCACCTGACCCAGTACGGTTTTCGCTGCATTGGCGTTGTCTGCCAGCGGCAGTACGTTTACGCCTTTTGGCAGTTCGCCCAGGTCAGACTGTTCAGGGCTGAACAGACCATCAACAAAGACCAGACGCAGACCCTGTACACCCAGTGACTTTTCTGCCACCAGTTCAGCGGCATCAATCTTTTTCGGCAGACTGAAATCACGCTTGGCCAGCGCTTTAACGTCGGTGTATTTCCAGTTCTCCAGACGGGCGTGAGGCAGACCTAAAGTAGCAAACTGCTCAACCGCACCCTGGCGCAGATCCGTTAACCAACCCGGACCTTCGCTGACCTGCGGCATTACCGCAGACAGCCACTGATCAGTGTATTCACTCAGGCTCATTGAGCAGCCTCCTCAATAACCCAGTCGTAACCACGCTCTTCCAGTTCCAGCGCCAGAGATTTGTCACCAGACTTGATGATCTTACCGCCAGACAGTACATGGATATGATCCGGTACGATATAGTCCAGCAGACGCTGATAGTGCGTCACCATCACGATAGAACGGCCTTCGTCACGCAGGCTGTTCACACCTTCGGCAACAATCTTCAGCGCGTCAATATCCAGACCCGAGTCGATCTCATCCAGCAGGGCCAACTTAGGCTCCAGGATCAGCATCTGCAGGATCTCATTACGCTTTTTCTCACCACCGGAGAAACCTTCGTTCACTGAACGGTGCAGGAAGCTGTTGTCCATTTTCATGAACTTCAGTTTTTCACGTACCAGTTTCATAAACTCAGGTGCTTCGATCTCTGGCAGGCCCAGGTGCTCACGCTTAGCGTTCAGAGCAGCTTTCAGCAGGTAAACGTTTTTCACCCCCGGGATCTCAACCGGGTATTGGAAACCCAGCAGCATACCGGCACGGGCACGCTCTTCGATTTCCATCTCCATGACATCTTCACCTTCAAAGGTGATGCTGCCGCCTGTTACTTCGTAACCATCACGACCTGCAATCACTGCGGACAGAGTCGATTTACCGGCACCGTTAGGGCCCATAATGGCGTGAACTTCACCCGGATTAATGGTCAGGTTCAGGCCTTTCAGAATCTCTTTATCTTCAACGCTAACTCGCAGGTCTTTAACTTCTAACATGGTTTAACCTTTTATCTCGGATGGTGCGGCGCTATTGGCTTGTGCACCTATCATCAAATCTGAATTCGTTATCTATCGCTTACAACAGGCTCTATTGTCTGGTGTCATAAACGTCAAACTGCCGGGCCGATGTCTGGTTTGCTGTATCAACGAAGCCATGGATGGCAAAGTTCTGGAGCGTTCGAAACAGGATGTTTCGCGCACCAGATACAGTAAATCAGCACAGTGGCTGTCCTACTAAAACAGGACGAGAGTTAGCCTACCGCACCTTCCAGACTAACGTTCAGCAGGGCTTCAGCCTCTACTGCGAACTCCATCGGCAGTTCTTTAAATACGTCTTTACAGAAGCCGTTTACAATCATGTTCACGGCGTCTTCTTCGGAGATACCACGCTGACGACAGTAGAACAGCTGATCTTCACCAATCTTGGAGGTAGTCGCTTCGTGCTCAACCTGTGCCGTGCTGTTAGCAATTTCCTGATATGGGAAGGTATGCGCACCACACTGATCACCGATCAACAGAGAATCACACTGGGTAAAGTTACGCGCGCCTTTTGCACCCGGCAGTACTTTTACCAGGCCACGGTAGGACTGATCGGAACGACCGGCAGAGATACCTTTCGAGATAATCGTCGAGCGGGAACCTTCTCCCACGTGGATCATCTTGGTACCAGTATCCGCTTGCTGCATATTGTTCGTTACGGCGACAGAGTAGAACTCACCGACGGAGTTTTTACCTTTCAGCACACAACTTGGGTATTTCCAGGTCACGGCAGAACCGGTCTCAACCTGAGTCCAGCTGATCTTGGAGTTGTCACCACGACATTCGCCACGTTTGGTTACGAAGTTGTAGATACCACCCTTACCTTCTTCATCACCGGGGTACCAGTTCTGAACGGTCGAGTATTTGATATCCGCATCTTCCAGCGCTACCAGCTCTACTACTGCAGCGTGCAGCTGGTTCTCATCACGCATCGGCGCGGTACAGCCTTCCAGGTAAGACACCTGAGCACCTTCTTCACACACGATCAGAGTACGTTCAAACTGACCGGTGTTTTCGGCGTTAATACGGAAGTAAGTCGACAGCTCCATCGGACATTTCACACCCTTGGGCACGTAAACGAAAGAACCGTCAGAGAATACGGCACAGTTCAGTGCGGCATAGAAGTTATCCGTAACCGGAACCACAGAACCCAGGTACTTTTGAATCAGTTCCGGATGCTCACGGATCGCTTCAGAGATGGAGCAGAAGATCACACCGGCTTCACTCAGCTTCTCTTTAAACGTGGTGGTAACCGATACAGAGTCAAACACCATATCCACAGCCACACCCGCCAGCGCCGCACGTTCATGCAGAGGAATACCCAGCTTTTCGTAGGTTTCCAGCAGCTTAGGATCAACTTCATCCAGGCTCTTAGGCTTATCTTCAGAGGATTTAGGGGCCGCATAATAAGAGATGGCCTGGAAATCAACTTCAGGGAAATTCACGTGCGCCCACTCTGGGTGCTCCATCTTTTTCCACTGTTCAAACGCCGCTAAGCGCCAATCCAGCATCCACTCAGGTTCGTCTTTTTTAGCCGAAATAAAACGAATCACGTCTTCATTCAGGCCGGGTGGAACCATTTCCGTTTCAATATCAGTTACGAAACCCTGCTTGTACTCACGACGTACCAGCTGTTCCATCTCTTGACTTGCCATTTCATTCTCCCCATCCGGTAGAGGTGCTACTCGGTTATGGTCTACTTACTTATCTAATCCGGTCGCTTCTGGAAGCGTCTGCTCTTGTCTCTTAGAAACGTATCTTCAGTCTCTTGTATTCACAATCAGTCCGAAGAGAGCGCTACCAGAGGTATTTCCATCTGCTTCTTTTCCACCGTGGGGTTATCTACGGATGGTCCAGAAAACCAGTTCAGTTGGAGCGGTTCATCCTGCGCCAACTGCACCAGAGTAATACTGCTTAACATCTGTCGGATCACTAAACTGACTCGCTGCCAGTTATCCGACACACCACAGGTTGCCTGCAGATCACACAGCGCGTCTTCCTGACTGCATTCGGTCATTCCAAAGGGGCCTTCAATGGCATCGATAATATCGCTGGCGGTAATCTGTTGCGGTGCCCGAGCCAAACCGTACCCGCCCTGAGCGCCACGATGAGAGATCAGCAATCCACTCTTTTGCAGCATTTTCAGGGTCTTACTTACCGTTGGCTTGGGTATCTGCACCTGATCGGCAATATCTGAGGCGGTAAACAGCTGATCTGGTGTTCTGGCTATATGCGCCATGACGACGGCAGCATAGTCGGTCAGTTTACTCAGTTTCAGCATTGTTCAACCTGCGTTCGTTATAGAAGACCATTTTAGTCCCATTTAACTTTTAACAAAACCCTTATACCTGACTTTTTTGCTTAGTTTTTGCAGATTTTTGCACAATACCGACATGTTTGATGCGGTTACTCACCAGTTTAACGGAGTTAATTGAAAATCATTCTCAGATACAGCTTTAAAGCCATAGGGCTGGTAGGTGTTTTTGTGCTATTGCAAAACTAAAAAGCCGGTATACCCAGTGCCATAACACTGAAAATACCGGCTAGATTTTTGCGTTCTTTGAGTTCAATCGTCAGAGCCTACACCACAAAACGGCAAGTCTTGCGATTAAGCTCTGCGGCCAGATCAGTCAGATTCACGCTCTCCTGATTACTCACCTGAGCACCATCCAATAATTCTGTCGCGACCTGATTGATATTATTTACCGAGTGCACCAGATGATCAGAGGCTTGCTGCTGTTCATCCACAGCAACAAACACCTGCTGACAACGGTCATCCATTTGTTGAATTTGACCCACCACCTGGTCCAGTGCGGTGCGGGTCTGTTCCGCTTTTGCGACTACTTCCTGAGTTTGCTGACCGCTCTGCTGATTTGCCGCAACAATCTGCTCAATACTCTTTAAGAGCTGCTCAATCACCAGATCGATATCACCGGTGGCCGATTGTGTTTTTTGCGCCAAGCCACGCACCTCATCGGCGACCACCGCAAAACCTCGCCCCTGTTCACCGGCACGGGCCGCTTCAATGGCCGCATTCAGTGCCAGCAGATTAGTTTGCTCAGCGATAGCCCGAATGGTATCCAGAATCTGGTGAATTTCTTCACCGTGTTTGGACAATTGTTCAGATTCATCGCAGGCACTTTGAATACCCGCCGCCATATGAGTCAGCTGCATACCAACCAAAGACATCACCTGCTGCGCCTCAACCACCTGCTCACTGGCTAAACCTGCGCTATCGGTTAGCTGTTTCATGCTGTCTGCAATCTGATGAGAAGATTGAGATAACTGCTCAATGGAGGCTGAGATCTGACTGATCTCCTGCTGCTGTACCGCCAGTTGTGTATTCATCTGCTCCGATAGCGAAGCACCTTGCTGCGCGGAGTTTTGTACCCGTACACCGGAGCGTTGCACACTACCAACCAGTGTCTGTAACTGCTCGACAAACTGATTAAAGTAACCTGCCACCTGACCGACCTCATCTTTACTCTCGATGGACAAACGCTGCGTCAGATTACCGCCCCCCTGAGCCACTTCCTGCAACATGACTAACATCTGGTTGAGCGGCAACAAGCGACGGTGAATCACCCAGGCCGCGATTAACAGTGTGATTAAGGCCAACACAGGGCCCAGAATTAATTGACTCAAACTAGACTCCTGCTGGATCTCTGCCAGACTGGTTTGCAGCTGTACCAGATCACCCAATACCAATGCTTTGGGTACCTGAATATCCAACTGCCAGGGATTGTTTAAACCCTCCAGCTGAATCGGCACCTGTACCTGTAATACATCACCCTCCGTTGTCAGAGCAGCGACTTTACGCCCTACCTGTTCGGCCTGATGACTGTCGCCCAAAACAACATGATTTCGGCTGACGATACGCACCCGCGCCTGGCCGTTATAAAGGCTACTGCTGATCGATTGCGCCTGTTGCTGAATAAAGCTTAACGACAGATCAACACCCACCATGCCCAGGAACAATTCCTTATGCATGACCGGCGTCACAATAGAAGACAGTAACTGCGCTTTACCCTGCACCTGATAGGTTTGCGGCTCTAACAGACAACTCTGCAGCTGCTCTTTTGGACACAGATAAAACTCGGCCTTACGGGTACCATCGGCAAAACGTTCCGTACTCATATGGGAACGCATCGGCACCATCTCCATATGACCTTTTTCGCTACGACTCCAGAAAGGCACAAAGCGACCATCTTCCGCAGAACCGGTCAGACGATTCAGCAGGTTATCTTCATCCAGACCGTCAAACGCATCCGTTTCCCAACCGGAATACACCGCCAGAAAATTAGCATGACTTTGCAACGCGCCGCGCAACATACCGATAAATTGCTCACGTTCCAGCTGTAGCACAGGATCTTCCCACGCCAGCTCAGGCTTGATCTGAGCCGCCGTCACCGCCAGATCCCGACTAACCTGATAGGCCTCATTCAAAATCTTATGAATTTTACCGGCTTCCATGCCCGCCCTCTGCTGAAGGCTTTCCCGGACCTCCTGAGTAATCAGGTCACCGGCCTGCTCAGCCACCAACTGACGGGAGCGATCCGCATAATGCAGGCCTATCATCAGCTGAAGCCCCAGCACCAGTAACATCAGAAAACCGATCCAGAGAATAAGCTGGGTTTTAATTGAACGCCCCACGATAAAATCCTCACTGGTATATACCAAAAACAAAATTATCGGAGATTCTGTTTGCACAAATATTTCAGCACAGTGCAAAAACCGCCTTATTGTGTGACAAAGTGTAAATATCAAAGCGTCATATGCAGACGGCAAGCTGACTTTATGACCAAACATATCCGCTTAATCACCCCGTGTTTGCTGTAGCGCAGTATTAGCCGATGCTGTTAGGAGTAAGCTGATATAAAATGACTCTTGGAATAGAACCTTTCAGGAGAGAAGTGTTATGCCTTTATGGTTACAACTGGTGATTATCTTTATCGTATCGATCAGTGGAATTGTCTTTCACCTGTTCCTGATGAAGAAAATTCGTGTCTGGGCCATCAACGATCAGATCAATGCGCTATCCGGTGACAATAGCGACAAGAAACAGCACCTGGAACAAGTTTACCAACAGCTGTTAGCGGATAAGGTGCCTCACAAGCAGCACCACGACAAACTGGAAGCTGCTGCTAAAACCTTTGATCATTGATTCTTTCTGGCTTGCTTAGATCGAGCTAGCGCGCCAGGTAATCAGATCCTCTTTGCCTGGTTAAATATGATGTCAGGAGAAATAAGAGGTCAGGAGAAGGACGATGTATAACCCTTTTAACGGTTTTAATGGCTTTAGCGTTATTGATGGCTTCAAGGCTTTTAATACCTTAAATGCATTAGACCCTATGCCATTATTCAGTCAGCCATTCAATCAGCAGACTCTGTTTGCTTTGCCCAAGTTTGATGCTGACTTTCTGGAAACCGCATTAGGGGTAAGTAGTGCAGATAATCCTTCTCAGCTAAGAGATACCCACAACTGGCTGAGTGATTTTAATGGCCATTGCTTAAAGCAGGCGATTGCTCTGTCCCACCTTCAGGGCCAGCTGTTCCGCCCTTTTGGTATCTCTGAAGAGCTGTTTACCGCTTGGTTAAAACCTCTGGTGGAGATGAGTGAACAAGCCGTTGCAGAGGGACGCAATCCCGATCTGGTAGCACAGGATAATCAGGCTTTAATCAGGCCACTTGCCGCTGGGCCTGCGAGCAACTACCTGGACAGTTATGGCTACTGACACAACTACAGGGCTTTCAACGGCTGGAATGGCAGTACCACAGCAAAGGGCAAACCCGGTTAGCAGCGATGAAAAACCTACTGCGTTCAATGCTGCAGGTGATTACTGGCGAAACCTTTAGCGACTCCAAACGCCTGCCTTACCGCAAAGAAAAAAATGGGCAATGGCGGGAAAGTGATCAGGAATATCTGCAAGCCTGCGCGACTCGTCTACTGACGCTACTGGAGCATGATGCCTTTGATGTACGGCGTTATGCGCTTAACTCCCCCCATGCAAAAATGGGTGCCTGCCCGTGGCAAACCGTACCGGGCTCAGAGCTGTATTCGGTAAAACTACGTCACTATCCAAGACCCGAAGGCATAGTCGCTAACGGTAAAACCCTTTATCTGGCCAGTCCTATGATCAACCGCTGCGAGATCTTTGATCTGGCACCGGGAAAATCGGTGATCGAGGGGATGTTGCAACAGGGTTATGACCTCTATCTGGTGAACTATGGCAACCCTGGTCCAGACCAGAGTGAGTTAGGCCTGGAGTTTTATGGCAAGCAAGTGCATGACACCTATCTGGATCTGATTTTACAGCGTCATCCAGAACAGGATATCAATGTGATGGCGTATTGCATGGGCGGCACGCTGTTTATACCTTATCTGGCCCGCCGTATCGAAGAGGCTCAGCTGACCGGTAAGGATGTACGTATCCGTCAGGTAGTGCTGATGACAACCCCTGTTTTGTTTGATGATGGCAACAGCGGCCATAAACCGATGCGCGATGTGATCAGACAGCAGTATGACGCCGATGTGATGCAGCGCTTCTTTGGCCACTCCAATGTGCCACCGCAAACCCTGGAACTGGGTATGCATGCTATTCAGCCCGGTGTCAGTCAGAGTGTAACGGAAGGTTTTTATGGTCGCGCCCACTACCCTGGTGCAGTTCAGGATGCTGCACCTTTCCTACATTGGCTACACAGCGGAACACGCTTTCCAGCCCGAGCTCATCAAGAATGGATTCAACGGGTCTTCATCGATAATGAGATCTGGCTCGGTAACTACTGCCTACCATCCAAGTGCCCAGAACTCGACGGCCAACCAGTGAATATGGATGTGCTAAACAGTGCCGATCTGGCATTGTTTGACTATCGCGGCCAACGGGACCCGATTGCTCCAGTTGGCTCATGCAAAACCAGTGAACGCTGGGGGCGAAATGAGGAAAACCGGCAGATCACAGGCACAGGCCTAAACCGAACTATTGAGAAGAATATCGGCCATATTTTTGTGGTTAGCCAAACCCTGTTGGCTGATTTTCTCACGGCGGTGAATGACTTTTTGCAAGATGAGCCCCCGGCGTATCACTCAAAAAATTAAGCAAAAAATAAAAGAAATTAGCTAAAAAGTAGAAATAACGCATAAATATACTTTTGTGATTAAACATATCACATCGCAAAACGTCTATTTAATAGAAGCTGGATATGAGCAAACTTTTAATCCATTGATTTTTAAACGTTTGATTGAAAATCACTCTAATTTTCTGGTAACAAATCGAGGTTGCAGGGATATAACCAAAGAGATGCTTGTCCAACCTGAGTAGAACTGTTAGTTATCTTTTCTAATCAAGTAATGCCGTGAACAACACCTTACAATAACGCAGCGGGAAAGATAACCACAACAAGGATGCAAAGTGGTTCAAATCATGCAAACCTGATACATTTACACAAAGTAACAATCAAGAATAATTGACAAATTATAACAACAGGTTTTCAGTCAACCTTCATCTCAGGGACGGATGCTGAAACACTCACAGAGAACGCTAATTTCTCTTTACTGCTATCTGACACGTGGTTACATCTTTATGAGTGCGTCTTATTCTTCTAATACCGATGACTTGATAGCTGAGCAGGCTGCCGACTGGTGCATGCGCCTCCACGAAGGTAGCTGTACTGCAGCAGAGTTGGATACATTTGATGCTTGGTTAAAAAGCGACCCTCAACATGCGGCTGAATACGAAAAAATGGCTGAAATTTGGGATTTAAGCGCCCAGATTGATCCTGTCATATCTATGGCGATGGAAAGCGCAGCGGATAAAATAGTCCATTTACCTATTGCAGAACCAATCCCTGAACCTCAACTCCAGTCACCGCCTCAATTACATCCAGAATCTCAACAACCTTCATCCTGGTCATTGCTTGCAAAGGCTGCCGCGGTAGCTCTGTTTGCTTTACCGGTTACCGGTTATGTCGGCTGGTCAATGGATATATTGCCCAATAACTACCGCAGCTATACAGCAGAGATCAATTCTCAAGATATCACTTTGCCGGACGGCAGTCAGGTCACACTAAACCAACACACATCCATCAGCTTCATCAACTACCGCCATCAGCGCCTGGTCAATTTTTCGCAGGGCGAAGCCTTCTTTGATGTTGCCCATGATAAACAACACCCTTTTGTTATCGATACAGGGTTGGGCACCATTACTGTGACAGGCACCAGCTTCAACGTTTGGAAACACAATGCCAATGTCGTCGTAGCATTAACGGAAGGCTCAGTTAAGGTCAGCACAGACTTTTCTGAAAACAATCTGGTTCCTGGGCAACAAGCAAAGTTTGGTGCATCACAACCTCAAATCAAAGTGAGCTCGTTTAATACCGAGAAGGCTCTAGCGTGGCAAAAAGGCTTATTGATTCTGGATAATGCTACTCTGGCAGAAGCTGCCCCAAAGATTAGCCGCTACCTCCAGACTCCTCTACGCCTATCAAACTTCGAAGTGAGCCAGCTACGTATTGGCGGTGTATTCCACACTCAAAACATCAAGGATATGCTGGAAGATCTACCAAAGATCCTACCTGTTCAACTTACACACTTAGATGATGGCAGCATCGAAATATCAGGCCGAAAAAAATAGCAATCCTTAGTCGGCTATGCCTGTGCTGTGCTGTGCTGTGCTGTGCTGTGCTAAGACATAGCAAGTTACTTGAGGCCTTAAATCAAACAGCCTGATCAAGCGTCTTGCGGTCAATGACCAAACATGTCGCCACACAGGCCTCCGTGCAGCCTTGCATCTCACCCACCAAAGAATGATTCGTGTCATACTTATGCAACCAGTGGTAATGACCGTAAAACAGCATCCCTTGCGATAAGTGTTCATGCAGAGTGTAATTTAACCGACACTGCACGACCTGCTTTTCAGTATCCACAGCTGTAACAGTCAAAGCATCAAAGTCAAAGTAGCGCTTTACTAATGGAAAAGCGGCTTTAAAAAAGCTTTCCTTCATTGAGAAGATCAGTGTAAATAACTCAGCATCATCCATTACATTAGCATTAAACAACGCCCTATCAGCCTGGGTTAAGATATAACTTCCTGTTTCTTCTATTACCTCTTGTTTAACTTTTTCCTCCATATCAATGCCAATCCCGTAAACATCAGGATCATCACTGACAACAGCGACAGCAGATTGCCCACTATGACTGATAGAACCCCAGATACCTTCAGGCCAAACAGGGCTTCTTAATTCACCTATGGGCACACTCGAAGTTAACGCATTTAATTGTTGCAATGCTTGTCCGGCACAATAACGACCAGCTAGAAATTCAGCTCTGCGCTTAGTCACAGACTTAAGCAAAGACTCAGGAAAAGGAATATTGAACTGCCGATAGAGACTATCAGCATAAGAGGATGGCGCAAACTGACAACTGGTTTGAGCCATATGAGGCAGCCCAAACCAGTTCGTTGTATCTAGATGCTGAATAAAATCCATGTTTTTCTGTTATTTCACATCAAGGTGATACTAGGGTTTTACGTACTAACGCAGGGTCGGCTTCAATTTGGGCATCGGTAAAAGGAATCACCGGCCATATCTGCTTAGAGAACAACTCCGCCTGATCACCATAGTGCGTGGATAAAGGATCACTGGACTGAGAAAACGCTAACAAACCACGAGCATGAGGCCCTTTCTCATCAAATGAAACCAACTGAATGTAGCTACTTCCACTCTTAATCTCTAACTGATGCTCTTGGAAATCACCTTCAATTACATTGTAGATTCCCAACTCGCCTAAGCCACCAGGGATTGATACCTGCTTATCGCCATAGCGCGCCACCTGAATATCCCCCCATTGCGAATCCATAGCAATATTCCACTCAGACAACTGCTCACCCGCTTTTTCGAAGGCCTCTTCAATCGAGTCAGCCACATCATCATCAGTGACTGCCAAGCCTCTTGGTGTCATTAAAGGCGAAGCTGGATCAAAAGGCACTCGCCACACGCCTGGAACATCTAGCAACGCCAGCATGACACTTTCGAAATACAAACCACCAATGGTGCTATCAGTGCTCGCTCGGCGATCCCACTCAGACAGATACTGACAACCTTTCTCGATATCGCTATCGCTTTGTTTGGCACAGAAGTTCAGCAAGTTATCCAATACCAGATCAGCCAGATAAACCTTATTATCGGTCACCATCCGCTGAAGCAGACTTCCTGTAATCGGCTCGTCATTTGATAAACGACTCAGTGCAAACCGTGTACGCAGTTTCAATGGGCTAGCCTCTTTACTGATCAAAGGAGAAAAGCCTTCCAGAGGTTTATTAGGATTGGTCATCCAGGCACTGCCATTGGCATTCTGCACAAAGTCTTCACGCAACAATACAGGTAACTGGCTAGATGGCGTTATACCGGATTGCGCAGCATCTGAGTCAGCAATCCAATGACAAGACTTTTGATTACCTTTCAAACCTGGCAAGCCTTCCGCCATCAGCTCGGGCAGTAAACAACTCTCAAGCTGCTGAGAAGAGATATTCGGCGTGACCGAATGATTCATATAAAGCGCTAACCCTTGATCATCTGCCGCTAAGGTATTAACCCAAGGAATACCCTGAACCGCCTGTATCGAATCTCGGATATCACTCACATTCTGAGCACGGTTAATGGCATACCATTGCTGGATAACGCGAGTATTGCCGACGTTAGCATCTTTTAAAGCAAAGACCTTATCATCACTCCAGGGAAGAAAGCCTGGCAACTCAATCAAAGGGCCATACTGAGATTCATAAATGGTGTGATTCAAAGTAGAAAGCTCTCCGTCATCATCTTGCACCTGCACACTAATCAGACGTTTGCTTAACGCCTGGGATTTGCCATCCACCAGATAGTTCGTGTTATCTTCCGGATCCAGCTCCAGTTCAAATAATGTAAAGTGAGAGGAGGTATCTACGGTATGTGTCCAGGCTACCTTATTATTGAAACCGATATTAACCAATGGGAAACCTGGTAAGGCGGCACCCATAACGTCCAGCTTGCCAGGAATAGTGAGATGCATCTGGTACATTCTCAAACCACCATGCCAAGGAAAATGCGGGTTCGCAAGCAACAAGCCTTTACCGTTCTCTGAGCGGGCTCGCCCTACTGCCACAGCATTGCTGCCAAAGCCAAATTTCAGACCGCCTTGCCACGGTTGTTGCGCAACCAGATCAGATTGACTCTCATCTCTGTCTTGCTTTGACAGGAGATTCATCAACCAATCCATCAAGCCCGATGGTGGACTCGCCGCCACTACCGCTTCAGTGAACTGACCTAATCCACCTTCAATCAATAGTCTGCGCCACAGGCTCACCACGTCTTCTTTCACAACAGGGCGCAACCACGGCTCTCCCCAGCAGCTTAGCGCCTGATCTGCAGATGAATTATTCACATCCTCTAAATAGCGATTAAAACCCGCAACATAACCATCAACCAGCTGCTGTACCTCTTTTGGCTGCGCTTGCCAAAATTCAGCCACTTGTTCAGCGTCATTAAACCAAGTGAAGAAGATATCAGAAGTGACATTATTGACCTCTGCTGAGGATTGACCATCAGCACCGAAGTAACGCGCGGATTCACCACGTACTGTGATAATTTCTTTAGCCAACAGACAAGCGTTGTCACGGGCATAGGCATAACCCACACCGTAACCGAGACCTTGCTCATCCTGAGCCTGGATATGAGGCACACCATAAGCCGTCCAGCGAATATCCGCCCTTAAGGCTCCCGTATCAATATTCTCAGCCCATGTATAAGGTGCAAGTCCAAAGACACTGAAACAGAAGAATGCCTTAGCAAACCATCGAACAACTTGTTGCATACATTTACCTATGTCTTATCTGCGCGCAACGTCTATTTACCCCAAACATGGCACTTACTCAGATCTCTTATCCGAACAACAAAAGAATGGGACTAAATCAGAAGCAAAAGAAGATGATAAAAAGAGGACATGTAAGACTGGCAAACCTCGTTCAAATCTCATATGCCTGCCAGCCTTATAAAACAGACCTGATTACTCAGGTCTTATCACACTGAAAAGCCAGGATATTACTCAGCCATTTCCAGCGCAGATTCCTGAGCGACCTGCTCAGCAGCTTGATCCAGAGCCGCATGCAGAGAGGTCGCTACTTCTTCCGAACGAGTCGCCAGAATAGATAGCAGGCTATCACTCAGACCGTGAGAGGCTTCACAACAACCCTGCAGGTAAATCGGTGTACGACAACGCTCATCGGCTTGCACACGGTAGTTACGATCCACTGCGTAATCGCCCAGATACTCTGACAACGGTGCCAGCAGATCCAGATGCTGCTTACGCTCGTAACCGGTTGCCAGAATCACCACATCGTAAGCAGTAACATCTTGCTCACCAGTACGGGTATTACGCACCGCTAATTCAATTTGCTCACCGTTTACCGTAGCCTGTTCAACCACACTGGAGTTTCTAAAGCCATGGCGCGCATCACCGGAAACTTTCTGACGGTAAAGAATGCCGTAAATCTGATCGATCATCGGAATATCCACCACGGAGTAGTTAGTGTGATGGTATTCTGTTAGCAGACGCTCACGCTCGGTAGGAGTACTGCCAAACATCAGATCAGTGATCTCAGGGGCAAAAATTTCATTCACAAAAGGACTGGAATCTGCTGGTTTCAGATCCATACTGCGCAGAATCATATCCACCTTAGCCTGTGGATAATTATCGTTCAGATCAATAAAGGCTTCTGCCGCACTTTGACCACTGCCAATAATCGCCACACGCATCGACTTATCGGTTACATCGCTCAGCTTAGCCATGCTGGACAGGTAGGTTGAATGATGGAAAACACGCTCATTCATCGCAAAACTGTTGAACAGCTCAGGTACGCGAGCCGTACCACCGGCACTGACCACAACAGAGCGCACCTGACGTACAGACTCTTTGCCATCAGTATCGCAGGATAATACTCGCAGAGTATCTATATAGCCGTTAGAAATAACAGGTTCAATGGAAACTACTTCCTCACCGTAACGGCATTGATCAGAAAATTGATCCGCAACCCAACGCAGATAATCACTGAACTCCATACGACACGGATAGAAAGTATTCAGGTTGATAAAATCAAGCAAACGACCATGCTTTTGCAGATAATTCACAAAAGTGTAAGGGCTAGTAGGGTTACGCAAAGAGACTAGATCCTTCAGAAAAGAGATCTGCAGCTCACTTTGACTAGTGATGGTATTGCCATGCCATTGATAGTCAGCCTGTTTATCCAGAAACAACATATCCAGTGTTTTACGGCTTTTTTCCTGCTCTTCCAAAGCGATGGCCAGTGCAAGATTTGAAGGACCACAGCCCACACCGATTAGGTCTAAGACATCAGATGTTGTAGTTTTTTTCATGGTTTCACATTCTCTTCGCTAAATTAAGAACAACTTTTGTCGGCCTGCGAGATCGCCATGCATTACAACATCATGCCATCGAGACCACTGAACAAAAGAACGAAACCATATTGGAAAAATTTAGCGATCAATCAAACAAATTGAATCATCTCAACACACAGATCAAAAAGTGCCTGCATCAATATGATCCAACAACAACAACAACAACAACAACAACAACAACAACACTAAAAAAATTAGCCCTCGACTAAGTCTAAGGCTAATTTAAAACATTCACGCTATTTTTTATCATGAGGTAATTACTACACTCACAAGTACTCAGAGCATAACCTTATGATTCTTATACTGATGATTTTAGTTTCATATGACGAGCATACCAAGGTCTTGAAGGCACACGCCCCAACACCTCCTCTTCATTTTCTTCATCACTAAAAGCAACACTGACAGCCAGTTTCATATCCTCGATATTCAGTAACATATCATCATCAACTACATTTTCTCCCTTTTCGCCTACAGGCAAACAACCATAAGATGATGGACCCAGCCAAGGATCCGTAACCTCTACCCAACGTCCTGTTGCAAACCAAGGTACTCCCTTAACAACCGCTCTCTGCACTTCACCTGGATGATAGTGCTCATGAGCTCTGAACCAATCCTCAATACGATCATCAATCCAACCATGAAACATCCAAAACACAGGATGCACATGAGACGAAAATGGATCACCAAGATAATCATTTTCAGGCAAAAACCAACGCTCCGAAAAGTCATCTTGTGTACGGTCCCAGGGATCTGGCACATTACTTGTTGGATCCCGGGTCATCGTCGCCCAGCGCATATGCAACCAATCATGGATACCTAGTTCCATTTCAGAACCAAACTCACCTAAGCTCAATTGAGCTAAATATTCTGGATTCTGGTACTGCGATTCCCACACTTGGTAATTACTATAAAACGAATTCTCACTCTTCACTCCGTACAACCATTCTGCATACTCAGGATCATGCTCCACTTCCCATGCAGGTGGCACCGAACAACCATCATGATTCTCGAAATAGCGAATAAAACCAGGGCAATCGCGTTCAGCATAGGGGGCAGGTTGAGGCAATTGCGCCCAAGAGATCAGGCCTGGCTGTAATTTACGCGCCTTAACTACCATATCACGATGCATAAAGAGAAAATCTTCACCTGAACCATTCAAATGTTTCTTCTTTCCTCTCGCATCCCGTTCTTTATAAACCTCTCCGGGCTGCCAACCCAGCATCCTAAGCGCATTGCGCTTCTCTTCTGGAAACTCATGCCACTTATCTCGTGATGCATGCCAAAGCTGATGAAATAAACGATGCTCAGGAGAGATCAACCAAGTAAGCAACTCTTCCTTTAATGCAACTCGTTCCCGAGCTTCTGGAAATACCCGCTTTTTAGCAACAAAAGCAAAATCCAGTTCTGGCAATTTTGGAGAACGATCAAGATTACGCACATTGCCGCTCAAAGTCCCGCCATCTGCAACCCCCCACTGTAGCCATAATTCATCCCACAGCGCAGTAAACTCATGGCAGGGCATGCCTCCTATATTTCCTTCGCCTGTAGAAGAGTGGCTTCTAACGACACGCCAGCTAATCTTGCTTGAATTCGCATTAATTAGATCACCCACCACACGATACTCAGCATCTCCGTCACCACGCAGAGTTTCCGGCAAACCGATATAACCACGCAAACTGCGACCAGTAGGGCCTATATCTAGAATCAACTCAGCACCTTCTAGAGGAAGCCCCGGCAGCTTTGCATCCTTCCCTATAAAAGAAATATCCCATATTCCTCTAAGCCTGTTGGCTAATACAACATTCTCGTCTGTTGCGGGCTCAACCACTGCTTCTCCAGGCGTTACCCCCTCATCAATCTCAGAGTCCTGTTCAGAGGATTGTCTTAAAAAGTGCGCAATAGGTAGAGCAACGCCAGCTGTCGCAGCGGCAGCAGAAACCCCCAATAAAAAATTCCTTCGAGACCACTTCATCTACACTCACCTAATCTTAACTAAAGCCATGTACTTACCCAAAGCAGTTAACGAATAAGAGAGAAGTGAATTTAGAAATCACCTGATGCCAAGTCTAACCGAGGAATGAAACAAACATGACCAAGGTAAGATAGAAGCTAAATTTTTCACCCTCTGAGACGTTAAGAGACTATGAAAATAGCTTCAATCGTTGGTGACCCCATGAAAAAAAGAGTATTGCTATCTGGTCTGCTGGCTATAGTAATCATCGCATCAGGTTTTGGTGCCTGGTATTTGTTTGAGACAAAACCAAAAACAGAACAAGCACTCTTCTCACAGGAAGTTTTAGATAAAGCCAATGAGCTGCAAAACAAAATCATGTCATTTGATGCTCATATAACTATCCCTATAAGCTTTAATACGACTACTGTAGAGGCAAATATTGACACCTCTCATGATTTTGACTTGGTGAAAGTCGAAAAAGGGGGATTATCTGGTGCGGCACTGACAATCTTTGGATGGCCTGAGATGTGGACTGGGCCAAATGCTCCCCACAAACCAACTCCAGGCATGCGTGAAGCAGCACGCCATCATCAAGAAATGCGATACAAGATCATTCATAGCTTGGTTAGAGATTATCCGGACCAAGTAGGCATTGCTTACACCCCTGATGACTTTGAGCGTCTACATAGGGAGGGAAAGTTCGCCATTGTTATCAGCATGCTCAATGCTTACCCTCTGGGAGATGACATATCAGAACTGGATAAGTGGGCTGCACGAGGTATGCGTTTATTTGGCTTCAATTATGTCGGTAATAACTCCTGGTCAGATTCATCTCGACCTATGCCATTCTTTAATGATACACCGGATCACTTCGATGGTTTATCAGACATAGGCAAACAAGCCGTTCATCGACTAAATGATCTGGGTATTGTGATTGATGTTTCGCAAATGTCTTATCAGGCAGTTAAGGATGTTACAGAGCTAACTCGCGCTCCGGTTATTGCATCACACTCTGCACCTCGAGGCATTGTGAATATTCCTCGTAATCTTAGTGATAAAGAATTTCAGATGATCAAGAAAACAGGTGGTGTAGTTCATATCGTTGGTTTCTCGACTTATCTAAAACCATTAACACCTAATACGCTAGAAAGACTTAATAAACTACGTCAAGAATTCAATCTAGAGCCACTGCATACGCAAAAAGATCTGGCAAATGCCCACATGCCAGGTGACCCTATTATTTCAATCTGGCCTGAAAGCAAGTTCGGTGATTACGCGGGCCGTCTATATGAGATCATGGAAGAAGAGCCAAAAGCCTCTCTATCTAATTATATTGATGCAATTGATTATGCCGTACAAAAAGTTGGTATCGATCATGTAGGGATAAGCTCTGACTTCAACGATGGCGGTGGTGTAGAGCAATGGAGCAATGTAGCGGATAGCAAGAATGTTACAGCGGCACTCATCAAACGAGGTTACTCAGAGATCGATATTGAAAAGCTCTGGAGTCGTAACTTTCTTCGTGTTTGGGGCAAAGTACAAGCACTTGCAGCACCTGCTGCTCAAGCTCAAGCATCTCAATAATAAGTGACGCACGCAAATGTCCCGTGCATTGAAAATTTTCATATACAACTGAGAAGCATCAATGAATCAACACAAGCAAAGTCTGGCCCGAGAAACGCTAACCCTGCTAAAGCCTTTTCGATTACTCGTCATCGCTGCAGCAATCATGGGAATCATAAGTGGACTCAGTATCACAGCATTACTCAGTATTATCAATGAAGCGATCAGTGCAAGTAATGGACCCGACCAGTTTCTGGTATCTCAGTTTGCCGGACTTTGTCTTCTAATTCTAACCTGTACCACACTATCCAATTTATTTATCAATTACGTAGGCCAAAATGTCGTACTACGCTTGCGTCGGCGTTTAGCGAAGAAAATCATGATAGCGCCTATCGAACAGTTGGAACGCTTTCGTTCACATAGGCTCATTCCAATCCTCGTTCAGGATGTACAAACAATCAGCCTTTTTGCTCTCAATGTAGCACCACTACTGATATCTTTTGCTGTTACAACAGGTTGCTTTATCTATTTGGCATTACTTTCATGGGAAATTCTACTACTAACACTATCAACTCTAGTAATTGGCAGTGGTGTTCAATACTTATCTTTTAAATATGGCCGTAAGTACATCGACATAGCACGAGATTCAGAGGATGATTTACAAGAACATTATAAAGCCATTGCTGATGGTGCAAAGGAACTACGTATCCAGCGTCCTCGCCGACAACATATGTTTCATCATAAAATAACAGGCACAGCAAAAAGAATATGCCACGCTAATATTCGCGCAGGCAATATTTTTATTAGCGCAGAAACCTTTGGCTCTATGCTTTTCTTTATTGTAATAGGTATACCTATTGCTTTTCAGGCGATGTCACAAGCTGGCAATACAGGTGTTACAGCTGGCTTTGTTCTAGTCATGCTTTATATGAAAGGTCCTCTTGAACACCTAATTACTACCTTACCAGAAATAGCCACTGCCCAGGTTGCCTTTGAACGTATTAACAACTTATCTGAACAATTTTCCTCTCCAGAGCCTCAGTTATTAATTGACGAATGCGGCCATACACCTAAGACCGGCAATTGCCATGAAAACCTAAATTCAAGAAAGTTACCAACACAGAAGTCTGCACAGTTCAGTCATTTAGAGCTTAATAATATTCATTATAAATACCCCTCAGTTGATGGCCGACCTCCATTTACCGTTGGTCCTATCGATATATCTATAGATCAAGGGGATATTGTGTTTATTGTCGGAGAGAATGGCTCAGGTAAAACATCTCTGATCAAGTTACTCCTTGGCTTATATAGACCTCACGAAGGCCAAGTTATATTGGATAAAAACCATATAAATGAAGAGTCATTGGATGATTACCGACAATTATTTACTACAATATTCTCGGACTATTATTTATTTGAAGAACTGGCAAATGGTATTACCGACCTACCAATAGAAACCAGAAAATATCTTAAAAGATTAAATATTGAACACAAAGTAAAAATTGAAGATGGCTCGTTTACAACAACAGATCTATCTACAGGGCAACGCAAGCGCTTAGCACTTATCAATGCCTGGATTGAAGACCGCCCAATTTTAGTTTTTGATGAATGGGCTGCGGACCAGGATCCTGCATTCAGAAGAGTGTTTTATACAGAGTTACTACCAGAATTAAGAGCCTTAGGTAAAACTATTATTGTGATCTCTCATGATGACAAATACTTCTATGTGGCAGATAAAATCATTCAGATGAATACTGGAAAAATGATCACTGAGGAAGAAGTATTTGCTTAAGGCTTAACTCCCCATATTCTTTCAGCTACATAGATATGGGGAAAAGCCATATAAGACCACCTGTAGTTATAAACATAAAACTGAGCGAAGGTATGATAAAACCATAGTTTAACATGACTGGTAATATGATTTTTCGTAAACAATTCTGGTAACCCAGGCAACTACTACCAAATACAAGGAAGCCTTACCTGTTATGAGCAGATCTTCATCACGAGCAAAGACTAAATATGGATGGCTATTATTACTACTGCTAGCTTGCACGATAGCTATAGCTTTCTTTTTTCAGAATAAAAAAGCCACAGTAACTCGATATGAAACGATCAGTATTGAGAAAGGAAACATCGAAGCCATTGTTGCCGCCATTGGAACTCTATCTCCACGCCTTTCTGTCGAAGTTGGTGCTCAGGTTTCTGGACAAATCGTGACCTTATCCGTCGAACCTGGCCATCAAGTAGAAAAAGATCAACTGTTGGTAGAAATTGACGCTCGCTTACAACAAGCCACAGTGGATGCAGGACGAGCCGAACTGGCAGCTCAAAAGGCCCAATTAGCCTCTCGACAAGCAGAAGCGACTTTGGCTAAGCAACAATACAACCGTCAGCAGAAGCTGGTAAAACAGGGGGCGACCCGTGAAAAGGACCTGCAAACCGCTGTTGCGGAATGGAAAATTGCAGAAGCCAATATTGATGAACTGAATGCCCGTATCGAACAAACCGCCTCACGTCTGAAAGGTGACGAGGCACAACTGGGCTATACCCGTATCTACGCCCCTATGGCAGGTACTGTGCTATCAGTCGATGCTAAGCGCGGCCAAACACTTAACGCCACCTATTCCACACCATCTGTGTTAAGTATTGCGGATCTAAGTCAAATGACCATAGAAGCCAAAGTCGCTGAGGCTGATATCGGCTATATCCGTGCAGGTATGCCGGTCTGGTTTACTACTCTGGGCAATAATATTCGTCGCTGGCACGGTACTGTTAGGCAAGTCCTGCCCGCACCTGTCATCAATGAAAGCAACAAAAGCATTGTGCACTATCGTGTCTTATTTGATGTCGTCAATGACGATGGGGCTTTAATGTCTGGTATGACAGTGCAAGTCTCTTTTGTTACCGAATACGCAGAAGATGTTCTCTTGGTGCCACTGCAAGCTATTAATGCAGTAGATCAGGAGTCTCATGCATCTGGCTTATACCGTATCCGCATTATGGGACCAAATAAACAACCTCAGTGGAGAGAGATTAAAATTGGTCGCCAAGATAGCTGGTCGGCAGAAGTCCTTGAAGGCCTTACTGCAGGAGAAGAGATTATTATCCGCGAGATGGGCCCAATGAGCACGGAAAGTTAGAGACGAAGGGTAAGAGATTAATAATGACCGTTGATAATGTGGCATTGGCCAAAACAGCTTGTGAAAGAAGCTATCCTGATGATCTCAGCATACCGTTAATTGAGCTACGGAATATCATCAAAGAATATGGTAATGATTCCGAACAAGATGACGATCAAACACGAGTACGGGTACTTCATGGTATTTCGCTTTCCATTCATCCCGGAGAGTTTGTCGCTATCATCGGCGCATCGGGCTCGGGCAAATCTACTCTGATGAATATTCTGGGTTGCCTGGATAGACCTACTTCTGGAGAGTATTACTTCTCTGGGCAAAATGTCGCTGATTTCGATAACAATAAATTAGCTTGGTTACGCCGCAGTGCTTTTGGTTTTATTTTTCAGGGCTATCATCTGATCCCCAGTGAAAATGCAGCCGAGAACGTAGCAGTACCAGCGCTATATGCCGGTATGCCTGAATCAGAACGAGAGGTAAGAGCCGAAGAACTTTTAAGCCGTTTAGGGTTAGGCGAACGCATGCATTATTTGCCCAAACAATTATCCGGCGGTCAACAGCAACGCGTTTCCATTGCTAGAGCCTTAATGAATGGTGGCAGTATCATTCTGGCGGATGAACCTACAGGCGCATTGGATAGTAAAACAGGTATCGAAGTCATGGCCTTGCTGAATGAACTTGCCGATGCAGGTCATACTATCATCCTTATTACCCACGATCCAAAAGTCGCACAACAAGCTCACCGGGTGATTGAAGTTAGAGATGGCCGAATACTGAGTGACAATACAAACTCCGTTGCATACAAAGAAGCGAAGACCTCTCAGTCTGATCATCCAAATAAAACCAAAGAAGAAGCTTTAATTGCAGTGCCCGATTTAACGAAGGCCAATACAGACCGAGGCAGTTCACTACTGGCTGGCCTGATAGATTCCAGCCGCGCTGCAAAACGAGCTATGGCGACCAATCCTATCAGAACGGTACTGACTCTATTGGGGATTATTATTGGTGTCGCAGCCGTTATTGTCATGCTATCAATAGCTGAAGGAGCGAAACGGCAAATCACTGTAGGATTAGGAGCCTTTGGTACCAACATGATTTACCTTGATCCAGCTTCTCCCACTCCTCGGGCACCCGAAGGGGTAATTAGCAAGGATGATATACAAGCACTCTCGAAGCTGCCTGAAACAGATATCGTCGAGCCCAATATAGGCCGCTCTCAAATCGTACGTTATGACAATATCGATCTAGACACTTATATACGTGGTGGCAGCCCTGTATTCCCAATCCTTCTACGCTGGCCTATTGCCGAAGGGCGCTTCTTTACGCAAGACGAATACCAACGCGCTGCTGCCGTTGCCGTCATCGGCCAAAAGATCAAAAAAGAACTATTTCCTAATGGAGAAAACCCGCTGGGTAAGTTCATTTTAATCGAACAAAGTCCTTTCCAAGTGGTGGGCGTTAAAAGTAGAAAGGATGCAGATGGTAACTTTGATGAAAATGATCAAATCACTATTCCTTATACCACTGCAGTCACCCGGCTATTCGGCCCTTCCAACCCCAATTGGGTCACTATTGATGTCAATGATAGCTACCCCTTAGAACATACAGAACAAGTCATTTACGACACTTTGCTAAGACTTCATAAAGGTGTTGAGGATTTTGTCCTCGATAACAATGCAGTGACTGTGCTGAATCAACAGAAAATCATCGATCAGGTATCAGCATTACTAGGAGCAATCGCAGCTGTATCACTGTTAGTAGGCGGAATCGGTGTAATGAATGTAATGCTGATGTCCGTACGGGAACGTACAAGAGAAATTGGTATCCGAATGGCAACTGGAGCTCGCCAACTCGACATTATGCGGCAGTTTCTAACCGAATCCGTACTGGTATCTCTTGTAGGAGGTGTACTGGGAATTCTACTTGCATTTGCTTTACTGTTTATTGCAGTTTGGATTAAGGATGATACACCTGTAGCAATAATGCCTTCTGTAGTGCTTGGTGCTTTCGCTTGTGCATTAGTTACTGGTATTGTATTTGGTTTTGCTCCAGCAAGACGTGCTGCACAAATGGACCCAGTGGCAGCCTTAAGCAATGATTAGCACTTTTTGTATATACAAGAAAATAGTCGACGGATAGTGATATGACGAATATTGCTATCCATATAGCGTTCTCTTTTTTAACGATAGGATCGCGGCATTAACACCGCGATCAATATCCTAACAGCAAGGGAGAGGTTAATCCTCAAATGCGGTGATCAGGGAGGGAAGGTAATCCTCATAGGCTCGCCAACGTTCAACAGATTTGGTGTAGATAGGTTGACGTACCTGCCAGCGGCTTGGAGTTTGTACCGCACGCTCATGTTTGTGGAACGACAGACATTGTTCATCCCACTGCACATCCAGAAAATCAATTAGGCGCCGAGCCTGACCTTCAAGATCGGCCACGGTTTCTTCATACGGCATATCCAAGATTCTCAGTGGTAGGACTTTTTCCCAATGGGCCATCAAACGCCGGTACTGTTTCCGGAAGAAAGCCAGATCATCAAAATCTGTTGACCACTGCTGATCCAGGTTAAAATTTTCCATCCAAATCGATAGTGCATTATCCCGTGCATTACGATAACAGTGCACAACGCGGGCATTAGGGAACAAAATGGCTGCCAGAGGCAGCTGGAAGAAATTCAGCGGTGATTTATCACTAATCCGAACACTGCCTTTGCGTGCACCTTCGCGCAGGGCTTTCAGGTATCTACCTGCCAGCTCTCGACTAGAGGACTCACCCTGGCAGGCCAGCTTTTGTGCCGCTTGCCACAAATCATTATCTTCCTCATGGAACAGTGCCGCCAAACGGGACAAATCCGGTAACTCACCGGCACCGTATAGATCTGGGTGTGCGGATAGGATCTGCTCTGTCAGTGTTGTACCCGAACGAGGCAGGCCAACAATAAACACCGGCTGATCTGTCCCCATACCATGGCGACTGTGTTCCTGGAAAAAGTCAACAGTGTAGGTATTGATCATATTATCAATACGTTCCACCAAAGCATCACGATCCAGTACTCCAGCACTACGACGACGGGCGTCACTGGCCAACAGACCGGCTTCAGCGGCTTGCTGATAATTCTTACGGCGATTATGGAACTTAGTCAGGCCATAACCAACCAGGGATTTAGCATCGTCTTTTACACCTTCCGCACGCAGTATCTTTTCTGCATAGGTCTGCCAGGTTTCCAGCCTATCCGAGCGACTGTCAGCCATTGGAATCGCTTCTGGCTCGCTTTTTGCCGGCAATAGTGACAGGTAATGTCCAAGTGCCATCGGATGATCTGGGCGGCGCTTCAATACATTTAGATACGCGGCCAAGGCTCCCTCCGCTTCTCCCATATCCTCAAGTGTACGGCCCAACCCCAGCCAGCCTTCCAGGTGATCTGGATTCATAGTCAGAGATTGACGGAATAAAGATTCAGCACGATTGACCTTTCCCCGACTCGACATCTGATAGCCCAGTTTGGTACAGGCAGTCACCAGAGTCGGGTTACGTTCTACGGCACGCTCAAAACATACTAAAGCATCTTCATACTGTGCAGCCTGAGTCAGCAAGGTACCCATATTGAGATAGGTCTCAGAGCGAGCGTTATCAATTAACAGAGCGTTTTTAAACGCAGTAAAGGCCAGATCGCGCTTCCCCATCCTCTTACAAGTAACGCCCAAGTTATGCCAACCATCGGCAAACTTGACGTCAATCTCAATAGACTCATTAAAACACTGCACTGCATTGTCCAGTTCATCCAACATGGCATAAATACGCCCCAGATCAGACCAGGCTTTGGGGCAATCCGGAGTCAGAGTACAAGCGCGTTTACCGGAACTAATAGCAGAACCCTTGGTATTCGCAGCAGCGTGTAATAGGCCTAGATGACGATGCGCTAAGGCATTATCTGGATCCTTAGCCAGCTGATCTTCGCACAGTTTAAAGGCGGTACTGGCATCATTGCCGTCCAGGGCTTCATTAACCGCAATAGTTAGAGGAGCTAGGATGGTTTCAGATGTATCGGTTTGAGTATCATTTTGCATGGTCTGTATTCAGTTGGTTAGGCTTTTGGTGAGTCTAAGAGAAAACGCGGCTGCGAAAGAGAGATTTACAATGTCCTTATAAAATAAGACGAATGAGATAGGAAAAATGCAAAAGTATTTTTATAAATTTTAGATTTGAATACTGCCAACAACAGCTCACTCCTGGCGATCTGTTACTCTCGGTCCTATTACAAGATGCACTGAGTTATGCTATCGACTGTTGTACCAATCCCGACCTGACAGACACCATCTTGAAAACTGGCAACCATCAGATCAGGCCTTAATTAGTACCGTTAAATAAGATTAAAAGTCATAGGTAGCCTTGAATAAAGCAGTCCGTGGCGCACCAAAGTAGTTATACCAGCCACTACCACGAATCTTCTCAATATATTTTTCGTCAAGCACATTTCTGATTTGCAATGACAACTTAAGATTAGGGAATTCATTATAGGAAAAGCCTAAATCCACTCGCTCATAGCCTTCCACTTCCCTCTGTTCTGAAAACCAGGTTGCGGTTGCCGTATCGCCTGTTTTTATAAAGGTAATAGATGGCTCAAGACCTTTCATTAAACCTTGTTGTAGTTTATAAGCCGTATAAATACTAAACTGACTGTCTAATGAACCCCAAGAGCTTTTGCCGAAGTTCGGATCTCGTTCATCAATATATTCCGAATCTAAATAGAAAGCAGCGGCCGATACAGTTAAGCCTTGAAGAGGAGATCCAGTAACCTCTAACTCGACACCATCAGTACGCTGCAGACCAGCTGATATACTATAGTTCTCAGTTCGGCTATTAGCTGGATCGGATATTGGCTGGTTATCTAACTCCTGTCGATAAACAGCAAAGTTTGCACCCAGCTTACCGCCAAACCACTCTGTTTTCAGCCCTGCCTCATAGCCTGTCCCTGTCTCAGGATCTAACACATCACCAGAGCGAGCTCTCTTTTCAACTGGTGTGAATGATTCTGCATAGGCCACATAAGCTGAGATATTCTGATTGAATTTATGATTAAGACCAACACGTGACGTCCAAGAATGATCTGTATTAGTGAACAGAGAATCTGTCATGAGATTCAGACGTCTTTGATCAACTTTATCATAGCGAGCTCCTGCAAGTAATTTGGTCTGCTCAGTTAAACCAATTACACCCTGCAAATAAAATGCCGTAGACTCGCTGGAATAATCCTCATTGGTATCTAAAGGTATATCATCTACATTAACCGCATCTAACTTATTATAAAAGCCGGGAGTATAAAGCTCTTCGGTTGTTACACTTCCGGTAGCAACTAAGCCATCTCTTTTTTCAATGCTCCGCTCATTTCTTTCAATACCGGTCGTCAAACGATGTTCTTGACCTAAAAACTCAAAACGGCCATCCAAGCGAATCTCTCCAGCCCAATTATCCAACTCTTTATCTGTCCACGCTGAATAGAAATAGTGAGTATCACCTGAACCGTAGCCGTAATTTATACCTATATCTGAGCGACTTGCAGATTCTTTTTGTAAAACGAGAGTAGTTAACCATTTATCATTAAGCTCATGATCAACACGTATAGAAGCCCCTATAGTTTCAACGTTTGAGGGTTCTTGACGAGTTGGATCGCCATAAAAGAAAGAATGATCGAAATCATATGCAACCTCTTTGTCTCCTTCTACACGCAGAGGCATACCCACTGTAGGGATAAAGTCTTCATTCTGATAGAGCATATTAACCAGAATACGAGTTTTATCACCCACTGTCGCTTCAATACTCGGAGCTAAAGTCTGTCGCTGGGTTTCAACTGCATCAATGAAGGAGCCTTCATCAACAGTGACAGCAATCAGCCGCCCTGTAATATTTTCTTCTTCATTAAGCGCACCGGTAACATCAAATACACCTTTATAGGTATCATAACTACCCACTTGAGCACTTACGCTACTCTTAAATTCAGTCTGTGGCTTTTTACGCACCATGTTGATAAAGCCGCCAAGAGAGCCCTGGCCATAATATCCAGATGGACCTTTGACAACTTCAATGCGCTCATACAGAGCCGTGTCATGATTGGTTTCAGAAATCAATGCAAAGCCATCGGAACGAATATCCTGCTGACCTTCTAAGCGTTGTCCTCGGATCGAAAAAGCATTACTGCCACCCAGAGGGGCACTACCAGAAAACGGCCCTGGATAACCAAAGTAAGAACCTGCAATACCTGCTTTCAGCTCCAAAGCACTCTGAAGATCATCGACTTGTCTCGCTTCCATGGACTCACTCGTAACAACTGCAATGGCTTGAGGAGTATCTCTTAGTGCTAAAGGCGTCTTAGTCGCTGTACTTTGGTATGTCGCTTTAAAACCACCGGATTCGATGACATCACCAAACCTGTCAGGTCTCCCCGTAACGACAACAGGAGTCAGTTCAGGTGAATCTTTTGTTTTTAGTGTAACAATAAAACCCGTTTTAGTTTTTTTATGAACTAAATCAGTACCTTCAAGTAGCTTTGAGAATGCTTGAGATAGGCTATAGCGCCCTCGTAGACCTTTAGTCTGTATACCTTCTAAATCATCTGCATTAAAGAAAATTGATGTACCTGCTTGCTTGGCCAAGCTATTCAGTGCAGCTCCTAGCTGCCCTGCTGCAATTCTATAAGAAGTCTCTTGCTGATTCGCAGAAGAATGATGCTCAGCTACTGCAGGTGCAGAAAAAGCCAGTGCAGCAGTGATTGAGATAGGCAATAGCCTGGGAGGCGTAATAAGCTTTGAAGCAGGTAACATGTGTTTCATCTGATTCCTCAATGATAATTAGCATCTGTCGGTACTTTATTAACGAATGAGGTTTGAAAAAAATTAACTATTTGACCAAAAATTTTACATAAGCCCCCAAATCAAAGCTGGAGGTTCTTGAGACTTAGCAATTTCTCCTTCATAAAACACTAATTTCAGCGAATCTGAACATCCAGTTTTCCAGAATAGTTCTGATCTTTCGTTGACAGTTTTAGTTCACAACGTGAACTAAAACTGTCTATTTTTTATACAACCATATTCCTGACTAGCGATCATCTACATCTCTTGTTGAGTTATGAGATATAGCCCTGAAGCCATAATAGAGCTTGGACGGCATATAGACCTCGAAACAACAACTGAATAAGAATACTGACGAAAAACACGCCGAACAAATCAGTCGCAAGAAAAAATTACAGCTGCATAACCTTAAGCAATGAAGCTGTAACTTTTAAATACTTACCACCTTACTGCAAGCAAGAAAGTTTTTTCTCTAATGTTTCAATAAAATCATTATGACCTATTATTTTTTCATGATTTTCTTCTACATGTATAAAATCAGTTGAGCAAGAACTAACGACATGCTCTTGTATAACTTCCCTGACATGCTTTTGCTCCAAAGCAGTTTGACTTAAATTTGCAAACCAATATGTCGGGCTAACATTTACTGCCTCAAAACTAAACTGATCAGTAATCTCAGATAACCTATTCCGTATTTGCTCTGTCTTTCTTATTTCATCATCAAATTGTAAATCGCCTATAACCCTAGCAATACAATCAATTGAAGCACCTTCTTTCTTTGCAATAAAATCAATCACTTCATTCTTAATTAAGCCGAAATCAACCCCTTGATCAACCAAGCTATTATATACAGATACCAGTTCGCTAAAATCGACAGATGAAAACATACCATCTATAATTCTTAGATAATCTGCAACACCTTCATCGATATTAAAGCTGTTATAGACTTTATCAACATTTGAGCTATTTGTTACTGACGCACTGTATTTACTATCAATCATCAAGCGATCTTTCTTATCAAAGCGACGTGTATCAACCATACCAAGAAAAACGACCTGATCACCTTTCTCTTCTAGTTTCCTAGTGATAAGTGTTGCTATCAAGCCACCAACTGACAACCCTAATAAGTAATAAGGACCTTCTGGCTGCACTTGTTTAATATATGTCAAGTATCTACAAACCAGTTCATCTAGATCGTTGTCAACCCATTCAGCATTAATATAACTAAGACTCATAATGCCATAGACTGACCTCTGCTCATTTAATCGCATAGCCAATGGATAATACTCATATACTGAACCACTTACAGGATGAATACAAAATAGAGGTTTCGTATCATAGGAACAACTATTAAGTTTAACAACAGGTTCTTTGTTCAACGCATTATTAGCTTTACCCATTAAGTTATTAGCTAGCTCTTTAACGGTTGGGTTGAACATAAACTCATGCATAGTCAGCTCAGAACTAACTTTCGCTCTAATTTGAGCCAAAACTCTGACCACTAATAAAGAATGGCCACCTAGCTCAAAGAAGTTGTCATTTCGACCAATCCTTTCAACACCGAGTATTTCTTGCCAGATATCTATAAGCTGCTGTTCCAGTACAGTTTCAGGAGCCTCATACGATGTCTGGAATACGTTCATTTTCGGTAAGGCGTTACGATCAATTTTTCCGCCAGGTGACATTGGCATCTCATGCAGTAATGATATCTGAGAAGGTAACATATACTCAGGCAAATGCTCTGCTAGATAACCTTTAACCTCTGAGACAAACATTACTTGTGTATCGTTTCCTTGATCCCATATCTGGGTTTCTGTTGGTATCAAATAAGCGGCTAACTGTTGGTTATCAGCTACAGCAACTACAACGGCATCACGTATCTGTGGCAAAGCATGCAACTTAGCTTCGATTTCTCCCAACTCTATTCTGAAACCACGGATCTTAACTTGGCTGTCTGTACGACCTGCATATTCAATTGTGCCATCTGTTCGATAGTAAGCGAGATCGCCAGTAGCATACATACGAGCACCAGGTTCATTCGTGAACGGATCAGCAATAAAACGCTCCGCTGTTAACCCTGGACGCTTATGATATCCCTCTGCTAACAAGGATCCACCAATAAACAACTCACCCACAACGCCTATTGGGTTAGGTTGCAGGTGGCTATTCAGAACATACATGGCTTTTCCCGCAAGCCCATGACCAATGGGCATAGCAGCAGGTAAAGGTAATTGACCGCTAATATATTCTGAACAATCGAGACAAGTAGCAGTGACAACAGTTTCTGTTGGACCGTAAACATTCATCAAGCGCACGCTTTCTAAACCCGCTTGTTGCCATGCACTAATACCCTGTGGCGGCATCGCCTCACCTGAAGCACTAATATGACGTAGTGAGCCGTAATCTGGCAGTTCATTTTTTGCCCGTTCTGCCCAATCTTGAATCAACATGTACCAATAAGCGGTGCTTAGGTCTGCAATAGTTAAACCTGTGCGCTGGACTTCCTGATAAAACGTTTCACTGTCCCATACATCGTTTCCACGGATTACAACACCGGCTCCCACGCACAGTGCGGGGAATAGCTGTTCGACAAAGCCATCAAAGTTCAAAGAAGAAAACAACAGCACACGATCTTGAGAGGTTAAGTCAAAATAGTTGATCGCGATATTAACTTGATCACTCAATGCTCGATGACTAACCCCTACGCCCTTGGGTTTACCTGTAGAGCCTGAGGTATAAATGAGATAAGCGAGACTTTCTGGATGTACGATAACCGGAGGGAAAGAGGCCGAATTCCAGGTACTCTGTGAGTCATCCTCAATAAGCATAACTCTTACTTGCTCTGACCTCGGAAGCCTATCTATATATGCAGCTTCAGTTAGCAGATAATGTATACCACTACTGTCCGGTTAAGCATAAACCAGCTCCATTGATAGCTGATCAGGAGC
>CAYFGP010000009.1:33697-89174 GCA_964342385.1 uncultured Oleiphilus sp. | reverse complement strand
GTCATTGCAGGTCTGCCGTCCTGTGAGCAGGTCTTGAAGTCACGGATTCAGGTTAATCTCAGATGGTGGAATAATATTTGATCAACTAATTGGCTCTTGGATAGACCAACAAGAAGGAAATCGGTTTGCTTTATCTCCTCTTTTATCAAATTTTGCAAACAGTACGTTGACTGAAGAGCAAAAAACAGAGGTGAACTTTGAGATAGCTAATTCACTTGTTAAAAGACAGCCTATAGAACTTTCTGATGCCAATTCGGCGCTATTAGCAGCCTTGCAAGGAAAAAATACTTCGGTCATTGGTTTATTATGCCTTGCCGTTTTTGGGGCTGATCAAGATCAGCTAGAAAAAATGGCTCCGCACCTTACAGGGTTTACATTTATTAGAACAGATACCGTAGTATATAAAGAAGATTGTTATACCAATCTTATTTTTAGAGGTGCCCAGTTACTTTTGATATATCAAACTGGGGCTAAAAATGAGGTTCAGGAGGCTCTAGATTGTTTTAGAAGAGAAAGTGAACTTGTCAAGGATGAAGTGGCTAAAAAATCAACCATTTTCATGGTGTATTCAAAGCTGCTTTCTTCTACGGGTAAGTCAGGATCACTGCCAAATTTCTGGGAGCTAATATGTACTTTAGACATCATGATGGAGAATCAGGGTGCTATATTTTCTCCAGAAATTACATTTGATAAAAACCTAGCTGATTTAGATGGTTTACCAATTATAAGCTTTTTGTTTTTAAATCAGATTCATCAGGTTAGAAAGATTGATCAACTAATTCCTATTTTTTATTTTTTAAATTATAGTAAGCCAGATTTGCGTAATAAACTATTTCTAAGTTATACCGAGGGGACATTTGAGGTTGACTCTCTTGTTTCAATACCATGGCTTCGAGAACATGAAGAAAATACAATAGATCCTATAAACCATTCAAAAATATTCTCAGAGCTTGAGCAGCTTGCTGAATCATGGGGGAACTTTGAATTAGCCGTATGTTGTAGAAGGTATGGAACGCTATGGTAGGATTAATGATGAACTTATCAGAGCTAAAATAAGAGTCCTTTATAGAGCAAATGACTATGGAGAAAGCTTAAGCCTATCAAAAGACTTAATTGAAGGTGATGCTGAGATTAGCACTTTGGAGAAAGCTTTCTTAGGTAGAGATGCTGCAATCTGTGCAGAAAAACAAGGAGATTATCAAGCTGCTAGAAGTTATTATATGTATGGTAGAGCAGCTGCAGAAAGCTGTGGTATTGATGAAATGGAGCCAATGAAAATTGGATTATTGGCTGATGCTGCATTAGCAAGCTGGCATGCAGGAGATAAGGAGACATGCATACGTGACTTTATAATTATTTTGAAATCTTTGGAAAAGATTGATCCAAAAAGCTCTCTATCCGCTGCGCACTGTCATGCTGTTTGTCGACATGTCCTATTATGGCTTAATATCAACGTTACTGGTGATAATAGTAAAATTAGCAGAAATGTAGAGATATTCCCTGGATTAGTAAGCAACCCTAACCCTCATAAAGAAATCACAGAGAAAAAGCTACAAGCAATTGAAATGGCTTGGTATATGCTGGCAACTATAGAAAATAATTGCTTAATAAATGTTGGTGTTTCAGACGGGATTGATGGTTTTTTATCAAAGGGGCCTGTAATTGAAGGGGAAATAACTCTTTGTTTAGCAAAGCTGAAAAATACACTTGCGCTATTAGACTCTAATCTTTTCATACCCGCTTTAGAGAGCAAGATAGCCTCTATCTCCTACCATAAAAAAAATAAGGATATCATGGATGACTCTGATGATTTCTGTATAACTTATGGTTTTTTACCAGTGGCAGCTTTAGATCAGCAAGTTGAACTTTTAGAAATTGCAGAAAAAACTATTCTATGCTTTTTATCAGGTTGCATCTTTCATGATAATTTTAAGGAGTATGACTGTTTAATCGAAAGCTTGGGTTGCCCTCATGATTTTAAGGTCCGAGATGAATTCCTGAGAGCATTGGGAGGTCATCATTCAAGTACAGATGTAAATAGTTCAGTTTCTAAGCTGGTTTCTATGCATAGAATGGCCGTTGATAACGGTGCAGTAATGCATCCTAAGAAAATTTTTGATTTGGTATTTCGAGTAATGGAAATAGCTGGAGAGCTAAATCATATACGAATCTTTGCTGAAAGTGCCTTTAATTGGTTGGTTTCAAAATGGCATATTATATCAACACAGCAGCGCTTTCAGCTAATATGCCTTTCCCGTCATGAAAGAAGTATTTCAAAAGTGATAACGGATACAAGTGATGTATGGGAGGTTAAGATTATAGATTTACTACAATCAATGCTTCCCACAATAGGTTTTAGTAACGAAGAGGAAAGGCATCGTATTCTTAATGAATTACATCATAAGCTAAAGTCAGACCTATCCCTTTGATAAAATAGGTTGATACTAGAAAATGCATTGAGCTTAGTCGTTAAGCTGCCATAAGATATTGAGCCTGAAAGGAAAAGCACCGAGCTGGTGCTTTTCCATTTTTGAAGGACGTCTATTTAGACTTTATTTGATGATAGGATCAATCTCCCAGTGCAATACCTTCTCGGCGAGGATCTGCAGCACCGACCAGCTTGCCATTATCAAAATGGATGGCATGCAGGCCTGAGTTCAGGTCACGCACATTTACCTTAAAGCCCATCTGTTCCAGCGGTGCTTTAAACTGTTCAGCGGTAGTGCCTTTCTCCAGATCATAGGTACCGAAACGATTGATCAAATGAGGCAGGTTAACTGCTTGTTGAATCGGCATTCCCCAATCGATATGAGCAATCAAGCTGGATGCGACATAACCGATAATGCGAGAGCCGCCCGGTGAGCCGATGGCCATATAAGGTTTGCCGTCTTTCATCACAATGGTTGGTGCCATGGAGGAGCGAGGGCGTTTGCCTGGTTCCAGTCGGTTGGCGATAGGGTAGCCGTTTTTATGGCTGGCAAAGGAGAAATCAGTCAGCTCGTTATTGAGCAGGAAACCGTTGCTCATCACGCGCGAGCCAAAGCCATTCTCGATGGTACTGGTCATAGAGACGATATTGCCTGCTTTATCTACAATCACCAGGTGAGTAGTGGATGGTAGCTCGATCGATTCATCATCTGCTTGTGCCACCGCTTTTTCCCAGCGCGGTTCGCCAGCACTCGCTTTCTCTAACGCCTGTCCTGGAGTGATCAACTTCGCTCTTTCTGCCAGATAATTGGCATCCAGAAGGCCTTCCGGCATGGGTACGTAATCGGTATCGGCCATATAGCGACCACGATCAGCAAAAGCTAAACGGGAGGCATCACCAATAATCTGCCATGATTGAGGGTTATCTGCTCCCATAGTTTTCAGATCAAAGTGACTGCTGATCCCCAAAATCTGACCTACGGTCAGTGCACCTGAGCTGGGTGGTCCCATGCCACAGATATCGTACTGACGATAAGGGGCACAGGTGACCGAGCGCTCTTTAATCCGATAGTTAGCCAGGTCCTGACGGGTCAACAGACCCGGATTATCAGGAATATTATTCACTCGGTTAACGATATCCTGACCGATTTGACCGTGATAAAACGCCGCTGAGCCTTCTTTCGCCAGTGTGGCCAGAGTTTGGGCGTAGTCTGGATTCTTCAGCAGACTGCCTTCAGCCAGGGGTTCACCATCAGAGGTAAAGAAGTACGCTTGGGTATCTGGATAACGGCTGAGGCGCTTCTGGTCCTTAGCAATCGCACCGGCTAAACGAGGAGAGACCGCAAAGCCCAGCTCTGCTGTGGTTTGCGCGGGTTTTAGCAGTTTGGCCCAGTTCTGATTACCGTAACGAGCGTGCAGTTCTGCCATCAGTTTAACCGTGCCTGGAGTACCGACGGAGCGACCACCGACAACGGCATCAAAAAACTTCAGCGGTTTGCCGTTTTCATCCTGAAACAGCTCCGGAGTTGCAGCCATCGGTGCGGTTTCACGGCCATCAAAGGTGGTCAGCTTTTTACTTTCTGCATCGTAGTAAATCAGAAATGCACCGCCACCCAGGCCTGAGGATTGAGGCTCTACCAGACCCAGCATCGCCTGTACCGCAACCATGGCATCAATAGCTGTGCCACCTGCTTTTAGTACCTCATAACCGGCTTTTACTGCCAATGGATTGGCAGCAGCGACCATAAAATTATCGGCACTGACGCTGGTCTTCTCGGTAAAGCCACTGGCCACTTCCGGTGCTATGGCATCTGTGGTTTGTGCTGCGTGTAGATTAAAAGAGAGTAGGGCAGAAGCTATTAATAGAGTTGATCGTTTGAGCTTCATTGAATCCATCCTTTTTGTTTTTATTGATCATTGCACAGCAGAACAAAAGTATTTCGATACACACTTACGCAAAAGTGTTTCGACATTCTTCGGCCAGTGGCAGAGGGAATGATATAGAGAAACTTTTGTGCGAGTGCTTATGATTCCTTCGCGATGCCCAGAAATAGAATATTACTTGCCCGAGAAGCTTTTGTTCCACTGTTGGGTTGTATTACAGCTGATTGCTAATCACAAGATAGTAAATTGATCAGGAAATGTGAGAGATATCCTTCCGTGCCAGATTGACCTTCTTGTGTGCCGTGATTGCTCTGTTCAAGACTATTTTTCTGTCACAGCAAAAGAAAATAAGAGGGTTCTTTTCTAGTTTGCTACAGTAAGTGACTGCTTAGAGGATAAGTTGATCATGACACCACGTTTTTCTGGAGGGATGAATGTCATTAGAAAATAAAGAGACGCTACTGGCTGCTGCAGATTCAGAACCGGTCACCGTGAGTATTTCCCGCAAGGTAAAGCACGGTTGTGAAGCAGAATATGAGGCTTGGATCTCCGATGTTATTGATGCGGCACGTGACTTTCCCGGCCATCAAGGTGCAAGTGTATTACGTCCCTGTGCGGCAACTAATCAGCAGTATGTGATTATTTACCGTTTTGCCAGTTATGAAGACTGCCGACGCTGGGAAGATTCCGATATCCGAACTCAGTGGTTGGAAAAAATTGAGCCCTGGGTTGATGGTGAGGCGGTTACCCGTCGAGGTACTGGCCTGGAATTCTGGTTTGATCTGCCCGAACTACCAGCACAAAAGCCACCTTCACCCCATAAAATGGCGTTAGTGCTGGTTGTCGTGGTGTTTACGCTGGTGATGGCGATTAATCTGATTTTTGGCAGTTGGTTAGCTGAGTTGCCAATCTGGTTACGTACCTTTTTGGTTGTCCTCACCCAAGTATTGTTGATGACTTATATTGTTATGCCTAGAGTAACCAAGGTGCTGAAATCCTGGTTGTTTAAGTAGTATTTATATAAGTGATTGTTTTTAAGTGGTCTTGATCGTTTGTGGTCAAGTCGGGTAGGTTGAGCGAAAAATCAAAAAAAATTATCTGGTAGGTTCGTTTATCGGTTACTGATGCGTTTTATATGCAAGTGATAATCTTAATCATCTGTATTTGGAGCGATGAATATAATGATCTACCCCCCTCGTAACCTAGCGCGAAATGCTGGTTCTCATGCTGTGCCTTCCTACTTGGCCGATCGGATCGGATCACAGAAAAAAAGAAAAACGTTACTGGTGGCAATTATTAGTACTGTGTTGGCTGCGCCTATCAGTATGCCTGTTCTGGCGCAGCCACAAGTTCAACCGGTTCATATTGAAGCATCTGGTTTGGGTGCAGCGCTGAGTGAGGTTGCGGTGCAATGGGCGTTGCAGATTAGTTACGACACCACTTTAGTTAGGGGATTGAGTAGTTCATCTATACGTGGTGATTTTTCTCTGCAGCAGTTGATGGATGAGCTGTTAGAGGGAACTGGACTTCAGTGGCGCTATCTTGATGCTAATACTTTGACTATTGAGCGGAAGAACGTAGATGTTGAAGCGAAGGCTACTCAACCTGTTTTAGAGCTGGATACCCGGGTGGTATCTGCCACCCGTTCCCCAGAGCAAGTGCTTAATCTACCTAACTCCGTCACTGTGATTAATCGGGAAACCATAGATGTGCTCGCTCGCAGCAGTCATCATCTGGGGGAGTTGTTGGCAAAAGCGGTACCTGGGTTGGCCACCAGCGCTGAGTCTCAGTCCAGTTATTCCCAGACATTACGTGGTCGTCAATTAACAGTGTTGATTGATGGCGTACCACAAAGTGGGGCTTTACGGGGATCATCCCGAGAGCTGGTTATTATCGATCCTATGATGGTTGAGCGTATCGAAGTGTTACGTGGGCCAACAGGTGTCTATGGTTATGGTGCTACCGGTGGCTTGATTAACATTATTACCCGCGACCCAGATGCTGAAGCACTGAGCTTTAAGACTCAGCTGAGTAGCCGTTTCTCTCTGGAAGACAGTGATAGTCTTTCCTATGAAGCCTTCCAGCAGATCGCTGGCGCTAAGGGGAATACCCGTTATATTGCTTCCGCGCGCTATGAAACTATGGGGTTGTACTACGATGCAGATGGCGATGCTGTACCGACAGATCCTCACGGTCAGGGCGGTGTGGCAGATGCTGACAGCTATGACTTATATGGCAAGCTGGAACATGATCTCAGTGCGGATGAAACGCTGACGTTCTCTGTGAATAAAAGCCGTATCAAGCAGGATAATGACTATCACACGGAAAGTGGTATTTATGGCTCGCAAGCTGCGAGTTTAGCTGAGGGCGGTGTTGATAATGCTCAGGGTTATGAGACAGACAATCAGACAATCAGTCTGCAATATCAGCATGATGATCTATTGGCGGGTGCATTGACGGCTCAGTTGTTCAGTCAGGAAGGCGAAGCGGTTAATAAATACAATAGCAAGCTGGCGGGACAGTCTGTCACAGTATCTGATAAGAAAGGCTTACGTCTAAGCCACAATCTGCCATTGGATGTTTTGGATCAAGGTTCTGTAGTGTGGGGATTTGACCTGACACGGGAAAATGCGAATCAGTATTTTACCGACGGTCGGGACTGGACTCCGAAGATGCAGCAAGACAGTTATGCGCCTTTTGCGAATCTGAGATTCAATCTGACAGATCAGTTCATTGCCCGTGTTGGCGCACGATATGATTATTTTGAACTGGAGGTAAAAGATTTTACCTCGACCAAAGGAACGGATATTGCCGGTGGTAATCTGGATTATGATGAGCTGACCTATAACGCCGGTTTAACCTATTTACTGGACGATCAGCGTTCGGTTTATTTCTCCTATTCTCAAGGTTATTCGATTCCTGATATCGGACGTATTTTACGTGATGGCAGTGCGAACCTGGAGCAGTTACAGCCTGAAGCGCAAAAAGTAGATAACTATGAGCTGGGCTTTAAGGGAGATTGGGAGCAGCTTCAGAGTTCCTTGGCTGTTTTTTATAACGAGTCAGACTTGGGCTTACGTTTTACAGGGGATGCGAATAGTACTAACTACCAGCCAAAACGTTCTCCGGAGCAGGTATATGGCGTTGAAGCCACTGTTGATTGGCAACCTTCTGAGCAGTGGATGACGGGAACAACACTGACCTGGAATGAGGGTAAGCTGGATAGCGATGATAATGGCAGCTATGACACCTGGTTGGGAGGGGAGCGTATTGCACCGCTTAAGCTGACCGCTTATGTGAGTCACCAGACCGGTGACCGCTGGCAGAACCGCTTGGATATGCTTTATTCCGGTAATCGAGATCGCTTTAGTGGTGAAAATGAAGCCGCAGATGCCAGCAGCAGTGATAGTCTGAAGCGTCAGTATGCTCATGGTAAGGTCAAGAGTTTTACGCTGTTTGATTTAACCAGCAGTTATCGTTTGCAGGGCAATACCGGTCAGCTGCATTTGAGTATCAGCAATCTGCTTAATGAAGATTATCTCACGGTAGAATCTCAGTTTCGTAACCGAGATGCTCAGTATACCAAGGGGCGGGGACGTACGTTTACTGTAGCCTATAGTTTGGATTGGTAAATCGTGAAGATAGAGAGCGAGTTTTAATCGCAAACAATTGTCTTTCTCTTGTTATTGCTCTTTGTCCAATAGCCCTGCCCGTTTTCTGGCAGGGCTATTGATTTTGTATGGAGTCACGATTGAGGTGGTTTTAATATACGAAAGTCACTGGCCCCAGCTTGCGTGCTTTCAGCTTAAGGCTTAAGGCTAGGCTGTTCAGAGCTTGCTCTGGTTGACGGATATTAAGTACTGTATTTAAGCGTCGTTGTTTGATTTCCTGATTAAGTAACAGAATCTTTCCAGGGTAATAGCGGTCCAGCTCCGATAGGATTTTTTCAGCTGGCAGATCTTCTGCCACCATAACCCCTTTTTGCCATGGACTGATTTGGCTTAAACGTCGTTTCTCAATAGGTTGGAACTGGTTATCTATAATGTTTAAACGTTCGCCAGCTTGCAGCTGACGTACCTCTTGTTTGATACGTACTTCTACTTGGCTTTCCGATACGCTGACCCAGCGTTCATCCCCGTGTTCACCGACGGTAAAAATTGTCCCTAGTGCTTTAACCTGAATATTACCCAGTTGTACGATGAAAGGGCGCGGGTCCTTTGCCACAGTAAACAGTGCTTCACCCTGTTTTAAGTTCAGTTGCCGTTGCTGATTATCGTAGGCAATGTCTAACTGGGAATCAGAATTGAGTAACACTTTTGATTGATCATTCAGAGTCAGTAGTTCCTGTTGACCCTCATCGGTACTGAATTGTGCTGAAGGGGTGTTTTGCCATAGCATTCCGCTGATTGCCAGAACGATCACTGCAGCACTGGCATATGGTCGCCAATTTTTCCTATGCTTCTGGTGCTGACTCGGTGCTGATTCATTGCCAGCATGGACCCATCGTTCGTCTACAGATTTCTTTTTAGCCGCAGAGAGCAGGGTCGAGGGGGCAGTGACTGTACCTGGAGCCATTTTGTTCTGTTCGGGATCAAGTTGTCCAAGCATCTGCCAAAGCAGCTCGGCATTGGCGTAAGCTTCTCTATTTTCCGGGCATAGGTTATACCAGCGTTCAAAGGCCGCATTTTGTTCCGGGTTGTTGGGATCAGCATCCTGCTGAATTAGCCACTGTTCGGCTTGGGCTTCTGCCAGGGCCATTATTGAATCCTGATGTTGGTTTTGTTTTTTCAATTTGCAGTCATAGCCTATGGTGGCCATGCCCCCAATGCTTGCAAACGAGTTCGACAATGGCTGAGCGCTTTTTGCAGGTGCTTCTCTACCATTCTTCGGGATATGGATAGTTCATCCGCTATTTGTTGTTGATCATAATCGCGGAATTTACGCAGAATAAAGACCTGACGACATTTCTCTGGTAATTCATCAACCACTTCTTGTAGCAGCTGCAAGTGCTGTCGAGCGGCTAATTGAGTGTCTGGTGCAGGTTGAAGCTGAGGTTCAATATGCTGTTGGCTTTGTGCATAGGCCGTGCGTACGGATTGGCGACGGCTTTGATCAATCACCAGATTTCCTGCTATGCGATACCACAAGGCACGTAGGTTTTCTGTGTTTTCAGAATGTTGATATTGAGTAATGCGGGTCATGGCTTCTTGCACAATATCCCAGGCTTCATCTTCATCCTGCACTCGTTTGTAAATGAATCGATGCAGCTCAGTACTGTAATTGTTCCAAAGCTCTGAGAGTTGTTCTCGCTGCACAGCTGAGCATTCCTTGTATTCTGATTGCCAGATGATGTTTTTGAGAATCATTATACTTTAAAGTGTTTTCAGGAGCGAGATGCGACAAATTTTGGTGGTATCTGATGGTGCTAAAACCCCTGTTTCCTATTAAAGAAAGGGGGCACTACTCCCCTGCCGGTAATAACAAGGGGAATAGTAAAAGCGGTGTATAGAGAAGAGTTTTAGTGTTCTTATGTTCTGGGCACAATCTAGGAATAATCTTCCGCTTTTAACTCTATCTGCCAATTAATGAGAACGGCATTAAATGCTTTAATTCAATCCTAACATTTTTAATACAACACTCTGGCTCTCGGCAATTTCACGATAACTTTGATCCCGGCCAGAACCTCCCGCGTGGCCAGAATCCATACGAGTGCGTAGATATACGTTGTTGATCCCTGCTTGCTGTAGACGATAGTGCCATTTGGCCGGTTCCCAGTATTGCACCCGGGGGTCATTTAGGCCCGCTTCGATCCAGAGTAGCGGTTTATCTGTTGGTGCAGAATCCTGTTCAGTTAGCTTGAGGTTATCCAGGGGGCTGTAGTGGCGGATACGCCAGTGCTCCTCAGTGTTATCTGGATTACCCCACTCTTCATATTCGGTCACGGTGAGTGGCAGTTCCGGGCGGGACATGGTGCGCAGTACATCGACAAAAGGCACTTCAGCCAGGATGCCTGTCATCAGTTCCGGGATACGGTTATAGATCGCGCCCAGAACAATACCCGCAGCGCTGCCACCCTGTACCACCAGCTTTTGCGGGCTGGTAATCTCACGGTGTATTAGTCCTTGAATGGCGCTTTGCAGATCCCGAATACTATTTTCTTTATAGCCCAAGCGGCCTTGGTGATACCAGTGTTCGCCGCAATCTCCGCCACCGCGTAGGTGAGCCACCGCAAACACGACACCTCTTTCCATCAGGCTTAAGCGACTGCCAGAGAACCAGGGATCTAAAGCATCGCCATAAGCGCCGTAAACATACAGCAGCACAGGTGCTGGTTTATCGCTGTTCAAGATGTCTGTTTGCCCTACCAGACTGATCGGTAACGTATTGCTATCCCAAGTAGGTACGGTGATCTGTTTACTGCTGAACTGGCTTAGGTCAGTGTTGTTCAATGGCATACGTTTCAGGCAGTCCAGCTGTTGATTCGCCATGTCGTATTGATACAGTGCCGGAGGCTGGTTAAAGGATTCCAGTTCCAAACGTACACACTGACTGTTGCTAAACGGATTATCTGATAGGTTGATCGATACGAGGGGAAACGGGGCCTGGAATTTATGCTGGAGTTGGCCATCCAGAGCTTTAATAAACAGGTGCTGTTGGCCCAGAGTATGATCGCGGCTGAGGATCATCAGATGTTGATCAAACAGCTCAAAGCCTTCAAAGGTGGTGTCCTGACTGGCAGGCTCAATCACTGTGCTTTGTATCAACTGTTGTTTATCCAACGGTGTGTGCTGTTTTGCAATGGCAAGTAGGCTAAAACACGGGTGTTGGCCGTTGCTACGGATGTAGAGAGTATCGTCCAGGCTATCGGCGTGATACTCGTGTCCTTCCTCTCTGGGGCTAATCAGCTGTAACGATTCCAGTGGATTTGCGGCAGAGACAAAGTAGTACTCAGAGCTTTGTTTACTCAGGCTTTCAATAAACAGGGTTTGCTTGTCACGGCTTTTGCTGCAACCGACCCAGAAACGGGCGTCTTCTTCGGTAAAGATGATCTGCTGTTCACGGGTTTGGATATTGAGCACCATCACCTGCCAGGGGCGTTGAGTGTCGTCCAACGGGAAGCAGAGCAGAAGGTTTTGATCTTCGCTCCAGATAATATCGGAGGTCAAAGGGGGGAGATCATCAAAATAGGTGATTTCACCGCTGTTTAGATCCAGCAGCTGCAGTTGATACTGTTCATCGCCCTCGGTATCCAGGGTCATGGCCAGTAGCATCTCATCTGGCGAGATCGCCAGATCGCCCAAATCAAAATAGTTTTCTTCTTTGGCCCAGGGGTTGATGTCCAGGTAACACTCCGGTTTATCCTTCTGCCCAATCGGATAACGCCAATATTGCGGATAGTTCAGAGTTTCCTGATGTCGGACAAAGTAACTGAAGTGCTCCAGATCTGTGGGATAGCTGTCGTGATCCAGTGGCGTACGGTGGCGAATCTCTTGAAATAACTGCTCTTGCAGAGGCGTATTGAGCCACTGATCCGCCTGCTTATTTTGGGCTGCCAGATAATCCAAGGTTTGTTGAGATTTATCTTCAAGCCAGAGCTCGGAATCTTCCGGTAGTTCGCGTTTTAAAAAGTTTGGGAGGTCGTTATTTTGTTTGGCTTGAGACATAATAGGATGCTTAAAAATCAGGGTGTTAATGCCTACAACGGAAACCGCAGTTATGACTTTTGAAAATTATCAGACCTGGATCTGGGCGACCTATGCATTATCCGCTTTGGTGGTAATGCTTGTCACGTTCAGAATGACTCGCAATTGGCACGGCAGTGTTAAAGGATTTTTACGAGTAACAGCTCTGGTGTTAATGGCAACGCCTTGGTATGTGCAGCCGGATGCCATGGGGCCGCTTGCCCCAGCCATTACAATTGCTGTCTTCGAAGGTGTCACTTTAGGTGGAGATAACTGGAAACGTGCTGGTATGCCTCTGATTGCTGTGCTGACATTGGGTTATCTGCTGTGGCTGAGCGGTTGGTGGATTAGCCGTCGTTTCAGTTCTGAAAAAGAAGATGAAGAACAGCAGGAGTCACACAATACTGAAAGCGAGAAAGTTGAGCCTTCAGTGAATGGTGTAGAAAAAGCAACTTAGTAATAACTAACTGTTAAAGAATATATTTTTACGCACATTTGTCATTGTGTGTAACGGGGGAATGCATAACAATATCCCCATTTAATTTTAGCTGGTCGTAACGGGTGTCTAGTGGTTAGCCACTCAGGGCATCGTCATTGCAGCTTTAAACACGGAAACAGTTCGGGAAAATAAAACATGGTATCGCACGTTGTTATTCTTACTTTTGTCATGCTGATGGCAGGGGTTTTTGGTGGTCTGATTAACTTCTATCTGCTTAATCAGAATAATAAAGATACAGTGGCACTGGCACGCTGTTTGGTTGTGGGTGTTGGTGCATCGTTCCTGGTCCCGGTTGTTCTGGACCTGATGGGCAGTGATATTGTGGTACTGAGCCAGACCGATTCGTCAAAAATGCTAATCTATACAGGTATCTGTCTGATTGCGGCTATCGGTTCCCGTATGGTTGTGACCAATGCATTGGATCGTTCTCTGGTGGCTTCTGAGCATGCTAAAACTCAGGTTGAAGAGCTGAAACAGGAACTGAAACAGTTGCAGGATGCTCTGACACCTCTGCTTGAAACCGAAACTGAGCGAGAAGAAGCAATCATTGTTTCTGAGACTGAACTGGATACTTTGGATGTGACTTCAACCGCAGTATTGAAAAGCCTGTCCAGTGGTCGCCATATCTATCGTGCACTGTCTGGTTTAAGTACAGAAACTGAGCTGGATGAGTCGGACCTGCAAAAGAGTCTGGCAGTTCTCGTCGGTAAAGGCCTGGCGGGTAAGGTAAATAGCGGTTGGGGTTCTCGCTGGTATGTGACTGAGCATGGTCGTAAGCTGGCGGAGACGATTGTCTAGTCTATTGACTGATGGTCGTCAGTTGGATGCTCTTTAAGGCAAGTTTGTAATTAAGTAAGGATCAGTAATGGCACTCTCAAATGATCTTCGTATCGGAAAAGCGCTGAGTATTGTCTGTACCCTGTGTCTGCTTTTGGCATCCCAAATGGGTTTAGCGGCCAATAGCAAACCAGATGTTCGGGTGTTGATCGATATTTCCGGCAGTATGAAAGAAAACGATCCGAATAATTTAAGGGTGCCAGCATTAAACCTGCTGGTCGACCTGCTGCCTCAAGGCAGTAAAGCGGGGGTTTGGACCTTTGGTGAGTATGTTAACTCCTTGGTGCCCCATGAAGGGGTGAATGAAGACTGGCGTCGCGAGGCTCGTAGTCGCAGCCGTGATATCACTTCTTCTGCATTGTTTACCGATATTGAAAATGCATTAGAGCGTTCCACTTACGATTCTAAGCGTGATGCAGGTGGTTATGATCGTCATATCATCTTGCTGACCGATGGTCTGGTGGATATTTCAGAAGCGGGCAGTGAGCGCCAGAAACGTATTGAAAATAACCGTTCCCGCGATGATATTCAGTTTGACCTGCTGCCTGAGCTGCAGAAAGCAGGTTTTACTATTCATACCGTTGCTCTGTCGGATAACGCCGATAAGGATCTGATGCTGAAACTAGCCCAGCGTACCGGCGGTTTGGCTGCGGTTGCGAATAATGCAGAAGAGCTGATGCAGTTGTTTGTTCAGGCGCTGGATCGTACTGCTCCGAGTGAACAGGTTCCGCTGGAGAATAATCGCTTCCTGGTGGATAGCAGTATTAATGAGTTTACCGCTCTGGTATTCCACAAGCCAAATAGCCAGCGTGTATTCCTGATCTCGCCAAGTGGTACCCGTTATACTTCTCTGGATAAACCGGACAATATCCGCTGGCACTATGAGACCCACTACGATTTGATTACGGTGACGGATCCTGAAGACGGCGAGTGGCTGATTGAAACAGAGATGCATCCAGAAAACCGAGTGACGGTGGTATCCGATCTGAGTCTGCAGACCAGTGATGTACCTGCGACTCTGTTCCGTGGCCTGAGTCTGGATATCGAAGCCTCGATTACCGAAGAAGGTGAGTTGATAACCCGTTCAGAATTCCTGAAGGTGATGACGTTAAATGCTGAGCAGGTGTCAGATAGTGATCAGGTTATAAAGTCTGATATTTTGACCGGTAAGCCAGGTTCAGCAGGTTATTTTGAGACTGAGTTAGGGCCGTTTAATAAAACCGGTAACTTCCGTATTAAAGTGAATCTGGATGGTAAAACCTTCCAACGTTCCATCTCTCAGCCAGTATCCGTACAGGATATTGTCAGCACTAGTGTCGATTATGATGAGGGCAATGACCCGACCCGCGTCTTCTTTACAAAGGTACTGCCTGAGCTGAATGCCCGTGATGTTCAGATTACCGCTTCCGTTGAGGGCTTGAATCTGCAAGCGGCGCTAGCCAGTCAGGAAAGCTGGACCATGAAGCTGCCAGAGCTGAATCGCAATAAGGAACAGGTGATTCGCTTATATGCAAAAGGCACTGTAGAGGGCAAACCTCTGGATGTTGAGCTGGAGTCTATTGTGATTCCATCTCTGAACCCTGAGCCTCAGGTTTCTACGATGGAAGAGGAGTCAGCGGTTCAGTCACAAGCATTACCGCCGGAAGAGACTGGCGATAGTGCGGCAGCGGGAGGCTCTGATGAATCAGCTCCTAAGGAAGAAAAGAAAAAAGAGCGTATGAACCTGCTGGATCCAAACGATAAGCCTCTGGATCCAACACCAGGCGGTTCTGACCTGTTGTGGGTTTATATCGCAGTAGGTCTGGCAAATATCGCGCTGTTTGCAGGTGCCTTCTGGTTATACCGTCGCTTTGTGCAGCGTCGTACTGCGGCCCGTCAGCAGAAAGAAGAAGCGAAACGCGATAATGATCTGTCGCTATAACTGAAAGACTGAACAGAGGAAAACAAGCGTCACATGTGTGAACTGTTAGGCATGAGTGCCAATGTACCAACAGATATCTGTTTTAGTTTCAGTGGTTTGATCAAACGGGGCGGGGATACCGGCCCCCATAAGGATGGTTGGGGAATTGCATTTTATGAGGGTAAAGGTTATCGGGAGTTCCGTGATCCTAGTCCTTCGGTAGACTCTGAAATTGCTCAACTGATTCAGAACTATCCCATTAAGAGCAAGGCAGTGATCAGTCATATCCGTCAGGCTAATGTGGGTGGCATCTGTCTGGAAAACACCCATCCGTTCAGTCGTGAGATGTGGGGACGTTACTGGAGTTATGCTCATAATGGTCAGCTGGAAAATGCTCCGGGGCATTTCCCGGCTAGCTTCTATCTGCCAGTAGGATCTACAGATAGTGAGCAGGCATTCTGCTGGTTACTAGCTCAGATCCGGTTAAACTTCACTGATCAGTGTACAGTTGAGCCGTTAAGTACTGCGTTGCACGGTTGGTGTGAGCAGTTAAGAGGTAAGGGTGTATTTAATATGCTGTTGTCCAATGGCGATTATCTATTTGCCTACTGTTCAACAAAGCTGAGTTGGATTACCCGTCGTGCGCCTTTTGGCAAGGCCCATCTGTCAGATGTGGAGATGACGGTAGACTTTAAGCAGGAAACTACACCTAATGATGTGGTGACTGTTATTGCGACTCAGCCACTGACTGATAATGAAGAGTGGAATACCATGCAGCCTGGAGAGCTGATTGTGTTCAAGGAAGGTGAGGTTGTATTGCAGCATTTCTCGAAGCTGGTTATGGAAGCGCAAGGAGATGCTCAGGTAGGGAGTGCTTCTACAGGTTCAGAATCTGGTTCAGCTTAGTACTTTTCTATCAATCAGAGTGAGATAAACAAGAAAACGGAGCATTAATCGCTCCGTTTTTTATGCCTTACCTTATTGTGGCCAGATTAGCCTTACTGCACCATTTCGTTATCGGTAAACATACCTTCAAACAGGGCGGTAGACAGATAGCGTTCACCAGAGTCCGGCATGATCACAACAATGGTTTTGTCTTGATTCTCTGGCAGTTCTGCCTGACGCAGGGCTGCTACCATAGCTGCACCACAGGAAATACCACAGATCACACCTTCCTGTAGCATCAGTTCGCGAGCCATAGCAATCGCTTCGTCGTTACCTACTTGTTCAACCTGATCTACCAGTGACAGATCCAGGTTCTTAGGTACAAAACCCGCGCCGATACCTTGAATTTTGTGTGGTGCAGGTTTTACTTCATCACCATTGATGGTTTGAGTGATCACCGGGGAATCTACTGGCTCGACTGCAACGGATTTGATCGCCTTGCCCTGAACGTTCTTCAGATAGCGGGAGATACCGGTAATAGTGCCGCCAGTACCTACGCCTGCTACGATCATATCCACTTCACCGTCGGTATCCATCCAGATCTCAGGGCCTGTGGTTTTCTCATGGATCTCAGGGTTAGCCGGGTTTTCAAACTGTTGCGGCATAAAGTAATGATCAGGGCGTTCCGTGATCAGCTCTTCCGCTTTGGCGATGGCGCCTTTCATACCTTTCGCAGGCTCGGTTAATACGATGTTAGCACCCAGTGCTTTCATCATTTTACGGCGCTCCAAGCTCATGCTGGATGGCATGGTCAGGGTGATCTTGTAACCACGGGATGCAGCAACAAAACATAGAGCAATACCGGTATTACCACTGGTTGGCTCAACGATTTCCATACCCTGTTTCAGGACGCCACGCTTTTCCGCATCCCAGATCATATTAGCACCGATACGGCACTTCACAGAGAAGGCCGGGTTACGGCTTTCTAGTTTAGCGTATAGATTTGGGTGGCTGCTCAGGCGGTTGATTTTAACCAGTGGAGTATTGCCGATGGTCAGTGAGTTATCTTCGAAAACCTTGCTCATAAAAAATCCCTAATTTTCTGATTGTTTTCTTACAGTTAACTGAAAAAGTTCGCTGTAAGTTGACACTAAGATTAGGGATTCGTTGGCAAAAAATCTATATGAACTTGATTCGATAAGGTTTTAAGCTAAGAACACTCAGAAGTTAGATCGTTATGGCTAACGACCTAACAGTGTTAGTGCGATGTTTGGGGTTTGGTTTGCTTGGGTAAGTATGGAAGCTGCTGCTTGTTGGATGATCTGGCTACGCGTCAATTCTGCAGTTGTACTAGCAAAGTCTGTATCTGTGATCTGTGATTTAGAGTGTGATACATTAACAATCGTATTCTCATTATTACGTAAGTGGGATTGAAGCTCATTCAGTGTGGCGCCCAGTTCAGTGCGTATCTCGTGAATATTCCCTATTGCACGTTCGACAATTTCAACGGAGCCTCTGGCATTGGCTTCAACATTGACGCCAGATAAGCCGATACGTTCGGCGGTGCCACCACGTATTTTAAAGTCACTTCGCATACCCGATTCACTACCAGTATGCAGGCTAAAAGTTTTTTTATGTGGAGGGATAAACCCTGCTGGCCAATTAACAACAAAACCTTTGAGCGGCTGTTCGGAGTAGCTTAAGGTGTCACCAACAGCATCTTTAGCATTTTTTACTCCCATACCATCGGCGTCTAGGCCGCCGATTCCTCCAGTATCATCATTGGTGAAATCAACATTTTTGTCGATATAGGCTCCACCTGTGCTAGCTACATGTGCTATAAATTCAGCTTCTGTCATGTCAAAATATCGGCCGAATGCATCATCCAGAGTGGCGCCAGCTCCACTGCCTTTTAAATCTTCTATAAAGGTTCTGATACCGTTTCCATATCCCGCATCTTTCATACCGTCATGAATCATGCGTGCTGCGACAAAAGCTTGGGCATAATCGGTATCACTGCCACCAAAGGCTCCGGTAAACGTTGACATGAAATTCTGGGCGCTACCTGCTGCAGGCACTAGGGTGGATAAACGTTCATCAGCACCATGAATCAATTCGGCGATTCCTTCCATAAACCAAGTTTGGGAACTAACTGTTGTGGCAAGCTGGTTAGCAGTAACAGCATGTACCATCTCATGCATTACAACTCGGTCAATATACTGGATTGGCAGGGCATTAGGTTCGGGGGCAGCAAAATCTGCAAAATCTGCGGTTATATTAATCACATCATTTCCAGCAAAGGTGACAAATGCTATGTTACCACCGATTGCACCCGGTTTATTTAAAACTATATCAACTTGATCTTTTCCATCTCCCTCTAAGCCAAAATAGGCTTTTACATTGGCTTCTGATTGTTCAAGCATTCCTGCAAGCCTTCCAAGAATATAGGCGTCTGTACCTGCCGTTGCTTCAACTTCAGGGCCTTCCAGTAGCGGGACGTTACCAAGGCTGGCACTTTCAGCTATTTGGTTGGAGGCATCAATCAAGGCATTAATTTCTTCTTGGGCGCTGGCATAGTCTTCTGGTGCCCAAGTATTGCTGGACATGCGAACAGCAACTTCCTTCATGCGAAAAGCAATTTCGGTTATCTCTGCCATTGCACCATCCGCAATCTGTATGGCAGATATTCCATCTTGAATATTTCTGCTAGCTTGTCTTGTACCAATAATTTGAGTTTCTAGACGGTTGGATATTTGTAAACCAGCGGAGTCATCACGTGCAGAGTTAATGCGTGAGCCAGATGACAGCTGCTCGAAGCTACGATTCATTCGTTCTGAAACAGAAGCTAATCGATTCATGCCTTTAAGAGCTGGGACGTTGGTATTTACAAATAGCATCAGGTTTTTCCATTTACTCCGATAAGAATTTTTATACACCTTATAGTGTCGGCATTTCTGGAAAGAACTTTAAAAATAATCGATTGATAAAATTTGTTATATAAAGTTTTGACTTATTGGTCGCAGCTTTGGTCTTTTGTTGTCGAACAGGATAGGTACACTTAAGGGCAGCGCTATTAAGCAAAACAGATTAAACGTTAACACAACCGATTAAAGAGTTTACTGCATGAAATTCCAAGGTACTGATCAATACGTCGCGACCCCCGAACTCCAGATGGCAGTGAATGCCACCATTACACTGGGGCGTCCGTTATTGATTAAAGGGGAGCCGGGCACAGGTAAGACGATGCTGGCAGAAGAGCTGGCTGAAGCATTGGGTGTACGTTTGATCCAATGGCACATCAAGTCCACCACTAAGGCTCATCAGGGCTTGTATGAATATGATGCAGTTTCCCGTCTGCGTGATTCCCAGCTGGGCGATGACAAGGTTCATGATATTAAAAACTACATCAACAAGGGTAAACTGTGGGAAGCCTTTGAAGCGGATGAGCAGGTGGTACTGCTGATTGATGAGGTGGATAAAGCGGATATCGAGTTCCCGAACGATCTGCTGCTGGAACTGGATAAGATGGAGTTCCATGTTTACGAGACCGGTGAGACCATCAAGGCAAAGCAGCGTCCGATTGTAATTATCACCAGTAACAACGAAAAAGAGCTGCCGGATGCCTTCCTGCGTCGTTGTTTCTTCCACTACATCGCCTTCCCAGATAAAGACACCATGAAGCAGATTGTGGATGTGCACTATCCGGAGATTCAGCAAAAGTTGGTATCGGAAGCGCTGGAGCTGTTCTTTGATCTGCGTGAAGTGCGTGGCCTGAAGAAAAAGCCATCGACTTCTGAGTTGATCGACTGGCTGAAATTGCTGATGGCTGATGAGATCAGTCTGGAGATGCTGCAGAACCGCGACTCTTCTAAGGCGATTCCACCGTTGCACGGTGCTTTGGTGAAAAATGAGCAGGATGTGTCTCTGCTGGAAAAACTGGCCTTTATGCACCGTCGTGAGTCCCGGTAATTGGCCAGGAGCTGATCTATGTTGATCGATTTTTTTACCGATATCCGTAAAGCTGGTGTACCGACAACTTTGAGAGAGTTGCTGGATCTGCTGGCGGCGTTGGAGCGGGGGCTGGTGTTTGCCAGTATTGATGACTTTTATCTGTTAACCCGTACCTGTCTGGTTAAGGATGAAAAGTATTACGACCGTTTTGACCAGGCCTTTGGTGCCTATTTTAACGGTCTGGAAGGGCTGGATGATCTGTTAGATAGCCTGATTCCAGAGGAGTGGATTCGCAAAGAGTTTGAGAAGCTGCTCACCCTGGAAGAGAAAGAGAAGATTAAATCTCTGGGTAGCCTGAAAGAGTTGCTGGACACTTTTAAGGAGCGCCTGGAAGAGCAGCAGAAACGCCATGCCGGGGGCAATAAGTGGATCGGCACCGGCGGTACCTCCCCTTATGGTGCCTACGGTTATAACCCAGAAGGAATTCGTATCGGCCAGGATGGCAATCGTAATAACCGTGCGGTGAAGGTGTGGGATAAACGTCAGTTTAAAAATCTGGATGACAGTGTTGAGCTGGGTACCCGTAATATCAAGGTGGCACTAAAACGTCTGCGTCAGTTTGCCCGTTCCGGTGCTGCGTCTGAGCTGGATCTGGATGATACCATCCGCTCTACGGCCCATAACGGCGGTATGCTGGATATTAAGATGGTGCCTGAGCGCCATAACAGTGTGAAGGTGCTGTTGTTTCTCGATGTGGGCGGCTCTATGGATGGTTATATCCGCACCTGTGAGGAGCTGTTCTCTGCCTGTCGTACCGAGTTTAAACATCTGGAATATTTCTACTTCCACAACTTTATCTATGAATCGGTGTGGAAAGATAATATCCGCCGTTATAACGAACGTATTTCCATGTTGGATGTGCTGCATAAATATGGTCCGGACTATAAGGTGATCTTTGTCGGTGATGCCTCTATGGCACCTTATGAGATCGCGCTGGCCGGAGGCAGTGTCGAGCATTGGAATGAGGAGAGCGGAGCCCAATGGATGGGACGGGTGACAGATACCTGGTCCAATCTGGTGTGGTTAAACCCGGTGAATGAGAAGTACTGGAATTATACCCATTCCATCGGTATGACTCAGGAATTGATTAGTGACCGTATGTTCCCGCTGACGATTACAGGTATTACCGATGCGATTCAGCGACTATCTAAGAAGGGATAAAGTTTTTTCCGCGTAGTTTTAGATAAGTTGTTTTGAATTATTAAGACAGAGTAAGCAAAGGGCAGTTTAAACTGCCCTTTGTTGTTTCTGTTCCAAGTGAAACAGAACAGAACTGAGAAATTAGCCGATGGTAATTTCTGGCAGCTCAGGTGCCTGCAGTTCAGACTTCTCGGTTGGAGCCATTACCGTCGCAGTACCGACAACTACTTTCTCATCGTTCTGGTTGGTAACCAGAGTGTCGACGACTACGCGATTTTTGCTCAGCTTTTCTTTAACGGTCAGTGTTACGGTCAGGGTATCACCCAGTTTAACCGGACGACGGAAGCTCAGTTCCTGGCCCAGGTAGATGGTGCCCGGTCCTGGCAGTACAGTCGCCAGAGCGGCAGAGATCAGGGAACCAGACCACATGCCGTGCGCGATCTGTTCGCCAAACATGGTGGTTTTAGCAAATTCGGCATCCAAGTGAACTGGGTTTACGTCGCCAGATACTGCTGCAAACAGTACCAGTTCTTTTTCAGTCAGGGCGCGTACCAGAGTTGCGCTATCACCTTCCTGAATCTCATCGTAAGTTTTGTTGATCAGTACGCTCATGAATATTCTCCACTTATTTTCGGATAATCCGTTTCATTCATTGGATGCTGTTTAATACAAAATTTTTGTGGGTCAGTACGGCATTAATATTAAATGCTGACTCACGGTAATCCATTAATAATCAGACTATTACAGACCATATTACGGCATTATGACGCAATGCAAAATGTCTGATGACACTCCTTGGCTAAATGATATTTCCAGGCCGTATGGCATTTCTTGGCCGTTTGAGCCGGATCTGATTTTTACTTAGCTCAGGCAGTCGGGCTGGTAAGCACAATCTCTTATCTGCCGATTTTGTGTCTAATCTAAGGCAAAAATATTACGCTTTTTTGTGCGATGCAATAAATTGTTGAATAATCGGGTTAATAATCTCAGCGTGTGTGATCGGCCCCATATGGCCACAAGGCAGATCGTGTCGTTCTGCGTTGGAGAACTGTTGTGCCAGAGCAGAGATTACCGCACGGGTGGTCATCGGGCTGTACTGGCCTTCCATCAGCAGCATAGGGCATTGCAGATGGGCCAGATCCTGAAGACCTGATGCTTCATTGAGTAAGGCATGAAAATCGTACGCGACCTTCTCGATACCCCGGATAAACTGAGTACGAGTTTTATCACTTAAGCGCTCAAAGGTGCCGGGCTGGTTCCAGTAATCCACAAAGTATTGGGCGGCCTGTTGAGCTTTGTCCTCAGCCAAATAATCTTCGATGGTATTGCTAATACCAGTGATCTCTGCCAGCGCCGGATCTTGTTTATCCAGCAGATGAAAAGCCACGGGTTCAAACAGAGTCAGACTCAGCACCTGTTCGGGAAACAGGCGGGCGATCTGCAGGGCGTTGACGGCACCAAAGGAGTGGCCCACCAGATGAAACGGCTGTTGATACAGCTCTGTGGTCAGTGCCTCCAGCTCATCGCTCAGACGAAATTCATTACGTGCTTTGCTGGGCATAGGGCTGTGGCCGTAACCCAAAAGATCCGGTGTGCTGGTGCAGGGAAAACTGGCGCTGAGAGTCGCCCATTGCAGGCCCCGGCTTAAAGAGCTGTGCAGAAAAACAACAGGATTGTCATCCTGGCTGGAGCGGGAAAAGGTAACGCTGGATGTCATAAAAATCAGTGTCTTATTGTGTTTGAAAGTTTACCGTTGAGCATTCTACAGATTTTCTGCTCAGCACAAAAAGTATGACTATTGAGTCGCAAATATTTAGCTGAAACCGCTATTGACTCAACTAAAGTCTGATTCTTTTGCTATGCAGCGTAATGCTTAATGAAAAGCCGAAATAAGCAGTGACTTTCAGTTACTTGGTCAAGAATAAAGTGACTGGCTGGACACTCAGGCGATTGATAAAAGTAGTGAAATAAAAGAGGCTGTTCTTTGTTTTGCTATGTATAACAAAAAAATAAAGAGTGGTGGTGTGGTGCCTGTTCTACCTTGGTTTAGGAAGGGGAGGCATTGCACACGGCGCAAAGTGTCGTGAATCCGAAACTCTATCAGGGCTCAGAAATAAAAAGGTATTTTCTAAAATGCATCAGAACATCTACAACATGGGGCTGGATCAGACCCCAGCCAACTACGAAGCACTGACTCCGTTAAGCTACCTGAAGCGTGCTGCATCTGTGTACCCGAACTACACAGCTCAGATTCACCATGGCGATAAGATCACCTGGAAAGAGACCTATCAGCGTGCGGTTCGTCTGGCATCTGCTCTGAATAAGGCCGGTATCCAGAAAGGTGATACGGTGTCCTTTATGTCACCAAATATCCCAGCACTGTTTGAAGCGCACTTTGGTGTGCCGATGTCTGGTGCGGTTCTGAATGCATTAAATACCCGTCTGGATGCAGAAGCGATTGCATTTATTCTGCAACATGCAGAAACCAAAGTTATTTTTGTTGATCGTGAGTTCTCTGAAGTGATCACCCGTGCAGTGAAAATGCTGCAGCAGAAGCCTCGTATTATCGATATCGACGATCCTTACTACGAAGGTGGTCAGCTGATTGGCGATACTAACTACGAAGACTTTATTGCCGAAGGTGATGTGGATTATGCCTGGGAGATGCCAGGCAATGAGTGGGATGCGATCACACTGAACTACACCTCGGGTACCACAGGTAACCCGAAAGGTGTGGTGTATCACCACCGTGGTGCTTACCTGAACGCGGCAAGCAATGTGATCTCCTGGGATATGGGCCATCACCCGGTTTATCTGTGGACCCTGCCAATGTTCCACTGTAATGGTTGGTGTTTCCCTTGGAGTATCGCGTCGGCCTGTGGTGTGAGTGTCAGCCTGCGTCATGTGCGTGTTGATGCGATTTATGAGTCCATTAAAGAGTTTGGTGTGAACCACTTCTGTGGTGCGCCAATCGTTCTGAACATGCTGAATAACGCTGAAGATGAGCTGAAAGCGGGTATTGAGCATGAAGTGAAGGTGATGACTGCAGGCGCTGCGCCTCCGGCTTCTGTAATCGAAGGTATGGAGTCGATGGGCTTCAATGTGACCCACGTTTACGGCCTGACCGAAACCTATGGTCCTTGTGTGCTGTGTGAGTGGCATAGCGAGTGGGATGATCTGCCATTGAGTGAGCGCGCTAAAATGAAAGCCCGTCAGGGTGTGCGTGCGCCGATGCAGGAAGGCCTGATGGTGGCCGATCCGGATACACTGGAGCCGGTACCTCAGGATGGTGAAACCATGGGGGAGATCTTTATCCGTGGTAACCTGGTGATGAAGGGCTATTTGAAGAACCCGAACACCACCGATGAGTCTTTCGAAGGCGGTTGGTTCCACTCCGGTGACCTGGCGGTATGGCACGAAGATGGTTATATCGAGATTAAAGACCGTTCCAAAGATGTGATTATCTCTGGTGGCGAAAACATCTCCTCTATCGAGGTAGAAGATGTACTGTATCGTCACCCGAAAATTATGGAAGCCGCAGTAGTGGCGCGTCCTGATGAGAAGTGGGGCGAGACTCCATGCGCATTTGTTACTCTGAATGCGGGAGAGAAATTGATAGAACAAGACGTGATCCAGTTCTGTCGCGATAACATGGCGAACTTTAAAGCGCCGAAGACTGTCGTTTTTGGCGAGCTGCCAAAAACTTCAACCGGCAAGATCCAGAAGTTTATGCTTCGTGATCGTGCCAAAGAGCTGTAATAGGCTCACCCTGTAAGTGGTTTATGACCACTTACTTTTCCTGTCTGTAGATATTTTGGGAGCTGATTCTGCCTTGGGTAGTAAGCTCCCTTTTTTGTGCCTGCCATTTTGACTGTTTCTGTTGCGTGTCGTGGATGGTTTGCAATGATTGGCTACTTGTTTTGATTTTGGTCTGTTCAGCTAAATCTCAGGCTATGCTATTTCGGATAAGAGCAGCTGTTCTTGCTACCTGGGGCTATCATTTTTCGCCGAAGTGTTATCATTAAGTACACATTTGCACAAAAATGGTGCTGTTAGGGTAAATACTGAGTTGTAAACTTCGTCATTATCACTCTAGACTTCTAACAAAGCTCAACTTTTTTGTCCCTTGAAGGTCTTATTTTGAGAGAAGGGTCAAAACGAGTTTGAGGTTAACTAATTGATCTTGCTGACCTGATTAATAAAACAAACGTGCGTTTAAATCGCTTGTTTTACTTTTTCTTGGGACTGGTTTATGTTGTGTTACCAGAACGACTAATATAGCCCCTGAGCTCTTTAAGCCAGGCAGCCAATAACAATAAATGCCGGGAGATTAATGATGATCAGTCAGTTTTTTAAAGATAAATACCCTGAGGGTATTGATACAGAGATCGATCTATCCAAGTATGCCTCCATTCTGGATGTACTGGATGAAGCCTGTACACGTTTTGCGGATCGCCCTGCGTTCAGTAATCTGGGCAAAACCATCACTTTCAAAGAGCTGGATCTCTATGCCCGAGATTTTGCGGCTTATCTGCAAAATCAGCTGGGTCTAAAACCCGGCGAGCGTATTGCGATTCAGTTGCCGAATACCTTGCAATATCCTATCGCGTTGTTTGGGGCAATGCGTGCTGGCTTGGTTGTAGTTAACACCAACCCGCTCTATACCGAGCGTGAAATGCGTCACCAGTTTCAGGATTCTGGTGTAAAAGCCTTGGTTGTACTGGTGAATATGGCCCATCTGGCGGAGAAGGTTTTGCCAGATACCGAGATCGAACATGTAATTATCACTGAGCTGGGTGATATGCACAGCTTTGCCAAGCGTACCCTGATCAATTCTGTCGTACGCTACGTGAAGAAAATGGTGCCAGATTATTCTCTTCCACAGGCGATCAGCTTTAGAGAAGCCTTGTCTGCTGGTAAAAAGCTGCCGATGGAAGAGCATCACGCTGCAGCAGGTGATCTGGCGGTACTGCAGTACACCGGAGGTACCACAGGTGTTGCCAAAGGTGCGATGTTGAGTCACCGCAATCTGGTGGCGAATATGCTCCAGGCACGTATTGTACTGAATACCATTCTGGAAGAGGGACAAGAGTCCATTATCTCTCCTCTACCGATGTACCATATCTATACCTTTACCGTGAGTCTGGTGCTGATGGAATCTGGTAACCATTCTATTTTGATTACCAATCCACGGGATCTGCCAGCCTTTGTCAAAGAGCTGGCCAAACATAAGTTCTCCGGTTTTGTTGGCCTGAATACCCTGTTTGTGGCGCTGTGTAACCGTGATGACTTTAAACAGCTGGATTTCTCTGGTTTGAAACTGACCATCTCTGGTGGTATGGCACTGACTCATGCAGCAGAAGAAGAGTGGTTTGAGGTAACAGGTTGTCATATCAACGAAGGTTACGGTATGACGGAGACGTCACCGATTGTGAGCTTTAACCTGCCTTGCCAGTCCCAGATGGGCACGATTGGTCTACCAGTACCTTCTACCGATCTGAAAATTATTGATGAAGAGGGTAATACTGTACCTTGGGGCGGTACAGGTGAGCTGTGCGTGCGTGGTCCACAGGTGATGGAAGGCTATTGGCAGCGCCCAGAAGAAACGGCAAAAACCATTACCGAAGATGGCTGGTTGATGACCGGTGATATCGCTGTGATTCAGGAAGATGGTTATACCCGTATCGTAGACCGTAAGAAAGATATGATTCTGGTATCTGGTTTTAACGTTTATCCAAATGAAATCGAAGATGTGATTGTATCTCATCACGATATTATCGAAGCTGCGGCCATTGGTGTACCGGATGATGTGGCTGGAGAAGCGATCAAGGTGTTTATTGTCAGCCGCAATGACAAGCTGACTATTGCCGAAGTGCAGGAATACTGCCGTAGTCACCTAACTGGTTATAAGGTACCTAAGCAGATTGAGTTCCGTGAAGAGCTGCCTAAAACTAATGTTGGTAAAGTACTGCGTCGTACCCTGAGAGATGAAGAGTTGAGTAAGCTAAATAGCGCCGAGGCAGCTTGATTTCTCATTTTGAATTAATTGTTCTATCTTACTAAGCACTAGGCAAAATATTTGTCTTGTGTAAGTACTCTAACAGTGACGCCCTGCTCGCATTAGCAAGCAGGGTGTTTTTATTTAGAGATATCTAAAAATGTAAACTGTAACTTAAAGTGCTTTTTATTGATTAAGCGATTAACTGATGTGGAAAAGTGAACTTTACTTGCAAATGAGAATCTATATCATTAACTTGTAGCTCAAAATTGTTGAGGGAGTTAGTGGTTTCGTGACGGAACAAAAGATTCGAGCGTGGTTGTTCATTACAGTCGTTGTTTTACTGTTTCCTATGTTATTGCTATATCAGACATTGCAGAGCAGTGAACAGTTACAGCGCAATGAACAGCTGCACCAATATGCCAGCCTGAGTATGAGCGCTGCTGAGCGCAACCTGTCTTCTCTGGAAGAGCACCTGATCGCTTTGCGTAACTTGATGGCTTTTCAGCCGGATTTAACCCGTCAACAGTTTGATCAGTTTAATGCCCAGTCAAAATTAAGTGGCTATGGCATCGTGGTGTATGAGTGGATTCCTAAAACCAATCGCCAACAGATGCCTGTTATGCTTCAGCGGGCCAGGCAAGCTGGTATCTTTGATTTTCGTTTCAGCCATACGGGCGATGCTGAAACTATTTTTCCTATTTTCTATTCTGCTTCTGGTCAAATGAATGGCTTGTCTTTAGGTGTCAATCTGGCGGCTATTGAAAGCATTAGCCATGGTATGCAAACAGCTGCAAATAGCAATCGAGTTCAGATTGTGATCAGTGAAAATATGGGCTTTAGTGAAACCGATACGCCTGAGATGCGTTTGCTGTTACCTGTGTTTGCGATGGATAGTGCCAGTGAGTCCACAGGTGAACTCAAGGGCTATGTCAGTGCCATGATGCATTTTGATGAAGCAATGCAGATTCTGCTTGGCCCTGTATTAAATAAAAAGCAACATCTGGGGCTGGAAATTTACCGCCATGGCGGCGAGTTGCCTGAGCTATTGTTTAGCTCTATGCATCGTCATAACGAATCGGATCACCAGGCCGAGTTTATTCAGCAATATGGCAGTTGGACACTGAAATACCGTTTTATTGATTTAAGTCCTGCGACTCCTTGGTGGCACTTGTCCCGCCCAACCTTGATTGTGGGTAGTGTTGCTTTGGTAATCTCCTTGTTTTTGCTGTTGCTACGTCACTCTGTAGAGCGTCGTATTCGAGCTGAAGAATTGGCGAAAGAGCAGAGTCGTTCCCTGGCATTGGCGCAAAATGAATATCACAATCTGTTTGAAAAGGTGGTGGAAGGGGTTTATAGCGCTACCTTGGAAGGGCGTTTTTTACGGGTGAATCCATCATTGGCACGGGCTTTTGGTTACGATGATCCTGGGCAGATGCAGCAGGCGGTAGAGCATATCGGTCATCAACTGTATCGCAAGCAGCAGGATTATCAGACTTTCCTGCAAACACTGCTGGAAAAGAAAGAAGTTTATAACTACGAATGGGAAGGCATAGATCGTTACGGTAATAGTATCTGGTTGTCGGAAAATGCCTATCTGAATGCCATCGATGAAAGCACTGAGGTTTATCAGGGCACGTTGGATGTGATTACCGAGCGTAAGTTTAACGAACAGCAGCTCAACTATCAGGCCAATCATGACCCTCTGACCGGGCTTTTAAACCGCAGTGCTTGCCTGAAGAGGCTGGAATATCATTTACAGCATCGGCAGTGGGGTTATGTATTGTTTGTTGATCTGGACGGTTTTAAGAAAATTAATGACACCTATGGTCACGGTGCCGGGGATTGTTTTCTGCAGGAAATTGCTCAGCGTTTGCAGTTGGTGTTGCGTCAGAATGATAGTATTGCCCGTATAGGTGGCGATGAGTTTGTGATTTATCTGGCCGGTGAGATGTCGAATGAGTCCCTACAGCCGTTGATCAATCGTTTGCAACAAGAAGTTTGTCATCCGGTTATGCATGATAATAACCGGGTATCTTTAGAGGCCTCTGCCAGTATTGGTGTAACCTTCCTGGGGCCTCATTATCAACATGCCAGTGATATCTTACGGGATGCAGATCTGGCTATGTATGAGGTGAAGAAAAACGGTAAGGCCGCACACCAGGTGTATAGCCTGGAATTACATCAGCAGATCCAACAGCAGACAGAGTTTGAAAACTACCTGCATGCCGCTTTGGAGAAGCAGGAGTTTGGACTTAATTATCAACCTGTAGTCTCCATTGAGGATGGTAGCGTCTGCGGTTTTGAGGCGTTACTGCGATGGTATAATCCAGATCTGGGCGCAGTATCACCGGAGCGCTTTGTACCGCTGGCAGAACAACAACAGTTGATGCCTGCGATTGGTTTATGGATCGTAGCTGAAGCATTAAAAGGCTTTAATCAGTTGCAAGCCTGTGTGCCGGATAAACCCGTTACGATCAATATCAATCTGTCTCCTCGTCAGTTGCATGATGATACCTTGATTCTGGCACTGCCAGGGCTGTTACAGCAGGCTGGTGTTGATGCCCATTGTATCCGTTTTGAACTGACAGAAAGTGCGCTGGATATGGATGAACAGGAGGTAACGGATCGACTGACGGCACTCAGGGATATGGGCTTTAAGATCTACATCGATGATTTTGGCACCGGTTATAGCTCGCTAAAACGTCTGGTGGAGTTCCCCATTGATGGCATCAAGGTGGATCGCTCTTTTGTGCATCAACTTGAAGATGATAGCAGTAAGCAGGCGATGATCGAGGTGATTGTGCATATGGCGCACTTGCTTAATCTTAAGGTGGTGGCCGAAGGGGTAGAAACCCAGGAGCAGAGGGCTTTACTGCAGGCTGCGGGCTGTCGTTTAGCTCAGGGCTATCTATTTTCAAAACCCTTATCGGAGCAGGCAGCAAACAAATTCTTGCTCAAAGACCAGTATCAGTCTGATAAGCTTTTAAACCCTGTGCTGGGGCGATTGTAAGGTATCTATCAACGGTTTGTGCTTTATTGTTGGAATCCTAGGGTAAAGTCTGCCTTTTCTGCTCAAACAAGGTAGAATGCCGCTTTTTGTTTGTCTGGTGCGGTAATGTCTACGGTAATTCCCTCTGAAATTGAGCAGTTATTAGCAGCCTCGATGCTGAAAGATCGTTTTCGCTTACAGCAGAAGTGGAAGCAGTTAAAACCTATGCTGTCTGGGCAGCCGCCATTAGCGTCTAACGGGCCAAACCGAGGTCAGAATCAGGACCAAAAGGGGCGGGGGAAAGGCCGTCGCGGCGGTAAAGCCGAAGATATTAAAGATCCGCAAGCCGCACTGGAAAAACTGATTGCTCAGATTCAACGCTCTGCAGAACGAGTCGAAGAGCGTCTGCAGTTGATTCCCAAGGTGGAATACCCGGAAAACCTGCCGGTTAGCCAGAAAAAAGAGCAGATCGCCGAAGCGATTCGCGATAATCAGGTCGTGGTCATTGCCGGTGAAACAGGTTCCGGTAAAACCACTCAGATTCCTAAGATCTGTTTGGATCTGGGCCTGGGTGCCCGTGGTCTGATTGGTCATACCCAACCCCGTCGTTTAGCTGCCAGAACCGTGGCTAGCCGTGTTGCCGAAGAGCTGAAAGTGCCCTTTGGTGAGCAGGTGGGCTATCAGGTGCGTTTTACTGATCAGGTAACGGAAAAGACCCTGGTCAAGCTGATGACCGACGGTATCCTACTGGCTGAAACACAGAACGATCGCTTCCTGAATCGTTATGAAGTGCTGATTATCGATGAAGCCCACGAGCGCAGTCTGAATATCGACTTCCTGCTGGGCTATCTGAAACAGCTGCTACCTAAGCGCCCCGATCTGAAGGTGATTATCACCTCGGCAACCATCGATGTGGAGCGCTTCTCCAAGCACTTTAGTAATGCCCCTGTTATTGAAGTATCCGGTCGAACCTTCCCGGTGGATCTGCTGTATCGTCCGCTGATTGAGCTGGATGACGATGAAGAGCGCGACTACGACCAGTATCTGCACCAAGGGATTGTCGAGGCGGTGGAAGAGATCACCGCCATTGAGAAAGAGCGTAAATGGGGCTCGGGTCCAAGAGATATTCTGATCTTCCTGCCCGGTGAACGCGAGATTCGTGAAACGGCAGAAGTGCTGCGCAAAGCCAAATTCCTGCATACGGAGATTCTGCCCCTGTATGCGCGCTTAAGCGCCAAAGAGCAGAACCGGGTATTCCAGTCCCACAGTGGCCGTCGTATTGTGTTGTCCACCAACGTGGCCGAGACCTCGTTAACGGTACCGGGTATTCGCTACGTGATTGATCCGGGTACCGCCCGTATCAGCCGTTACAGCTATCGCTCCAAGGTGCAGCGTCTGCCGGTAGAGGCTGTGTCTCAGGCCAGTGCCAATCAACGTAAAGGTCGTTGTGGTCGTGTTGCGGAAGGTCTGTGTATTCGTTTGTACAGCGAAGAGGATTTTGTTGGTCGTCCCGAGTTTACTGATCCCGAGATTCGTCGCACCAATCTGGCGTCGGTAATTCTGCAGATGCTGAACCTGCGTCTGGGTAATATCGCTCACTTCCCATTTGTCGATGCACCGGATAATCGTTATATCCGTGACGGCTTCCGTCTACTGCATGAACTGGGAGCAGTGGATGATAAAGAACGTCTGACTCAAGTCGGGCGTCAGCTGTCGAAGTTACCCATTGATCCCCGAATCGCCCGTATGGTGCTGGCAGGTGCCGAGCATAAAGCGCTGAATGAAGTACTGATTATCGCCAGTGCTCTGAGTGCTCAGGACCCAAGAGAGCGCCCACACGACAAACAGCAGCAAGCCGACGAGAAACACCGTCAGTGGAAGGATGATAACTCCGACTTCCTGGCGTTTGTGAATTTATGGAACGGCTATGAAGAACAGCGTCAGGAGCTGAGTAGTAGCCAGTTCCGTAAGTGGTGTCACAAGCAGTTCCTATCCTATCTGAAGATGCGCGAATGGCGCGACGTGCACCATCAACTCAAGCTGATGAGTAAAGAGCTGAAGCTGGAGTTTAACGATAATCCGGCGGGTTTCGACGATGTACATAAGTCCCTGCTGCCGGGACTGTTAAGCCATCTGGGTATGAAGCTGGAAGATCGCGAGTATCTGGGTGCTCGCAACCGTAAGTTCCATGTTTTCCCCGGTTCTGCACTGTTTAAAAAGCAGCCGCGCTGGATTATGGCTGCTGAGCTGGTGGAAACCAGCAAGCTCTATGCCCGTCAGGTGGCCAAGATCGAACCCGAATGGGTGGAGCGCTACGCCAAACACCTGACCAAGCACAGCTACAGTGAACCTCACTGGGAGAAAAAACGCGCTCAGGTGGTTGCCGCAGAAAAAGTGACCCTGTACGGCCTGCCCATTGTACCCAATCGTCGTGTGCACTATGGCCCAATTGATCCGGTGATCTCCCGTGAGATCTTTATCCGTACCGGTCTGATTGAAGGCGGTTATTTCAGCAAAGCGCCATTTTATCAGCACAATCAGCAGGCGATTGCCGAAGTAGAACAGCTGGAATCCAAGGTGCGTCGTCGTGATCTCTTGGTGGATGATGAAACCCTGTTCCGCTTCTACGATGAACGCATTACGGAAAAAATCTATAACGGTGCCGGTTTTGAAAAGTGGCGTAAAACCGTTGAGAAAGACGATAAACACTACCTGTTCTTTAATAAAGATGAGCTGTTACAGCGGGACGCTGACGAGCAGGCGATCGATTATCAGTTCCCGGATCAGCTGGGGCTGGAAGGCATGCGTTTGGCGTTGGATTACCAGTTTGAGCCGGGAAAACAGCATGACGGTCTGAATATTAAGGTACCGGTCGCGGGTTTGCAGCAGATCAACGAAAACCGCTTGGATTGGCTGGTGCCGGGCATGCTGCGGGATAAGTGTATTGCGCTGGTAAAAAACCTGCCTAAGCAGGTGCGCAAGAACTTTGTCCCGATTCCAGATTATATCGATGACGTGTTACCTATGCTGGAGCCAGGTGACTTGCCGTTGACGACCTGCCTGGCTGAACAGTTACGGCGTAAAACCGGGGTACGTATCGATCCTGAACTGTGGAAACCTCAGGAACTGGATGCTCACCACAGAATGCTGATTCAGGTAGTAGATGCCAAAGGTAAGGTTCTGGGTGAATCCCGTGACTTGCCTGAGTTGCTGGAGCAGTTCTCCGGTCAATCCGCGGAGCAGGTACGTATCAGCGGTGATGATAAGTTTAAGCAGCAGGGCCTGACCAGCTGGCCTGAGGGCTTGACGGTTCCAGAGCAGATTGAGCAGGAACAGCAGGGCATTGTATTAAGAGCCTATCCGGCACTGGTGGATAAAAAGGACTGTGTGGACTCTACGCTGTTTGATCTTCCGGGACAGGCAAAAGAAGCCCACTGGCAAGGGGTGCGTCGACTATTGATGCTGGCACTGCCTCAGCAGGTGAAGTGGGTGGAAAAATCATTGCCGAATCTGAATCAGGTGTCTTTACTGTTTAATAGCTTGGGTAAGAAAGATCAGCTGGTACAAGACTTAGTGCTGGCCAGTTTTGATTGGGCCTTTAGGGAAGAGTCGATGCCACGGGATGCTCAGGCCTTCCAGCAACATCTGGAAGCCAATAAAGATCGAGTGGCGAAGGAAGCGGTTGAGGTGCTTAAGCTGTGCCATGAAGTGCTTAAGCTGAATCACGAAATTCAGAAAAAGCTGAAGGGTAAGATTCCACTGGCACTGGCCTTTATCTACAGTGATATTCGCTTCCAGCTGGAAAATTTGGTTTATGTGGGCTTTTTGCACCAAAGTGGCCGTGAGTGGCTGCAGGAGCTGCCCCGTTATCTGAAAGCGATTCTGTTACGTCTGGAAAAAGCAGGCTTAAACCGTGGTCGTGAACAGCTGTGGAGTGATGAGCTGAATCAGCTGTGGCAGAAATACCAGGCTAAGGCAGAGCAGTTGGAGCAGCGTGAGGGCAGTGCAGCGGCACTTGCTCCATATCGCTGGATGTTGGAAGAGTATCGGGTATCGCTGTTTGCGCAACAATTGGGTACCAAAGTGCCAGTATCCGCAAAACGTTTGGACAAATTATGGAGTGAATTAGTCTGATGACGATGGATCGACAGGTGCTGGAGGAGTTTATTCCTCTACCGCTAACGCCTTCTATGGCCGCGGGTCTGCATCGTTTAACACCGCGCCAGGGAGAGCTAAAAGGGTGTGTACTTATGCTGCACGGATTTGGGCAAGATAGTCGTATCTTCCTGAATTCAGATAAGAGAGTGGGCTTAGCTTACTCTCTTGTCGATCAGGGATATGAGGTATTTATCTGCAGTTATCGTGGCAGAGATGCGGCCCGTTCTCTGCTTCGACAGGAATCTTATAATTGGTTGCAATTAGTGACCGAAGATCTGCCATTGATCTGGAAAGCGGTCGATAAACGACATAAGCACCCGCAGCGCTTTTTAATGGGTTATCAATTGGGCAGTGTGCTTTGGAGTGCATTTCTGGCTCGTAATCCCAAAATAATTAATCAGGTTGCGGGTGTTGTTCACTTTAATCCGCAGCGAGTGCAGTCTTCCGTTGGCTGGTTAAAGCAACTGCGTTATGGTTTTTTTGAGCGTAAGCTAATTCCTTTTTTTGCAACCTTGTTAGGTTATGTGCCTGCTGCCTTATTGCGTAAAGGTCAGGCGAATGAATCCCGAGCTTTGTTCAATGATATACAGAGCTGGCAACAGGATAGTTGGCAAGATAGTGAAGATGGTTTTGATTATCATCAGGCGATGACAACATTTTTTTTCCCTCCCAGTTTGTATCTTGTTTCTGCGCATCAAAAATGGATGCAAAGGGAGGTGGATAGCCGCAACTTTATGTTTGAATTAGCGGAGCATGATGCCCGTATGATCAAGTTATCTGCCAAGGCGGGTAATAAAAGGAATTATTCAGCCGTGGAACTCTGCACCAATACTGATGCCGAAGAGGATTACTATCCTTTGCTGCTGGCCTGGTTACAGGAGATGGCGGCAAAGACGCATGTCCGTTAATGGCTTGGAATGATTGCGTTGATTACAGCCGCTGTACTACAAGTGCCCTTGGAAGTGTAATTATTTACGTTTGAAGAACTACAGTGCCCGATCCAGGGCTATATGAAGGAAGCAAGTGTGTTACTCATGAATAAGATAGTCTCTGCATTGACTCTGGTTTTGCTGTTAGGGGCAAGTTCTGCCTGGGCGCAGCAAGAGGTTGATCCCTGGGAAAACTGGAACCGCAAGGTTTTTTACTTTAATGAAACACTAGATAGCTATGTAGCGAAGCCGGTGGCTAAGGGCTATAAAGCTGTTGTACCTAAGTTCGTCCGTCGTGGTGTCGGAAACGTCTTTAGCAATTTAGGAGAAATACCGACAGCTGCCAATGATTTGCTACAGGCTAAACCTGGTGCAGCAGCAACTGCTGCAGGGCGTTTTCTGATTAATAGTACTGTAGGGCTTTTGGGGCTGATTGATGTGGCTTCCATGATGGATATTGAGGAGCATCGCGAAGATTTTGGTCAAACTCTGGCCGTCTGGGGCATTGAAAGCGGTCCGTATCTGGTATTACCAGTATTGGGTCCGAGTAATGTTCGTGATGGCATCAGTTTATATCCTGATTACCTGTTGGATCCATTGAATCATGTAGGTCTGAAAAAAGAAGAGTTTTACGGTGTTACGGTGCTGAAGCTGGTTCATGCCAGACATAAGCTGTTGAGCAGTGAGGAGATTGTTCAAGGTGATAAGTACAGCTTTATTCGAGATGCGTATCTACAAAACCGTACTTATCAGATCCATGATGGCCAGGTAGAAGATAGCTTTGATGCAGATTTTGATGATCTGGATCTTGATGACGAAGAACTTTAATTCTTTGCAGGGCTATTTGCTGCAATCCATTCTTAGTTTGGTATCGCATACCTAAACGCTTAAATTTCTGCATTCTCCTGCCTGTAGCGGGAGAATACAGGCCTTTTAAATAGCCAAGCTGTCGTTTACCCATGTGTTTGGGTTCTTGCCTGTGTGTTTATTATCCGATGGCGATATCAATTTCGGTGTGAGTTCAATGTTGTTACTCACCTGCTGCTATCTAGTCCAATATTTCGGTAATTTCCAAGCCAATTTCATGGCCTGATTCAAGACTGTTATACACAACCCTTGCTAATGCACAGAAAGGCTCCAGGCCCAAAGGACTGGATAGCTTGATGCGTAGCAGGGTATTTTCAGTCAGCGGTTCGTCAAGAATAACCCGACTTCCCGTTGCGCTAAGGTCCAAACAGTGCGCGGTGTAGGTTTTACCCGAGTCCTGTTCTTCCAAGGTCATGGGGCTATTGACCTTAACTCTTGGGAACTTACGCTTTTCATCGAAGGGTAAAATAAATTCCATATCAATCACTCTTAGCAATAAGTTTACAAACCGTTACATTAACTATGGCATAAATTGGGGTTGTGTGTCTCCCCGATATTTCCCTGAGTTAATCTAGGGATTACACTAGGTCCAGATACTGAAAAAGGATGATAAGCGACCATGCTTTCAACTATAGCAGATGCAGTGTTTATTCCCTGCTCGGGTGAGATAGTGCATCTTGCTGAATTACTGGATGTTGATCTGGCTGTAGAGTCTTTAGCTATGGATTCTGTGCCAGGGGATTTATCAAAAGCTTGTGAGCTGGTGATCTTCTATCTGAATGATCATCAAGATCTGTTCCGTCTTGAGCGTTGGTTAGATGCTCAGCGAGATTATGCCGTGTTACTACTGGCGAATGACTCTCAGGCTGAGTTGGTGCTACAAGGTATGGAAGCCGGTGCAGATGATTATGTATTGGATCCTGGCCAACATTCGAGTCTGGTATCTTTAGTGGCCCATAGAGCCGTCAGTCGGCGACGGGATGCCCGACAGGCACGACAAACCTACGAAGAGCTGGAGCAGATCAATCTGGAACTGATGACCAGCCTGGATGTCTTAAGGCAGGATCAGCAGGCAGGGCGTTATGTGCAGCAGAAGATGTTGCCGCAAACTCCATGGAATTTTCAGACACTGACTTTTGAGCATAAAGTATGCCCCTCTTTATATCTGAGTGGTGACTTCGTAGATTACTTCCCGATGGATCGTGAGCGAGTGCTCTTTTATTTAGCAGATGTGTCCGGCCACGGCGCTTCTTCTGCTTTCCTGACTATCCTCTTGAGGGTATTTATCCGGCGCTTTGTTACCCGTATGTTAATCAGAGGTGCCAACATTTCCCCAGGAGCGATTTTGGCTGAGCTGAATAAGGAGATTTTGGGCACGGAGTTGGGTAAGCATGTCACTATCTTCCTGGCCATATTGGATGGTGAGAATCATAAGATGTGTTATTGCAATGGTGCTCAATATCCAGCGCCTGTGTTGGTTCAGGATGGTAAGGCTGCTTTTATCGAAGGTAAGGGGATGCCTGTAGGACTTTTTGACGATGCGGTCTACGAGGAATTTGAGTTATTGTTGCAGCCGAGCTACTATCTCTCGCTTTTCTCTGATGGCGTTTTTGAGCTAATGCAAAGCGGCAGTCTGGCCGATAAAGAAACTACACTGTTGGAAATTGCTCAGCAGTATGCAGGAGATCACGCTGGGATGGTGGAGTGGTTTGCTCAGATGGGGATGGAAGATTCTCCTGATGACGTCACTTTAATGACGGTATCCGGTAAAAAAGGGTAGCCAGTTGTTTGTCTATTTCCGGTTGTTAAATTATGCAAAATGGTAAAATCATGGTCGCCGAAAATCAGGATGTTTACGTTCTGAAGTTTATGGGCGATGTCAGATTGACACTATGTTCCACAATCGATTCTCTGTTAAAGCGAATTTTTGGTGGGGAATTAAAATCCGTTGTAGTGGATCTGACGGAAACGGACGGTATCGACAGTACCGCATTAGGGTTATTGGCAAAAATAGCCGTTAATGCGAAAGGCGTGTTAAACCATAAGCCGACGATTATCAGTACTCGTACGGATATTACGCATATTCTGGAAACCATGGGTTTTGAGCATTATTTTGAAATCTGTAGGGAGCCGGTTGAGTTGGGCTGTTGTATGCAGGAAGCACCGATTCTGGATGAGTGTGCAGAAAGTGTACGTCAGAAAGTGATTGATGCTCATCGTATTTTGATGGGATTAAACCCTAAAAATAAAGCTGAATTTGAACCTGTGGTCTTTGCGCTGGAAAATTGTCCTGCTGCTGTGGGTGTAGAGGATGGTGCGACACGACACTGAGTTATTTTATAACCTGGTATGCCTGGATCTGCTGATACATAGTGATTGGTTATATTGGCAAAGGCTGATGGTCTGAGAGAATGTAGAGCCCTTAGGGAAGTTTATTTTCCCTAAGGGTTTTTTATTGCACTGATTATTTGGATTTCAGAGAGGATAAAAGAGACGCTGCGGAGTTAAAGTTCTGCCAGTAACGCTTCTAGCTTATCCTGATCCGCTGCAAACTGGCTAATACCCTGGGCCAGCTTTTCGGTTGCCATCGCATCTTGATTCATCTGCCAACGGAACGTCGCTTCATCTAGTGGTTGAGGTTGTTGACCGCGGGCTGCTTCAGGCTTCAGTACTTGCTGTAGCTCGCCTTGATCCGCTGCCAATTGCTCCAACAGTGCCGGGCTGATAGTCAGGCGATCACAGTCTGCCAGGTGTTCAATTTCATCGGTATTGCGGAAACTGGCACCCATCACGATGGTTTGGTAGCCGTGCTCTTTGTAGTACTGATAGATCTTCTGTACTGAGCATACACCTGGATCGTTTGCACCGCTCCAGTCTTCATCTGGTTGAGCTGTTTTGTACCAGTCCAGAATACGACCAACAAAAGGTGAGATTAGCGTAGTGCCTGCTTCTGCACATGCAACGGCTTGAGGCATCGCAAACAGCAGTGTCAGGTTGCAGTGGATACCCTCTTTTTCCAGAATCTCAGCCGCTTTAATGCCTTCCCAGGTAGAGGCGATCTTAATCAGTACGCGATCACGGCTAATACCTTTTTCCTGATAGAGCTGAATCAGACGGCGTGCTTTTTCAACAGTACCACGAATATCAAAAGACAGTTTGGCACTGACTTCAGTAGAGATATAACCGGGGATGATCTGATTGATCTCGGCACCAATGGCCACAGAGGCGCGGTCTACGGCATAAGCCAGTTGTTGGGCCGGGTCCAAGCTCTCCTGGCGAGCCTTCTCCATCGCCTCCTTTAATAAGAGTTGATACTGAGGTTTATCGGCAACCTTGAGTACCAGAGAAGGATTGGTTGTCGCGTCTTGTGGTTGTAAATCCCGGATGGCATCAATATCACCGGTATCGGCAACCACAACGGTCATTTGGCGGAGTTGTTCCAGTTTGCTTGGCATAGCTATAGTGTCCTGCAATCGATGAGTCTCTTGTTTTTAAAGAGAAAATCAGTTCCCTGCAATAACACTAAGGTAGACAGGAGTCGCTTGTAAACCCATCGCTAAAACTTTCTGCAACTAACTTTATAATCCAAGGCATAGCAAACTTAAAAATGAGCTGTCAGTCGTACTCGTTCTACTCTGCCATCGCCATTTGAGCTTTAAACGCCTGATCCAGAATGGCCTGTTCCGATACCAGTGCCAGTGCTTCTCTGACAACTTCAGGCCCAGCGCCTGGTTTGTAAGCGTTTTCGCTGATATAGCGGCGGAACTTACGGCCTCCAGGGCAGCCCTGGAAAATACCTAGTATATGGCGACTAATGTGACCCAAGTACACATCCTGGCTCATCTGCCGCTCGATATAATCTAGCATCTGCTCGATAGCTTGGTGGCGTGAGATCACAGGACGATCAGAGCCAAACAGCTTCTGATCGGCTTCTGCCAGCAGATAAGGGTTCTGATAGGCTTCTCGTCCTACCATCACGCCATCAACGTGTTGCAGGTGTTGTTCCATCTCAGCAAAGGTCTTAATACCGCCGTTGATTGAGACTTCCAGTTCTGGGTAGGCCTGTTTCATGCGGTAGACCAGATCATAGTCCAGCGGTGGTATCTCCCGGTTTTCTTTCGGGCTTAAGCCCTGCAGCCAGGCCTTACGGGCGTGAAGTGTAAAGCTGGTACAACCTGTAGCGGCAACTGTTTCGATAAACTTAGGTAATATCTCTTCTGGTTCCTGATCATCGATACCGATACGACATTTTACGCTGACCGCTTTATCGGTTACCGAGCGCATCGCGCTGATACACTCTGCTACCAGATCTGCATGACCCATCAGGCAAGCACCAATCATGTTGTTTTGCACCCGATCACTAGGGCAGCCCACATTCAGGTTGATTTCGTCATAGCCAAATTCATCGGCAATCTTGGTGCATTTAGCCAGATCTTCCGGATTGCTGCCGCCCAGTTGTAGGGCCAATGGATGCTCTTCGTCGTTGTAAGCCAGAAAGCGTTCAGGGTTTTGGCCGAACAGGATAGCGCCTGTGGTGACCATTTCGCTAAACAGTAGCGCCTCTTTGCTCAGAATGCGGGCAAAGTAGCGATAGTGTTTATCAGTCCAATCTAACATGGGTGCAATGGAGAAACGGCGGTGATGGCTTAAAGGTTTTGACATAGGAAATCGAAGGTCTGGCAGAAAAGAGATAACAGAAGGAATTGGCGGGCAGTTTACCATAGGGGAGGCTGGAGGCAAGATTTGCTCTGAGGCTGCAAGAGTTAACAGATAGGTATGGCAGTGGATGGTAGAGCTCTATAGATAAAATAGATTAAAAAAAGAAGCCGGCACGGCTGCCGGCTTAAAACGAAACGGATTAGAGAAAAGCGGTTTTCATCGATCTGTATCTGTTGCTGTTAGCATGTCAGTCAACACTGGAAAATTTTTAATACAGACAATTGGAGAATGGGGAACGTCTAGTGTGAATGTCCCTGAATTGGGTGTTCTTCCAGAAAGTGAGTCAGCACTTTCATTAGATCTGCTTGATGTTGGTAGTCACCGTGGCGCTGGGCTCGGGTCAGGTCTTCCAGGATGTATTGACTAATCACTTGTTCTCCATGATGTTGCATCAGAAATGAGCCGATTCCAGAGGCGATAATAGGTGCAGTGTGCTCATGCTCGGCAATAGCCAGTACTTCACCTTCAGATAAATCGCTCAGGCCAACGGTATCTTCAAAAGTCAGCATATGGTGTATCTCCTGCTTAATGTACAGTCTTGTTTTTTTGTTATGCGCACTTAAACAAAAGTCTTTCAGTTTCTCTTGTTAGCCTCTGAAAAATACAGCGCTTTATTGAAGAGATGCTTCCATTTGAGTGCTTGGCGTTCGGGTGTACAAAATTGAGTGTAGACGCTGTTTTCAGAAGTGCAGGAAGTTTTTTCAGAGAAATTTTCACGCTCATTAGAATGCTGATACAAAAGCGCTCGTGTTGCATAGCCGAGACGCAAAGTGCGCATCGCAGATGCAGAAAGAAAAATAAAAGCCCGCAATAACAAGGTGTTATATACGGGCTGAGAAAACAGTTGTCTGAATCATTATCACCAATGAATCAGAAATTGCGAACTGGATTGTACGCAGTTTTAAGCAGTTTTGAATTGCTTAATTAATTTTTCTAGGTCTTCCACTTCTCTTTCAATTTGCTCTGTTGCTTGTACCACTTCGGTGGTGTCATTACGGGTTTTCTCGGCTACATCGGCGATACTGACAATACGTTGATCAATATCTTCCGCTACCTGGCTTTGCTCTTCAGCCGCTGTCGCAATCATGGTATTCATAGAATTGATGCTATCGACGGCGGTGGCGATATGCTCTAGTGCAGCAGCAGCTTCTTCTGCCTGAGAAACACTGGTGCTGGCTAATTCAGAGCTTTGCTCCATGGAGCTTACAGCATTGCGAGCCTGGCTTTGCAGGCGTTCAATAATCTGTTTGATCTCTTCCGTGGATTCCTGGGTGCGTTGGGCCAGGGTACGCACTTCATCGGCAACTACCGCAAAACCTCGGCCTTGTTCACCGGCCCGGGCGGCTTCAATGGCAGCATTCAGTGCCAGCAGGTTGGTTTGTTCGGCAATACCTGTGATTACCTCCAGCACTTTGCCAATTTCTTCAGACTCGGCTTCCAGTTTGTCCAGTACACAGGAGGTATCTCCTAGCTGGCTTACCATCTGTTGGATCTGGTTGACAGCGGATTGGACTACCTTCATACCACCTCGGGCCTGTTCGTCTGCAGTACGGGCGGCTTCCGCTGCCTGAACGGCATTCTGAGCGACTTCGTTAACCGTAGCGCTCATTTCGTTCATCGCAGTTGCTACTTGATCAATGTCGTTGTACTGGCGATCTACACCGGCTTCTGCATCATTGGTCGCTTTTACTACGCTTTTACTGTGGCTGCTGGTTCTTTCTGCGGCTTGACGGGCGTTTTGTACAAGGGTGCTGACTTGTTCGATCATGTTGTTATATGCGGCAAACATTTTACCGACTTCATTATCGGTATGAGTGATGTTGAAGCGGTGAGTAAAATCACCCTGACCCACATGAGACAGGCGCTTCTGCAAGCGGGTGATATTGTCCATTAGTTGTCTCAGTCCAAATACCCGACCCATTACGACCAGAAATACAATCACCAATACGCAGACAAAGGCGGTCATCAGCATCTGTTTCATGGTGGCATTGGCGGCCTTGGTCATCATAACAACCGCTTTGTTCATTTCTTTCAGTACCACAGGGGATTGCTTCTTAATCTCCTGGGTCAGTTCTGCTGTTGGATTATCGACATAGCGGTTAATCACGCCCTTATAAGTGCGCCATAAGCTGTCGACTTGCTGCATCTGAGCCAGAATGGTGCTGTCTGTGATTGGGTTCATACCCAATTCAGTGTTACCGTTGACGATATCTTTATGGGAGCGTTCAAACAGCTGCATGGTTTTTTGCAGAGAGCTTTTGTTTTCTACCTGAGCGGCAACCAGCATCGCTTCTTTGGCGATCTTCTGGCTGAGCATGCGCTGGCGGCCTGCGATATTAATGGTCTGAGGGTTGATTGCCATGCTGAGATAAAGCGAGACGCCAGAAGCGATAGCTAGCAGGAAAATCAATGCATAGGAGAGTAAAAATTGGGAGTTCAGGCTTCTGGCGCCGCAAATGCGCAAGGAGCTATCGATAAGGTTCGCAATGGAGTTCAGCATACTTAGCCCTGTGTCCTAGAGAAAGTGGTATACCTAAGCAAAGTATTGTTTTGCTTCTCCACCGACTGACTAATGAGTGATGGGGATGCAGGGTTGTTTTTTAGCCTTTATTCTGTCGCTTTAGGTATAGGTTGTAATAATGTTGACGCTAATGTGTTGTATTATAAAAAATTTTATCATGCGGTCGATTAATTTGGCTTAGGCTTTGTGTGGTTTTTTGTTATTAACCAGTAGCTCACAGTTGTTTCGACAAATAAAAAGGCCCTAACGAAATGTTAGGGCCGGTAAGGGGAAGTGGTTTAGGCTGCTTGCGGGTTAGATCTTGAAGCGGTGTACCAGTAGCTTCAGTTGCTCTGCCAGAGTGTTTAGTTCTGCACTGGCCTGGCTGGTTTGCTCAGATGCTTGCGCAGTGTCGTTGGAAAGGTTAACGATATTCACCACGTTGCGATTGATCTCTTCTGCTACTGATGACTGCTGTTCAGCAGCGCTGGCGATCTGAGTGATCATATCGTTCACACCCTGAATGGATGCAGAGATGGTGTCCAGTGCTCCCTGTGTTGCCATCGCTTTATCAGCTGTGACCTGAGTGCTGGTGCGGCTGTTTTCCATCACGGTTACCGCTTGTTTGGCACCGGCTTGCAGTTGCTCAATCATCTGTTCGATTTCATGAGTGCTTTCCTGGGTCCGGCTTGCCAAAGTGCGTACCTCGTCAGCAACCACGGCAAAGCCTCGGCCTTGTTCACCCGCACGAGCCGCTTCAATCGCAGCATTAAGCGCTAGTAGGTTGGTTTGTTCGGCAATACCGCCAATCACATCCAGTACAGAGGAAATGTTCTCTGCCTGGGTTTCCAGCTGCTGGATGACCTCTGTGGCGCGGCCGACTTCATCGGAAAGTGAACTCACGGTATGAGCTGTCTCATGAATATTTTGTTTGCCATCCTGTGCTTGTGAGTCTGCTTCACGGGTAGTGCTGGCTGCCTGCAGAGCGCTTTGTGCAACCTGATGAATGGTTGCAGCCATCTCGTTGATTGCAGTAGCGACATGGTCGGTCTCAGAGGTTTGGCGTGTAATAACTTGAGTGGTTTGCTCTGTAGTAGAGGAGAGCTGAGAGGCTGCAGCCGCTACTCGCTGGGTTGAATTGTCTACTTCTTTAATCACGCTTTGAATCTGATCCACGAACATATTAAAGGCTCGGGCCAGTTGGCTCATTTCGTCATTGCCGGAGGTGTTTAGGCGTTGGGTCAGATCACCATCACCCTGGCTGATGTTATGCATGGCTCGGTTGGCTTCTTCCATTGGATTGATAATACTGCTGGCAATCAGGAAAAGTACCAGAATAGTGATGCCTAAACCGATAGCGGCAATAATAATTTGCGAAGAGGCATTGCTCCAGAACTCCGCTTTTACATCATCCACATAGATACCGGTACCGATCACCCAACCCCAGGGTTTAAAGCCTTCCACATAGGAAACTTTTTCAACCGGTTCTTCAAAGCCTGGTTTAGGCCATAGATAACTTTCGTTACCTGCACCCTTGGCTTTTACGATATCAACAAAGTTTTTGAAGAATTGTTTACCCTGTTTGTCTTTCAGACCGTATAGGTTTTTACCATTCAGGGCAGGTTTGATCGGGTGCATCACCATGATGGCATCCAGATCATTCACCCAGAAGTAATCTGTCTTGTTATAGCGGAGTTTTTCGACGGCTTTCAGTGCAGAGTTCTTAGCCTCCTGCTCTGTTTTTTCGCCATCTTTGAACAGTTGGTGTTGGTGCTGAACCATGGATATAACAGATTCAACCATATGCTGAGTTTTTTGCTGTTTCTCCCGAATCTGCATCTCATAGCTGGTTTTCAGGGAGAAGCTCATCAAGGCGACAATACTAAGCACAGTAACCAGCAGGACGAGTACCATGCGGGATTTAATGCCGATTGAACGGAGTGTTTGAGTCATTGGAGTACCACGTTTGGCTCATGGGGAGTTGGTTGTCATCTCTTCGTTCAGGCACTTTTGAATTTATTATATTGATCTAAATGGCAAGCCAAGGAGGTTCAAATAGTGCTAATTGGAAGGTGACTTTTTTAATATTTATAGTCTCCAATTTAACAAAAAGTCTGATGAGTCTATATCCGCCAAAAGGCGAACACCTTTTGTAACAAAAAGTAAATACATCGTAAGGCTGATGCAGCCTAATGCGAGAGTCGTAAGCTTTTTGCTGCTGTGAGATAGGTAAATGTGACAGGCGGTTTTATTGATCTGGCCACATCAAGGGCGGTTTGTTAGATGGGGTAAGTCTGGGAAATAAAAGTAATTTTTTGAAAAATAGACGCTTACAAATATGTGCTGAATTCGCTAGGCTGTTGCATAATATATTGATACAGCTTGCTTTTTAGGAGAATTCTATGCAGGCACCTAAGCCTTTAGCCGTTTCGCGTTTGAAAAAACGGTGTATCAAAAAGAACTTTCCCTGTGAGCATACCGGGCAGATCAAACCACTAGATCGTTTTATTGGTCAGCAACGGGCTGAACAGGCTGTACGTTTTGCAATCGCAGTTCCTAAAAAGGGTTATAACCTCTTTGCTGTAGGGGAGAACGGTTTGGGGAAGCGTACTATGTTAAAGCGCTTCTTGTCCTCCCATGCGGCTGAAATGTCGGCACCAGCAGATTGGTGTTACGTCAATAACTTCGATTCTCCTCGTAAACCCTGGGCGCTGAAGTTGCCACCGGGTATGGCGGCAGAGCTGAAAAAAGATATGGAAGCTCTGATTAAGGAACTACGTCATGCGATTCCTTCTGCTTTTGAGCAGGAAGCCTTTGTTGAGAAGGCTGAGCTGATTCGCGAAGATTTCTCCGATATTCAGGAACATATGCTGAAAGAGGTGGCGGCCAAGGCGGAAGAATATCAGCTGAAGTTGGTGCTCCAGAACCCTGGTGGTTATTCCTTTATGCCGGTGGATGCTGAGGGTGAACCCTATCCGGTAAAAGAGTTTAATAGTCTGCCCGATGAAGAGCGGGAGAAGTTTAAGAACGGCATCGAGCAGATGGACAAGGAGCTACGAGCGGCTCTACGGGAACTGGCTCACCTGGAAAAAGAGAGCCGTGAAAAACAGCAGGCGTTAAATGAACAGATCACTTTGACTGCCATACAGCACTGGTTGGTGGAATTAAAAGATAAGTATCAGGCCCAGGAGCGAGTGTATGCCTATCTGGAAGCAGTACAGAAAGATCTGGTAGAAAATGTCGAGATTTTCCTGGAAGAAGATGAAAATGCTGATGCTGTGACCCGTGCTTCACCTGATCATAAGATTCCAGCGCGCTATCAGGTCAATGTGATGAACTCCTGTGATCCTGAAACGGGTGCGCCACTGATTATTGAGGATCTGCCAACCCATAATAATCTGGTGGGTAATGTTGAAAATATCACCTATATGGGCACGGTTGCTACCGATTTCTCCCTGATTCGTCCTGGTGCGCTACACAAAGCTAATGGCGGTTTTCTGATTATTGATGCAGGAAAACTACTGCAGCAGCCTTATGCTTGGGATGGTCTGAAGTTAGCACTAAGAACGGGTTGCCTGCGCATTGATACTCTGGAAAAACAGCTGACGCTGTCTGGCAGTGTTAGTTTGGAACCAGAGCCTATTGAGTTGAATGTAACCGTAGCTGTGCTGGGAGATTCCGAGCAGTACTATCTTCTACAACAATATGACCCTGATTTTGCTGAACTGTTTAAGGTGTTGGCCGAGTTTGAAGGTGATATGCCGCGCTCGAAAGAGAATCAGTGGTTGTACGCTCGTCTGATTAGTTCCATGGTTGAGCAGGATGGTCTGCTGCATCTGAATCAAGATGCGATTATGACGGTGATTGAGCAAGGTTCCCGTGAGGCTGACCACCAAGCGCGACTGTCACTCAATGCTGCGGATCTGAACCACCTGCTGCGTGAGTCGGATTACTGGGCCAGAAATGAAAATAAAGACATTATTGATGATGCAGCGGTAAGAGAGGCGATTGCCAGCCGGCAATATCGTTCCGGTCATCTTAAAGAGCGTATGTTCGACTCCATTAAAGATGGGGTTATTCTGATCGATACCACGGGTGATAAAATCGGCCAGGTGAACGGCCTGACAGTCCTGCGTATCGGCGAAAGTGACTTTGGGCAGCCCAGTCGTATTACAGCAACTGTGCATTATGGTAATGGTGAGGTGCTGGATATTGAACGCAGTGTTCAGCTGGGCGGTGCTTTGCACTCCAAGGGCATTATGATCCTGACCTCTTTCCTGAATGCTTTATTTGGTCACAGTGATACGATTCCTATGGCTGCTAGTCTGGTGTTTGAGCAGTCTTATCATGGTGTTGATGGTGACAGTGCTTCTTTGGGTGAGCTGGTTTGTTTGTTGTCTGCAATGGCAGAAAGTCCGGTAGATCAGGGAATTGCAGTAACTGGCTCAATCAATCAGTTTGGTGATGTACAGCCTATTGGCGGTGTGAATGAGAAGATTGAAGGCTTCTTTGATACTTGTGTCAGTAGAGGGTTAACGGGTTCTCAAGGGGTTGTGATCCCAGTGCAGAATGTTGAAAACCTGATGTTAAAAGATGAGATCGTTAAAGCCTGTAAAGACGGGCGGTTTGCTATTTATGCCGTAGAGCATGTCAGTCAGGCGATTAAACTGATGACTGGCATTCCTGCCGGACAATTGAGTGAAAAAGGACGTTATGCGAAAAACACCCTTTACGGTAAAATCCAGCAGCGTCTAAATCGGTTGCGCAAAAAAGTCCACGGTAAGAAAAAGAAATAGCAAACCCAAGTGCCGTAGGGAACCGGACATTTTGATTATCACGCTAGGTGACAACTTGGCGTGATTTCTGCTGTCTTATTTAAGAGAAAAGCCGAATTGATTAAAGGAACATCGACAATGATTGGTGTTGCTCCACTAGATCTGTAGGTTTAAACGTATCTGTTTGCAGATGGATTAACCTGCTAAGTGTTATCGGCGAGTTTTTAAAATAGTTGAGGAGATTTTTGTGTCTACACAAGCTGCATTGGCCATGCTCGTAGTTGGTTTATTGATTGTGGCTGGCCTGGCCTATTATGCCCACACACTGCGCCTTCAGGTGAAAGCTCGTGAGCAGGAGCAGCAGGCAGTTGTTGATAAAGCCAGAGAGAAAACACTGGAAAATATCCATTTTATTTCTCAGGCGTTGCTGGAAGAACAAGTCGATGTGATGGAAGCGTGTCTGCGAATTCGGGTGTTGATCGATATTATCGAGCCGGAATGGTTTGAGTTACCGGAATTAAAAGTATTTAGTGAAATTTCCCGTCGCGGTGATCATCTGGCAACTCATCAGGCGCGTAAAGATCTGCCGAAACAAGAGCGTATGAAACAGGACGTGGAACGTATGGCGTTAGAAGCTGAGTATCAGGATGCAGCTTTGGCAGGTGCTCGTTGGTTGCTGAAACAAAAGGCTTAACTCTATGATTAACGTAAATGACAAGCTTAAGTCTTTTCGTACGGGTGGCAATGCTCGCAAATCAAAGGCTCGTACTGATGGCACACTCGCTGTTGGGCGCAGTTTTACCGATCACTTGGTACAGCAGGTGGATGAGGTTGCCAAGCCTTCGTTAAATCGTCAGCTGGATCAAATACGCATTGCCTTGGATGATGCGGGTGCTACTTTGGAGCGCAATCCATCACTGGGTAATCTTGAGGTGTTTAAGGCTTTGTTGAGTAATTTAATCTCTACAGTCACTCAGGGTGCCTATGAGGTGCAGGGTATTGGCGCTGGTTGGTCTGCAGCAGAAAAACATCACGTGGTTAAACTGATTGATGAAGAAGCGGAAGAGCTGTTGCAATTAGTGCTCTCGGAGCAAAAGGATAAAATTAAAATTGCGACTAAGCTGGTGCATATTAAAGGCTTGGTGATTGATCTGCTATCCTGATTCTTTATTGGCTATTAATTAGTTATTGTTCTCTTGTTTAATCTGTAAGCTCTTCTATTTAGCCATAGGCTCTTTCTTGCTAGAGGGCTTATGGTCAGGTTTTTCTCAGATACTGAATTTTTGGCAAAAAAAAGCCTCGCACAATGTGCGAGGCTGAAGTCATATGCAAGAGCTAACAGAGGGTTCTCTCAGAGAGAGGCTTCCTTTGACCTATCAGAGAAAGCGTTCAGAGAAAAAGCCACCCCGATAGAGAGGTGGCAAAACGCTGGACAAACCCGTTTGCACTTTTATAACGCGCCTGCAAACACAGGAAAATGTAGCGCGACCCTATGGCGCTTATACTAAAGGCTAAGCTATATAGCGTCAATTTGGACTAGTGATATATGGTGTAAAAAAACATTTACGTATTGCATATCTTCTATAAAGCTATTTAATTTTAGAATATTTTGTTGACTTGAGATGAGTTGCTGGCTTTTTGAACAGTGGGTGGTTTTGCGTTTTGCAGGCTGAATACGTGTATTTATTCAAGCTTACAGCAAATTAAACCAGATGATCGACGATATAAAGATTGCATGACAGATAGAATAATCTTGAATCAGGTGCTTGAGATAGTGCGTAGAATGCTGTAATTAAACCACTAGAGTATTTGAATCGTAAGTTTTCGAAACAAAATGTAAGGCCAGGTGATCGGCCCATCGTGGAAGGATAAGTTATGTTTACCGGAATTGTTCAGGGCACAGGTGTCATTGTAGATATTATTGTGAAGGAAGACTTTCGTACTCATGTTGTAGAGATGCCATCAGATCTGGTAGAGGGTTTGGAGATAGGGGCCAGTGTGGCTCATAACGGCTGCTGTTTAACGGTAACGGATATCCATAATAGAACGGTATGTTTCGACTTGATGCAGGAAACGTTGCGTTTAACGAATCTCGGCGCATTGGAAGTGGGTGATGAGGTGAATATTGAAAGGGCTGCGAAGTTCGGTGATGAAATTGGCGGTCACTCCATGTCCGGTCATATTATGTGCACTACCGATGTAGTGAATATTATTGAATCAGAGAACAACTACCAGCTCTGGTTTGCGCTGCCGTCTGGTTATGAGAAGTATATCTTTGAAAAAGGCTATATCGGTATTGATGGTATCAGCTTGACGGTTGGTCAGAGGGATAACAATAATTTCTGTGTCAATCTTATTCCAGAAACTTTGCAACGTACTGTGATTTCGCATCGTATGTTGGGTAGTTATGTCAATATTGAGATTGATCCCCAGACCCAGGCGGTAGTGGATACGGTAGAGCGCGTGCTGGCTGCTCAAAATTCATAGATAGTATGATGGCTTTGGCCTTGTTGGAAGCAGGTCGTTGGCTTTTTCGTGAGCGCTATTTTTTGCAAAATGCTGGAGTTTTAACTCAGTTTCCTCGCTTTTTGTGAGACTTTTGGCTAAGATAGCGCCACCATATACAGTCAATGCTGTAACCCTCATATGAAACCTGGAAATGACCTTTCCAGGTTTTGTCGTTTCTGGACCTGTTCTGGACAAGCCAATGCTGGAAAAACTATTTAAGCTCAAAGAGCACAATACAAACGTTAAAACTGAAGTTGTGGCAGGTGTAACCACCTTCCTGACCATGGCTTATATCATTTTTGTAAACCCTTCTTTACTGGCGATGGCCGGTATGGATTACGGTGCGGTATTTGTCGCAACCTGTTTGGCAGCAGCCATAGGTTCCCTGATTATGGGACTGTGGGCAAACTACCCTATCGCTCTGGCTCCGGGGATGGGCCTGAATGCTTTCTTCACTTTTACCGTGGTCCTTGAACTGGGTTACAGCTGGGAGTCGGCACTGGGTGCGGTATTTTTCTCCGGTGTTATCTTCACCATTCTGAGTATCTTTAAGGTACGTGAGTGGATTATTAACAGCATTCCCCTGTCTCTGCGTTTAGGTATTGCCGCTGGTATTGGTCTGTTCCTGGCGATGATTGCACTGAAGAGTGCAGGTATCGTAGTAGACAGCCCAGCGACTCTGGTGACTCTGGGTGATCTGTCTGATCCTAAGGTACTGCTGGCGATTCTGGGCTTCTTTATTATTGTTTCTCTATCTTACCGTCGTGTACTGGGTTCCGTAATGATCGGTATTCTGGTGGTGACGGTTCTGTCCATGGTGATGGGCCTGAATGAGCTGAAAGGTGTGATGTCTGCCCCCCCAAGCCTGGCGCCAACCTTTATGCAGATGGATCTGGCTGGTGCGCTGGAAGTAGGCATGCTGAGTATCATCTTTGCCTTCCTGTTTGTAGATCTGTTTGATACCTCCGGCACGCTGGTTGCTGTCGCACAACAGGGTAAGCTGCTAGATAAAGATAAGCGCCTGCCACGTCTGGGTCGTGCGCTGATGGCCGACAGTACTGCGACTATGGCAGGTGCTGCGCTAGGTACTTCTACGACTACCAGTTATATCGAAAGTACGGCAGGCATCTCTGCCGGTGGTCGAACCGGTCTGACGGCGGTTGTGGTTGCGGCGCTGTTCCTGCTGTGTCTGTTCTTCTCGCCACTGGCAGGTTCTGTTCCGGCTTACGCGACGGCAGGTGCGCTGTTCTACGTTGCCGTACTGATGACCAGTGGTCTGGCTGAAGTGGATTGGACTGATCTGACCGAAGCGGCACCGGTGTTTGTTGCGGCGATTGCGATGCCACTGACCTTCTCTATTGCTAACGGTATTGCGTTTGGTTTTATCACCTATGCAGGTATCAAGCTGATGTCTGGTCGTCGTGATGATGTATCCATCAGTGTGATGGTGCTGGCGGCTCTGTTTGTCCTGAAATTTGTTTTCCTGCAGGGCTAAACGATGACTGATGCATACTACAGTGAGTATCTACGCTCTGTTATCCGTACTGTGCCGGATTGGCCAGAGCCGGGCATTATGTTCCGTGATGTCACGACCCTGTTTAAGGATAAAAAGGCGTTTCGTTTTCTGATTGATGCCTTTGTACACCGCTATCACGATCATCAGATTGATGCGGTAGCCGGTGTGGATGCTCGTGGCTTTATCTTAGGGGCTCCGATCGCTTATGAGCTGAATACCAGCTTTATTCCGGTACGTAAAAAGGGCAAGCTGCCTTTTGAAACGGTGGAAGAGAGTTATGAGCTGGAATACGGTTCGGCCACCGTTGAGCTGCATACCGATGCTTTTAACCCGGGTGATCGGGTACTGCTGATTGATGATCTGATCGCGACTGGCGGTACTATGATCGCGGCAGCTAACCTGATTCAGCGTTTAGGTGCTGAAGTGGTGGAAGCCGGTACCATTATCGACCTGCCTGATCTGGGCGGTTCGAAAAAGCTGGCTGAGCTGGGCATTGATGTCTTCTCAATCTGTGAGTTTGAAGGCGAATAACCCTCGCTTTTTAAGCTATCACTGTATTGAAGCGGTATTAAAAAAACCTGAAGCGTACGCTTCAGGTTTTTTTATGCTTAAGCAATACAGGACTTTAATCAGGCGGCAGAGTCTTCTCTGGCGAGTCGATATTGCACAATATCCTCAATGGTTAGCACCGGCATATTGTGTTTTTGGCCGAAGTGCACGATCTCGGGTAAACGAGCCATGGTGCCATCTTCATTCGTAATTTCACACAGTACGCCAAAAGGTTTGAGTCCAGCCAGTTGCATCATATCCACTGTTGCTTCGGTATGACCTCTGCGTTTCAGCACCCCTTCGCTATTCGCTTTTAATGGGAAAACATGACCCGGCTTTTTTAAGTCCGTGGGTTGAGCCTGGTCTGCAATGGCGGCACGGATGGTGGTGATTCGATCTGCAGCGGATACACCAGTGGACACACCTTCAGCCGCTTCAATGCTGACGGTGAAGTTAGTGTGATTGGTGCTGGTGTTATTCTGAATCATCATCGGCAGTTTTAATTGCTCAATGCGTTCTTCGGGTAAGCAAAGGCAGATAATGCCGGAGCACTCGCGAATCATCAGGGCCATTTGTGGCACTGTCATGCTTTCGGCAGCAAAAATAAGATCGCCTTCATTTTCCCTATGCTCATCATCCAATACCAGAATACCCTGGCCTTGCTGTAGAGCAAGAATCGCTTTTTGGACACGTTCAATAGGCGTGCCGAATTGAGAAAGGTTAGTTTGAGATAAATCGAACTGATTCATGGTGTCTTTTTCCTATGACATTGAAATACCAGAATCAGGGCAGCAAGAGGCTGTCAGTAGATAAAAGAATGTTTTCTACTGGCACAGCAAGACAAAGCCTCTAGAAATAGTGGCTTTGATATTCTCTTTCATCCGGACTATAACCGTCGGCTCTGGATTTTCACCAGATCTGCTTGACCCTGTCAGGCGCTATAGCCTGCACAGGCGCTCGTGGGCTTTCTGCAGAAACAGATTTACCACCGGTGGGGAGTTTCACCCCGCCCTGAGAATTGCGCCGTTATGGTAATCAACTCCTACTGTATTTGCAAAATACTCTGTACGGGTGTTGTAACTCGGCAAGTATGGATTGCATCTGATAGACTTACGGCAAATTTTTGTCGGATATCAGGATACAGAGATATGGCGATTGATCTGCCCGAAGATTGGCTTGTTGCACTTGGCAGTGAATTTGAACAGCCTTATATGCAGCAGTTAAAAGCCTTTTTGGCTCAGGAAAAACAGCAAAAAAAGGTTATTTATCCTCACTCATCTGATTGGTTTAATGCCTTCAAATATACGCCGTTAAATCAGGTAAAAGTGGTGATATTGGGGCAAGATCCTTATCACGGTCCTGATCAGGCCCATGGCTTATGCTTCTCTGTTCGTCCTGGCGTGAAAACACCTCCATCATTGGTGAACATCTATAAAGAGCTTCAGGCGGACGTGGGTTGCCAGCCCGTGAATCATGGTTATCTGACCCATTGGGCTCAGCAGGGTGTATTACTACTAAACAGTGTGCTCACTGTTGAGCAAAGTAAGGCCGGTTCGCACCAGAAAAAGGGCTGGGAGCAGTTTACCGATAAGGTGATTCATATTATCAATGAACAGCTGGATGGCGTGGTATTCCTGCTTTGGGGCAGCTATGCCCAGAAAAAAGCGGCCTTTGTTGATCAACAAAAACACTTGGTTCTGAAATCGGTGCATCCTTCACCATTATCAGCTCATCGGGGGTTCTTTGGTAATCATCAGTTCAGTCAGACCAATCAGTTTTTGCAGCAGCGAGGCAAAATGCCGATTGATTGGCAGCTGCCGTTTGAGCCGACCTAACGTATGTCCCGGTCAGTCTATGATCTATTGAGTTGATAAATAAGACTCAATAGATCATAAGTCGGTGATAGTGGGTTGAGCCCTTGGGAAGGCACTTTCTCTGCTATGCCTCTGTCATAATCATACCGATTAATCGCAGTTAACAGAGACTAAATCGGATTAAGCTGCGGTAATCGGGAAGCTGTATTCCAGCATTAAGCCTGTTTCAGGGGTTAATAGCTCTAGTTCGCCACCTATATTCTGTCTGATCAGGTTGTACACAATCGACATACCAAGACCTACACCTCCTTTATGGCGTGCAGTGGTGTAAAAGGGTTCAAAGATGCGTTTTCGGGTTTCCTCGTTAAAGCCAATGCCATTATCGCTATAGGTGATTTTGATAGACCTACCGTCGTCTATTAATTGTCCGTTTAATTGAATCCTATGTTCACCACCAGTATTCAGGAAGCCGTGCATGACGCTGTTTTTGATCAGATTACTCAGGATTTGGGCATGGGCGCTGGGATAGGTGTATAAGCTGATCGTAGGAATGTCTAATGTAATATCAACAGCCTTTTCTCTAAGTAGAGGGCGCAGTGTCGATACCACTTGCTCATAGTACTTATCCAGAATAATGGTATCAGCTCTATCTTCATGCTGATCGGCAGCAATACGTTTAAAGTTTTGAATAAGCTCTGTAGCTCGTGTCAGGTTGCTATAGAGTAAGGGTAGAGCTTCGGCCATATCCTCTCTGAATTGCAGTAAGCCTTCTTTGGTCAGGGTTTCCTGATCCATTTGCTTACAAAGCTCTTTAAACTGATCTGCCAGGTAGCTTTGTGAAGTAATGGCGACCCCTAATGGTGTATTAACCTCATGAGCGATACCTG
>CAYFGP010000009.1:0-33597 GCA_964342385.1 uncultured Oleiphilus sp. | reverse complement strand
TACCTGTCCATTGGAGTCCTTTAGAGGTGTACCCAGATAGGCATCTATCTTCATGTCGACCAGCAGCTGGTCGTTAGGAAAGGCCCGACAAACATCGGCGGGATAGCAGCAGACAGAATCGTCGGCCACGTTTTCACAAGGGGAGTGTTTCAGATCATACTCAATATTGTCCGCCAGTTGGCCTTTAGCGACCAGTGAGATGGTTTTTGCACTGTGGGCATGGGCGTTTAAGCGAGCGATAAAGGTGTAATCTGCCGCTATGATCTTATCCAGTTGCAAGGTGATAGAGCTAAAGAAATCATCACAATAGCGATTATCCACGCATTCCAGAATGGTGCGTAAGTGTTGATCAAACATAGGCAGCCTCTCTGATCTGAAGGGATAGCTTTATCTTAGATCAGAAGAGGCTGTTGCACTAGCGTTGGGGTTTATCTGTAGAGGTTATGTGTCTACGGATAATAGCTGCTTTAGAAAAAACAGTTTTAGATATCACGCTTTTCCAAATCATAAGGCAGAGGCAGAAGTTGGAGTTGCGGGCCATCTATTTCATTTAGATATAGTGCCTGTTCCAATGCATTGTCTTTCACTACAGCCAGACACTCCTGATTACCCTGTGAGTTGTAGCTGGTCAGCAACACTTCTCCAGCATCACCTTCCGAACTGACAACCGTACTGCCTGGTTGCGCTTCAGTGTTTTGAGGCAGAATAAAGTGCTGAATACGCTTTTTAACACCACCACGGTATTGCGCGCGGGCGATAATTTCCTGACCGGTGTAACAGCCTTTTTTAAAGCTAATCATGCCGGTGGCTTGGTAGTTCAGCATCTGAGGGATAAATTGATCACTCTGATCTTGCTCGATGAATACCCGTGCCAGGCGAATACTGAGCAGGTTCCAGTAGTTCTCGTTTTCTAGAGTAAATTGCTCAGAAAGGACTTCTAATGTGGTTGTTGCCTGCTCTTTTGACAGCAAGAGTAAGCTTCTACCTTCTTCTGGAATAGATGCTGGACTGAGCTCTGGGTTATCAAGCTCAGTGGCATCTGCAGTGAGGCCTAGCACTTGATATTCCTCTGAGGCATCGCTTAACTGGCAGCGATATAGCGGAGCAAATTTCCCCAGAGTGGTTAAGGTGTGTTCAATGGTTGAGCAGGGGAGAATCAGCTTAAAGTGATCGCCTTGGTGCAACGCATAAAAGGTGGCGTAAATACGGCCCTTAGGTGAGCACAGTGCTGCGGCTTTAATATCACCGGCTTGCATATTTTCAATATGATTGGTGGCCTGACCGTGCAACAGTTTTGCCGCGTTATCACCTTCGATACGAATAACGCCCAGAGAATCCAGTGCGATAACACAGGTCGTTTGTGTGTCCTGTGAGGGCTGATCGTTGGTATCCGTTGCTTGGACGTTTGTTTCTGTAGCGGTGGTATTTTGCATGGCAGTCTGACTCGTATAATCTTATCTGATCAGAAGTTGATCAGATCTATGTTATTTTAGTGCGCAGTAAATCTTATTTAGATCTGATATTGGAACTCAGATAGAGAGTTGGTTTCAAATGACCCGGATTTCAAGTGCTGTGTCGTTTTTTATACGTATTTAATGGGCAGATAGAGTCCAGCATTCCTATTTTTGATGGTAGTACATTTGTCTCATTCTCTGCTTCGATACACCAGGCTGAATCATTTGATTGCACAACGGTCTTCATATTTAGTCGACATGTTGAGGCCTTGCTTGTCCGTGCTCTTGTCTAAGTTGCTACCCATTAGCTTGATACTGCTACTTGTATTGCACTGTGTTAAGGGGGTAATACAGGAGCCATATAACAGTGTCGGTCTTGGCCAGGTCTCATCCTATAACCAGTCCCAGTCCCAGTCCCAGGTGATGGTTTCACATAATTGGCATCAGGATAATATAGTAAATGGGTGGAACTATGGGATTATGCATATTGAATCAACTGCTGGTGATTGGCCTGAAATGAGTTGTTGTGAGCAGGATAGTTTAACGGGTCTGCCGTTTGAAATTACTTCTTTGTGTTTGCTGATCATATTCTGCCTATGCTTGCGCAGGTTAGCCGCTTGCTGTTTCCCTATCAGATTTTCAATTTCTCAGATTATTAATCGTCAGAGTTTGTTCTGTTGCTGGCGTCATTAGATTCATTTCAAGATGTGGTCTTAGATGCTAACGATTCACGGTTGGTTGAGGCCGCTCTTTTCCTTATAGATAAAACAAGTTACCCGATGCGTGTCAGTTGATATTACGTCGATTATTCGATTGGATGTCGCTGGTATGGGTTGAGTAGGTGTGTGCAAAGAGTTTTTGGAATTGAATTAATGAAAATACGTGTCATCTTCTCTCTTCTGTTAGTTGTCGGTCTGATAACGGCTTGCAGTGATAATTCGTCGACTGATGAGCAATACAAACAGTCCAGTGAAGCTAATGCTGCTATTAAGTCGTCTGATACGGGGCGTTGGTATAGCGCTGCTATGGTCGAGCAGGGTAAAGGTGTCTTTCAGCAGAATTGCGCTCAATGCCACGGCGGTTTTGGCCAGGGAAATCCTGATTGGCGTCAACCCACGGCAGATGGGCGTTACCTGCCACCGCCGTTAAATGGTTCGGGCCATACCTGGCATCATCCTTTGGATCAGCTGCGACAGGTGATTAAGTATGGTCGTGGTCCTGATATCCCCAGTGATATGCCTGCCTGGGGAGAGAAACTGTCGGATCAGGAAATAGATGCGGTGATTGCTTGGTTCCAGTCCCATTGGCCTGAGCCGATCTATCAAGCCTGGAATCGCCCAAAACACTGATCAATATTTTATAATCCCATCGACCTGTTAAAGAGGCTTGACCCTGGAGTACACTCCAGGGTTTAGACTAGTTGCAACAGCAATAGCTTAAATAATGGCGATTGTGAATAAGCGCCTGTTTTATCAAACTTATTTTAAACAATGTGGTGAAGTAAATGAGCAAAGAGATTGTGCTGACTCTGGAAGGCCTGTCGTGTAATGGTTGTGTGAACTCTGTGACAGAGGCGCTGATTATGGTGGACGGTGTTGAGCAAGCTGATGTGACCCTATATGAAGCGATTGTCACTGGCGATGTCGATGCCCAGGTACTGATTGATGCGGTTGAAGAAGCAGGTTTTGATGCTGAAGAGAAGAAGTAAGCGCCTTTATTTACAGCGCAAGCTTAGGTAAGGCAAGTGCTGGCAAAGCCTGCCTTACCTTTATTCTTGTTCCCTATTCTTGCCAATAGTTATTACCTCAACCTTGCCACCAACTTTGCAATCAAACTCACGCGGGAGATGTTATGTCGCAGACTCAGGAATTTCGTCTGGCCTTACGGGGCATGCACTGTGCCAGTTGTGTACAGCAGGTACAGACTGCTCTGGATCAGTTAGAGCAAGTTGAACAGGCTGAGGTGAATCTACCGGATCGTTCTGCGCAGGTCAGTACTTCCTTACCTCCCGAGCAGGTGATTCAGGCGATTGAAAACGCTGGCTTTGGTGCCACTGTGCTGAATGATGAGTATGGCGAGGCACAGCGGCAGGATGAAGAAAAGCAGCATTACTATCAGCAGCTGAAAAAAACTGCAGTGGCTTTAGCGCTGGGCGTGCCCTTGATGTTGCTGATGTTTATGCCTGTGATGCCGCACTTAAATAGTGTCGGCGGGCAGATATTTTGGCTGGTGACTGGTTTATTGACTTTGGGGGTGATGGTTTACTCCGGTGGTCATTTTTATCAAGGTGCTTGGCTGGCGTTCAAACGCCACTACGCCAATATGGATACCCTGATTGCCTTGGGCACGGGTACTGCCTGGTTCTATTCCATGTTGATCTCGGTCTGGCCGGAGCTGGTACCTGAACAAGCCCGCCATGTCTATTTTGAAGCTGCTGTATTTATTATCGGTCTGGTGAATCTAGGGCAGGCATTAGAGAGCCGTGCCAGAGGGCAGGCCTCGCAGGCGATTCGTAAATTGCTCAATCTGCAAGCGACTACCGCACGTTTGATCCGTCGAGAAGATGGTGAAGAGGTGGATATGCGCATCGAATCAATCCAGAAGCGGGATATGATTCGTGTGCGTCCGGGTGAGCGAATTCCTGTGGATGGTAAGGTGATGAATGGCGAAACCCTGGTAGATGAGTCCATGCTCACCGGTGAGCCGTTACCCATTGCTAAGAAAAAAGGCGATGAAGTCACCGCAGGTACTATGAACCAAAGCGGTAGTATCAAGATTAAAACCCTGCGTGTGGGTCAGGATACGGCACTGGCAAAGATTATTGATCAGGTTCGCCAGGCACAAAATGCTAAGCCTGCCTTGGGGCGCTTGGCGGATAAGATCGCTGCAGTGTTTGTGCCTGTGGTATTGGTAATAGCAGTCCTAACTGCATTGGCTTGGTATAACTTTGGTCCTGAGCCGGTATCGGCTTATATGTTAGTGACTACTATGACAGTGCTGGTGATCGCTTGCCCTTGTGCTTTGGGATTGGCGACACCCATGTCCATTATGGTCGGTGTGGGTAAGGCCGCAGAACGAGGTATCTTACTGCGTCGCGGCGATGCCTTACAGCAGACTTCGGAGTTGGATGTGGTGGTGTTGGATAAAACTGGTACTGTGACTCAGGGTAAGCCAGAACTGACAGATATCGTGTGTTTAAGTGATCACTCCGAGTCTGATGTACTCTTATGGGCCAGTGCTCTGGAATTGGCTTCTGAGCATCCTTTGGGGCAAGCCATTCTTGCCAAGGCAGCAGCTTGTGAGTTAAAGCCCGTAGCTGCAGAGAAAGTGCAGCCGAAGCCGGGTTTAGGTATTCAAGGTGTGTTAGGTAATGACCACTTACTACTGGGTAATCAGGCATTGATGACCGCTAATCAGGTGGACTGTACCCAGGGTGCTGAGGTTATGGCACAACTGGCGGCTCAAGCCTGTACTCCTGTGATGTTGGCAGTAAACAAACAATTGGTTGCGGTGCTTGGAATCTCTGATCCTATTAAAGAGGATTCTGTCTCTGCTATTGCCCGGTTAAAAGCACAGGGTGTCAAAGTAGTGATGCTGACCGGGGATAATCGCTCAACGGCTCAGGTGGTCGCGCAAAAGGTCGGTATTGATGACGTGATTGCTGAGGTGTTGCCAGATGGTAAAGCCGATGCCATCAGACAGCTCCAGTCTGGAGGGCAGCAGGTGGCCATGGTCGGCGACGGCATCAATGATGCCCCGGCGCTGGCGCAAGCGGATGTGGGGATTGCGATTGGTACGGGCACGGATATTGCCATTGAAAGTGCTGACCTGACTCTTATGGGCGGCTCTCTGCATGGGATTGCGGATGCGATGCAGGTGTCTCGCCTGACTGTACGTAATATCAAACAAAACCTGCTGGGTGCCTTTATCTATAACAGTATTGGTATTCCGCTGGCAGCTGGGGTGCTCTTTCCGCTAACCGGATGGTTATTGAATCCGGCTTTTGCTGGGGCTGCGATGGCTTTGTCATCAGTTACAGTGGTGAGCAATGCCAATCGTTTGAGATTAAAACGTTTAGACTCTGACTCTCAGGGTACGGGACAATCTAAAGTGTCTGTAAGGCAGGAGGCAGCGTAGCGATGGGATTCTTGCTTAATGTAGCGGGTTTGATTCTAATTGGGCTGATTATCTGGTGGTTCTGGGTTAAACGTCCCCAGTAATGATTAGAGCCAGTAATAAGCTGGATATCGAAAACAGAAAAGTCATCAAAAAAACAGCATAAAAAAGAGCGCAAGCATTCCAAATGGCAGGGAATAGGTTGCGCTCAAACCAGTTTAAGGGTGACTGGGTTCAGTAGATAGTAAATGAATTAATTTGCTTAGAGTCTCAGTCTCTGACCAGATATTGCTCTCTGGTGCGAGTATTTGTTCTGGTTGGTTACATCTGTTCAGTTATTTAATTGAAGATGACATCCTTGTCGGTCTCCTGATGTATCCATTTTTTGCGTGTGAGAATACCTACTATCAATCCTTTAGACGTTCCACACCGATCATTTTTAGAATCTGGCGCTCATAGAAAGGTTCAGGATTGCCGGTCTTCATCTTGCGAATAAAATATTTTTCAAAGGCAACCTTCGCCAAGTGCACCCATTTACCCTTTTTAAACCAGCTGACATTGCGTGGTGGGATCTGGGGAATTGCCACAAAGGCTGCTCCGGTATCACCCATATCTGCCAAGCAGATCGCATTCCAGGTTGCCAGTGCGTGAGGTTCTTCGCCTTTTAGTACGGCATCCACATTTTCTACAATAGCAGTCACCATGGATTCGATCATATAACCGGTTTTGGGTACGCCGGTAGGCACTGGCGTTGCTTCAGTCGGTGGAATAGCAATGCAAACACCAGCAGACCAGATCTCAGGATAGCTTGGGTTGCGCTGGTGTTTATCGACAATGACAAAGCCTCTTGGATTGCACAGTTCTGGTACTTGAGCAACAGAATCGACACCTTTAAAGGCGGGCAGCATCATAGAGTGCTTAAACGGCAGTTCGTGCTGTTTGATCACTTCACCGTCTTCGTTGTGTTCATCCACATACATGGTATCCGCTTCTACCCGGCTAACCTTGGCGTTACAGATCCATTTGATGTGATGGTTACGCAGATCAGATTCCAGCATGGATTTTGAATCACCGACACCGCCCAGGCCCAGATGACCGATATAAGGCTCGCTGGTGACAAAGGTCATGGGGACTTGATCGCGGATTTTTCGATTCTGCAGCTCTTTGTTGATGATAAAAGCGTATTCGTAAGCGGGACCAAAACAGCTGGCACCAGCCATAGCACCGACCACCACAGGGCCTGGGTCTTCGCATAGTGCTTCAAAGTTTTTGTAGGAGGTCAGTGCGTGGGGGAGAGAGCAAACGGACTGGGTGTGACCCCCATCGGGGCCTGCCCCCGGTACTTCATCAAAGGCCAGTTTAGGACCGGTCATAATCAGCAGTTGATCGTATGAAACCTCCTGTTGGTTATCCAGCAGTAAGGTTTTCTGATCGGCATCGATACGGTCAACCCGTTGGGCAATAAAATCGATATTGTGCTTTTTTAGGTGAGGTTCGATGGCGAAGCTGATCTCTTCTGCTTCACGCCAACCGACGGCAACCCAGGGGTTGGAGGGGACAAACTGAAAATAATCCCGCTCATTGATCACTGTGATTTGATGTTCTTTACCCAGCTTATGACGCATCTCATAAGCCGCTGCCATGCCGCCGGTACCGGCGCCCAGAATTACTATATGAGCCATCGCAGGCCTCCTTGTTTTTATTTTGCCTAGCCTGCGATCTATCTTATAAGTGATATCTTATATAAGTAAAGATAAAATTAGACTTTACTGTATTTATCGCCCCATACCTGTTTCAGGCGTTTATCACGGCCACAGTTATGGCGATAGAAGGTGTAACGAATAGGATTGTTTAGATAATAATCCTGATGGTAGCTCTCAGCAGGATAAAACTTAGTTGCAGGGGTGATCTCAGTTACTATCTTTTGTTCCAACTCTTGCCCGACTTGCTGTTTACTGGCTTTCGCCAGTTTTAGTTGCTCTGCGTTGTGAGTAAAGATGCCGGAACGATACTGGCTGCCGCTATCGCAGAATTGGCGGTTAACCGCAAAGGGATCAATATTGACCCAGAACACATCCAGTAGGGTTTGATAGTTCACTTTATCTGGATCGTAAACAATCTGTACTGCTTCCGTATGTCCGGTAATACCTGCAGAGACTTCTTTGTAGTTGGGGTTATCTTTATGGCCGCCAATATAGCCCGAGGTGGTTGAGATCACACCATCCAGCTTGTCAAATGGTGGTTCCATACACCAGAAACAGCCGCCAGCAAAGGTGGCTACAGCTGTTTCTGCCTGGGCTGAAGCAGCAGGTAATAGAGCTAGGCTCCCCGTAGCCAGTACACCGAAAACAATACCCTGTTTAATTTGTTTTAACATAACTATCTCCTGCAACCGTTTCTCAACAGTTCGTTAAATACTGAGTTATAGATAATTACGTTGCAGGCGGGGTTGTGGTTTCAGTTAATTGTTTGCTTTTATGTGATCCAGTGCTCAATTTCCTGTTTAAGGATCTTATAGTCCACGGGTTTTGCCAGGAAAGACTGCATACCTGCGTCAAAGCACAGCTGTTTATCTTGTTCCTGAACATTGGCTGTGAGAGCTAGTATGGGAGTATTCTGATTTGGGCCAGGTCGCTCTCTTAGCTTCTCGGTGCAAGTGATACCATCCATCACTGGCATTTGACAGTCCATCAGAATCAGCTGAAAGGAGTGTTGAGAGCACTTTTCCAGGGCAATGCCTCCGTGTTGAGCCAGTTCTGATTGGTAGCCCAAGCGTTTGATCATAGCTTCTGCCAGTTTAGCGTTTACCGGATTGTCCTCCACTATCAGAATCGTGGATGGTCTGGAAGGTTCAGTATTGGTAATGATTGCTGAGGATACTTGTTGAGCTGCTGCCGAGTGAGGTTCTATCGCTTGATCTGCCGTAGCTTCTGCCTGCGTTGGCTTATTTGTGTTTGATTGTGTGGACTCCTCTGTTTGCTCTTTTGGCTGTAATGTTGTTTTGCTACCTGATACTTGTTCTTTTGGTGCCGGTATCTGTTTGGTGCTGGAAGGTGCTTCTGTTGCATGCTCAGAGCCAGCAACCTTTGTGGTAAAAGAGAACCAGAAGGTTGAGCCCTTATCTACTTCACTCTGAATGCCAATCTCACCATCCATAATGCTGATAATTTCCTGGCATAGGGCTAGGCCTAAACCGCTACCGCCGTAGTTGCGGGTGGTTGAAGCATCGGCTTGCGTAAAGGGTTGAAAGATCTGTTGCTGCATCTCCGGAGCAATACCAATCCCTTGATCTTGTACTTCAAACCTTAGTGTTATTTCTCCATTTGTCGTTTTCTCCATTACCTGCACTCTAAGGTCAATTTTGCCCTCAGAGGTGAATTTAATTGCGTTACTGGTCAGGTTGATCAGAACCTGTTGAATACGGAAGGAGTCACCATAGATAGCGGAAGGGACTTCCGGATCAATAGAGAGATGGAGCTTTAGATTTTTTTCTTTTAATGGACCATTAACAATAGAAACAACATTGCGGATCGAGTTTTTTAAGCTGAAGGCTTCATACTCCAGGTGGATTTTTTGCTGTTGTGCTTTGGAGAGATCAAGAATGGAGTTGATCAGTTCGAGCAGGTTATTACCACAGACTTCAATGTCTTTTAAAACTGGATCAACTTCCGGTGAGTGCTGTTCCAATTTTAATAGCTGGATCGAGCCGAGAATGCCATTTAGAGGGGTGCGAATCTCGTGACTCATATTGGATAAAAAGGCGCTTTTGGCTTGGTTGGCCGTTTCTGCTTTTTCAGCCAACAACTTATTGCGTCGGATTTCCAAGTAGTTGATATAGGTGAAAATGCTGCCGATGATCAGGACCGTGACCAATAGAGCAGCCATAAAGCGGTAGTTTTGTTGTACTTTGATTGCAAAAGTACTTTCTACATCAGAAATTGCCGAAGCAATTTTGCGTGAAGAATTCATAAAAAGAATGACATAGCCTTCAAACTTCAACTTGTATTGCTGAGCTTTGTTGGCATCAAGATCATCTAGCTCGGCTTCCATTGCCAGTAAATGTGTTTCTAACTCCTTGGCATGTTGTAGCGCCTGGCTGTCAACGGCTGCAATGAGTTGGCGAGTGCTGCCGCTATTTACAATATCGACCCGACTCCAGAGAATCTCCATGCGTAGAATCAGTTCGTCTAATTCATCCTCATCTGGAGTCTGGCTATAGGTGTCTAGTTGGTTGATGAAGCGTAACAGCTCCATTTCAACCCGAGTGCTGTTCCAGTAGCGTTCGTCCTTGGTGAATAGACTAAAATCGTCAGTCTCTTGCTCTAGATAAAGCAAGGATATTGCTACCGAAATCACCAGGACCGCAAGTGTAGCGGCGAGGATAATAGGCTGAAAACGATAAAAGCTCTTCATAGAGAATTAGAGTACTTCGATGCTTTTTAGCTGCCAGACAGAGTGAGATTGATAAACCGGGGTATTAATTTCGGGTTTGTCACTAAAAGGATACAGTATCCAAAGTGGGCCCTTATCCCTGATGCGCATGCGTTTGCCATCCTGTTTGTAGGCGATAAAGGCATCGTGCTCAATCAGAGTCTTTACGGGCACTTCTACAGAATAATCATTGAGGGCAATCAGTTTTAATGTATCACCTTGAGCATTCACATTTTCTAGTAACTGTTTAACAGAGATGGCGGTATAGGTATGCGCTTCGTCAGTCCATATCGTTTCTGTTCTAACTTCTAGGCTAGGGAGTTGCTTGAGCTGTTTCAGGGTAAAGCTCTGCTCTCCATTGGCTATTTTTCCTTTAATGGTTAAGACAGGGCTGGCAGCGTAGCTGGGTTGTACCATGATGATCAAGCTGAGAAGGAGTAGTGCTGCTAGCCAAAAGTGCTTAATAGCAGAGATAACTGGGTTTTGCGCAGGCATGGTTGCTCTCCTTACGGGCGATCTATGTGAAAATATTTCGATACGCAGGGTGCGTTTTTATTGTGTTTCGCTATGTAGTGTAGATGCTAATTAGATGAAGGTATATAGTTGAAAAATAGATAAAAACAGAAAAATACACATAAAAAAAGCCGGTAAAAACCGGCTTTTTTTATTTGGCTTGGAATTAAGCTGCGAAGTTAGCCGCTGCAAAGTCCCAGTTAGCCAGTGCCCAGAAACCTTTCAGGTAATCAGGACGAACATTGCGGTAGTCGATGTAGTAGGCGTGTTCCCACAGATCAACAGTCAGCAGAGCCGTCTGACCATTGGTCATTGGGGTGCCAGCGTTGCTGGTGTTAACGATTTCCAGAGAACCGTCAGCGTTTTTAACCAGCCAAGTCCAGCTTGAGCCAAAGTTGTTCACTGCTTTATCGTTGAACTCTTCCTGGAACGCTGCGAAAGAACCCCACTTAGCATTGATTGCGTCAGCCAGAGCACCTGTTGGCTCACCGCCACCGTTTGGAGACAGGCTGTTCCAGAAGAAAGTGTGGTTCCATATTTGAGCTGCATTGTTGAATACAGGGCCCGCTGGAGCTGCCATGATGATCTCTTCCAGAGTTTTACCTTCAAACTCGGAACCAGGAACCAGACCGTTCAGCTTAACCACGTATGTGTTGTGGTGTTTGCCGTGGTGGAAGTCCAGAGTTTCTGCAGAAACGTGTGGTTCCAGTGCAGTTTTTTCGTAAGGCAGTGCAGGTAATTCAAATGCCATGGTTGTATCTCCATCAACTCACGTAGTAATTGCGGCTTAGGATTAAATCGATTAAGCCACGTTTATCATTTTTAGGTCCTTTGGCGGCAGAAAAAAGTGTGCCAACAGCTGAACCTGTGTTTTAAGTGCGTAAATGATAGCACTTAGTTTATGTGGTTTCTATTTCTGAGTGAAACAGTTGGATATTAATTTAGATCAATAAGTCGTTTTCTGACCTTATTTACCGATTTATTTCTTAGGAACATTGTAATAGGCTTTAATATGTTGAATAAACATAGGCTTACAGATCATAACCGAGCGTAGATCTGTGGGTTAAAACAGACAAAATACCTAAACCCGAGCATTCCTGACTATTAGTCAAAAAAGGATTGATGTGATTGTTTAGGTCGATATCAGGATAAAACCATGACCTTGGATGATGACGATCTGAAAATTGTGCCCGAGCGCGACAATATCTCTTCGGAAAAGCGACCCAAGGCCCCCAAAGCAAAATCTTCCTACAGCATGGCCAATATCGCGCTGTGGTTTTTTGTATTGCTTCTATTGGTTGCTGCTGGCGGGCTTTTCTCCCAGAACCTGCAACTTAACTCGACATTGACGAGTTATCAGACCAAGTTGGACGAGCAGTCAAAGTTGATTGCTGAGCAACAAGGCAGTCTGTCTGCAATGGATGGTCGGATTCAGTCTTTGGAGTCTCAGCTTGTAGCAACTGGCCGTGACCTGTCTCAATCTGGCAGCAGTCTGGAAAAAAGAATAGAGGAAGCAGGTAGCAGCCTGGAGAAGCGAATTAAAGCATCTGAACATGAGATCAGAAAATTATGGGACCTGAGCAATAAGCGCAATAAGGTCAACATCGCAGCCAATAGTCAGCAATTAAAAGCTGCGACAGGAGATATAGCCGGCTTGAAGAAGAGCCTTAGTGAACAACAACAAGGGTTGGCGGCCCAGAAGAAACAGTTAGCCGAGCAATTTGCTGCGCTTGAGAAAAGTGGTAAAGCGTTGGACGCTCAGCAAAAAACGCTTGGAGAAAAACAAGCTCAGTTAGTTTCCGCTCAGCAAACATTGACTCAGGCGCAAACCAAGCAGGAACAGCAGCTAAAAAGCCTGGTATCTGCGGGACAGTCGCTATCCAGTAAAGATGAGGCCCAGAAAAAAATCATTGCGGATTTAGGTGTGAAACTTAAGCAGCTGGAGCAGCATAGTGCTCAGTTAAAGCAGCACAGTAACAAGCTTAAGCAGGTTGATGTGCAAAGTAAGCAGTTAGCAGCACTGGAGAAAACGTTGGCTCAGTTAGATGGTATGGATCAGACTGAGACAAAAATTCTGTTGGAAGAGCACAGTGAGCGTTTGGATGCCGTGGATGCTTCACGCAGGCAATTTATCAGTAGTGTGACTAAGCTGACAACAGATGTGAATAAATTACAGCTAGAGCTGGGTAAGTTAAAAACACCGGGTCAGTAGTTTAGAAAAGGGATGCCCCCTTTCTAGAAGGACTAAAAGGACGGGCTTCCCGTCCTTTTTCTTTTGAAGAGTAGTAAAAGATATGCGTTTTTCTGAACAAAGATATCTCGCAGGGGTAAAGCGCTTTATAGCGGTTATTCCTCAATGCCAGGCGCTTAAGATGGATGCGCTGGCCGCAAATAATGAGAACGTGTTGTTCACCGTTCCTTTTGCCGATCATTTGATTGGTAATGCTAAAAAACAGCTGATACACAGTGGGGTCATAACCACATTGCTCGATACTGCCTGCGGTTCTGTGGTGATTTGCGCGTTACCTCGTTTTGAAATGTGTCCAACGCTGGATCTACGGATTGATCATCTACGGCCAGCCGTTGCCGGTTTACCGCTTTATTGCGTGGCTAAAGTGATTAAGGTAACCCCTCAGATTGTTTTTACAGAAGGTGAGGTTTATCAGGAAGAGGGTTTACCTATCGCTCGGGCAGCGGCTAACTTCATGCGTTTAGGAGAAGAGAAAACGCCGGTAGAGATGGATGTTGCAGTTTTTGGAGAAGATGAATGAATGAGGCAGAAACCATGGTTGAGCTGGTCAGTAAGATCCAGTGTGAAGGCAATTGGCAGGAGCTGATTGATAAAATTCCCTATGCCAAATTTATCGGTATCTCTGTTCTCTCCATGGGAGATGAGATTGTTTTTAAGATGGATCCGTTAGCCAGCAATACCGGGAACCCGATATTGCCTGCATTACATGGCGGGGTTATTGCAGGGTTTATGGAAACGGCGGCAACTTTAAACATGATGATGCGCCTGGATGTGGTGCAGGTGCCTAAAATAATTGATCTAACAGTCGATTATTTAAGATCAGGGGCCATGAAAGATACTTATGCAACCTGTATTTTAAACCGTCAGGGCCGACGGGTGGCTAATGTACAGGTGTTGGCATGGCAGAAGAATCGTGATACCCCAATTGCTTCAGCCAGAGCGCACTTTCTATTTGATGATGACGAATAGTGTCCTAGGTCAATTACATTAATTGTTGGTAGTGCTAGCCGCTTGATTAGTATTCATCCAGATAAGTAATTGATTTTCTGGTTAATTTATTTATGCGTCGTTATATGTCGATGATTACGCAAAAAGATGGAGAAAATGTGAATTTTTTCTTTTATTTTTGTGTTTTTATTTGTAACTTATTGTTCCTTGAGTGAGTAGTGGCCATTTGGCATCTGTATTGCCTAAATACTTATATCGGACTGCTTAAAAAGGAAATGCCCGGAGTCTTGCATGTGAAGCAACTTATCTGTTTAGCTGGTTTTCTAGTTTTTCTAGTAGGCTGCTCTTCCAAGTTAGAGCCGATGGATGAAGATGTCGTTACGGTCCCTGAGATTGGTGAACGTGCTTCTGCAGTGGATAATAATGCGCCAGAGGTAGAGAAAAGCGCTCCTGTTTCCGTACCGGATAATAAATATTTTGGTCTGTGGTGGCGTTATCTGGGTAGCGCTGAGTTGGAAATGTTGATTGATCGTATGATCGTCAATAATCAGCAGTTACAAATTTCGGCACAAAGGGTGGTGCAGGCTAAAGCTCGCTCTATTCAGGATTATGCTCAAACCCTGCCGGAAGTGACGACAACCGCTGGCTACACTTTGGAAGCTCCCGAAGGTGGTCTTGGTTCCGTACCTAAGGGCAGTAGCCCAAGCTCTGGTGAAGAGTTTGAAGTAGGCTTGAATGCTCGTTATACCGTTGATATCTGGGGAGAGCGTGCCAGTTTTGCTCAAGCTTCCCAATACCGTCTGCAGCAATCGATTTATGAATATGATGCACGTCTGTTGCAGTCGATTACTGATCTATCCAAAGCCTATTTAGAATATCTCTCTCTTAATGATCGTATTCGCAGTGCTAAAGAGAGCGATGCAGCGCTGAGCTCTATGCTTGAAGCGATGGCTGAGTTGTATGAACAGGGCGATGCCACTGTCGTCGAGATGCAAATTCAACGTTCCTCCGTTTACAACTCCCGCGTTGTTTTACCCACCCTTCAGCTTGGTAAAGAGCAGGCTGCCAATCGTATTGCCCGTTTAGTTGGGGTGGCACCAGGTGAGCTGGAGTTGTCCGATCTTGGTTTGGATTCTTTAACTTTCCCTGCTCAGATACAGGGTATCTCCTCCGCTTACATTCTTCGCCGTCCTGATATTCAGGCCGTGGAAGCTGCGATGTTAGCCGCTGATGCGGATATTGATGTTGCTCGTAAAGCGGTCTTGCCTTCTTTGGAGTTAGCATCTGAAGTGGGCTTTGGTTCTACCAAGGTAAGTGATCTGTTCCAGCCTCATACCCTGATGTGGAATTTTATTGCTAACCTGACTGCAACAGTATTTGATGGTGGTCGCAGAGAGCAGCAGATCAAGTTTGCTCAGGCTGTGCGAGCTGAGTTGGTAGAAACCTACGTCTTTAATGTCTACTCCGGTTTGCAACAGGCAAGAGATGCATTAAACGGTATCGAATTTACTGAACGTCGTTTGGGTATGCAGAAAACATCGACCGAAGCGGCTAAACAGGCACTGGATTTAGGCTTGGAATCTTATCGTGCAGGTGGCATTGATTTCTTAACTTTCTTGGATTCAACACACTCTTACCAGCGTCGTCGGGATGAGCTATTTACCTTCTATCTTGAGTATTATCAGTCCTTTATTGACCTTTATGGTGCTTTAGGCGGTGGCATCCCTTATCGTGGTGCTTATTACGGTAAGAGTGATGTGAAAGCTTCCATTGCAGCGTTGGAAGCACGTGAGCAAGAGGAAGTAGAAGAATATTCTGGTCCTTCCTGGGTTGAAGGTGAAGAAGGGTGGTTAGTAGAGCCGGAATCTTACCAAAGTGATGAGGGTGACTGGCTTGTGCGTCTATCCGGCGTATTTGATGCGTTTGCCACTGAATCGGTACTGAAAGATTTCAGACATCGCTACAAGGATATTCGTCCGGCTAAGGCTTTATTGGCAGAGCGTATTGGTTTTAATGATCAGGAAAAAGAGCGTCAGGCTTCCTGGTATGCGTTAGATATTGCTGGTTTTGAAAATCAGGATGAGGCAGAGCAGTGGTGTACTATGCTGAGAGAAACTCAGCAACGCTGTATCGTGTTTCAGGCTGAGGATAGCTTTGAAGTGGATGGTGTTTTTGTGATCGACGATACCTCCGCCGATGAACAACTGGCGACGACTATTCTGACCAATCAGGAGCCAGAACCTGAGCCTGAACCAGAGATCGTGATTATTTCACCGGACTGGGTTGAAGGTGAAGAGGGTTGGCTGAACACCACTGAGATTTATAAAAGTGGTGAAATCTGGTTAGTGCGTCTTTCAGGTGGTTTTGATCGTACTGCTACTGAATCACTCGTAGAACAATTGAAGGGCGATCTTGAAGAGGGCATGGTTGCTAAGGCTGTTCTGGCTGAGCAAATTGCCGGGGATGACAGTGCGGATATGTCAGGGACATTATACGCCTTGGATGTCATGGGGTTTGCTGATAAGCAGCAAGCCAAAGAATGGTGCGCATGGCTAAAAGAGTCGCAACAAAGCTGTATTGTTTTCCTTTCCGATGAATATTTTGATGTTGATGCGCTCTTCTTACTTGATGATGAGTCCAGAGAAGCGGTCATGGCTAACCTGGATTCAAATATTCAGGGTGCAGCACAACTTCAGGCTTTGGCTGAAGCAAAAGCTAAAAAAGAGGAGCCCGCTTTAGCTCAACAGGTAACCACTATTGTTTCGACCAGTGATAATTCAGCTACAACACAAGATGTGGTGCTGGATGAGAGAGGCCGACTTTACTCCTTGTTGAAATCCGATGGTACTAACGCTTGGTTAATTGGCAATAACAGCTTTAGGGTCTGGAAATACGATGTAGGTTCTGAACTGCATTCTAATGGGCGTATCGTCGCTCTGAAAAAAGATCAGGCTGTTTTACGCTTTGACAACACGGGTGTGCGCCTGCAACCGCTTTATGTTGTTGATTCTGTTGAGAGTCGTGACGACGGTTCTGCCTTTGCCTATTTACGTTGGGGCAGTGCCCGTGCGGGACGTATTTACTCGCATCGTGTCGGTGACCGTGTATACGGTGGCGGTACCATTAAGGCGATTGATGAAGCGGGTGTGACGGTGACCTGGGGTTCTTATGATGTATTGCTGGAAGTAAAATAATAACACGCTGAGGGACGTCATAATGGTTGCGGATAAGCTCGAAAGAGCAGACGAGCAGGTGCAGGTTGAAGGACAGACAGAGCTTTCTGGAGTCCAGCTGACTGCCCGTCAAGAGCAGATTTTGAGCTTAATGCAGGCTGGTAAGGTTAATAAGGAAATTGCCAGAGAGCTACATATCAGCCTGGGTACAGTTAAACAGCATGTTGTTGCGATTTTTAAGAAACTCAATGTCAGCAACCGTACAATGGCCGTTTCTCAAGGCAAAGAACTACTGCATAAAAAAGATGTGAACCGCATTCATGCCCGTAGGCCTTGCCTTGTTCTTAGCCTGCGTTTCTCCGGTGGTGAAGATAAAGCCCATCGGCAATTTTATGATCTCTTGTCAGGCGCCGCATTTGACCATAAAGCACACTTTATCCATAGGGATGACGGCGAAGGTGAGCTTATTTTCGGCTTAAAGCGTTCATCAGAATATGATTTACGTGCTGCACTTTTTATTGCCGGCCATATCCATAAAAAGTTGCAGCAGTTAGATCCTTCTATTGTGTTGTATGGCGCTTTGGTTGCGGGTGTTGCTTCAGTTAGTCAAAACCGTTTTGGTGGTTGGTCCGGTGATGCAGTTGCAAGTAAGGTTATTGCTCGGGCTCATCAGTTATTGGCCCAGGCTGAAGAAGGTTATCTGTCTCTGGATCGTTCCTGTCAGTCAATTATGCAGGCTTATGATATTAATTTGGCTGGTAGCGTACCGGAGCAAATCGACTTTGATCAGGTTTGGCAAATGAATCACTGGGATTCGGTATGTGACAAAGATCTATCAGGGCGTACACAAGAGCTAACGGATCTACTTCATTTTTTATCGCCTCTATCGGATAACTCATTAATGCTGTTGGATGGTGAGAGCGGTATGGGTAAGTCCCGTATTTGCCGCGAACTGGCCAGAGAAGCTGAAAAAGAGGGTTATCAACTTACTTTTTTGAATATAACGCCTGCAGGTATCTGGGATGGCGTTAACTGTTGCATGATTGAGGATATGGATTCCTTTTATAGCCAGTTAATATCAAGCGATGAAGCGAAGTGTTTGCTAGTGTTTGACGATGTTCACTTGCTGGCCAAGGAACAAAGAGAAGTATTCTTCTCCAATCTACAGCGTCTTGGCGATAATAAGAAAGTTCTGTTATCAGGTCGTCAGTTGTTAAAAAACGAATATCTTGATGAAAAAGAGATTTGCTCGGTACATCTAAGCCGAATGGATAAATCTCAAGTTTCAGAGCTATTACAGACGTATGACCTGGGGGCTTTACTGGTAGAAGACATTGCCCACCGCTCAAGGGGGGTGCCTCTGTTTGCTATTGAAATGGCTCGGGGAGAAGGTAACAGTATCTCTATTGCTCTGGTGATTACCATAGCATCACGTTTAGACCGTTTTAATATGGACTGGAAGCTTTTGTATTGCTTAGCAGACCAGGCTGATACCGTTTCATTAAGTCGGTTAAGTAAGATTATGCAGGATGGCGCAGACTCTGTTTATAAGTCAGTGAATCGCGCTGCTGGAATTGGTGTATTAGAAACAGATGGAAAAAGTGTGCGCTACAGGAATAGCTTAGTAAAAGAAGTGGTTGGTTATCTTTTCTCTGGTCAGTTAAAGTTAGATTAGTATTATGGCAAATAAAAATAGTGGCTCTCGTTCTGGAGGCGGTCAGAGTTCGGATGATTTAGGTCATAACCTTCTCAGCTCTCTGAAGAAAATCCTCTCCTCTCCAGATCTTAAACGACTATTACCGATGATCGTTTTTACATCGTTAATAGCCAATATTTTGGCACTGGCCTTGCCATTAAGTATTCTACAGATCTTTGACCGAGTATTAAAAAATCAGTCTATTGAGACGCTGATTTTTATTGTCTTTGGTGTGGTCCTGATTCTGATTTTAGAAGAATTAATGAAGGACGTTAACGGCACAGTAACCAACTGGTTAGGGGCCCGCTTTAAGCACAAAGCATCGAATCAGGCGTTGGAAAGGTTCTTCCTTGTACCTATGCGAGTCTTCTCGAAAGAAGAACCCGGTGCCTACGCGGAGAAAGTACAATCGATTTCCCGAGTAGCCGATGTTTATTCCGGTCAAACCCTACTGGTGCTGCTTGACCTGCCTTTTGTTGCCCTTTTCCTCTATGTAATTTATCTGATTGCAGGTGATCTGGTATTAGTGCCGATTGCCCTATTGTGTATTTTCTCCATCGTTGTTGTGCTCTTTGGCCGCTGGATGTACAAGCAGGTGCTGGAAAAAGATATCAATGATGAGCGCCGTATTAGCTTTTTAACCGAAGTATTGGCAGGTGTGTTATCCGTTAAAACCATGTCAGTAGAAAGCATTATGCTGCGCCGTTATGAGCGCCTGAAAGAAGCTAGTGCCTCGCAGGGCGAAAGCTTATTCTTCGGTAGTGCTTTTGCTAATAGCCTGGGCGGTGCCATGTCTCAGGTGATGATCGTATTGGTTATCTTCTTTGGGGCGATCAAAACCATTGATGGTGAGATCACATCCGGTGCACTGGCCGCCTGTATGCTGCTGTCTGTGCGTTCCCTGCAGCCGTTGAGAAAAGGTTTGGGTACTTGGATGCGTTACCAGTCATTTATTGCTGGTAACAAGCGTGTTGAGTCCATTATGGAAATGCCGGTGGTGGACGAGGGTAATAAGCCGGAACTGGAAGAGATTACTCGCTCCGTATCTCTGGAAAATGTAACTCTGGGTCATGCGACTCATGAAGGATTTACGACCGTATTTGGTAACTTGAACCTGTCCTTGCCTGCGGGTACTTGTGTTGCGATTCGAGGTGACAGTGGTAGTGGTAAAAGTAGTTTATTATCCCTGTTAAACGGTTTAGAGCAGCCTAACGAAGGTGCGGTACTGATTGATGGTACCCCTTTGACCGAGTTTGATGGTGACTCTGTACGTAGAAAGATCGCTCTACTACCACAAGTCGGTACGGTTTTTGTCGGGTCCATTCTGGATAACCTGACCATGTTTGAGCCAGAACTGGAGAAGCGGGCATTAGAGCTATCAGAAGAGTTAGGCCTTGATCTGGTTGTAGCGGGCATGAAGCAGGGCTATCAGACTCCTCTGGGCGAAAACGCCAGTGAAGTTTTACCTATGGGGGTAAAACAGATGATCACGATCGTTCGGGCCCTGGTGCACGATCCTGACGTGATTCTCTTTGATGAAGCCAATAACTCCCTCGACTTTGAAGGTGATAAAAAACTGCGTCAGTTCCTGGAGACCCGGAAGGGCGAGCTGACCATGGTCCTGGTGGCAAACCGACCTTCCTTGATTCGCCTGGCTGATAAAGTTTACAAAATTCAGGACGGCAATCTGGTTGAGGATGAACAGGACCGTCGTTACTTTGCTGATAACAACGATATTGAGATCATTGAACGGCCTGAAGTCGATACTGACTTTGAATCGATTATTGCCACCCGTGTCTTTAATAAGTCGGATCTGTCCCGTGCATTAGTGCCTGTGTTGAATAAATTGGGCTGGTCTGGTTCTCCTAGAGATCTGGCTGAGGCGTTACCACACCTGGCTGATCATGTTGATCTTTCCTACTATTTCAGCACCCTGGCAAACCTGGGTTACCGTTCGCGTTATTTTGGTAATAGCTTCAAAAACTTTGATAGTCGTTTATTGCCTTGTATTCTGGTGCCAGAAAACAAGCCCGCTATGGTCATTATTGAGCAGATGTCCGATGGTGGTTACCGTGCTTTTAATAGTGAAACCAATGAAGAAGAGGTGCTTTACTCTCTGAAGGGCAAAGGCGATATCTACGTCTTCCAGGAGATTAAAGAGGACCCGCAGCAGAATAAGAAGAAATGGGTCACCGAGTTATTCTGGAAGTTTAGAAAACATATTCTGTTGATCTTCTTTACGACTATTATCAGTACCATTCTTGCAATTGCACCTTCTCTGTTTGTGCGCTCGGTGTTTGACTCTGTGTTACCGACCGGTGACGCCTTGATGGGAGGATATCTCTTAGCCGGGGCCGTTATTGCGATTATGTTGGGTTGGTTCCTCAATACCCTACGCAGTCGTTTATTGGCCTATATCGGTGGGCGGGTTGAATATGTATTAGGTAACGGCATCTTTGATCGTGTGATACGTCTACCAACGACTTCTCTGAATGGGGTTTCGGTCAGTCGTCAGATTGGACGTATCAAAAGTCTGGAGCGTTTAAGAGATCTGTTCTTAGGCCCTCTGGTACTGCTAATCTTCGATCTGCCGGCCAGTATTATTCTGTTAACCGTGATCTATATTCTGAACCCGTGGGCGGGGGTGTTACTGACAGGTGCTATTGCGTCTTTTGCTATCCTGCTATATATCACACGACCTTTGTCTGATCGTGCTTCAGAGAACTCTTCTGCCAAAGTGGGCAAGCGTTCTGAGCTGATTGATGAAACGTTAACCACAATGAAAGCGCTGCGTTCAGTCGGAGCTAAAAATGTTTGGTTACGTCGTTTTAGAAACCTAAGTGGTGAGGCTGCTGTAGCAGGCTTCCATGAGCAGCAATCACAGATGAAAGTGGGTAGTATTGCTCATATTATTGGTAGCCTGACAGGTATTTTGGTAATGGCGTTATCTGCTTATCTGGTGATTTTAGGCCAGATTACGGCGGGTACTATTATGGCAACGATGATTTTGACTTGGCGTCTTATTGGTCCGTTGCAAAACCTATTTACCGCTCTGAGCAGTTGGTCACGTATCTCGACTAATATTCATCAGGTTAACCAGTTAATGAAACTGGGCATTGAGTCCGATGGCACCACTAACCAGGCCAACCGTTTTGTCTCCAATGGCGACATTGTATTCTCGCGGGTTTCTTTCCGTTATGCCGCTAACCTGGATCCGGCGTTGTTAGGTATCTCCTTTAATGCGCCTCCGGGCAAATTCCTGGGCATTACCGGACCGGATGGTGCAGGTAAATCAACGTTGTTAACTCTGATCAGTCGTCTGTATTCACCTCAGGCTGGCTCGATCCGAATTGATACTATCGATACTCGTCAGATTTCGGCTAACCACCTACGGGCTATCGTGAGTTATATGCCGCAGAAGTGTGACATCTTCTACGGCACCGTTGCTCAGAACTTGCGTTTGGTTCACCCAGGTGCAACGGATGAAGAGCTACGTTGGGCTGCAGAGATGGCCGGTATTCTGAAGGATATTGAACAGTTGGAAGATGGTTTCAGAACCCGGATCTCCAACAGTGGTGCTGACCAGCTGTCGAATGGTTTCCGTCAGCGCTTGTCTCTGGCAAGAACGATTCTTAAACCCGCTTCAATTGTGCTGTTGGATGAGCCGGGTAATGGTATGGATGATGCGGGTGAAGAGGCCTTGGTGCGTTGTCTTAATTGGTTCAGAGGTCGAGTGACTCTGATTATGGTAACGCCTCGACCGAGTCATTTGAAAATGGCGGATCATATTCTTTATATGGAAAGTGGGGCTGTGACTGCTAGAGGTCCTTATGCTGATGTTGAAAATAAAATTATGGCAGGTTTGAGCTGATGTCTAAGCAAAAAGTTGATAAAAATGCTGATTCCGGAGTCACCCTAGGCAGACGTCAGCGTAGATTGTTATCCGAAACGGTACAGATTGAAGATGAACTGATTCCGGTTTACGCGCGACCGATTCTATATCTGGTGGCGATAATGATGATCAGTTTTGTGATCTGGGCATCGGTGACCGAGTTAGCAGAGGTAACCTCCGCTCCTGGTGAGATTGTGCCATCTGGTCAGATTAAGGTTGTACAGCATCTGAATGGCGGCACGGTCTCGGAAGTTTTGGTGCAGGAGCGTATGCCAGTTAAAGCGGGTGATATGTTACTGAAGCTGGATGATGAGAGAAACTTGTCTGACCTGCGTCAGATTCAATCTCGTCTGGCATCTCTGAAAATGCGTTCTGAGCGTCAGGAAGCGTTTGTATCTGATCGTGATCCAGACTTTTCAGAGTTTGAACAAGAATATCCGGTGATGGTGAGCGTACAGAAGCAACAACTGGTCAACCAGATATCAGTACGTAAATCGACTCTGGATGTGGTTCAGCAGCAGGTTCGACAGCGTGAGTCTCGTCTGGCTCAGTTAGAAGAGTCTCTGGCAGCAGCATCTAAGCAGAAAGAACTGACCTCTGAAATGTTTGAGATGCGTGAGAGGATGTTTGAAAAGCGTCTGGTTACACGTATTACCCTGCTTGAAACTCAGCGTGCGGCGGTTGCGGCTCAGGGTGAAGAGGAACGAATTCGTAAAGAGATCGATCTGACTAACCGGGAATTAGCAGAAGCGAAGAGCCGTTTCTTCGAAGCACGTAACCAGATCTTGCAAGGTCCACTGGATCAGTTGGATATTCTGGAAGGTGAAATTTCAGAGACAGAAGAAGAGCTGAAGAAAATTAATTCCCGTCTGGGTGATCTGTGGGTTAAATCGCCATCAGATGGTCTGGTATTTAACCTGGAAGTGAATAACACAGGTCAGGTGGTGCAGCCTGGTTCTGTCTTAATGCAGATTGTACCTGAAGATGTTGAGCTGGAAGCTGAAGTACGTATTCCGCCTGAAGATGTAGGTTATGTGCAGGTCGGTCAGGAAGTGAATGTAAAGATCACCAGTTATGACTTTGCCCGCTATGGCTTCGCGACCGGTGAGTTGGCACGTGTGTCTGCATTTAGCACCTTGGATGAGAGAGGCAAACCCTACTTTAAAGGTTGGGTGAGCCTGGAGAAAACTTTTCTGACCAAAGGTGATAAGCGTTATCCGATTCTGCCGGGTATGACAGTCACTGCAGAGGTTCTGACGGGTTATAAAACGCTGCTGGCTTACTTGTCTGATCCTGTTACTAAAGCCCTGTCTCAAGGCTTTAGAGAGCGTTAATCAATCAAGGCTAGTCGCAATCGATTAGTCTTGGATTAGCAGCTAGATTGAAATAAAAAAGCCGCAGGCACTGATTTGATTACAGATCAGTGCGTGCGGCTTTTTTGTGCCGTAGTATTTGCTTACTCTGCCGTTGCAAGAGATCCGTTTTGAAACTGTAGTTCTGCCAGTCGCTTATACAGCGGAGAGCTTTGAAGTAGCTCCTGATGTGTGCCAACTGCAACTAATTGTCCCTGATCAAATACCGCGATTCGATCCACATGAGCGACGGTGGCGAGGCGATGGGCAATAATCAACGTAGTGCGATTTTCCATCAGTTTATCTAGTGCCTGCTGAACCAGATGTTCGCTTTGGGCATCCAGTGCGCTGGTGGCCTCATCTAATAATAAAATCTCCGGGTCACGCAGAATCGCCCGTGCAATGGCTAATCGTTGTTTCTGGCCACCAGAGAGTTTGACACCCTGCTCACCGAGGAAAGATTGATAGCCATCTGGCAGCTGTTGAATAAATTCATCCGCATAAGCGGCTTGTGCGGCGGCTAGCACCTCTGCTTCTGTGGCATCGGGTTTACCATATCTCAGGTTGTCCCATACGTTGGCACTGAACAGCACAGGCTGCTGAGGTACTAAGGCAAAGCGTTCTCTTAACTGTTGCAGATCCCACTGTGTTAACGGACGGCCATGTAGTGAGATCTCACCTTGTTGCGGATCTCTAAAACGCAGTAGAAGATCAAATAGTGTGGACTTACCCGCCCCGGAAGGCCCTACCAGAGCGATGCTTTCACCTGGATTGATCTCCAGACTTAATCCCGAGATAGCTTGGTGATCAGGACGAGAAGGGTAGTGATAGCTGGTTTTTTCAAAGCGGATGCTCTCTGAGTTAAGCGCTGCTGGCATCTCTGTGCTTGTTTGTGTCTCTGTTGATGCCTGTGTTTTTGCTAATGCTTGTGTTTCTGCTGTCGTTTGCGGCGAAGTGATTTCTGCCTCGGTGGCCAATAACTCACGAATACGTTCTGCTGCGCCGGAAGCGCGTTGTACCTCGCCATAGACCTCTGTTACCGCAGCCAGGGAGCCCGCTACCATAATGGCATAAAAGACAAACGCAGCCAGATCACCACCTGACAGCTCACCTGAGATCACATCACTACCACCGACATAAATCATACCGGCCACAGAGCCCATCACCAGTATCATTACCAGTGCAATTAACCAGGCTCTATGACGGATACGTTTGAGCGCGATCTGGAATGCCCCTTCTGCTTCCTGAGAGAACTGTTGGTTAACCAGATCTTCTCGGGTAAAGGCTTGTACAACTTTGATATGTTGCAGGCTTTCACTGGCCCAGGCCCCTACGCTAGCCACCTTATCTTGGCTGTCACGGGATAGTTTTTTCACCTTGCGGCCAAAATAGATGGCAGGGAACACAATTAAGGGCACGGCGATCAATACAATCAGGCTGAGCTTAAGATTACTGAGAAACATTAAAACGATGCCACCAATAAAGGTGAGCGCATTTCTCAAAGCGAATGAGAATGAAGAGCCAATAACCGTTTGTAGCAAAGTTGTATCTGTAGTGACCCGGCTCTGAATCTCTCCGGCCAGATTGTCTTCAAAAAAGCTCGGGGGCAGGCTGATTAGATGGCGATAGAGTTTTTGTCTGATATCAGCCACGACACGCTCACCCAGCCAGGACACCATATAAAAACGAAAGTAAGCGCCTACCGAAACGAGTACCACCAAGATACCAAACAAACTCAGTGCATCTGCTAACCCTTGTTCGGATTGGGCTGCAAAACCCTGATCTATCATCAGGCGGACCCCTTGTCCCAACGATAGGGTAAGCCCCGCTGTAGCGACCAGCGCAATAATCGCAATCATCAGGCGAAGTTTATAGGGTTTCACAAATTGCCATAACCAGCGGAACATAAGAGGTAACCTGAGTGTTTCTATCGGGCTCACTAGGCTAGTGTTTATGGGGCATCTCAGCAAGGCAATTAACTAAGCAGCGAAACAAAATACAACTAAAACAAGGCAGGCAGCTTTTTTTGAGATCGTGTCTAACCGCCAAGTAGCAGATAAACCATCAAGTTTTTCTTAAACAGATACTTTGACCTTAAGCAAAGAGCTGGTACGGTGTTTTCAGCTAAAAAATACTGATTATCTGAAACCCTTAGAATGATTGTTCGGTCAGTCGTTTTCGCGGGTATCCATTTATTTTAGGTAAAGGAATATTGTGATGAAGATGCGTGTTTTGCCAATTGCGGCGTTGTCGTTGGCTGTAGCCGGTTGTGCATTTGTAAAACCAGAAGCGGGTAGTGAACAGATCCAGATCTTAACTCAGCAACAAACAGCAGCGTGCAAAAAGCTGGGTTATGCCAACGTTTACACCAAGCATGAAGTGATAGGGCTCAAACGCAATGATGAGGCGGTAAAAGAAGAGCTGAATACCCTGGCTAAAAACCAAGCAGCCAAAATGGGCGGTGATGGCATTGTGATCACCAATGATGCCGCAATGACAGCGGGCAAAATCGATTTTGATGTTTACCGTTGCCAATAATCTTAGTCAGCAATTTTTGTTAAGAGGCCTAAGCTACGGTAGTTTTCAAAAAGCCGCGCTAGTTTTCAAGAGCATTACCGTGGTTTTCAAGAAAGTCGCACTAGTTTTCAAGAAAGCTACGGTAGCTTTCAAGATAGCTAGCCCCTGTGTCAGATCTAGTCAGGCTAATACAAATCATTACCAGGGCCTCTTACTTCACCTATCTCTATTCAACTTTAAGCGTTTTGTTTTCCAGAATTTAGGTTTTACCCACTCTAGTACTGATATGGTTAGCTGAAGGAATAACGCGAATGGGATCAAGTGATTGATGCCAATATACGTTCTATAAGCAGGCTGCTACAGGATTAGTTCCAAAGTACCAGATAAATACGTCCATTGAAGGGATATGCCGCATCCAAAAAGCACTTTTAATAATCCAATATAGCGTCATTAAATGACAGCATTGTGATGATCCGTGTTAATTGGAGTCGCCCGTGTTCTGGAAAAAACAAACCGCAACAAAATCTCACACCAGTGAAAGCCCTGTTAAGGTGAAAAGCTTTCGCCAAAGCGAGATCAATAGCGCCGAATGTCAGGCACTTAATTTTCAGGATAACAAAGCGGCTTTAGTGGTAGCGTTTATCTCGCCTAATCTGCCTTTCCAGCAAACCGCTCAGAGTATTAAGCAAGCCGTTCCATTTGCAGAACAGTTTATTGCCATTATGACAGCGGGCGAGCTCAGCTCCTGTCATAACGCCTTTTATCACAGTGCCGAGGGTACGTGGGATAATATTGTGCTGCAAAGTTACAGCCATGCTTTGTTCGAAGCAGTGGAGCTGCGTTCCATTCCCCTGCATTGCGAGGATATTAAACGTGGCCAGATACAGTTCTCAGAACAGGAAAGGATTCAGCGCATCGAACAAGAGATCCACAAGGTCAGTTTACCTTTTGAGATCAACTCTAAAGACACTCTGGCACTCACCTTTTTTGATGGCTTAACGGCCAGCGAAAACTTCTTTATGCAGGCGCTGTATGCCAGTGATCGTCTGCCCTGCTATTTTGTTGGCGGCTCCGCTGGCGGCAAGCTGGATTTCCAGCAAGCTTCAGTCTTCGATGGTAATCGGGTAACGGATAACCAGGCGTTGGTCGTCTTCTGTAAGCTAAAAAATGATATTCGCTATGGCATCTTTAAAAGTCATAACTTCCAGAAAACAGGTGCCAGTTTTACCATCATAGAATCAGATGCGCATACCCGCTGTGTGTATTCGGTGATGCAATCTGGTCAGAACCGAGCAGTATCTCTGGTGCAGGCGTTGTGTGAGCACTTTAATTGCCAGCCAGGAGAGCTGGATAGCAAACTGGTAGGACACTCTTTTGGCGTTGAGATCGGCGGTGAACTGTTTGTGCGTTCGATTGCAGGGATTGATCAGGCCAGTGAGGCGGTGGCTTTCTTCTGTGACCTGCATTTTGGCGATAATTTACATCTGGTTAAAGCTACCCCCTTTGCAGCCCATACCGAGCAGGAATACAAACGCTATGCTGGCAGCAAGCCCACTCCTGTGGCCATGCTGGCAAATGACTGCGTACTGAGACGGCTAAATAATGCCAACGAGTTGAATCGGGTGAGTACCTTCCAACAGATACCGGCAGCGGGATTTTCTACCTTTGGAGAGTTGTTGGGCGTGCATATGAATCAGACTTTGACTGCTGTGTTCTTCTATCAATTGAAAGAAGGAGAGCGTTTTAGTGACGATTATGCCGATAACTTCCCGCAGAACTACAGTCATTTCCGCATGTACTTTATGGAATCCCGTTTAAATAGCCTGCGCCAGATTAACCAGCTGCAAGCAACCTTGATTGACCATATGGCTGAGTACAAACCCTTGGTACGTTCCATTATGGGGGGCTTTGACTCTCTGCAAAACTATACGGAAACCTCCCGTGATGTGCTGTCAGATGTGCAAAAACGCTTTAACCATTTCAGCCGCATTATCGACGATCAGGAACAGGATCGTTTACAGCTACGCAGCGATGTGGATGTCTTGCAGCAGAATGCGGAAGAGGTGCAATCGGTACTGAACGTAATCTCAGGCATTGCGGACCAGACCAGCTTACTGGCACTCAATGCAGCCATTGAAGCAGCCAGAGCCGGTGATGCAGGGCGAGGTTTTGCCGTGGTTGCTGATGAAGTGCGCAACCTGTCGCAAAATACCCAAAAGAGTGTCGATGAAACGGGTAAAACCATCAATAACGTCTCTGGCTCTATTATGAGCATTAAAGGCACCATTGACCGCACCAGCCAGTTTATCGAAGAGATTGCAGAAAGTTCTTCTGATCTAAGCGATGAAATGAATGCAATGATGACCTCATCGACTCAAACCGAAGAAAAAGTCTCCGCTAATATCGAGAGTATGAATGAGCTAGCAGAGCGTTTGGATCAGATTGATGAAGAGGTTGAAGCCATTCATAAGCTGAAGGGGTTGAGTGAGTATTAAATTGATCGAATAGTCTGGATTGCAGGGATGCGAATATCCAGATCCATTATCTGTCTGTGTTGGTTCAGCCAGAATCTACGCCGATTATTCATTTAGCTCTCTACTGATCAGTAGCGCTCCAGCCTCATCCGATAATCTTAAAAGCCCTTGTATAGCGAGTAACCTCCAAACATTTTCTGCGTATTATGTATCGTCACTTTTGGTCGCGTTGAATGAGTCTGTCTTGATGATCGTATGAGTGAATGAAATAGAATGCCTGTGAAACAACCTATATAAATCAACGGTTGAAGGTTGGGTGTTTTTGTTTTTATGGGACTAATAGTGTCGCATTAATTTATTGTTGCTCAATAGTGAAGAAGTTAAACGTTATTCAGCTCTCTGGCGTATAAAAATTTACGAAGTCCTTCAAGTATTTTTCTCTAACCTATTCTTCTCTTTCATAATCGGTTATCGACAAAAACATCATAGCAATCAATGCGAACCATAAGGTATAGTTCCATTCTATGTTTGATGGGAGTGCCTGAGTTGAGATCTATTATCTCAATGATACAGGGCAGGTCAGGTAATTCAGTAAAAGAATGATTCTCAGTATTTGGGGCAAATTTCTGTTCTTGTATTATGCGTTGATTGGCTCGATGCTCTACATTATTTTGATACTTTTTTATTCGCCGATACATGGTTGTCCTCCTTGATTACCTTGTAAGGTAGACCAGCCTTACAAGCTTGTTAAGCTTGCACGAGCGGATGAATAAAATGTTATGAGTTATCCGAATACTGAGTTCACAAGGAGTTTTTGTGGCAAAATCAAAGAAAATTTGTTTTGTTATTATGGGGTTTGGTAAAAAGACCGATTACTCAACTGGTAAAACACTAGATCTAGACAAGACATACAAAAATATAATTCAGCCGGCTGTTGAGTCTTCAGGTTTTCAATGTGTTAGAGCTGACGAAATACAGGATTCTGGACTAATAGACAAAAGCATGTATGCATTGCTCATGCAGGCAGAGCTAGTCGTCGCAGATATTTCTACTTTTAATCCAAATGCTATCTATGAATTAGGTATACGGCATGCAGTTAAGCCATATTCAACGATAGTAATAAAAGAAGAAGAAGGAAAGATTCCTTTCGACTTGGATCATACTAGGATATTTCACTATAAACACTTAGGCGAAGATATTGGTGCTGATGAAGCTGAGCGCTGCCAAAAGGCTCTGTCTAAAACTATTGATAGAATTACTAAAAACACTATTATTGATAGCCCACTTTACGACTTTATCAAAGATATTAATCCACCAAAAATCCCTCAGGCTGAATATAAGAAAATTATTTGTGATTTAGCTGAAAGAGAAACACATATATTCGCCATTGTAGAAAAAGCCAAAGACCATATGCTAGCGGACCAATTTGTTGAAGCTGCAAAGTTATGGGAAAAAGCAGCTGAAGCAGTTCCATCAGAAGACTACTTCCTTCAACAACAAGCACTAGCTATCTACAAGTCAAAAGAACCATCAGAAGTTACAGCTTTGGCAGACGCACTAAGAATTATTGAAAAATTAGCCCCCGATGGCGAATCAAATGACCCTGAAACTCTTGGTTTAACTGGCGCTATCTATAAAAGAATGTGGCTATCAAATTCTGATGTTGAATGTCTGAAAAGAGCTATTAGTTATTATGAAAAAGGCTTTCAAATAAGGAGTGATTATTACACTGGGGAAAATTACGCTCTTTGCTTAGATATGATGTCTGAAGTTGAACAAGAAGAAGATGAAAAGACATACTACAAAATTGCAGCTAAAAAGGCCCGTAAACAAATAGTTAAAATTTTGGAGGATATAGAAGACTCGGTTGAAGAAGGTGGTATTAGTTCTGAGATAAAGTGGGCTATAGCCACTCTATCAAATTGTTATTATGGCTTAAATGATGATTATAAAGGTAGTCAATTTGAAAAATTGTTTATGTTGTTAGCAGAAGCTGAGTGGGAAAAAGAGACTTTTTTAGAAGGTAAAACAAAATTACTCGAGTTAACAAGGAGTTAAAAATGGCAAAAGCATATAATATTTTTATTAGTCACTCATGGCAAAATTCTGAAGCGCTGGAAGGCTTGCACAGATTGTTGAACGATCGTGGTTACTTTAATGTTGAGTTTGAGGAAGTTAGTAAAGATGAACCAATCAACTCTACTAATTCTTACTATATAAAGCAGCGTTTAGCCGAAAAAATAGGAAATTCAGACATAGTACTTGGACTTGCAGGAATGTATGCAAGTTATAGTGAATGGATGGAGTGGGAGTTGGATAAAGCTATAGGTTTGGGTATTCCAATCGTCGGTATAATACCTTGGGGGCAAGAAAGAATTTCAACTACAGTATCTAGTAGATCTATTGCCGATGTACGCTGGAATACCGAGAGTATTGTTGCCGCAATCAGAGAGTATGCAAAATAAATCATAACAAGTGCAATATAAACGGACGCATAATCAATGGCCTATTTTTTGCGAATCGTTTCGTAGCAAAAGAAAATGTCCGCTAAGCATACATCGTTGCTGCAAGCGTTGAAACTGGAGAAAAACTTCTTAAGGTCTTGTTGTTGGTAATATTTTGCGCTGCTGTATGAGTTTTAGCTATTTTGCAGATACAAATTGCTCTTCTGAAGTTTATGTAGAGACACGAATTTTAGTAAAAAAATGATCAATTTCTGAGGCTTGGTTTTTTCTACCGTCTCGTTAAATTACCGGATTATCCTTGGCAAAGGAGAAGAATACGATGCCATCACTTCATGCATACAGGCTATTTATTAGTCATAAATGGAAATATGATGATGACTACAATAGAGTTATCGAGTTTTTAGATCAAGCGAATAACTTCAAGTGTGCAAATTACTCTGTTCCTAGACACAAGGCTTTCGATGACTTACCCGTGGAGGATCTTAAGGAAGAGCTTAGACAACAAATTCGCCCTGTAGAAGTCGTTGTTATTCTGGGTGGAATGTATGTATCTCGTAGTGATTGGATTCAGTTTGAAATAGATTATGCTGAGTCTTTAGGGAAGCCTATCTTGGGTATTAAACCATGGAGGGCAAAGGTTATGCCTAAGGCTGTGCAGGATGCTGCGGACAAAATTGTTGGATGGAACACTTCAAGCATTGTAGATGCAATTCGCGAACTGAAAAGATAAAGGATGTTACGCCCTGAGGGGCACAACTTTGAGGTCATAATGAACTACCCTTCACTTTATAAAGTTGCTGATGCCGCTTCTCTATCTGCGCAACGAACTTTTTTGAGACTTACTTTTTTTCATGCATTTCTCTTAATCATTGGTACTTGCTTGACTATAAACGTCATGCCAGAAAAGAAATACAGTATTATCATGGCAATTGTATTTCTTTCTGCGTTAGGTATATCAATATTTCTAGGTGTTAAGAAATTTGAGAAAACCTGGTATAACGGACGCGCAGTCGCTGAGTCGATAAAAACATCTACTTGGCGATATGTTATGAGATCCACACCTTTTATGGATGCTCAATCCGTACAGATCCCTAAATCTGAATTCCGAAATATGCTCCATGAAATTATTCGTACCAACCGAGAGCTGGGGGGGGCGATTGGAGAACATCAAGATGTAGGAGATCAGATAACAGAGGATATGGACGATACTCGAGCATTAAATATGCAAGAAAGAGTCGACTTTTATCTGAGAAATCGTATAGATGAACAGCGTCGTTGGTATACGACAAAGGCGGCTCATAACAAGAAAATGCAAAAGTATTGGTTTGCTGCTTTGTTGATAGCTCAGTTTTCTGCGGTATGTTGTGTGCTAGTTAGAATCGCATATCCAGAGTGGAAATACTGGCCTACAGACGTTTTTGTGGTTCTGGCAGCATTTATAATTAGCTGGATGCAAATAAAAAAATTTAATGAGTTATCCTCTGCTTATTCTCTGACAGCCCAAGAAATAGGAATAATTAGAGGATTAACGGAGAGTGTTGAAACAGAAGAACAACTGTCTGAGTTTGTGAACAATGCCGAGAGAGCTTTTTCCAGAGAACATACACAATGGGTAGCAAGGCAGTACACATAATTTAACAATGCGCAAAAAGTTGCGCTGGACTCGCTACGCTCACCGCTTATTGCGGCGTTGAAAAACTTCTTCAGGTTTTACTGTTGTTAATATTTTGCGCTTTAGCATGAGCCCGAGCTAATCCAATCTACTTTGAACCCAAACAAAAACACCAGATAGCGATTGCTTTAAATCGCTATCTGGTGTTTGATTACTTGCTAATCTAATCAACAGCAGGAGTCTGCCTATCGCAAGCATTTAAATCTTAAGCGCTACCTCAAGGTGCTGGTAACACCAAGAGGCAGCTAACCAAACTGATAACGGTAGTATCAATTATGGCTTCGAACAATATTACGCCAGAGCTTCGCTCGGCTAAAGAAAAATTTCTTCTTTATTTTCATGATCTTACGGCCTGTAATCGCGTTTGCGGTGCCAGGTTTTTTCGCGTCTTTAATTCCTCTAGGGCCTCTGGCTCACATTCTATTTTTCAGTCGTTTCGGCTCCGTTCGGGTGTTTTATCCTGTGGTGTCTTTGCGTCTGCTCTATCTCTCTTTGGGTCTTTCTCTTTGCCCCTCTTTAACTCAAGTGGGCGTTTATCTGGGCGGCGATCTGTCTATTTGATGGGCTTCGCTGTAGGGAGGATCGGGTTATGAGCAAGATTGCTGATATTAAGGATGGCGAGAAGCAAGACGCTAAGGATCAG
>CAYFGP010000008.1:0-93225 GCA_964342385.1 uncultured Oleiphilus sp. | reverse complement strand
ACTTCACTTGAAGTACCGGCCTTTTTGCGAAGGCCGGTTTTTTTATTTGCTCGGTGAAGTTCGTAATCTATCTGTTTTAAAGAATGATGATTTACTACCGCTTGTACGTAAGTGTTCTCAACCATTCTTCTATCGATCATTAGTTCCTGTTCTTACTCATTTACTTCAGGCCAGCGAAGATCAACTGGTACAGTGGACCGCTAATATTCTTCAGGCAGAATCCTTAGAGCAGGTTTTCCAAGATCCAAGCTAAACTTATTGTTGTAAACTGGATTGCACTTGTTACTTGAATCCAAGAGGCCTTATTTTGCCTACACAACTACTGACTGCAGTTAATGAACCTGAAGTACGCTTTTCCAGTAATTTAATGCATCGGGTGCTCACCTACGGCTTTATCTGGGCTGTAGCCTCTGGTGTATTGGCCTTATTGTGCTACGGCTTCTTTTTCCTTACGACCCCTGGTGTGGGTGTTTATGCCCCGGGCTTTGCACTGTGGTCCCCGGCTGTTGCATTGTTGATTGCTGCTATCTTGTTTCGTATGGAGCATACAAGAGGGCATCATGGTGAATTTACCGGAGTGGTCGGTGCATTTTTGACCTCTCTTAGCTGGTTGATGACCGCTTGGTATGTCTACGAAATCTGGCAAATTTACTATGTTGCTGAAAAGTTTCTGATTGTCGGTTTTTTCAGTTTAACGCTGGCGTTTTTTGCCCGTACCCGACTGATGATCATCTCTCTGCCGCAGTTGGTATTGGCCTATATCGTCTTTGTGTTTAATGACCCCAATCTTTCCCTGTTAGATCAGACGTTATCCGTGCTGATGTTTCCTGCACTGGTTGTCGTTATGATCTTTACCCTCAAAAGCCTCTTTCGTTTGGCTCAGAATAAAAATCAACAGAATGTCTCTTTTGCTGAAAAAATTAGAATTATTAATCATACCGATGAGATGACAGGGATCGCCAACCGTAAAGGTTTTGATGAGGTATTGGATAATGCCATGAATCTCTCTAATCGTTTTCATACCCCATTATCTCTTGTCGTCGTAAATGTGGATCACTTTAAAGACTACAACGATGCGCTGGACTATCAGGCGGGCAATGCCTGTTTGAAAAAGTTGGCTCAGTTTTTACCCAGCCAAGCAAAGCGTTCTGTGGATTTTGTCGCCCGTACCGGTGGTGATGAGTTTTCCATGATATTACCGGGCTGTGATCGGCATCAGGCTGAGATGTTGGTGGACAAAGTACAAAAAGCCTTAAAGCAAAAAGCGATTGTAAATCCTGGTTTGGGTAAGAAACTTAGCTTTAGCTATGGTGTGGCGGTCCACAATAAAGATACGCCAGAGTCTCTGTATCGAAAGGCGGGGCAGGCTTTAAAGCAAGCTAAAGGGCGTGGATCTAATCAATATGCTGTATTTAATCAAACGATCTAAGTCTATGGAGCGACCATAAGAAAAGCTCCAGACAATAGAGAGGGTATTTCAGCCTCTGAGCTGAGGTTTTGTGACTATACTGTTCAAGTATTGTTCTGACAGAAGTGTTCGCACAAAGCCTCTCTATACATACTTACACAAAAGTATTTCGATATTTTTTGACCAATGGCTGAAGCATGAAGCCATTTCTAAAGAGAAACTTTTGTGTGAGTTCTTAACAATATGCTTTGTTCTCTAGCCGTTGGCGGAAGGATAGTGCGATTGTTACAGAAAGACCTTCGTTCAGGCGTGATTTATTTTATTGAGAGCTTATTAATATCCGTCGCATACTTATTAATATCCGTCCTAGGAGGTGGATGTTGTGGCTAACCTAACACTGAGCTCCACTCCTCATTCCAGCCTGTCAGATGTTCTGGCAGGCAAAACACTCAAATACGGCTTTATCTGGGCACTGGCTTCAAGCCTGTTGATACAGCTAGTTTATAGTTACTATCTGTTGGGCTCTGTACCTGATGATAGTGTGCTGCTATGGCACTTCCTTCCTCAAATAGCATTATTAACCGGATTTTATGCTACCGCAGTGGGCATGCTCAAAGAGCAGTATCGCAAACCCGCCTGGTTAGGCTCAGCTTTATTGTTAACCTTATGTTGGATCGCAACCGCTTACGCCGTTTTAGCGTTATGGCAGGATAGAGGTGTTGCCGAGAAAATTCTTTTGATCGGATTTTTTAGCCTATTACTGGCTTGGTATAGCCGACTAAGTCTAATGCTGGTGTCACAGCTGGTTTTACTGGCAGGTTATAGTTACCTGATGCTATCAGATCCCTTTCTTGGACCCATCGATCAGTTTCTTGCCATAGTGAAGCTGCCCCTGCTGGTTTTATTGTTAATTTTCACACTGCGTCGCCAATACCTGTTTAGCCTAAAACTCCAAGCAGAAAACGAACGCCTTATCGATTCCCTTAGAGCTATGAGTTATACCGATGAACTAACGGGGTTATCAAATCGAAAAGGTTTTAATAAAGCCCTGAAAGATGAATTGAACCATACAGATCGCTTTCATACGCCGCTTTCTCTGGTGATCGTTGATGTGGATTTTTTTAAGCAATTTAACGACAGTAAAGGTCATCCAGCCGGAGACATGTGTTTAAGAGAGCTGGCTAAAGTGCTTACCGGACAGGCCCAGAGAGCCGTTGATACCGTCGCGCGTATTGGTGGTGAAGAGTTCGCGCTTATCCTGCCGGGTAGTAATAGCAAGCAAGCGGCTCAACTGTCAGAGAGAATCGTGCAGGCGTTGTCTGAGTTGCATATTGATCACCCTGACTCAGCCGTAGCGGATTATGTCACGGTCAGTATTGGTGTGGCAGCGTATAAGGATGATGATGAAGAGTCTTTTTATCATAAAGCCGATCAAGCCCTGTATCGAGCCAAACGTAGTGGTCGCAATCGTTATGAGGTTGATAACTTGCTAGAGGCTAATGGATAGGGGGTATAGCAGCACGTCAATAGAGTGTTGGGGCTCATATCATTAGCGATCCTCTAAACCTCCTAATAACGCAGAATTTTAGGGCAGTCTTTCAAGATAGTGATACCAATCAAATCATTTATTCTTTGTGTTACAAAATGTTTCACTTGTTTTTATTGCTCTGTAATATAAGGCTTATTGTCGCGTTAGTTGCATAATTTTGTATTTGAATTGCTTTAGCCCAGTCCAAAATAAATAAAAGCAGTCTCTAAGCAGATGAATTTGAATAAGGTTGAGAGTACATGGTAAGCGTTTCTGCAGATAACATTATTCAGCATTTTAATTCAACAGCTTACGAGCTTGAGGACAAAATTGGTGAGGGTGGATTTGGCTTCGTTTATCGGGCAAAGCAATTAAGTACAGGGCAGACTGTCGCGATAAAATTTCTGGCAGTTGATCCAGATCTTGATGGCGCAAAAAGGTTGCGCTACGTAGAGCGCTTTGAACGTGAGGCCGAGTTAAGTGGTCGTCTGCAGCACCCTAATATTGTGCGTTTACTGGATAAAGGATGCTGCAGTAATCATCTGCTTTATGCTGTATTTGAGTATGTTGAAGGGAAGAACTTAAAAGAAGTTTTGCAGGAATCCGGTGCTCTATCTCCTCTGGAAACAGCTGAAGTGATGGAGCAGGTTCTGGATGCCTTAGCTCATGCTCACGAACAAGGGGTGATTCACAGAGATATTAAACCTGCGAATATTATGTTGGTTAAGACAGGGACCGGGGTTCATGCCAAAGTGCTTGATTTTGGTATCAGTACTTTAGCCAGTGAAGCTCGTCAGCAGGATTACAAGAGCCTTACCCTGACCCGTGAAACCTTAGGTACCCCTTCATACAGTGCCCCCGAACAGCTCCGAGGGGAACCCCCCACCGTAAAAACAGATATCTTTGTCTGGGCCTTAGTTTTTATTGAGTGTTTGACCGGCAGGCCTGCCGTTTCTGGTTCAACCCTGGCCTCTGTTTTTCATAAGCAGCTGAGTCAATCCAATGTTCCCTTACCAAATGCACTGATAGGGCATCCTGTTGCAGCGGTGTTGCGCCGGGCGTTACAGAAGAAAGTACATGAGCGCACAATAACGGCCAAAGAGCTGTATAAGGAACTGCATCAGCTTAACTTTTCCAGTTTGGTTGGGAGTTTTTCTGCTGAGTCCTCAGAAGACAATGCTAAACCCGGTGAGTTGGATACCTTACTCAACAGTCATACTAAGGTTTCGACTGTTTTGACTGAACGTAAGCAGATCACAGTGTTAGCCGTGCGCTTACAACCTAGGAAAGTGCTCGCAAGTACAATCGACCCTGAAGTGATAGATGCACTGCATCGTGATCAGAAGAGCCAGTGTGTAGATATTGCTTTGCGCTATGGTGCACACCATGTAAATACGCTGGCTGACAGCTTGTTATTCTATTTTGGCTATCCTGCAGCCAGTGAAAATGATACACGACTGGCTGCCCGCGCCGTATTGGATATGATCAGTGGGTTGAGTAAGCGTAATGCCCTGCTAAAGCTTCAGCAGGGGATACAAATATATGCTCACATCGGCATGCATACAGGGGTGGTGACCAGTTTTGCGGATGCAACCCCTGAAGGCGATACGCCCAATATTGCCTTGGAGCTATCTCGCATAGCGGATAAAAATCAGGTTTTATGCAGTGAAAGTTCCAGAAAAGCGCTGGAAGCCTATATCGAGTTTGAAACCGATCAAGTAATGCCTCTGGGTATGAACGCATATCCAACCACTTTATTTCGCCTTATGGCAGAACGACAGGTTGAGGCTTTTGGCTTTCTACGTGGGCAGCGGCGCAATCACGCTTTTGTGGGGCGGGCGAAAGAGCTATCTCTGCTATTGGATTTTATTCGGCCGCAAACAAAATTAGCGGAGGGTAATGGGTTAAGCAATAAGCCTCCTGCGACATTGCATCTTTATGGTGAAGCGGGGGTTGGTAAGTCTCGACTGATGTTTGAGTTGAGAGATAAAGCATATGATTACCAGCACTACGTTGCTCAATGTTTGCCAGAGCAGCGCAATAATGCACTCTATCCCATTATTAACCTACTGAAGTACCAGCTTACCTTAAGTGCCTTAACGCAAGCGCAGACCATAACCTTATTGCAGCAGTTACCAGAGCAATATGATAAGGCGTATTCCGAGAGGCTCAGTGAGGCTCTACCGATTCTACTGGCTTGGTTGGATATCCCATTGCCAGAGGCTATTGAGCCTTCTGCGCTATCTCCAGAGGCTCAGAAACGGGCTTTGTTTAATGCATTAAGCATCATCTTGCTTCATAGTGATAAAACGGCCAGAGAGAAAAAACTCTTTGTTTTTGAAGATTTGCATTGGGCTGATCCAACAACCCTGGAGTTTATTGCGCAGTTTGTGTTGGATCTGAAAAACTCATCCCATCGTCTCGTTATCACCTCCCGAGAAACACTACCTGGGGCGTTATTAGGCGCCATCGAAGCCTCCTCCAAAGAAACCGTTCGAAACATTGTTATCAGCCTCAAGTTAGACAAGTTAGCGCAAGAGGATTGTAAGCAGTTTATTCAAGCGCTGTTTGACCAACAGGATGTTGCCACCCGATTGTTAGACCTACTCGTAGCCCGTACCGATGGTATCCCTCTATTTATTGAAGAATTAGTGGATATGCTGGTGCAAAAAGAGTGGGTGCAAAAACTGAACGGTATATTCGACTTCGTGAGTCCTGAGAAGTTACAGGAAATACCGAATAGCCTACGTGATTCGCTACAGCAGAAGTTGGATGGTTTGGTATACGCCAAAGAAACAGCACAGTTAGCTGCAGCGATAGGGCGTGAGTTTGATTACAAGCTGTTGGTTGCCGCTTCAGATTATGATGAAGAGATGATTCAAAGCGATCTCAATGAGCTGCTTGAGGCAGAGCTTATTATCCGCCAGCGTAAGGTGAACGGTGATAGCTATCTGTTTAGCCATGCCCTAATAAGAGATACGGCCTACGACAGCCTGAATGGAGCCGCAAGAAAAGCATTCCACAGCCAGATCGCTAAAGCGATTGCACAACACTTTCCAGGTTTGGCAAAGCAGCAGCCTTTTGTTTTAGCTCAGCATTATAGTCGAGCAGAGCAATGGTCAAGTGCTGCAGATATGGGGATTAAAGCAACTCAGCAAGCCAGTATCAGATGCGCCTATTCAGAGGCCGTTGAAATGTATCATCAAGCGATGACCTGGATTGATCACATCAGTGAGCCAGAAAACAATTCATATGAATTGCAGCTCAGTGAAACCGTATTTTCCTCTTATATGGCGCTTTATGGTCTGGGCAGTGAGCAATTGCTGACCCTGCAAAAGCGAGTATCCGAACTAAAACCGGTAGAGGATGGGAAAGAGCAGCAAGAAAGTGTAGATGAGGGCTTTCTAGAGCAGTGGGGAGAGTACCAAAGGTTGCACTTTAGCGGTCATTGCAAGAAAGCATTAACGCTGGGTAATAGTCTGCTTCAAAATGCGATGGCCCGATCAAATCGACTTGAGCAGTTATTGATTCTTCCATTGTTGGGGCAAACCTATCAATTCATGGCTGACTTACATCAAGCTGAAATATGTTGTAACAGAGCTGTGGCATTATACGACGACAATAGCGATACCCAGTTGTGGCAAAACTATGGTGTAGAACCCAAGAGCCAAGCTTTGTTTATTCTAAGCCATATTCTGTCTTTTAAAGGGAAAATTGATCAGGCAGAACAAAGTGCAGCAGCTGCTAAAGTATGGGCGGAAAAAACCGGTTGTGCTATGTCGATAGACGGCTCAGTGGTTTTCTGGGCCATGTTGGCTTACCAATGTCATGATCGAAAGAAAGCTGAAGCTTTGACTCAGAGTTATGCACTGGAAATTAAGGGCAAAAGAGATCCACAATGGCTGGAAGGATGGATTGTTGCGATTTATGACTGGGCAGTACAAAAAACAGACTTTATGGAGCCTTTCTTATTCCAGTTGTGGCATGACGAAAACACTGCAGGTAGTAGTACTTTTTATTGGCCGATGTTATTTGAGTTAATGCCAGCGGAAAGGTATGACGAAATTTCTGGTTTAATTAATACGATGATTAATAGATGTGAGGAAATGGGGCAGCCTGGTGTGGTGCCTTTACTGCAGCGATCTTTGGCTTGCTATACGTATAACCAATCAGGGCAGTATACTGAAGAAATTAATCATTACTTTAAGCAAGGTTTTGAGCGGGCCTACACTATGAAAGCGAGCTGGCTAAAGCTTGATATTGCAACCCATTGGCTTGAATGTGCAGGAGCGTCGAGTTTTGCACAGGAAGCTGATAATCAGCTGAAATCTGTTCTGGCAGAAATTGATCAAGGTAGAGATACGCCATTATTTAAGCGAGCTAAAAGTGCATTGAATAGCCATCACTAATGCTCCATGCTTGATGGTAGATTTTAAATGCAATGCTGCGACAATATATGTCTTTCTTTGTTGTGTCCTGTCCTTTAATCAAAGGGCTATTTTTTGAGACATCGCTTTTCTTTCAACCTTAAAAGAAAGCTGATATCGTGCTTTTTTAGGGAAACTTAAACGGCTTCAGCTGAATGCTTTTAGTAAAATAATGTTACATAGATAAACAAAAACAAACATCAAAGCCGATATATAGCGTCTAGATATTGCTTCGATGGAACGCTTGCATCGGCTCAGTTTGCTGTGTAATCAGTAATATCAATTATGGGATAACCAAAAATGGCGGCAGATCCAGTCAGCTATGATGCTATAACAAAAAACTTCAATTCATCGGCTTATGAGTTGTTAGAAAAAATAGGCGAAGGCGGATTTGGTAGTGTTTATAAAGCGAAACAGCTAACAACTGGTCAGATTGTTGCAATTAAATTTTTGGCAATAAGCCCTGATTTTGATGAAGCAAAAAAGAAGCGCTATATCGAACGCTTCGAGCGAGAAACCCTGCTGTGTAGCCGTTTACAGCATCCTAATATTGTGCGCCTGTTGGACAAAGGGCAAGGCGACAATGACCTGTTATACGCCGTATTTGAGTACGTAGACGGTAAAACGTTAAAAGAACTGCTGATTGATAATGGGTCTCTGCCCGCAGTTGAAACTGCCGACATTATGGGGCAGGTACTGGAAGCCCTGGCTTATGCTCACGAGCAAGGCATTATTCATAGAGATATTAAGCCTGCCAATATTATGCTGATCCAGACTGGTGTTAGAACCCATGTAAAGGTTCTGGACTTTGGTATCGGCACCTTTGTTAACGAAGCCCGTCAGCAAGATTATAAAAGCATCACCCTGACCCAAGAGGCGTTAGGCACACCATCATACAGTGCACCTGAACAGCTACGTGGCGAGCCACCTACCGTAAAAACCGATGTTTATGTTTGGGCGTTAGTTTTTCTGGAGTGTCTAACAGGCAGCCCAACAGTGTCCGGTGCAAACCTGGCATCTGTTTTCCACAAACAGTTGAGTCAATCGAACGTTCCGCTACCTGCGCCGGTTGTAGGCCACCCTGTGGCTTCTCTATTGCGTCGAGCATTACAGAAAAAAGTACATGAACGTACTATAACTAGTCATGAACTGTTTGCTGAGTTAAAACTGCTGAACTTCTCCAACCTTGTGGGTGATTTGTCAGGTCAAGGCACTGGCGGGATGGCGGATACCACAACGTGTGTATCTAGCGTTGATCAAGCTACGATGGAGAATCCTAGCGCTGCTGCGTTAACAGGGTTAACCGAACGTAAGCAGATTACGGCATTAGCAGTCTGCATCCAAGTGCGTAAAGTGACTGATGAAGTACTGGATGCAGAGGTCATCGAGGCGCTACATCATGATCAGAAAAACCAATGTACTGATATTGCAGTGCGCTATGGTGCGACTCATGTAGGGACTTTAGGTGACACCCTGCTGTTTTACTTTGGCTATCCTGCGGTAAGTGATAATGATGCTCGTTTGTGTGCTCGCACAGCACTGGACATTATGAGTGGCCTCGCTAAACGTAACCACTTATTAAAGCAAAATCAGGGCATTATTATGCAGGGCCGATTAGGTGTGCATACTGGCCTGGTTACCACCTACGCAGATGCTATCCCTGAAGGGGATACTCCAAATACTGCGCTTGAATTAGCCCGTGCAGCAGATGCAGATCAAATCCTGTGCTCTGATGTTACCCGCAAACTACTAGAAGCCTATGTCCAGTTTGATGCTGCGAGCATTATTGAAGCAGGTGTAAACGCCCTACAGATCCCTACCTTTAGATTAACTGGCGAACGTCAGGTCGAAGCTTTTGGTTTCTTGAGAGGCACCCGAAAAAACAATGCTTTTGTAGGGCGCGAAGCTGAGCTAAAAGTCTTAACGGGTATTTTGCAGAAAAGTCGACGTCCACAAGACCATATTCCAGGCTTGGCTCATATCAATGGTGAGGCAGGTATTGGTAAGTCTCGTTTAGTGTTTGAATTAAGAGATCAAGCCAAGGGCTATTACCACTATGTTGCTCAGTGTTTACCAGAGCATCAGAATAATGCGCTTTACCCTATTCTGAACCTGCTGAAGTTTAAGTTTTCATTAGACGCTTTAGATAGCACCCAAACTGCTGATTTATTGATTGGACTGGCTCAGGAGCTAGATAGTGAGCATTTAGATGTAGTAGTACCAGCCTTGCCAGTTCTGTTTGCATGGTTGAATATTCCTCTACCAGAGGGTATGGAGCCTTCCGCATTTGCGCCTGACGTACAGAAGCAGTATCTATTTAACGCCCTATCTGCGTTGTTTATGTGTGACGATGGCCATAGTCATAAGAAGCTCTATATCTTTGAAGATATGCATTGGGCTGACCCTACCAGTATTGAGTTTATTGCCCAGTTTGCCAAAGTTATTCAGGCTTCAAATGATGTTTTTATCAGTACTTCCCGCCAACCATTGCCTGAATTGTTAGAAGGCAAAGGCTTCGAATCTGTTAGTGTGAGTCGTTTAGCTGCAGATGCCTCAAAAGATTTTATCTCTACCATGTTTAATGGTGAGGCAATCGCAAAAGGGGTATTAGATCTGTTGATATCCCGTACAGATGGCATTCCGTTGTTTATCGAAGAACTGGTCAATATGATGCAGCAGAAAGAACTGGTGCATAAGTTGAACGGTATTATTGATTTTGTAAGCCCTGACAAGCTAGATGAGGTACCAACTAGCTTAAGAGACTCCCTGCAGCAAAAACTTGATTCCTTAGTTTATTCCAAAGAAACTGCTCAGTTAGCTGCCACCATTGGTCGAGAATTCGATTATGATCTATTAATAGCTGCATCTGGTCATACTGAAGGACAGATTCAAAATGATCTTAATGAGTTGATTGAAGCTGAGTTAATATACCAACAGCGTAAGGTTGATAGCGATAGTTATATTTTTAAGCATGCATTAGTCCGTGATGCAGCATATGATTCAATGTTGAGTGATAAAAGGCTTAGTGCTCATAAAAATGTAGCTGAAGCGTTCGAAAAAGAGAAACCTGAGTATTGTAAAAGTAACCCGTTTGTAATCGCAGAACACTTTTCCAAAGCAAATAACTATGGCAGGGCGGTTGAGCTAGGATTAAATGCTGCTAAGGTTTTTATCTCACAATCAGGTGAAAATTATGCCTTGAATTGCCTGGAAAATTCCTTGCAGTGGAACAAGGGGATAGAAAACACATTGATAAGAGATGAGAATGAGCTTGCTCTTAATTCATTGATGATTCCAGTACTTATGGTTTGTCAGGGTTATGGATCGCATGAGTTTGATGAGATCGCTGACAAGTCAAAGGAAATTTTTGACAGATCAGTCAGTGAAGGACATAGTGAAGGCTATAAAGAATACTACTTCAATATCTTGTGGGGCACTTTCCTTTTTCATAATAATCGATCTTCAAGAGAGATACCGGCAGATTTTGCGACTCAAATGAAGGAATTGGCCTTAGCGAACAACGATGATGTACAGGTATGCTTCTCTAATGTTGTATTTGGTTTCTGTCTTTGGAACGATGGATATTTTATAGAAGCAAAAGATGCTCTAGAGTCAGCAGTAACAAAATACGATCAACTAGGATTTGATGGCAGTGAGTTTGCTGCTAGATTTGGTTTAGATGCTAAGTCTTGGGCTTTGGCTATTCTTAGTCTACTTTACTGGGAGCAAGGAGCTCTCAGTGAATCATCTTTAGCTATGGAGCAGTCTAAAGAATGGGCTTCTTCTATAAACCATCTTGGCAACACCAGTTACACAAATACCTGTGACTCAATATTGCAGTTTCAAAACTCCGATAAAGAGTCAGTCTTGGAGCTGGAAAAAGAACAAACTCGTCTAGAAGAGAAATTTGGTCCGCAATTTATTGCTTCTTTGATGAGGATTCCTAAGGACTGGGCTTTAGGTGAAACAGGGTACTCTATTGGGTTTCTTGATCATTACTGGTCAGCTGAATTGAGAATTTGGGCGTCGATTCTTGAAACTATTATTGCGAATACTCTTTTAGATAATAAGGAAGTGAGCCTAGCATTAGAGCGCATTAATCCGAAACTATTATGGGCGGAGAAGAGCGGCGAACACTGCTATTTATCTAAAATGTATCTGGTTAGGGCTTTGCTATTTTTAGAAAAAAATAGAAAGATTTCACAAGAAGCTTGCATGGATTTTGAAAGATCTATTGAATTATCTTTGAAGCAAGGAGCATACTTTCAAGCATTGCACTCCTTGTTGCTATATATTGAGTGTGATGACAATATATTGGTTGAAAATATAAATAGGCTGGAATATATTGTTCAACACCTTCCTAATAGGCATGAATCGTTACAGCTTAATAAAGCCAATGCGATCATAAATATGCATGTTGGGTTATCTAACTAATTGAAAGGAATTCCAAATGTCTGATATTGACGTTCCTCAGCAGCCGTTACCAAGAGAAGGCGAGTCATACGATACTACACCACTTGAGCTAGGACATGTAAACACTGCTTTACATGATATTTGGCTGAGAGCTATTTCTATTGTATGGAATGATGCTATTAATAGCAGACCTTGGGGCAAAAATAGAGATGATGAGTGGGTTCAGCTAACTGATGACTCTCAAGATGTTGAGGTGATCTATAATACGTTTGAAGATTTCTTGGTTGATAAGCCAGTGAATGCTTTGATGCAGTTTGGTTTTAATAATCCAGATAAAGGATCTAAAGAACTAAACCCTAAAGCAATGCCTGCAATTAAAGTTATAAGATATCAAGATCTTGGTAAAGATATTGAAATCTTGGGACGAGATGTTGAGTCTGATCAGGTACGATTTAAGTTTGGTGTTGGAAGAAACGGTTGGTTTACAGAAAGCCATACGGCTCCATCAATTTTACTTCCACAACTAATTCTTGTTATTCCTCCTAAACCTGAAAATGATGCAGATCAAGGGATGGCATTGGTTGATTATAGAATGGCTGGTTTGTCTTATCCTTTCACAACCTGCGCATAATTAAACTTTTAAAGGGCTGCACTTGCGCAGCCCTTTTTATTACTATGAAATTAACAAAAGCAATTCTTTGCGGCACTCGTTATGGTGCCGTCTATTTACCGATTTTAGCGGGTCTTCCTGAGTTTGATTTTAAGGGTATTTTTTCTCGTGGCAGTGGGCATTCTCTTCAGCTTGCCCAACGTTTAGCGGTACCCAGCTATACAGCAATAGACTCTTTACCAAATGATATCGACCTTGCTGTTATTGCGATTGGTGGCTCAAACGGCGTTGAACTGGCAGAGCATTTCTTAATGCATCAATCCAATGTCTTGATTGAACACCCTGTTTCTCCTGAATCTTATCTGCAGTTGAGTTCATTAGCTCGTGAGTATTCCCAAAAACTGTTTGTGAACAGTCACTTTCGTTATACCACTGCAATCACCAAGTATATTGAGTTGATTAAGGGTGAGCCTTCTACGCCTAATTCAGTGGTGGTTAGTACTTCTTCTCGTACACTGTTTTCTATATTAGATGTGGTTTTTGATTGCTTTGGTTTACCACAGGCGGTTCAGCCTCTGAGCCAAACAGCGGAAGGTTATCAACAATGGTTGATACAAACTGAGCAATGTCCTGTGTTGCTAAACTATCAGAGCTGGCAAGGAGATGATGATACGGGGGCGGATGTTTGTATGGGGCATAGTATTCAGGCTTTTTATGCTCAAAAATCACTGCAACTGGCAAATAGTTGGGGGCCAGTGATAGAACAAAAACAGCCTTCTCAGGAAATGAATGGATCTCTTGTTCAGGTGCATAATGAGCTGACTGATACTCAGGCGATCTATGGCTGTCGTCGGATGGCTAATCTTAATCTTCTGCGTCAGCTTATTGCTGTGATTGAAGGGCAGCAGGCTACGCCTTATGAGCAAACAGTTCAACACCTGGAGCAAGTAACGAGCATGTGGCAAAACATTAAGTCAGCTGATCTTGTCAGCTAAGGTTAAAGGTATAAAGCGTGTTTCTGGATTATAACCAACGGATTTTATGGGCCTCTGAGTTTTATACCTCTGTTTATCAGGATACTTTTTTCTTCTTTTCGGAAAAGCATCAGTATGCGATTCCTGCTCAGCAGTTAGAACTGGTACAGCAGTGCGTTGAATCTGCGATGCCTTTAAATAAGTTCTTTCAGCAGATGAAACCTGAAGAGAAGATGTTGGCGTTTCAGACCGCTGATACGCTGCATGCTAAAGGACTGTTAGTTAATACGGAAGATAGTTCATGGCTGACTGTTGACTCTGAAAACAGTCCAGAAGTTCTGAATCACAAGGATGCTCTGATCTACGATTTATGCGGCGTTGCTCAACATACAGAAACATTGGCTTTGTTGCGTGATGTCGTAGAACAATACTGCTGTAACCTAATTTTGATCAGTGATTATCTTGATCCCAAGATAAAGCAGTTAAGTCTAGTTGATAATGGCACCCCCTACCTGTTTGTTAATCTAACAAACAGACAGCACTATTTGGGGCCTGTGTTTGAAGCAAACGGCTTTTGCTATAAGTGTCTCCAGCAATCGATATCTCGTAATCAGCCACTAAGACACTGGTACGATAGTTACAGCGGCTCGAAAGCATCGATTCCCTTTAAGTTTTTACCGTTAAAAGATGAGAAAAAAAGAGAGTTCAGCTTAGCCGTTGAGTCATGTCTGAATGATGGTTATTCACACCAAATTGTTCAGTTATCACCAAAAGCGCAGACTCATGCTTTGCATCATTTTGATGGATGTTGTAGTGATCAGGATGCTAGTGATGCTGACAATGAGCTGGTGCTATCCAGTTGTTTGAAAAGCGATAATGCGCAAGGTGGTTATCGCCATATTTCACCTGAAGAAACATTAGCCAATATCCAACATCTGGTCAGTGATTTTTCGGGATTGATCTCAACCTCCAGTGAAGTGAAAGATCAAAACGGATTGCCTTACCAAACGTTTAAATCGTCTTTTTTCAGAAAGGTGCCTGAGTTTAGCCATCCTTTGAGTTATGGCACTGAACTAACGTCTTTAGGTAAAGGATCTACTTCTGTTCAGGCTGAAGTCAGCTCTTTATGTGAGTCCTTTGAGCGTTACGCCGCTCATGCTCAGGGCAATGAAAAGACGTTAGTGTCTTCACTTACTGCCTTGGGTGAGGATGCTGTTCATCCCGAACTTCTGATTGGCCTGAGTGATAAACAGAAACAGAGTTATGAAGAGTTTGATTATCCCGCTAAGAAGTCCAGCCATGGCTCTATCCCTTTTGCTGAAGAGCGTGAACTGAATTGGTCTCCTGCCTGGTCGTTAACGCAGAATAAGACGGTTTACCTGCCAAGTAGTTATCTTTATGCCGGTGCAGCACCGGATATTAAATACTGTTCTTGGAACTCTAATGGTTGTGCGGCGGGGAATACTGTAGAAGAGGCTATTCTGCAGGGCTTTTTGGAAGTAGTAGAAAGAGATGCCATTGCGATGTGGTGGTATAACAAACTCAATCTGCCCGCTGTAGATCTTGCTTTATTGCCGGATGAACAGAGAGAGCGGATTGATCAAACGTTATCGGGTAGTTGGGATTATTGGGTTCTGGATGCAACAAATGATTTCCAGATACCGGTTTTTGCTGCGTTGGCAAAAAATAAACAGACTGGTGGTATTATGTTTGGTTTTGGCTGTCATCTATCGCCTGAAATAGCGATAGAGCGAGCGATTACTGAACTATGTCAGCTGATTTCTGTTGCCGATGAGCATAGTGCACCGTTTGATTTTAATGAGATTGGTCAAGAAGCTTACCTGTTCCCTGATCCTCAATCTAGCCTTAAGGATAAGAGTGCTTTCCCGCGTATAGAAAACAGAGACCTGCTTGATGATGTGAATTACTGTTTAGAGAAAGCAAAGCAACTTGGGCTGGATGTACTGGTTGCTGATTATAAAAGGCCTGAGCTGCCTGTAGAGACGGTAAAAGTCATTGTACCAGGCACTTGCCATATGTGGCCGCAGTTTGCTTTGGAACGATTGTATAGCGTACCGGTTAAGTTGGGTTTAATTGAGCAAGAGTTAAGTGAATCTCAGCTTAATCAACATATGTTGTATGTTTGATTTCTTATGATGCGTCACTATATGTCCTGATTACACCACTATTGTAATTCATCGGTGCATCTTACCTGAATGGCAAGTGGTGCGCTCAGAATCTGCGGCCAAGAGGTTTATTTTTTTAAATTTAGCTATTCTTGGCCAAAGCTGGATTTTTCTGAGTTTTGAAAGGTAGCTACTTGACACAAAGTAGATAAATATTTATCGGTGATTCTCCGTTTCGCGCTTATTATAAAAAAGCTAATGGCTTAAACATCTTGGTTTAAGGCTTTATCTTCATTTGGTTATATGTACAGAGCTTGAGCGTTAATGCTGTGCTCATTTTTAGCCTTCATGGCCCAATCCATTTTAACCGGAAGATTATAGAGGCGTTCATTTGCTAGTTCAGGCCAAATATGGCAGAGACCAGGTACAAATACTTTTGCTGTTTTTATGGGGAGATGGGGTCGGCTGAAGTCAACTGCGACGACTTCAAAGTCCAGTGTTTGCAGCTGAATAACAATATTTTTTATATCGAGTGCTATATCTCCGCTAGTCAACGCAAAGGGTTGAATCACTGAGTTATGATCACTGCTGATGGGTGAAAGATAATCTCCTTCTTCTATGATATTAAAGTCAAAGGCTTCCTCTTGCTGATCACGCACAGGTAGTAATTGGCATAGTTCAGTTAGGGCGCGTTGTGCGGCTAGCTCTGGTTGCAAGTGACAACCAAAACCAAAGCTATAGCCGCCATCCTGTTTGTTTTGACCAACTGCAACCATAACAGGAACAGCTATGTCCGTAGTCAAGTCTAAGATCCAGATATGATGGGTCGGATAAAGTGCTTGTTCGAGGAGTTCTCGATTCTTTGTCGGTAACTGCTCAATATCGAAGCCAGGACGAGAAATTTGGTTGTACCACCAAATCGCAGTTGCGTCTCTCTCTATAAGTTCATACAGGCCCTGTAAGATTGCTTCTTCCAAGGTGTTCCCCGCTGCTGCCCCATTGGAGCTCCAGCGACCAAATCTATCATCATCAAAAGGAGTATTAGAAAAACAGCAGGTCATAGGGAGATAAACGGTTTCATTAGAGCTTAGCGACCAACCGGGTATCCAGTTGATCTTTTCATCTTGGTAAGGGATGGCATTATGGCGAAATTCAAAGTTTGGATAAGTGGCATGTTTAAAGCTCTCATACTGTGAATCACTAAAGGGGCTCAGTTGTTGGAAGCAGTAACTACGCTGATTCAGTTCGGAACGACGTGCGGTTATCGTTGGTTCATCACCTCGATAAATGGCGGCATAACGTTCGATGGCTTCTGATAGAGCGCTAGCCTGGCTTTGAGTATGGGACACTCCTTTGCCAAGGCAGGTTTGCACCATGTTCATATCTTGAAACGCTTCTTGTAGCGGTTTAGCTGGACACTTAAAAAAAGCACTGCTGTAGATTTCAATGGGTTTTTCAGGTGTATTGTTGAGTGCCTGGAGGTGTGTAATAACGCCTGATATAGGGCTGATCAACTGTTTTAACCGGGCTACCGTTTGTTCTGGAGAAATATTGCGCGAGCCGCCGTCTTGTTCATATTGACTGGCACAGTCACTTAATTTAATAGGTTGAGATAGCTGTTCCGATAAACTTATAGCATCATTCTGGTAGAACGGCACTACAGGATGAAGGCTAACATCCATACTATCGAGTTCAATAACCATGAGCTGACGATTACTTACTTCCCACTGATGTTTGAGCTGTTCAAGTAGCATGAGCTGTTGCTGTGAGGAGAGTGTTGTATCTCTTAGCGCAGGGAGACTGTGATCTTTATCTGGGAATAACTTATGCAGTAATTGTCTGGCTGGCTGGTTCTGTTTGATACTCTGTTGTAACTCGACTAATGGGATCGGTGTAGTTGCTGTACTGAGTGGGCTGATCCAACACTGTTCACCAGTGATTTTAATGATGCCCCAGCAGTTTTTCTGTTTAGTGATGTCAATAATTCTACTATCCAGGAAGTCATCAACCAGTAGTAAGGTCACCTTGTTTATCAAGCGTAAGTGGGCGGTCTGTTGTTGAATTAAAGCAAGCCATTGTGCGCTTAGTTGCTTGGATGCACCAGATAAGTTAATCAGTTCGAGATTAGTGTGATCTATTAGTGTCTGGTGGGTGGTTGACCTTTCTCGCAAATAGCACTTTTCCAGATCAGGTGTATGGAGAGTATCAACAAGGTAACGGTTATCCTTGAGCTGGTTTAGTAAGCAGAGGAAGTTGAAATCATAAGCATCGAGCACACCCTGGGCGTGAAGCTCATCAAGAGAGCGTTTACCGTCAAGGTGGATTAACCCGGGATATTGGCTGCTGGGCAAGAAGAGCTCCTGGCTTTCAGATAAAAGCAATAAGTCGCTTGTATTCAATCGGTACACTTTAAACTGTGGATGCCAATAATAGGTATTACTCACGCTGAGATTCCTTTAGATCAGTAGTTCGATACTATTCAAAGTACTTTCTGAGTTGGCTTGATCCAATAAGCCGTTTTTTACAGGAGCGGTGTAGAGGCGTTCGAGGCCAAATAGAGGGAATATATGGCAGAGACCAGGGATAAAGACTTTGACGGAGTTCAAAGGTAATGTTGGTCGAGTATTATCAATGACTATTACATCAAGACCGAGATGCTGTAACTTCTGGCAACACAATAAAATATCTTCTTTTAAGGTTTTGGTGGGTGCTGCACTACTGATGAGTACGCTTGGGTTGTCACTTTGACCAAACAGGTAGTCTTCATCCTTCATATCGCTGTAATCGAAAGGTGAGGTATTATCGTAACGGACTTCTAGTAGCTGGAATAGCTCGGTCAGTGCTCTCTGACAGGCAATAATTTCATCCAGATGGCAACCGTAACCCATGATAAAGCTCCCGTTCACCCGGTGACGTGCTATCGCCGCCATAACGGGTACCCCGATATCTGCAGAGGTGACATCCAATACCCATAGGTCGTATTCAGGCAGCAACTGTGCTTCGATCTGATATAACAGATCCGTATCAACTGAACGGTAATCCACTTGGGGATAGAGCAGTTTGTTGTACCACCACTGTGCAACCGCATCACGTTCAATGTGCTCAAAGATACCTTGTAAGATCGCCTCTTCGATGCAGTTACCTGCTGAGCCACCGTTGTGGAAAAAACTGGTGAAGTTGTCCTGGTAGGGGCTATTTGCGTAGCAACAGTTAAGGGGTAAAAATACGTTCTGTTGTGTGATCAGGTTCCAGCCAGATGTCCAGTGAATACTTTGGTCCTGGTATGGCAAACATTGATGAATCCGGTTCTCAATCATCATAGGCGATAGCTCTTGAAAAGAGCTGTACTGCTGTTCACTGAGTGGGATTAGCTGTCCAGGCAGTAGACAGTTTCCACTCAGCTCAGACGCTCGGGCAAAGACTACTGGTTCATCCCCCTGGTACTGTGATGCGATCCGTTCCACCGCTTCACTTAAGGCGCTGATTTTTGATTGTGTTGCGCTAATGCCTTTTCCCATGGTCGTATAGATAAAGTCCTCTGGATGTAGGCTTTGTTTATTACGTGGAAGAGTGTAGAAGCTGGAAAAGTAAATCTGATTCAGTGATCGCCCTTGTAGATTATTTGTGTCTTGGCGAGCATGCAGGTGAGTCACATGACCCGTGATAAAGTCCACCATGGGTAGTAGTGCTGCTAGAGTTTGTTCTGGTTCTACCGTACGAAAGCCACCATCCCGGTAATTGTTTTTTTCAATATCTGACAGATCTATTGCCTGTGCATGCCGGTTTCTAAACCAGTCCGGGTTGCCATGTTTTGGGCAGGCTGGATTTAGTGGAACCTGGTGGCTACTGATAAGGTTGTGGTGAATATCGGTTATCGACAGGTGGTGATGGTTATTGCCTAACAGGCTGAGTATACGTGTTAATGATGTGATCTCGGATTGAGCACAAGGGATAAGGAAGGATTCATGACTGTGCTGATACCACCAGTGGCGTACGGGTTGATTGTTCAGCAGCTGCTGATGAAAGCAAGGGTAACAACCTTTGCCTTGGCCAAATATTGGTGAGATAGAGGGGTACTGGCCAAAAGGTTTAACGGCTACCCAATCTTGGTTAGCATATGTTTGAGCGATTTGTTCCAGCCTGGGATCAAGTAGATCCTGACAAATTACTATATGCAGTTGGCTTTGGTTTGAGTAATGGCTGAGCTCTTGCTGCCACTGTTTTGATAAAGGTAAATGTAACAGAGAGCTATAACCTTCACCTTGTTCTATTGTTGAATCTTTGTGCTTGGACTTCGTTGTAACCAAGTAACCTTTGTGCTGCAGTTCAGCTAGGGTCTGTTCTACCTGATAAATATGCAGTGGATGCTGTTCGCTATATTTCTCGTGGCTGGAGCCTGATAAATAGTGAAAGACAGTCTTTGCTGCTTCAGATTGAACAATTTCCTGTTGATGCTCGCTAAAAATCAAAAGGTTTGAGGGCGGGGCAAATTTGACAATAACGTGATCAGAAAAAAAAGCCATGCATAAACGCCTGTATCAGTGTGCGCCACAAGTGTTGTGCCTGGCTTGTACCGCATGTATGGAGTGCACCGCCAGACGGCGGTGCACTAAAACTGCTGCTGTACTAGAACAGCTATAGTCGAGCGGGGGTAATCAGCTGGTAAATGGGAAGATCTTACCGGAAGCTTGATAATCAGCTAATGCGAACGAGCGAACAGAGGAGTCTGCAGGTTTTGGTGGCATAGCCAGAGTAATTTCAGTAGGCAGGTTTTTACCCAATTCACGCCAGCCGTTAGTACCGCGAGCCATTGCACTGTCATCATAGCTGTAGCTGGCTAAAAACTCTTCCAGCTCTTTTTGATCGTTGAACAGTTTCTCAGGGATTGCCTCGCCCGCAGCTGCATTACCTTGCCATTCTGTCACTTTTGGCCACTCAGGAGTGGTGATAATGCTGCCATCTTCTAATGAGGCGCTGAAGCGTAATACCAGGCCACGAGGAGGGATGTACTTAGACAGTTTGTACAGCATAGGTACAGGATTGGCTACGCAAGCTTCCAGGTTTTCCTGGCTCATCCAGGCATAAGCTACCATGCGAGACCAAGCATTACGCCACTCGCCATCACACTCTAGACCACGTGCCAGGCTTTCATCGCCAGGTAGTGCTGATAAGTGTTCAATAGCTTCGCGAACTGGATTAGCGCCCTGCTGGTCGATTTTTTCTTCTACAGTCATTTGGATAATTCCTTTTTACTGAAAGTCGACTCTGATTACGTTTGCAGCGAGTCATGATGAACCAGAACTAGACTCTAGTCCTAGTTTAAGTTGATTCACTATTAAAGTTCATAGTGAATCACCGGTGAAAATACGGGGTTTTCCAGGTGTTCCAGATGACCCATATCGTCTTTGTCAAAAACAGGTATGCCATGCTCAGTTCTGACGGTGATAGCCACGCAGATTCGAGCATTATCAGATGCATTTTCTCGACTACCGTGAATCAGTTTCTTGTGATGAACGGCAAATGCGCCTTTGGGAATTTCTACATAGACGGGGTTAAAAGAGTCTTTAGGCAGTTTCTGTTTTAGATCCTGCTCGGCCTTTTCCATCGCCTGGTCGTAACCATCCAAAATGCTGAATTCCAGATCGTTTTGGTGTGATGCAGGGATATAAGCCAAGGTACCTTCTCTTTCGCTAACATCGCAGAGTGGCAACCAAATGGTAAAAACATCACCCGACCACCAATACCAGTTCACCTCATCGGTATGCCAGCCAATATTGCCGTTATCGCCACCTTGTGGCGGTTTGATAAAGAGTTGGGTGTCCCAGATTTGGATGCGTTTAGCACCGCAAATTTTAGCAACGGCTTCTCCTAATGGGGGGTGAGTCACTAGATCAAAAAAGGCTCTATTACAGCGATGGACCATATCCATCTTTTGTACTTTTTTACGATCACCGACATTCCAGCGGCGAGAGGGTGGGAAACCCATATCATACTTTTCAGCAATAATGTCAGGGATATTTGCCACAGCATTTTCAATCATTTCAGCAGGAATTATTGGCGTTGGATGAATCGTAAAGCCGTCCTGTTGGTATTGCTGTGCTAAGGCCTGATAGTTCTCTGACATAGATTAGTCCTCTTTTCGGGCAGTCAACTCACCCCAGATCGCGATACTGACAGCAGAAGTGTCATAGGGAAGATCGTTTATCTGGCCTACTAATGTAGCCAGATCCTCATTACTGATTAGATTGTGTTTAAGTGCCAGTTCACCCGTACGGCCTAAGATCAGAGAGGTATACCAGCTTTGAAGCTGCTGTAGCTCTGCCTGGGTTTGATAGGACACGGCCTGTGCAGAGAATTGGATCTGTTTAAAGCCGCTGTTATGTACAAGCCCTTTCAAACGTAAGCCAATGTCAGGCGTGCCCTCACTCTGAGTCAGCACATCACTGAGTAATTGGCTTAAGCTGATTTTTTTAGGCCCGATAGTAATACTAGGGAAGTGTTCTAAGCTGCCAACGCCTTCACGTAGGGCAATGACTCCGCTTGGTTTACAGACTCGATAGAGTTCGTTCATTGCCTTTTGTGGTTCTGGCAGATGCATAAAGACGGTATGGGCAAAGACGATATCAAAAAAGTTATCTGGGAAGTTGAGTTTGGTGATGGACTGGCAAGAGAAGTGGGTATTGTTTGCTCCTGCATCTAAAGCGGCCTGTTGTGCCTGAAGAATCTGAGTCTGGTCAAAGTCAATACCGTGCACTTCCGAGCTGGATGAGAACAGGGCTACATCTCGAGTGATAGAGCCGATACCGCAGCCAGCATCAAGTATTGTCTGATTAGCGGCTAGGAAGGGGGTTAAAAACTGAGCCTCCTGCTGAAGTGTCCTTGTGGCCAGTTTATTGAGAATCTGTTCTGAGTTTCCAAGTACGTACTTACTGTTCTCTGAGGTCTGTATGCCTTGCTCTTCCATGGTTTGGTTGTCTCTGATTTTAGTTTTGTTTTAAGAGATGCCCAGCTATGGCAACACCGTCCTAATCCGTCGTCGCCATACCTCACGTTAACAAAAAAAGCTGACAAAACAATCAACAGAATCTTTAGAAAAAGTTTAAAGAGAAGTCTTTTTCATTAAACAGATATATTAGGGTTTTTATATTCTTGGTTGTTTTTTCTGTTGTATTGGAGTCTAAAATCAAATGTTTATCATTTTTTTGCGTCATTTTATGTCTTTTTGTTTTTTGATCGTTGCTCAAACTTATAGTTGAGAATTTTAGATCTATTTGCCTCCTTATGGTTGACGGAGTGTGAAAATTTAGGAAGAGTCGTAGTAATTTCTATCGCTTTCAGATAGAAGTGTTTTATAAGAGAAAGGCAGGGGTGATGCCTTGTTATAAAGAATGTGAGATTTAGAGAGTACTTATGACAGAGATCTTAAACTGGCACCCTAAATTTAATGTTTACCCTTTGGAAAATAAGGATCTTCTTCTAATCAGTGAACAGGGTGCTTTTTGCTTATCTAATCAGCATTTTCCTCTGTTTGATCAAGTGGATGGTACCAAGAGCCCTGCAGATATCACGGCTTCACAGACGTTAAGTTTTGAGCAAGAAACGCGCTTTTATTACCAGGAAGGTGCATTAAAAAAAGAGGGGATGTTGGTCGTTGTCAGCCAGCCTCAGCCGTCTTTCAAAAAGTGCTATGAGCCTGTTGCCGAGCGTATTACGGAATTTAAAAACAGCGTTGTGAGCAGTCTTTTACCGGAAGACTTTAAGGGGCTGGCGGTATGGCATCAGTTATTTGAGCAGTTGTCACAACGGCTGAGTTCTCAGCACAGTGCTCAGTTTGTTTTACTGGAAAGCCTGTTGGATCAGAATTTGGATGAGCTTGATTTCCAGTGTGATCAGATTTGTTTAGTTAAAGCTGTAGGGCAAAAAATCTGGATCTCTCCAGTTATTCCTCAAAAGAATGCCTTAGGGTATTTTAAATCGTTACAGCAACGACTATTGCGCAACAACCCTGCCTATTCGTTAATTAAAGCTGCTTTTCCAGATGATTCCCGTTGTCTGCCCTATAACACTGCTTTGCAACTATCTATTGAGCAACTGCCTGCTGTGGTTGAGTTGTTGCAACAGCAAATGGACGCTGATTTAAATGACCTTGTTCTGTTTGATGTTGAAAGTGGGCAGGTCGAACATCACCCCATTGAAGTGAATGAGATTGAGCATTTTGCTCAACAAGTCGCACAGCCCATCATACTGCAGGATTGTGAGGTGCACTTTAATAAAGACGGTGGTTCACGCAGTATTTCTCCAGAACAGACGGTGATGAATCTGCAGCGTTTTATCAGTCCTGTCACCGGGGTGATTACTCATATCAGTGCATTACCGGGCAGTCAGGCAGATTCTGTGTCAGGTACTGAGCCGGGGGCTGAAGATTCGATCAATATTTACGTGACCTCTTTCTTTAAAAGTCCTGCATCAAAAGATTTGGGTCAGATTAGTAATAGTAGCTTTGTACAAAACTGTATGGGTAAAGGGGTATGCAATGTGCAGTCGCAAGCCAGTGCTTTGTGCGAGGCTGTCGAGCGCTTTAGTGCCCAATATCAAGGTTGTGAGCCGGTATTTAAGGCAGAGCCCTCTGAGCTGACTCAGCGTTATTACGATTTTCAGCAGCTGGTACCTTATACCGAGGATCAGTATCAGAAGTTTACTGATGTGAACCACTCGGATTCCAAGCTCAAACAGGCAGCTCAGCCCTATCAAGGTGAAGCTGTGCATTGGCTACCCACCTGGTCACTCAGTCATGAGGAGTCGGTCTATGTGCCGTTAACCAGCTGTTTTGCCAATGTACCTTTTGACGATGATCGTTTTGCCCGCTGGCATTCTAATGGTGCGGCAGCGGGGAATACGTTGGAAGAGGCTATCCTACAGGCACTGTTTGAATTGATTGAGCGCGATGCTACGGCGTTGTGGTGGTATAACCGCATTGAACGTCCAGGCTTTGATCTGGCGCGTTTAGACCCTGACTATTTGGCTCCTATCGATAAAACCCTGAGTGTGGATCATGACTATTGGTTGTTGGATCTCAGCCATGATATCGGTGTGCCTGTGATTGCTGCGGTGGGCAAAAATAAGAACACCGGAGGCATCAGTTTTGGTTTTGGTTGTCACCTGCAAAAAGAGCTGGCAGGACAAAGGGCGTTAACTGAGTTGTGCCAGCTGCTGCCGATTCGTAATCAAAATGAAGCGCCGTTCGATTTTGATGGTATTGAAATGGGTCCGTATCTGTTCCCTGCTGAAGGAGTCGAAGCTCCGGACAATTTGTTATCGGCCAGCGGTAATATCAAGCAGGATGTAGAAACCATTGTTCAGCGCTTAAAGTCGCTTAATTTTGAAACTCTGGTGCTGAATTATTCCCGTGAACCCCTGCCGGTGAAGACGGCTAAAGTGTTTGTGCCTGGGTTATGTCATATTTGGCCACAGCTGGCTAATGAGCGTTTGTATCATGCCCCTGTTCAGCTGGGCTGGTTAGCACAGGCTAATACCGAGCACGGTATTAACCCTCAAGCCCTGTATATCTAACGGACTGAATCTATGTGTGGTTTTGTTTTTTATCATTCCGTTCAGGCTCCATGTTCGGAGCAAGGCTTTACTCAGGCATTAAACAGTCTAAAGCACCGTGGTCCGGACGGTGAGGGCGATTGGTTTGCTCATCAGCCCTATGTGGCGATCGGTCATACCCGTTTAGCGATTAATGGCGGTGATAGTGGTGTTCAACCTCTGCACAGCCAGGATGGCCGAGTGGTAATGGCGGTCAATGGGGAGTTATATAATTCCCGTACTCCTCTGGAGCAGGCTGGAGTGACTTTTCAAACCGGCAGTGATTCCGAATATCTGCTGCATCAGTATATCCGTCAGGGCGTTGAGTGTTTGGATGAACTGGATGGTGAGTTTGCTTTTGCGATCTGGGATCGAGAAACGCAAAGCGCTTATCTAGGTCGTGATCGTCACGGTATAAAGCCGCTGTTTTACACGCTTTATAACGGTGCTTTATTGGCTGCATCTGAAATTAAGGCGCTGCTGGCTTATGGTGTTCCGGCGAAGTGGAATCACACTTATCTGGCCGGTGCTGCATTTTTTGCTCAGGATGCGAGGGAAACTCCCGTAGAAGGGGTATTCAGTTTGCCGCCAGGGCACTACCTCAAAGTCTCTGGTGAGGGTGTTGAATGTTTGCCTTATGTGCGTCGGTCACCCTTTGATCCCTCTCAATTCTCATCAACAGATCTGTCTTTTGAGCAGGCTTGCGCTCAGTTTGAGCATTATCTGTTAAGCGCCATTGAAAAACGTTTATCACACAACGAGTCGGTGCAAACTTACCTGAGTAGTGGTATCGATTCCTCGGTGATTACGGCAATAGCCACGCATCTTGGGCGCGAGGTAAATGCTTACACCATCGTTTTTGAAGAGCATCAAGCTTTTGATGAAAGTCCGCAGGCTAAGCAACTGGCCGATGCTCTGAGTATTCGGCATCATCGTGTCCCTGTATCGGATCAGCTACTGGCTGATCACTTTGCCAATGCCGTGCTACACAGTGAGATGCCAGTACCCAATATCAATATTGCCGGTAAATACTATCTCAGCCGGGTATTGGCAGAGTCAGGCCATAAAACGGTATTGACGGGAGAAGGTGCGGACGAGTCTTTGATTGGTTATGGTTTTTTCCGCCAAGAGTTAACCGAGCCCTATCAAGATTTTAATCAATTACCCGTGCCCTGGTTTGACCATCTGCAGGGCGTGAAAAATAAATATGGCGTTATGCCTGCTCAGGCGGTACATGCTTGTCCAGTGGGGTTGATGCTGGGCCAGTTACGAGCTGAGCCTTATCAAACCGTATCGACTTTGGATGCTTTGGCAGGCATTCAAGTAACGGAGCAGGATTCCAGGCTAACGATTGCCCAGAAACTGCATTATCAAACGGTTTATCAAAGCTACAATCTGGGAGCCTTGGCAGATCGTACAGAGATGGCTCACGGTATTGAAGGTCGTCCACCGTTTTTGGATAACGCCTTGGTTGAGTTTATTCATGGTTTACCCACGGAGTATAAATTTGCCGATGGCATCGATAAGCGTATTCTGCGCGTTGTGTCTGAGAAATTTATGCCCGCCAATTACACGCGTATTGAGAAAAAGCCCTTTATCGCAGCACCCGCTTGTTTACGTTCCAGTGGTCCTTTAGCTGATCTATTCCAAGGTTATTTCTCGGATCTTAAATATCTGCCCGACTTTTATGATAAGGACAAAGTGCGAGGGTTTTATCAACAGGCACTGACGCAGGATGTTTCAATACAAGCCTCTCTGGACCCTATTTTTATGAATCTGGCCAGTTTGATGGTATTGAGGGAGAGGTTTGGGTTGGAGGGCTAAGTGGATTCACTGTAGCTCATGGGAGTTCTGGCCTTAATGGCAAATGTTTATTTGACCTACTTAGACCCAAGCATTCTATAGGGTGCTTGGGTCTTTTGTTATGAAAGTTTTTCATCAGCCGCTATATCCCTCGACTATAAGCACGGGATTAAGATCTACTGGTGGGGCACTGATTAAACACTCTTTTCTCACAGCTTAAACAGGACTGGTCATCCACCTGTTTCACCATCTCAGATAAAGCATCATCAATTGTGGCATAGAAAAACTCACGACCGATCTGGTCAAGATATCCCGTCTCAGAGAGTTCATCTAACACCGTATTTTTTAAGGCACAGAACACTAATCTATGGTCAGATGCTTTTAACCGTTTGCATTCTTGCACCAGCATTTCCGCCCCGGCAATATCGATAAAGTTAATACCTGAGCAGATCAGCAAAATAGTCTGTTTTGTTGCTTTGGTATTTTCTGTATCGCCCTTATCTTGAACAACACCATTTGGCACGGTTTCACCTATATGATGTAAAAGGCTGGTGTGCTGCTGGAATGCTTGTTGAATATGATCTGTCGCACCAAAGAAGATGGAGCCATCAATCCTTAATATTTTAATTTCAGGGCATTCCTGTAGATCAAAACGTTTAACACTGCGCAGATCGGTGCCATAGTCAAACGACTTAGGTGCTACTTCCATCACTCTTGGGCGTGAGGTACGTTGCAGATACAGAATCAGCGATAACATCACGCCCAGATAGATTGAGTATTCCAGCTCAACAACCAGAGTTGCCGTAAAGGTGACCAGAAAGATCGCAATCTCTTGTTTATTACTGTGCAGAATCTTTTTGATATGGTGCTGATCGATCAGTCCCCAGGCAATCAATAAGATAGCGCCTGCCATCACCGGTAGTGGCAGAAAAGCGGTGACTTCCGGCAGATAGAGCAGAATAAACACCAGAATCACCGCAGCAAAAATGGCTGCCAAAGGGGTTTGAGCACCGGATTCATAGTTCACACCTGAGCGGGTAAAGGAACCGGAACCGGCATAACAGGAAAACAAACTGCCCACCAGATTCGATAGCCCTTGTCCGATAAACTCCTGATTGCCCTCAATACGTTGACCGGATCTAAGTGCAATGGCCCGAGCAATAGATACCGCCTCCACCAACCCTAGAATCGCAACGGCAACCGCCCCCGGTAGCAGATCACTAATAGTATTGGCTGATAGATCCGGAAGCATAAACTCCGGCAGCTGCCCCGACAGCGCGCCCACCAGAGCAACGTTATAACTGGCACCGTCTATTAGCCAGCAAATCACACTGCCAACAATCATACCGATCAGCATCGCCGGTAGTTTGGCTGACAGTTTTGAATTGATCTCTTTAACGGCAATCACTGCCGCCATAGTGGTTAGCGTGATCACTAAAGCATAAAAGTTAGTGAACTCCAGTTGCTGAAGGATTGCGCTCCAGGTAGCAAAAAAAGAACCACCGGAAGGTACAGAGATACCTAAGGTATATTTCAGCTGGCTGGTCGCAATCAGAATCGCAGCCCCTGTGGTAAAGCCAATCACCACGGTATGGGAGATAAAGTTCACCAAGACTCCCAGACGAGCGAATCCCAAGCCTAACTGAATCAAACCGGTTAATAGTGTCAGGGTTAATACAGCGGGAATAAAACTGTTGCTGCCTGGTTCAACTACATTGCTGACTACACTAAACACAACGATGGATATGGCTGCGGTAGGACCCGAGATCAGATGCAAAGAAGAACCAAATAAGCCGGCTATAATCGGAGTGATGATTGCGGTATATAAACCATACTCTGGCGGTAAACCGGCAATCAGCGCATAGGCTACCCCTTGAGGTAAAACCACAATGGCACCGGTTAAGCCTGACATTAGATCCGCAAATAGTGTCTGTCGATTAACTCGTTCTTGCCAACTTAGAAAAGGTAGCCAACGCAGAAAAGGCAGCCACTTTTGTAATGCCTGTTGTTTTGTTGAATCAGACACTGCAGTTAAACCCGCTGCTGAAGTTGAATCGGATTGAGCGGATAAGGAAGAGTTAGTCGATTTAGAGTGCTGGGAGGTCATATTTTTTCCCATATCAAATGGCTGGCATAGGGGGATTTAATTGATTGCTTCGTTCTTAAGAGCTTCGCTTTAAGCACTCTGCTTGTCCTTTAAAACACTGTTTTTTAAGGCATTGCTTTTAAAACATTACTTTTTAAGACGCTGCTTTTTAAGGCAAGCGCTTTAGGACAAACAGAATGCTTACACCATTCTTGGTAAGCTTCCTGATAAGTTTCTTGCTATCTACAACAACTTATCTTGCTTGGTATTTGTTATGGCGTTAAAGCCCATATCTGAACAAAGTGATTTAAGAAGCACTGGCGGTAAAGTGCTTGCCTAACAGAGCGTGATAGAAGTTCTTATCCGATAGCACACCAATCAAACTGCCCTCTTCCTTGAGCAATACGGGCTGTCCCGTGCGATAGCGGATCTCAATGGCCTGGCGCATAGAGATCTCTGGCGAGGCAATCACCATGGTGTCATCGCTTAATTGCTCGGCACTTTGTCCTTCATTCCAATAATGCAGCGCCAGTGGTTGATCCTGTCGGCTGGCGGATACCACCTTGCCGTTAGGGTCTGTGCTGATACGGGTATTATCGTTGCGGTTTAACAACAGAGTACTGTCAAAACGCTCCAGCTTATCCACATCCGTCATCAACGAACGACCCCGAAGCACATTTAGAGGGTTGGTATGAGCAACAAAGTCCTCAACATAGGCATTACAGGGATTCAGTACGATATCTTCCGGCTTGCCATGCTGGATAATACGCGCGGATTCCATAATGGCGATATTGGTGCCGATTTTCAGGGCTTCATCCAGATCATGACTGACAAATAAGATGGTTTTATTCAGCTGTTGCTGCAGCTCAATCAGTTCATCTTGCAGCTGACTACGAATCAATGGATCCAGGGCTGAGAAGGGCTCATCCATCAGCAAGATATCACTGTCCATAGTAAAGGCGCGGGCCAGACCAACACGCTGTTGCATACCTCCAGACAGTTCGTGGGGGAATTTATCCCGCCATTCGCCCAGGCCTACCATATCCAGTTTTTCTTGCGCTTGTGCGTGACGTTCCTGTTTGCTTAAACCCTGCATCTCAAGGCCAAAAGCCACGTTATCGATCACCGATAGCCAGGGCATTAGAGCAAACTTCTGGAATACCATGGACACTCGATTGGTACGCATATGGCGTAGGGTGGTGCTATCGCAACGTCCGATATCCACCATCTCGTCACCGTCCCGAACCAGCAGTTCACCCCGACTAATGGGGTTCAAGCCATTGACTGCCCGTAACAGACTGGATTTGCCGGAACCCGATAACCCCATTAAGACGCAGATCTCCCCCTGAGCGACATCGATACTGGCGTTATGCACACCGACAACACCACCACCTGCATCGATAATTTCCTGACGAGTTTTACCCTGATCCAGAAGATCCAGGCTTTGTGCCACATTATCACCAAATACCACATCCAGATTGCGAATACTGATAGCCGTCATCACTTAGCCCTCCTCTTTTGCGCCAGGGGTTTTACAGATGCGATCCAGAATAATCGCCACTAGAACAATGGCCAGACCCGCTTCAAAGCCCTGAGAGATATTGACGGTGTTTAGCGCTCGAATCACCGGTTTACCTAAACCATCGGCCCCGACCAGCGCGGCAATAACCACCATAGACAGTGACAACATAATGCACTGGGTGATACCAGCCATAATATTGGGCATAGCGGCAGGCAGTTCCACTTTGTAGAGCAGTTTAAACGGTGTGGCACCAAAGGCTTTGCCTGCTTCAATCAGTTCATCGGAGACCCGGGTAATACCCAGATAGGTCAAACGGATCGGGGCGGCAATCGCAAAGATAATGGTGGAAATCAGACCTGGTACTACACCCAGACCAAACAGCACCAGTGTTGGGATCAGATAGACAAACGTAGGGATAGTCTGCATCAGATCCAAAACCGGTCGCAGCAGGGTGTATACCCAGGGTCTATGAGCAGCCAAGATACCGATAGGAATGCCCAGAATCACCGATAGCGTGGTCGCTGTCAGCACCAGTACAAAGGTCTCCAACATCTCCTGCCAGTAACCTAAATTAAGGATCAGCATTAGAGCTGCTACCACAAACACCACTAGAGGAATGCTGCGGTGTAAAAACCAGGCAATGGCTGCGGTAATTGCCATGGGGACAAAAGGTGGAAACCACTGGAATATCTCGACAGCATTGAGAATTAACCATTCCAGAGAAAAAGAGACTGCATCAAAAAAGCCGGTGGCGTTGAATGTCAGCCAATCCACAAAGGCCTCCATCCACTGCCCCAACGGGAGTTTATGTTCTGTAATCCAGTTCATGTTATTACCTAGCAGGAAAGTCGCGTATTGTGCTTAATCCGTTAAGAAAGGGCCTGAGAGCCTGAGTGATGGAAAGCTAGTTGCTAACAATGAAGGTCTACTTGATAGCAATAGAGCCGATTCGATTACCCCGAAATCATCACTGAGGGATTCCACTCCCAGGCCAAAACGGATAAGTTTTTAGCTTACGCTCTTTAAGATTTGCCGTTTAACGGTTTGTTTTTAAAGGTGCGCAAGGCCCACTGTTAAAGGTTTAGATGGCTACGTACCGCTGCCAGCGCATCGCCACCTTTAGTGGTGGTAACACCTTGTAGCCAGGGCTTTAACACATCGGGATGCTGCGTCAGGTATTTACGCGCGGCCTCTTCAGGCTGTTGGCCATCTTGCATGATGTAACCCATCACCTGATTTTCCATGCTTAAACTGAACTTAAGATTATTCAGCAGTTTGCCCACATTCTGGCACTCCTGCTGATAGCCCTTGCGGGTGAGGGTATGGACGGTTGCACCACCAAAGTTGGCACCAAAGTATTTATCGCCACCGGTCAGGTAAGCCATATCAAAGTTGGCGTTCATCGGGTGCGGCTCCCAGCCGAGGAAAACGATAAACTGCTGGCGCTTCATATCCCGTTTTACCTGGCTCATCACACCTTGTTCACCAGACTCCACCAGACGCCACTTCTTCAGACCAAAATCACCGCTATCGATCATATTCTGCAGCAACTGGTTGGCCGGAGCGCCAGCTTCAATGCCATAGATACGTTTGCGGAATTTATCTTCAAACTTGGCCAGATCCGCAAAGTCTTTTACCCCTGCATCATAGGCATAGCGCGGTACCGCCAGAGTAAATTTAGCTCCATCCAGGTTTTCGCCAACCACTTCAACCTGGCCTTTAGGCACATATTTATCGATAAACTTCTGCTGCGCAGGCATCCAGTTACCCAGAAAGACATCAATCTCGTTGTTTTTCAGTCCTTCAAAGCCAATGGGCACGGCCAGGGTGCTGATCTCAGTTTGATAACCCAGGCCTTTTAGCACCACGCTGGCCAGTGCATTGGTGGAGTTAATATCCCCCCAACCAGGGTCGGTAAAACGTACGGTATTACATTGCTCAGGTTCTGCCGCAGCCACGCCTTGGGCCAGCAAGCTCAGTCCAAAACCCAGAGAACAAGCCAATTTACTCACAGTAGTTAAAGTGTTCATAACAAGAGTCCTATTATTATTTTTCAGCACGTATTAGCGGTTATTACACCTGTGGAAAACGGGAGCGTTTTTCCAGATCATCCAGATCGATGTTGTTACGCATATACATCTGGCTGGCCTCAAAAATAGGCTGGTGATCCCAAAGAGGTTCTTTGCCTTGTTTATGGGCTTGCGCCACAAAACGACGCCTTTTCTGGCTGATAATCACATCGCGGGTAATGGCTTCAGAGTCCCAACGGGCCTCGGCTTCTGCACGGAAGGCCGCCAGGGTGTCGGCGTAAGCAGGATCTTGCGCCAGGTTATTGCGCTCTTGCGGGTCATCGGCTAGGTTAAACAGCTGCTCTGGGTCAGGTTCGCTGCAGATATATTTCAGCTCACCCCGGCGGATCATAAACATAGGCGCGACGACACCTTCGCCCATATACTCACCGATCACTTCATCATGACCGCCCTTGCCCGTTAGATGAGGCATCAGACTGCGGCCATCAATCGGCATTACGTATTCAGGGGCTTCACCGGCGTTAGCCAATTCCGCAAAGGTCGGCAGCAGATCCATGGTCGAGATGGATTCTTTTACGCGGTGAGGTTCAAAGTGCTTTGGAGCGTAAACCAGCATAGGTACACGGGCAGACCACTCAAAGTAGCTCATCTTGTACCAAAGGCCGCGCTCACCCAGCATATCGCCATGGTCGCCGGAGAAGACAACGATGGTATTATCGCTGAGTCCAGTTTCTTCCAGTGCTTTTAATAGCTTACCGATCTGATCATCCACATAACTGGTAGCACCGTAATAAGCCCGGCGAGCATTGCGGATCTGTTGATCACTGATATTGCGACGATCCATTTGATAGACATGCAGTAAACGGCGGGAGTGTGGGTCTTGCTCATCATCGGCCAGCTCAAACGATGGCATATCGATCTCTTCATCCGTGTAACGGTCCCAATACTCCTGGGAGATCGCATAAGGATCGTGAGGGTGAGTCATAGAAACCGTTAAGCAGAACGGGCGCTCATCGTTACCGCGCACATGATCAAACAGATAGCGTTGCGCGTGGAAAACCACCTCATCATCAAAATCCAGCTGGTTGGTCCGTACTGCGGGGCCAGCCTGGGTCACGGAAGACATATTGTGATACCAGGTTGGGCGACGCTCAAAGTCTTCCCAATCCGGGAACCAGCCGTAGTCGGCAGGGTAGATATCGGTTGTCAGGCGCTCTTCAAAGCCATGCAGCTGATCGGGGCCACAGAAGTGCATCTTGCCGGACAGGGCTGTGCGATAACCGGAGTTGCGTAGATAGTGAGCAAAGGTAGGAATATCTGCCGGAAACTCAGCGGCATTATCATACGCGCCGATCTTGCTTGGCAGCTGACCGGTCATTAAGACATAACGACTGGGCGCACACAGCGGGCTGTTGCAGTAGGCGGACTCAAATACCACACCACCGGCTGCCAGCTTATCCAGGTTAGGGGTTTTAGCAACCTTACCACCGTAGGTCGATAGCACCGGTGCGGCCAGCTGATCCGCCATAATAAAGAGAATATTGGGCTGCTTGTGCTCTGTCTGTGCCTGAGGGCCTTCAGTTTCTATATGAGAGTTTTGTGCTTGCGATGTTGCCTGAGACGATGTTGTTTGAGACATAGCGACTCTGCTCCTCACTGTTGTTGTTATCGTGTGCTTTTATTTTTAACAGCCAGGAAAAGTGGGTAAACTAGGCCAAAATTAATGCCTAACATAAGTTGAGCTAATGATACTCTCTGATAGACTGCCGCCAGCACAAAGCCTGCTTATATTTGAAGCAGCCGCGCGCCATTTAAGTTTTACCGCTGCCGCACGGGAGCTGGGCTCGACTCAATCCGCTGTAAGCCAGCAGGTCAGGGGGCTAGAGAAGCAGCTGGAGCTGCAACTGTTCCGTCGTATCTATCGGGGGGTAGAGCTGACGGAAGAGGGCATGCACCTTTATGAAGCGGTGCAGGGTGGTTTTCAACAGATGGTGAATTGCCTGGAACAGCTGCAAAAAAGTCGTTCCCGCCAAAGTATAAATGTCGCAACTGATTTCGCTTTTGCCGCTTATTGGCTATTACCCCGCTTGCCAGAGTTCCGAAAACAGTATCCAGAAGTGGATGTGCGCATTATCACTTCTCAGGGTGAATATGATTTTATTAGTCAGGATATTGATGTTGCGATTCTGTTCTCCAGGCAGCAGCCAACACAAGCGCCCAGCCAAAAACTGTTTGATGAGGTGGTCTTTCCGGTATGCAGCCCCTCGTTTTTAGTCCAGCATGGCCCTATTAACAGTCATAAGAAATTAGCAGCACTACCTTTACTGAAATTAGGTACAGATGCGGGACAAGGTTGGCAGGATTGGCGCAGTTATTTTAAGGGCCGCCGCAGTCTGGTCGAACCCAGTGAACCCGTACTGACATTTAATAACTATACTTTGCTGATTCAGGCCGCTATTGCCGGGCAAGGGATGGGTATCGGTTGGGCCACTCTGGTTGATGACCTGCTGGAAAATAATGTCTTGGTAGGGTTAAGGGAGTTTAGCCTGCACTCTGACAGTGGCTATTATGTCGTTGAGCCTAAACCGCAGGAATTGCTCCACGCGAAGCAGTTTTTTATTAACTGGTTAGTGGCAGCGCAATCGAAGAGTCAGCCATAAAAAAAACCGCTTAGGGTTGCTTTTAAAAAGCATACCCTCAAGCGGTTTTTTGCAGTTAGCAATAACCCGTCTGGAGATTAGTCGTCCAGCAGATTACGGCCTTTACCTGCAGCGATGCGCATACGCAGTGCATTCAGCTTGATAAAGCCCGCTGCGTCTTTCTGGTCGTAAGAACCTGCATCATCTTCGAAGGTTGCGATGTTCTCGTCGAACAGGCTGTCTTCGGAACGACGGCCAACAACGATTACGTTGCCTTTGTACAGTTTCAGGCGAACGTCACCGTTTACAACCTGCTGAGACTCATCAATCATCTTCTGCAGCATCTTACGCTCTTCAGACCACCAGAAGCCGTTGTAGATCACTTTAGCGTAACGAGGCATCAGTTCGTCTTTCAGGTGCGCTGCTTCGCGGTCCAGAGTGATGGACTCGATCGCACGGTGAGCACGCAGCATGATGGTGCCCCCTGGCGTTTCGTAACAACCACGAGACTTCATGCCTACAAAGCGGTTTTCTACGATATCCAGACGACCAACACCGTTTTCACCGCCAACCTTGTTCAGGTATTCCAGAACAGTGGCAGGGCTCATCTTCTCGCCATTGATGGCTACGATGTCACCTTTTTCGTAGGTCAGTTCCAGGTAAGTTGCTTCATCTGGCGCTTCCTCTGGAGATACAGACCAACGCCACATATCGGATTCAGCTTCCTGCCAAGGATCTTCCAGAATGTCGCCTTCGTAGGAGATGTGCAGCAGGTTAGCATCCATGGAGTATGGAGACTTTTTCTTGCTGCTGGAGAAATCAACAGGAATGTTGTGATCTTCGCAGTACTTCATCAGCGTTTCACGGGAAGTCAGATCCCACTCACGCCATGGTGCAATTACGTGCACACCAGGTTTCAGTGCGTAAGCACCCAGTTCGAAACGAACCTGGTCGTTACCTTTACCGGTTGCACCGTGAGAGATTGCATCCGCACCGGTCTCGTTCGCAATTTCGATCAGACGCTTAGCGATCAGAGGACGTGCGATAGAGGTGCCCAGCAGGTACTCACCTTCGTAGATGGTGTTCGCACGGAACATCGGAAATACGAAGTCACGAACAAACTCTTCACGCAGATCTTCGATGTAGATCTCTTTTACACCCAGTGCTTCGGCTTTCGCACGCGCTGGTTCTACTTCTTCACCCTGACCTAGGTCTGCCGTAAAGGTTACCACCTCGGCATTGTATTCATCCTGTAACCAACGCACGATTACAGACGTGTCCAGACCACCAGAGTAGGCCAGTACCACCTTTTTAATATCTGACATTTGTTGCTCCACGCTGACTCAAACCAACCCTTGCTTGTGGCAGGATTGAAAGAAACGTTTTTTGTAAAAGCTGAAATAGCGACAACGATAAACGGCTATCCATGGCAGACTCCAATAAGATTTGTTGAGTCTGCTGAGATAGCCGTTACGTGTTCGAATTGGTTCGATGTTTCGCCGTAGCGAAGACTCTTTTCAATTTTGAGACATAGTATAAACCCAATAAGCGCTGCAATGAAGCAGGCTAGCCAGTGAAAACCACTTTTTCACTGGCTAATGCCTTGGGTTAAAGGCTGGGGATAGTATTGTCTCTAGCGATCAATCTTGGAAGCGCGTACATCCAGAGCGCCATCAGAGCGGTTGGAGCGTTCCAGACGAATAGTTACCCGACGGTTTTTCGCTCGGTTAGCCTTAGTGCTATTGGGCACAATCGGATAACGTTCACCGTGATAACGGGCGGTAATCATTGCCTCATCCACACCGATATCCAGCAAATAATTCAGTACGGCGTCGGTACGCTCTTTAGACAGTTTACGGTTATCACGACGGGAGCCGTAACTGTCGGAGTGACCATCCAGATAGATATACTTGATTGTCTCATCGGCGTTGATATAACGCACAATCAGATCCAGCAGGTCACGATCTTTATTGCTCAGAGCAAAACCGCCACCGGGGAAATACACCACGGAGCGACCAATCTGATCGTAGTTCACTGGCAGCAGCTCACCGGCACAATCGATATATTTACGATAGGCTTGCTGGAACTTCAGGGCGCTGATATGACCTCGAATCTGGGTAAAACGCTTATCGCTGGGTTCTTGCAGGAAGGTGGGGTTCATACCGCGACCCAGGGCATCGATCATCAAGTGGGTCTGCTCTGAACCGATACGCACGCCGGCTTCACCTTGCTGTACATCGACCTTGCCGATATCCAGTGGCGGCATACCCGGTTGCCACTCCGCAGGCATAGCAATCAGTTCTGCTTTACCTTTTCTTAGGGGTTGGCCTTTGGGTTCCAGGAAAAATTCGACATCTTCACCGGAACGATGGGTAAAACGTGCGGTGCCCATTCCAGGAATTTCATGCCAGAGCTCACAATACAACTTGGATGGTTCCGTGGCCTCCCAGTGGCTATTTTCGATACCTGCGCCATAGTTGGCGGCATGAGCGACACTCGATAGCAGCGCGCCTCCTGCGACAACACTTCCAACCACAGGAACCAGCGAGCTAACAAATTTTCTCAGCTGCTTAAACAATGCCATTGACCCGGATCTCCTTGATTCGTAAGAGCTCTATTTTGCCACTTCCACCGGCAAACTCAAAACTTTAAGCACGAGAACCTATGAAGGTGTTTTTGAATCAGTTACCATCTGCCGCTGAAGTATTTATTTTACGTTCGTACTCTACGGCTTGACTCAATGTGAGCTTAGCGAGTTGAACATTTATGTTAACGCTTTTACTAACGCTCTTTGTTAAATGTGTTAACGCTTTTGTTAAAATGTTTTTGTTAACGCTTTTGTTAAATAGTTTAAGGGAGCAAAAAGCCTTGGAATCTTTTTCCTCTGAAGCGGATTTCTACTATGAAAAACACCCGCTTGCATACCGGTTTCGGGGCTTTCTGCCTGTCGTCGTAGACGTGGAAACAGCAGGCTTTAACGCTAAAACCGACGCGCTTCTGGAGATCGCTGCGGTTACGTTAACCATGGATGAAAACGGTTATCTACACCCCTACAACACCTACTCATGCCATGTGGAGCCTTTTGAAGGTGCCAATATTGAGCAGGCAGCGTTGGAGTTCACCAAGATTGATCTGGATAACCCGATTCGCAAAAGCATGGCAAAAAGCGAACAGCAGGCGCTGGGTGAGATTTTCAAGCCGGTACGGAAAGCCTTAAAAGAATTTGATTGCACCCGTGCAGTGCTGGTGGGACATAATGCCAGTTTTGATCAGGGTTTTCTAAATGCTGCAGCAGAGCGCAGTGGTATTAAGCGCAATCCTTTCCATCCGTTTTCCAGCTTTGATACGGCGACACTGTCTGGCTTAGCTTATGGTCAAACGGTACTGGCGAAGGCGTGTAAAGTCGCAGGTATTGAGTTTGATAACAGTCAGGCGCACTCGGCCCGTTATGATACAGAGAAAACCGCTGAGCTATTCTGTGCGATTGTCAATCGCTGGAAAGAGCTGGGTGGCTGGGAGCTGGCAGCGCAGGAACAGCATCGTCTAAGAGATTGATTATCTCGTCTAAGCTCGGATATCTCATAACTCGGATAGCTTATAAATAGAAAAGCCCGATATTGTATGGTTAAAAACCAAAAACAATATCGGGCTTTTTTGTGGGTTGCTGCAGTGATTTAAAATCTATCCGGCCTAAAAGCCGTCTCACTCAAATCCTGCTAACAACCCTAAGTCAAAAAGAGTTAATTCTGCTTATAAACAGAAATTACAGCTTGTCAGACTCTTCGCTCAGGTAAGCAGCAACGCCGTCTGGAGAAGCAGTCATACCTTTGTCACCTTTGTTCCAGCCAGCTGGACATACTTCACCGTGCTCTTCGGTGAATTGCAGAGCGTCAACCAGACGCAGCAGCTCGTCCATGTTACGACCCAGAGGCAGATCGTTAACGATTTGAGAACGTACGTTACCTTCCTGGTCGATCAGGAATGCGCCACGGAATGCAACACCTGCATCGTGCTCAACGTCGTATGCCTGGCAGATTTCGTGCTTAACGTCAGCAACCAGAGTGTACTTAACAGGACCGATACCACCTTCGTTGATCGGAGTGTTACGCCATGCGTTGTGAGAGAACTGAGAATCGATAGATACAGCTACTACTTCAACGTTACGTGCTTGGAACTCTTCCATGCGGTGATCCAGAGCGATCAGCTCGGATGGGCATACGAAGGTGAAGTCCAGAGGGTAGAAAAATACCAGACCGTATTTGCCTTTCAGCGCTTCGGTCAGGTTGTAGTTATCAACAATTTCGCCGTTGCCCAGAACTGCTGCTGCATTAAAATCAGGAGCTTTCTTTCCAACCAATACGCCCATTTGTCATTCTCCAATCATTGGGGTAGTTCACAGTAAAATTAGTTTCGGCACTGCGCCGATAAACTAACCAGAGATAAACTGGGTTTCCATGCTTTAGAAACCCCTCAATTATAGCCAGTTAGTCTAATTTGTTGAGGATTAATTTAGCATATTAAGTAACGCGTCATTAACCCTCAGAAAATCAGGATGCCGCGTTAGCAGATGCTTCAGTAATCAGCGTCTGCAGTTCACCGGATTGGTACATCTCTACGATGATGTCACAACCACCCACCAGCTCACCGTTAACCCATAGCTGAGGGAAGGTTGGCCAATTCGCGTACTTAGGCAGTTCAGCACGGATATCTGGGTTATCCAGAATGTTTACAAAGGCAAATTTCTCACCACACGCCATCAGCGCCTGTACTGCCTGAGAGGAGAAACCACACTGAGGCATTTGAGGGTTACCCTTCATGTACAGCAGGATCGGATTGTTGCTAATCTGTTCTTTGATGGTATCGATGGTTGTGCTCATTATTGAACCCTTTGATATAACGGCAAAAACCGGTTAAGGATATTAACCGAGTAATATGGTCAATTTTAACGTGCTTATCAGAAAAATGAAGTCTTAATGGTGGGAATTCAAGGGTGAGAACTAACTTTTTTCACTACTTGTCTTTCAGCGACCTTCTCCTTTCGTTTAATTTTGCCTGTAAAAGACAGGTTTGGCCGCATGTTCATAGAATTGTCGTTGACAGCCTAACTATTTATCTATAGCTTTGATTTTTTGGTCCCGAAACGGCAGCTTATTTTAAGCTGCCGTTTCTATTTCAGGGAAATATCATGGCAAGACATTTTTTAACCCTTCTGGATTTGACGCCAGATGAACTGGATTATGTGATTGACCGGGCTATTACTATTAAAAAAGGCCTGAAAGCAGGGGAGATCTACGAGCCCCTGAAAAACAAAGTGTTGGGTATGATTTTTGAAAAATCATCGACCCGTACCCGTGTCTCTTTTGAGGCCGGCATGACTCAATTCGGTGGCAGTGCCATCTTTCTGTCCTCTCGCGACACCCAACTGGGTCGCGGTGAGCCGGTAGAAGACAGTGCACGTGTATTGTCCGAAATGATTGATGCGGTGATGATCCGAACCTTCGATCATGCGACAGTTGAGCGCTTTGCTGAATACTCCAGTATCCCGGTTATTAATGCACTAACCGATGATTATCACCCATGTCAGCTGCTGGCCGACGTACAGACCTTTGTTGAGCTGCGCGGCAGCATCAAAGGCAAGACTGTGGCTTGGATTGGTGATGGCAACAATATGTGCCACTCCTATATTAATGCAGCACGTCAGTTTGACTTCCATCTGAATATCGCTTGCCCAGAGGGTTTCGACCCTATGCCAGAACTGATGGAAGCCAACAAAGATCGTATTACTCTGGTACGTACACCAGAAGAAGCGGTTAAAGATTCTCACCTGGTTGTGACCGATGTTTGGGCCTCTATGGGCCAGGAAGAGGAACAGGCTGAGCGTGAAAAAGCCTTTGCCGGTTATCAGATCAGCCCTGCTCTGATGAATACCGCTGCTTCTGATGCGCTGTTTATGCACTGTTTACCTGCACACCGTGGTGAAGAGATCAGCGAAGATATGCTGGACGATGAGCGTTCCGTAGTATGGCAGGAAGCGGGTAACCGTTTACATGCACAGAAAGCCTTGCTTGAATTCCTGATTCTAGGCAGAATTGAGAATTAGTCGTGATAAGCATGTAAGGTATTAAAAAGGCCCAGCTTATAGCTGGGTTTTTTTGTGGCCGTAAGTTTGTATTGTCGCTATAGAACAGAAACAAGGACCCCATTTATGAGTACGCTACTCCAGGTTGAAGGCATTGAGTGTCGCTATGATCAACTGGTCATCACTCAGGATATCTCTTTCTCCTTAAACCAGGGTGATATCTGTTGTTTGCTCGGCCCCAGTGGCTGCGGTAAAACCACCCTGTTGCGTACGATTGCCGGCTTTGACCCTGTTTATGCGGGCAATATTAAACTCAATGACAATGTGATCTCGGCGCCAGACACTCAGGTACAGCCGGAAGAGCGCCGTATCGGCATGGTGTTTCAGGATTATGCCCTCTTCCCTCATCTGACCATTGGCGAAAATATCGCCTTTGGCCTGCGCAAGTTGGCTAAGCGTGAGCAGCAGGATCGAGTCATGGAGATGCTGGAGCTTGTCAGCATGCGTGAGCTGGTGGATCGTTATCCCCATGAGCTGTCTGGTGGTCAGCAGCAAAGGGTAGCATTGGCGCGGGCACTGGCGCCACGTCCACAGATGATCCTGTTGGATGAGCCTTTTTCCAACCTGGATTTCGAACTAAGAAAACACCTGGGTTTGGAAGTGCGCCGTATCCTGAAGAGTCTGGGTATCAGCGGTGTACTGGTGACCCATGATCAAACCGAAGCCTTTGCTATGGCGGATTATGTCGGTGTTTTAAATCAGGGCCATCTGCAGCAGTGGGATACGCCATATAATCTGTACCACGAACCCCGTAACCGCTTTGTCGCGAACTTTGTCGGTCAGGGTTATTTTATTCCCGGTACGCTATCAGGCCATGACCGTGTGAATACCGAAATTGGCCCAATTTCCGGCAATCGCGCTTATCCGTGGGATGACGGCACCAAGGTTGATGTCTTGCTGCGCCCGGATGATATTGTGGAATGCCCGGAGGGCAGCATTAAAGCTATTGTTGAACAATCCACCTTTGCCGGTTCTTCTATTCTGTATCGTTTAAGACTGCCTTCAGGCCTGATTGTGGAGTCCCTGTTTAACAGCCATGCGGAATACGCTGTAGGTGACGAAGTTCGAATCCAGGTAAAAGCGGATCACCTGATTCTGTTTAAACAACACGATCAGGATATGGCCGAGTCTATTATCTGACCTTGTTTGTTCTCCGGCGCAGCTTGAGTCTTGTGCAGGCTCTGTTTGCGCCGGATATAGATGGTTCTCTTAACTCGCGCCACCACATCCCCTGAGTCATTCTTAATCAACACATCAAATTCGGGCAGGTACTTCGCACCATTTTGGGTATTGGCTTTTACTTTATCCAGAAAGCCCTGAGGCAAGCGAAACTCAGCCCATACAGTAGAATCACCGGGTTTTATATAGTCGATAGACGCCGTCTTGTCCCAAACTACATAATCCTTACCAAGCCTTTCCGATACCATCAGGACATAAAAGGGATCAGTCATCGCATAAAGGGAGCCACCAAAATGCTTGCCCATATGATTCTGGTTAAACCAGCGGAGTTTCATTCGCACTCGAGCAAATTTAAAATCACTGTCCAGCTGTTCAACTCGAATCCCTGCGCCCAATAGTGGTGGCCAGAGACTCACACCCCATTTTAATAACCATGCTCTAAATCTCATTACCGCAGTGCCTCATCCTATCTAAGCCCACTCTATCGAAAACACATTCTTTAAAACATTTATCCAAGTGCATGAGAAAATTGCTTTAGGACGAAACCTTGCCATAGCTAGATGACAGACTGGGTGGTCAACGGTTCGATTGGAATAATAAGCGGCTACTGTCATGATGGCCTTATGTCATATCCATATATCAGATGGACTGGTGCAAAAAAGGCTGCCCGAAGGCAGCCAACTCTGGCAAGCAGGTGATGGAGATCCTGATGAAACCAGAGGTCTCGACGTGTAACGACAGTGCTACAGCAACAATTTCCTTCTAACGATCACCGTTTAATCTCTTTTAACAAGCTGTCTTTTGGTTATCACTCTCGAATGCCTCGCATTCTGGCATTACGACGGCGCAGCAGTTCCAGGGCAATCAGCAGCAGTACCGAGAAAACCACTAATAGTGTTGCTACGGCCAAAATCGTCGGGCTGATCTGTTCACGAATACCGGACCACATCTGACGGGGCACGGTGCGTTGCTCCACATTGGTAATAAACATCACCACAACGACTTCATCAAACGATGTACCAAAGGAGAACAAACCGCCGGAGATCACACCGGGACGAATCAGGGGCATGGTGACTTTAAAGAAGGTATAGGTGGGGGATGCACCCAGATTATGAGCGGCCCGCACCAGGCTGTTATCGAATCCGGCCAACGTGGCCGTAACGGTGATCACCACAAACGGTGTGCCCAATACCGCATGGGCCAGAATCACGCCCCAGAAGGTTTGTGCCAGATTCAGCTCCGTATAGAAGAAGTACATCCCGGCTGCGGCAATAATCACAGGTACGATCATCGGTGAGATCAGAACCGCCATCACCAGATTGCGCAGTGGCATATTGTGGCGCGACAGGCCCAGTGCAGCCACAGTGCCGAGAGTAGTCGCAATAAAGGTGGAAGCAGTGGCGATTACGACACTGTTCTTCAGCGCGTTAACCCACTGGGGGTTGCTCACCATATCCTGATACCAGCGCAGGGAAAATGCCTCCAGATTCAGGGTTAACATGCCCTCAGTAAAGGAGAAGTAGGGCTCGGCATTAAAGGACAGTGGGATAATGATCAGCACCGGAATAATCAAAAATAGCAGTACCGCCGCACAGAAGAAGCGGAAGGTGTAAAAGCCGAGTTTTTCCAGTGGAGTGCAATAGCTGGGTAAAGACATCGGGCTTACCTCGCAGTCAGAGTGTTAATGCCGGCCAGGCGGTTATACAGTACATACAGCAGCAGTACGACGGCTAACAGAATGCCACCCAGGGCTGCGGCCATGCCCCAGTTCAAAGAGGTTTGCATGTGATAAGCGATAAAGTTGGAGATCATTTGACCACTGCGACCACCCACCAATGCCGGAGTGATATAGAAGCCGATGGACAAAATAAAGGTCAGCAGGGCTCCGGCTCCGATACCCGGTAGGGTCTGTGGCATATAAACCTTGATAAAGGCATGGGCAGGCGTCGCACCCAGTGAGCGGGCGGCACGCATATAGCTGGGCGAGATACTTTTCATCACGCTATACAGTGGCAGAATCATAAACGGCAGCAGAATATGACTCATGGCAACCACGGTGCCAAACATATTGTGCACCATCTGGATTCTTTCCGAGATCAGGCCCGAAGCGATCAGCACATCATTCACTACACCTTCCGTTTGCAGCAATACGATCCATGAGGTGGTGCGGACTAGCAGCGAGGTCCAGAACGGAAGCAGCACCATAATCATCAGCAGATTGGAGTGACGATCCGGCAGCGTCGCCAGCAGATAAGCCACGGGATAACCCAGAACCAGGCATACGACAGTGATCAGCAGGGACATACCCAGGGTTTTCAGCAGCAGAGGGACATAGATCTGACGGTTTTCCGGCTGGGAAACGATATCACCGTTTTCATCGTATCTGAGATCAAGCGCAGCCAGATAGTAGCTCAGGGTGAAGCGACCACTCAGATTTTTGATACTGGCCCAGTATTTCTGCTGCCCCCAGCGTTTATCTGCTTTGATGACTGCAGCTTTCACCTCAATGGCTGGATAGCTGGCAATCTCAGTGCCTGAGTTAAATGCCTTATTGAGCTTACGGCCTGAGCGGGTCATCAGGCTGCGCATACCGGATTGTTCAATATTAAGTCGGCTGGCAACCTTGGCCAGGTCCTTATTGTTATGTAGGGTGACCAGTTCCAGGGCCAGCGCCTGATAAGCACTTTCTGGCGGTAGACCGTCAAACTGCCACTCTTCCAGAGCGCTAACGGTTTGCGGCAGTTTCTCAGAAATTAGCGGGTTATCGATACTGCGATAAAGCATATTGCTGATGGGCAGCACAAAGGTAATACCGATAAATAGCAGCAGTGGTACGACTAATAGAAAGGCTCGAATACGGTTACGGCGCTCTGCCTTTTGCAGTTGTTGTTTTAGGCTTTGTTGGCGGATCCTCTGCTCAGGAGCCTTTTGACTATCTGGGCTGGAGTCATTTGAGCCACTGTTAATATGGTTTTCAGCGATAGCAGCAGGACCCACTAGAGCCACATTGGAGGTGTTTTGTGTCATGGTCAGTCCTCCTACGCGATAGCGTCCAGTGCCCGACAATCCTGACTCTGCCAGCCCACAGTAACGCGATCCCCGGTGCGAATCTCCATATGATCCGAGGCATTGGGCACCTTGATAATAAAGTCGTCTCGATCCATCAGTTGCACACGGGTACGCAGGTGATCACCGTGGTATATCATCTCCAGAATTTCGGCATCAAAGCGGTTATCACACTGGCTTTCAGAGGGGTTGAGCATAATGCGCTCGGGGCGGATCGATAGGGTGGTGTGGTCACCGTTAGCGGAGATGTTCACCGGCAGAGCACGTACCTGCTGACTACCAACATTAACCGCGCAGAGCTCTTTATCCAGCTGAGCCACCTTGCCCGGCAGTTTATTATTTTCGCCAATAAACTGGGCAACAAAGGAATTCGCCGGTTTTTCATACAGCTCAGTTGGCGAGGCCAGTTGCTGTACGACACCTTCATTAAAGACCGCAATACGATCCGACATGGTGAGGGCTTCGGTCTGATCGTGGGTGACATAGAGTACGGTGATACCGATTTTTTCGTGTAGGTGTTTGATCTCATACTGCATCTGTTCGCGCAGCTGTTTATCCAATGCACCCAGAGGCTCATCCATCAGTACCAACTTGGGTTCAAATACCAGTGCCCGTGCCAGGGCGACACGCTGTTGCTGGCCACCGGATAGCTGGCCGGGACGGCGGCCTGCCACTTGCGGTAGTTCGATCATATCCAGCGCTTTTTTTACCTTCTCTTCGATAACGGACTGAGGCAGTTTGCGTACTTGCAGTGGGAAGGCCAGGTTCTCCGCGATGGTCATATGAGGGAAAAGGGCGTAGTTCTGAAACACCATGCCGATATCCCGCTTATGGGGTGCGAGATTATTGACCGGGGTGCCATCGACAAAGATCTCGCCGTGGGTAGCGGTTTCAAAACCGGCCAGCATCATCAGACAGGTGGTTTTACCTGAACCCGAGGGGCCAAGCATGGTGACAAACTCACCCTGAGCGATATCCAGATTAAAGTTTTTGACGACCAGATTGTCGCCATCGTAGGTTTTTTGCACATTCTGAAAGCTGACAAAATGGTTAAGTGCGGTGCTCATATCGATTGCCCTACTTATTGTTGTTGTGGCGATTTATATGGTTTTTATAGAAGTTGATGCATTTAAAGGCCTGGGTCGTGCCATATCATTGGCCTGTTTATCTCGGCATTGCCCTTATTTTTGCTCTTTATCGTGGCGTGTCTTGTTCTTGTTGATTGGTTTGATTTTCAGCTGCTTTGAGAGGCTCTCTTCAGATAATTTTCTTCAGACACAGGGGCAGCTGTAGCCGTCTGAAGAGAGCGCATAAACCGTGTGTTACGAGGGGACTAAACGTATTAAACGTCGTAACGGCTTAGATCAGGGCGAGTGGCAATGGCATGCTCAACCAGCTGAATCACCTGAGCACGCTCTTCACCAGTCAGTGCCAGACGGGGAGCACGGACTACCTCGGAACCGCGACCACATACCTGCTCGGCCAGCTTGATGCACTGAACCAGTGTAGGGATAGTGTCCAGACGCAGCAGTGGCAGGAACCAGCGATAGATCTCAACGGCTTCAGCGTAACGACCCTGTTGAGCCAGCTTGTACATGGTGACGGATTCTTTCGGGAAGGCGTTGGTCAGACCGGAGATCCAACCGGTGGCACCCAGCATCAGAGATTCCAGCGCGATATCGTCCACACCGGAGAAGACAATAAAGCGGTCATCAAAGCGGTTATACAGTTCGGTGATACGACGGGTATCGGTGGTGGATTCTTTTACCGCGACAATATTGGCGCACTTGGCCAGCTCGTCCATCATCTCCAGGCTGACATCGACACCGTAAGACACCGGATTGTTGTAGATCATCAGTGGCATATCAGGATTGGCATTGGCAACGGACTGGAAGTGAGTCACTGCTTCACGATCATTGGATTGATACACCATACCCGGCAGCACCATACAGCCGTCGGCACCAATTTGCTGTACGTCAGCCACATAATCGATAGCTTGACGGGTCGTGGTCTCAGCAGTACCGGCAATCAGAGGTACACGACCATTGATCACTTCTTTAGCCGCGCTAATCACCTGACGTTTTTCCTGTGCAGACAGCGAGCAGTTCTCACCTACTGTACCCAGACAGATAATGCCGTTCACACCGTCATTCACCTGGTTGTCAATCACACGCTGGGTCGCTTCCAGATTCAGCGATTCATCTGCATTGAACTGAGTGGTAACCGCTGGATAAACGCCTGTCCAATTTACATTCATGGTTTGTAGCCTCTTGATTTTGTTGTTGGCAGAGGGAGATGTCCTGCCCTTAGGGTTGCATGTATAAAATATGCAATTCATAATAATTGTATATTTTATACAAAGTCAACGGTTTGTATGTGGTGAGATTTTTTAGGAGGGGGAAAGATGCGATGTCGAATTTAGTTTTGGCATAGAGAGATAAAGTAAAACGTCAGAAGAACATCGGGGGAAAACAACGAATTGAAGAAGTGTAAAATCACTCAACAGGCCATAATAAACGGACTACAACAAGAGCTGATGTCATCGCATATTTGATCGCATTGGAAACAGGTGTGAAGTCACCAAAATCATGCCTAACAGGAAAAAACACTAAAACTGGATTCTTTTTTAGAAAATCGGGCCGTCTGTTAACCTCTGTGTTGGTTTTTGGTTGACGGTATTAATTTTTATTAAAATCAATCGGTTATCAGTTTTTTGGCTCTATAGTGTCGTAAAAGAGCACGATCTTATTGAAAAGTAACAACTTTCTTTATTCTTAATGTCTAAAAAGACAATAATCAGAGATGAAATGCGCAAATTTGACATAAATGCTGGAGGGCACGAAAAAAGTGCTGTAACCTGCTGATTTAGAAGGTCGTATTTAGGGGGCTGTTGCAGACCACCGAGCCGTTGAGGCTATCAAAACTTTTTAGCTGATCTGTATGAACTCCATCAGAATGTTGCAGACCACCGAGCCGTTGAGGCTATCAAAACTCCTTGTTATGCCAAACTATCAGAATAACAACCACACGTTGCAGACCACCGAGCCGTTGAGGCTATCAAAACTTTCCCACCACATTATTTTGTGAGTCATTTCGATAATTGAGTTGTTCTGATAGAGGATGTCAGGCACTAAAGCCCAACGATATAGAAGATGAAATAAACCGCTAAGACTGCAATCAAGATGATATGGGTTTGTTTCTTGTTGATTGGGGAGCGCTTTGTGAAGGACTCCATAAGCTTGGGCAGGATGAAAATCGTGATGACGATAATCAGGATAATTAACTGTCCTAGTGATACGCCACCCATCTGATTTGTCCTTATTTTGTTGCAATATCAAGCTGTAGAAGGTCGCTATTATGGGCAGGTCTTGTGGATAGTGCCAGTGGTATTGAACAGATTGAGGCGTTAAGCACTGACCCACGGATATGTTGTGAGCCAGTGGCTGGTTTTACCCTATGCTTTGTCGCAGCATAGGATATCGTTTCAGCTATTATTTCAAACGCGCAATCTCGCCTCTTACTCGCAAACAACCTTGGTCTGCAGAGCAGTTATTTGTGCATTTGCAGGCTGGGAATTCGGCATCTTCAGGGGCTTCCTGAGCTGTAAAAGAGGCCACCATATCTTTTTGGAAAACCAGTGCTAAGGTCGAACCTCCGTAACTGAAGTAACCCAGTTCCTGGCCTTTTTCGACTCTCTGACCTTCTGTAATGGACAACGATATCGATGAGATTTCGGTGATTCCGATTGGGATTACAGCAACTAAGCCATGGCCTTGATCACTCTCAATAATCACTAAACCACGGGTGTTGACCATCGCCTGATAAACTTGGGAGTCAGTGCCTGCGGAAAGGTCCAGGCCTTCACTTATCAGCTCACTGAAGGTCATACCTTCAATCACCTGAGCCCGGATAACTTTACCGCTGATAGGAGCATGCCAGCGGTGGTAATCCGCACCGGATAAGAAGGATTGCATCACATCGCCGCCGATAAAAGGCTCTATCAGCTCTTCTGGTGTTGGCGTTGGGTTGTTACTGGTACCTCCCAGCATATCCAGCAGAGAGTATGGCTGGCCCTTGTTCCAGAATTCATCGCAGCGTTTTACATCACGACTAATACGATAGACGGTGCCATCGTTGGCAGACACAACTACTTTATCTGAATCATCCTCTGGTAATGGGCGGTATTGCTCCAGATCCAGTTGACGATGGAAAAAATCATTATAGGAACTAAAGCCCCAATAAGGCATTTCCGGGTTGTTGTGGTTCTGAAAATTCAGACTTTGTTCCAGGCACAGCTCTTCCTGAGCCGCAGGGGATAACCAGCCTTCAGTGGCAGGTACGGCCTGATTAGGGTTGAGTACGCTTTTGGAATCTGATGAATCCAAAAATGTACACCAGGTGCGCAGTACCTGAGTCAATAAGCTATTGAATTCCTGCAGCATAAATAAGCTGTTACCGGACGGGCTGAACATATAGAAGACAAACAGTTTCGACATGGGGAAGGTTTCTTCACCAAATACCGGCGCACGTTGAATCACATAATCGATACACTTGAACCAATCTGTCAGTGAGTTAAATGCCCGATACTGTTCAGGGATCTCGGTAATCATACTGGTGGCAAAGCGGCGTGCTGTGCTGTCGCTTTGTGCCGTACAGGTCAGATAGTTATACAGGCTTTTAACCGCAGGCTGAAAATCTTCTACGCTAGTATTTTTTGCGTGCTCTAAGGTGGCCAGTTGCCATTGGTAGATACGCTGGATCTTCTCTTGATCGGCTTCTGACAGTTCCGCCTGGCGGCTTTCACTGGCAACACGTAATAGGTTCAGAATCTCTTGCATTGTCTTACTCCATGTTAAGATTTTTTGTCTGCATCAATGCAGTCTTGCGGGTATTACATAGGTATTAACTAAGCACTCACACAAAAGTTTCTCTTTAGAAAATGGCTTCACTCTTCAGCCGTTGGCCAAAAAATATCGAAGCGCTTTTGTGTAAGTGTGTATTGATTAGTGCTTATCTGATCTGTGGCTGGCTTTTGTTTACATTGTGATAGGGGGACTTATATCGATCGCGATAGGTTAATCTATGCCGTAATAAGGCTATCAATGTTGTAATCGCTAATCGCAGAGTCGTCTGCTTTATCCTGAACCAGCTCCAATACCCCCATCGAAACCATCTGCGGTAACCAGGTCATTAGCTGGGATAGCAGATCACCGCCTGATAGCTGCAGTTGTTCGGAAACCAGATGCTGTTGTGCCTGCCAGGGATAGTGACCGTCGCAGCTTTGTAGGAACAGTGCTTTCCAGGGCTCCAGAGGCATCAGTTTGACGCGATATCCCTGACGGTAGATCAGCAGATGTTGGCTTTTTTGCTCGGGGAAATCGGGTTGTTGATCGTTTTCAACTGCTTCAATCACAGGGGCAAAATCAAAGTCGGTTTCCATCACAAAGCTGGTATCTGTGCGTTTGAACAGATAGTTAGGCTGGAACAGCAGCATAGTGGCATCCAGTGGTGGTATCTCGCTGCGTTCTGAGCCTTTTCCTCGAATACTCATTACCCGGTAACGTTCCAGTTGCGCCAGCTGCTCCGGCATCTTCATAGCTATTTGCTGCTCATCTTCTTCCGGCACGGGCGGACGGGTATTGGCCAGAAACAGAGCAAATTCACCCCCCAGATCAAACAGGGTATAGGAGGTTGAGGGACGGGCATTCAGGTAATTCAGAGCAAAGCGGTCAAATAGTTCCCGGCTCAGTAGGGCATCCAGACAAGCGTATTCCGCACGCATACATTCCAGTAGACGCAGTTGATATCCTTCGGCATAGACACCTAAGCGGTGTTCAGCGCTGAGTTGCTCGTTATCTACAATAGTTTCCAGCAGGGTGTCATAGTCCAACTCACGACGGATAACGGCATGACCGAACCAGTGTTGGAGTTCATTCAGCTTCTGCATAGTGGTGCTCGTCAAGGTTGTGGGCCTGTAGGTTATTGTGGGCCTGTAGATTATGATGAACGGGGGTGGAAACTACGGGATCTCTATTCTGCTGTGCTGGTTGATAGTGCAGATCGGTGCCTGGCAGCTCTCCGGTCAGGGCTTGACGGGCTTTATTAAGTTCACTGACCAACTGTGGGAATTCCGGGATATTGGCATCCCATTCCAGCAGGGTGGAGCACTCTGGTGCCAATTGTTGCGCCATTTGATACAGCTGCCACACTTGTCTCGGTACTTCCGCATCATGGGTATCGATAATATGGCTGCCGCAGTGTGTTGGACCTGCCAGATGCATCTGCACAATCTGTTTATGAGGCAGGGCTCGAATATACTCTTCCGCATCAAAACCGTGATTAAAGCTGGAGACAAAGACGTTGTTCACGTCCAGCAGCAGGCCGCAACCAGTTTCTGCACACAGGGCATTAATAAACTCGGGTTCGGTTAATTCAGATTGCTGAAATTGCAGGTAGCTGCTGGGGTTTTCCAAGACCAATGGGCGTTGCAGAAAGTCCTGCACTTCGTTCACCCGTTGTGCTACATGACGCAGGGATTCTTCAGTATAGGGCAGTGGCAGCAGATCATGAGTATTGACGCCTGAGATACCGGTCCAGCAGATATGATCCGATACCCAGGCCGGTTGAATACCTTCAATCAGAGCATTGAGTTTGGTCAGATAATCCCAGTTCAGTGGATCGCTGGAGCCGATGGACAGTGATACGCCATGCATCACGATAGGATAGCGTTCCCGCACACGATCCAGCATATAGTGAGCAAAACCGTGATTATCCATAAAGTTTTCGCTGATGATCTCAAACCAATCCACCGGGCGTTCAACAGGGTTTAGAGCCGCGGGATTAAGATCATTTTTTAGCAACCATTCAAAGTGGCAGCTGCGCAAACCAACACCAAACCCCAGTTTTGGCAGCTGATCTGCCAGGTGTGAGGCTGAAGCAGTATCAGCAGCGTTCTTGCTAGGGTTGCTGTTGTGAGAGCTATTGCTACTCGAGGCGCTGTGGTTAGGAGCGCTGTTATTTGTATGCGAGGCCATAACAGATCCTGTGGGGTTAAGTGTAAACCTGTGCTAAACCAGAACAGGCACTGACCGATCAGTGCCTGTGGGTCATCACCTTTTAAGCCTTTATGTCTGTTGTGCAGAGCTAAAGGGCGCTGCACAAATAAACATCAAGCCTGCCTTAGGTGGATGGCGGGAATGCCAGACGCAGATCGCTAGGTTTAGGTGCTTCAGGTAGATCCTTGTCGCCTTTCTCCAGAACTTTGCCTTGCAAGACACTCTGATAAGCACGCCAAGCGGTGTCATAAACACCGTCGCCTTTCTCATATTCCATGTGATCTTTTATAGGAGGGAAACCTTTATCTCCGTGGTTATTGAGCTGGAATAATTGCATCTTGCCACTTTCAGGCAGCAGCTGAGAGTCAGACATGGGTACAGCACAGCCACCTAAAGAACCGCACTTATTACCACCTGGCGCACTGAACAGGCCTGTGCTAGGGCCGCTGCTGGAACCGCCACAGCCACCGCCGCCGATAGTGGCGTCATGTACAAAGCCACAGCCCCCTTCGCCTGCACACTGGTTTGAGCCTTTACAGGTATGGAAAACACCTTTGGTGCCGCACATCTGATCCATATCCTGATGGCCATCAGGTAAGAAACCCAAGCCCTGACAGGCGTGGTTAACCGGTGCTTGAGCGCCATCAGGAATGATGCCGGATTTACGTGGGAAGGCGCCCAGGGCTAAGTCAGGGGCCTTACCAAAGATTGCCCAGCAGATGGAGATACGGTCACCTGAACCGGACATCGATGGATAAGGGAAGTCGATAGGGCTTTCAATAAAGTTTTTGTAGTTCCAGAAGGTATCCAGTACTGAGGTGATCCCCGCGATGGAACCTGCTGCAACATGGCTAAACAGTTTAAAGTTATCTTCAGAAAACTCTGCACTGGCTGTGGCATCCTGATCACCAAACTTCTTGTATTTCAGGTTATTCAGAGCGGTGGCCACATCTTCAGGCTTAGCAATATTGTATTTCGAGGCTTTATCTAGGTACTCCCGATTAGTGACCAGCAGCTCCGGAGTCCATTTGTTCTCAGGATTAGCATGCCACTGTTCCCAGGTTGTGATCTTGCCTTGCGCAACATACATTGCCACTTCTTTAAAGCGGGCAAAGTGATCCAGTTCACCACCGATAGAACGAGCCTGAGCATCTGCAGAGTGTGGGCAGCGCTTACCTGTGTCGTCATAAGACGGGTAATCAGCTTCCAGTGCAAAACGATCCGGCTGGTAACGTACGTTCACTTCATTGCGATCACTGGCTGTGGCGGCAGGGGCTGCACCCAGTAGCATCTGATCTTTATCTTCTACGTCCGTTGGTTCAACTTCCAGAGGACCACCTTCACCCTGATCGATAATGCCGCTAATCATATTGAAGATCTGCTTTTTGGCATTAGTCGGGTCGGCAGCCGTTACGGTCAAATCACCCATAGCAGAGAATTCGGCGCAAGGGTGACCTGCTTTACCTTTACCGCCTTTGCGGTTAGAGAAGTTAAACAGATCCTGCTGAGCAGATTCACTGTTAAACACCGCACTGAACAGAGTGGAGCCGTCGCTGTATTCCAGGTTTAGATAGATGGCCAAACAGCTGTACATATGAGCGATCGTACCGAACATTGGCAGATCAAGTTCTGTGCTATCAGCGTTCCATAGCTCTTCGGAGAAAGGCGCTTTAGGGAAGTATTTAGGTAGCGCTTCCGGCTTCATATGGTCTTTGACCACTTGGTGATCGGCCTCAATGGCCATAAACAGGGAGATGGAGTTGGTATCCAGAGCCCCCAGTTTTACTTTGATCTCATCCAGAGCCAGGCAATCATCGCCAAAGATCTTTTCGTGTTTCAGGTCCGTCAGATCAACAATATGAGGAATCTGCGTTTTGTCAGGTCCATAGCAAACCCAAGCGTTTTCGAAACCACCTTCAATTTCTTTGGCTTGCAGTGGTGCGCCAGTAAAGGTCGGATCAAAGGTATTGCTCTTGCCGTCGGCATTTTTATTCAGTGCCGTACAGATGTTAGCGGCCAGTTGCAGGTGCAGCATTTCCTGAATAAAAACACTGAAGATGCTATTGAAACTTTTCTTGTTAAAGAAGTTATCTGTATCAACCTGGCCTGGCAGTACTGCAGGTTGGTCAAATTCAGGAGACAGATAGCGGTTTTGCTCACGGTCTTCAGGTAATACTGAGGTTGCTGGACCAGGCCATAGACGACCTTCGTAGAAATCATTGCCTTCATTAATCTGATGCATGCCTTGAATGGAATACATTGAGGTCATGTACAGAGGAATGGTAAACAGCTCAACGTGAACTGCAGCCTGAGTTAAGGCGTGAACTGCAGCAATATCTGCCTTTTTATATTTAGGATCACGTTTATTTTCGCTAGGCAGGTTATGCAGACACTGCGCTGATTGGGTCAGGTTAATCACAGGTATATCCTTATTATTCCAATGTTTTTTTAGAATCGTTACCGGGCTAGGGCAACAGGCTAAATAAGGCACAGTCGCAGAGGCCTTGCTGTTATCTGGAAATGGTTTATCGCGCTATCATTTATAAGATAAAGAGACAAAACTCAGCTTCTGACGACATTCAGTGGTGGGCATTGATTGTTGAGTAAATGCTCAATCCCCACTTTTTATTTCAGGTTTCAGGTATTTTCTTTCGAGCCGGAAACAAGATAGCAAGGGAGATAAAGTCGAGGTATTACAGGTGATTACATTGAGATGGGGGTATGGTTTTATTCTTTAACATATTGAAAAATAAGGCTTTGTTATTGTTTTTTCTTCGGCTGTTGGCACCTGATTACAGGAAAAGATGCTAAAGCGTGTAATATTTTACAGATTACGCAAGCTGGGGATGTCAGGAGCCCCAGATACACAATGCTAATGGTAATGGGGCGTAATATAGCGTCGTTTATTTGACCTATTGGGCTAGAGGTTTAAACTCGCCATTCTTTTTTAATGCCGCTTGATACGCCGGACGTGCCCGCATTCTCTGCAGGAAAGCCTGAATATTGGGGTAATCCTGTCCTATGCCTGTTCTTACCTCGGCCACTTCCAGGCAGTAACCCATCACGATATCGGCAGCTGTTAACTCGTCACCGGATAACCAGATGGAGCGAGACAGCTCTTGCTCCATAAACTGCATATGACGACGGTAACGCACCCATAGATAGCTGTCTCGAACCTTATTAACCACAGCTTTGAGAATAGGTTGAATGATAAAAGGCACCTTGGAAATCATACGCTTAAAGATTAGAGCTTCCAGTAACAAGGGCATAAAGCTGGCTTGAGTAGCATGCATCCAGTACAGGTAGCGGGTGCGCTGCAGCGAACCTGGGGCAGGTCGTAAGGGGCTGTCAGGATATTGATCAAGAATGTATTCCATAATAGCCCCGGTTTCTGGCAGCACCAGATCACCATCACTGATTGTGGGTGATGTACCTATGGTATGGAGCTTTTTATAGGCTTCTGGTGCCAGGTCTTGGGGGCCGGTGCGCTTGTAGTGCTGAATATGATATTTAGCACCCAGCTCTTCCAGTAGCCAGAGAATACGAATGGACTGAGAGTTTTCTAGATGATGTACCGTAATCATGAGTTGCTTCCTGTAATTAAGTATCGTGTAAATATATATCATGATATTTAATTGGGTAAAGCGTGCTACAGAGAGAAAAATAGGCAGCTGATCAGTAAATAAAGACAGTGAAATAGAGGTCGTAATTAGAGATGGCAATGGGAAACGGCGTATGTTCTCAGTCTGAGGTCGATTGGGACAGAACTATAAGTGTGCGTTCAAAGCAGAGAGTAGAGAGTGCGGAAAGTAGAGAACAGGGGGGGAATCTCTTTAGTCATTGAAAGATTAGAATTTCTTCAGTAATTGATAGAGCTGTTCGGACTCCTCCGCATTGAGAGGAGATTGATAGTTTTGCATCGCTTGGTCCGCATCTCTATGGATTTGACTCCCCTTATCGGTGATGCTGACATAGACAACACGTTGATCTTCACTGCTACGTTTTTTCTCCACCATGCCCATATCCACCAGTTTGTTCAGGGTACGGGAAACATTGGGGGTTTCATCCAGCATGACAGCTTTTAGCTGATTAACGGTTAGAGTCCCCTGCTCGGCATAGTCCAGGGCATGTAGAATATTCAGTTGCAGAAGGGATAAACCAAAATCGCTGATCAGGCGCTCAAGAGCTACTTTAGTTTCCTGAGCCACACAGGCCAGCATTGCCAAGGCTTTCTGCTCTGTGGTGAGACCTAGATGTTCAATCAGAGCTTTGTTTGCCATGGTGTGCCTGCCGTTATTCTATATTTAAATCTTGTATTTAAACCTGAAGTGGCGGGATTTTATCGGGCGTATTATCTAATCTCAAGGATGTGGTTGTTTTATTCAAGATGATGTTGGCCTGATTTGACAGGGATGGCTGCATCGTTATTTCTATTTCAAACCTGAATTTTATCTGGTGTAACTGTGGTTTCGCGAAGAACTGTGATTAAAAAATTACTCCTCATGGCATCAGGCCTATTGTTAACCTCTGGCAAGAGCCAAGCCACACAGCTTAATGACGCTGATGAGTGGTTTATGCCCGCAGAAGGTGAGCCTCATAAATGCACTTGGATGGGTTTTGGTGGTAGCAAAAGAATCTGGGGCAGAGAGTTGTTACCTGAAGTACGACGTAATTTGGCACTGATCGCCAATACGATTGCGCAATATGAATCTGTGGTGATGCTGGTGCGTCCGGAAGAGATTAAGCTGGCGCGCAAGCTGTTATCCAGAGAGGTCGAAATACTGGAGTCCCCGCTGGATGACCTCTGGCTGCGGGACACCGGGCCGGTTTTTGTCATTAATGAAGAGGGTGAAAAAGCCGCACTTAATTTTAACTTTAACGGCTGGGGTGAAAAGCAGGATTATCGTTATGATGCTGAAGTAGCCGGGCGTATTGCCCAAGCGGCAGGCGTACCAGAAATTGTTACGGATCTGGTATTAGAAGGTGGCTGTATTGAGGTGGATGGCCATGGCTCTGCGATTATTACTGAAAGCTGCGTGTTAAATAAAAACCGTAATCCCGGAGTCAGCAAGGCCGAGTTTGAAGACTTGCTAATGCCGTTATTGGGGCTGGATAAGATTATCTGGTTGCAGGGCATTAAAGGTATGGACATTACCGATGGCCACACGGACTTTTATGCTCGTTTTGTTAAGCCAGGTGTAGTGCTGGCGGGTTATGATCCTGATCCTGAATCTTATGATCATAAGGTCACCTTGCAGCACCTGGAGTTACTTAAACAGGCGACGGATGCCAAAGGCAAGCCGTTGCAGGTCTCAGTCTTGCAAGGCCCTGATCGCATTCCATCAGGTTATGATATTGAAAGTTTTGCGGCGGGTTATATCGGCTATTACGAGTGTAATGACGCCATTATTATGCAGGCTTTTGGCGATAAGAGAGCGGATCGCGCAGCACGGGAAGTGATTCAAAATGCGTTTCCCGAGCGTGAGATTGAACAGATCCGTATTGATGGTATAGCTGCTGGCGGCGGTAGTATTCACTGTGCCACTCAACAAGAACCATTGGTTTAGCCAGGATTATATTTAGTCGTTAGTGGCCGGTGAAGTCAGGAGGGGGGAGATAGAGACTAAAGGTCCAGTGTTGAAAATAGATTAATGGGAGTGGCTATCACTCCCATTGCAACGCTTAATCGGTGCTTGTGTTTTTGTGTTAGCCCTGCAAAAGCCGATAAACCAGATGTGCTGCCGTCAGGTCTGACAAAGCCGTCCCCACTGACTTAAACAAAGTGATTTCTTCAGCCGTTTCCCGACCTGAGACCTTTTCAGCGCAGAGTTCAGCCAGCTCGCCTAATACATGTTGTTTATCAATCAACCCTTCTTCGATAGGGATCAGTAACTCACCCGCTTCATTTAGTACATTGATGCGACTGTCCACATAGCAGCGGCTATTAACCACACTTTGGGAATCACACTCCCGACAATCATGATTATGGTTGCCTACCAGATCAATATGGGTGCCTGGTTGAATGCGATTGCCATGAAACAAGGGGGCAGTCGAACTGGTAGCGCAGCTGATAATATCCACCTGAGCGGCTCGGTTTTCAGTATCACTTTCAGCGATTACAGTGAGATCAGGGCGCTGTTCTAAGATCTTATCCATTGTGCGTTGGATATTTTTCGGCTGGCGACCTGCAATATAGACCGTTGTAATTGGGCGAATACTGGCGTGAGCCAGCGCCATATAAGGTGCCAGTTTACCGGCACCAAACAGCAGCAGGCTATTAGCATCAGGGCGGGCCAGATAATCTGCTGCTAGGGCAGAAATGGCCGCAGTACGCCAGTAGGTCAATACTGTGCCATCGACTAAGGCCAGAGGTACGCCTGTCGTGCGACTGAATAACATCAGTTTTGACGACAGAGTATCCAGGCCTTTTGCAGGGTTACCCGGCAGATAAGTAAAGGCTTTAACACCCATCACCTCATCGTTCCAGGCTGGCAAAACGGCAAAAGCATCGGTGACACCATCTTCACCGGGCAGATGGTAAACCTGACGTTGTGGCATACCAAAATCACCGGAAAAAGCCTGTCTTAGGGCCTGAATCAGTGTGGGAAATGAGATGACTCGTTCAATATCTTGAGCTTCGATCAGTTGCATAGGAAATCCAGAGAATTATCGGTGTGTGAGCGCAGAGGTTTATCGGTGGAGTAGAAATTAAAAGGCCCGCTGGAGCGGTTGATAACTGTCAGCGGGAAGTGACAATGGCTAATACACACTTATACAAAAGTGTTTCGATATTTTTCGGCCAATGGCTGAAGAATGAAGCCATCGGCTAAAGAGAAACTTTTGTGTGAGTGCTTAGTGCTAGTGGTTAACAGTACTAATTTGGCTAATAGCGGTAACGATTTATCGTATTAACACGGGCCACAGTGATGAGATTAGACTGAGCACGATGCCGACAGGACAAGGGACCTGCCGGTTTTCGTTTGGTTTAGCCTTGAGCTTTACGCTGACTAAGCTGGCTTACTGCTGGGCCAGCCAGGTATTAAACTCTTCGTTCAGCTCATCGGCGTAATCGATCCACCATTCATCATCAAAGATAAACGCGGTTTCAAAGTTAGTTGGAGCCGTCGGCAGATCCTGTAGAATATTATCGGGCAACAACTTGGCCGATGACTTACGGGTTGGGCCATAGGAGATATGGCGTGCCTGTTCTGCCAGCTGTTCGGTTTCTGCCGAGAAGAGAGCGAAGTCCATGGCTAGGTCTTTGTTTTTGCTGCCTTTCGGAATTGCCCAGCCATTCATATAGCCGATCTGGTGATCCCAGATAATTTTGAAGGGCTTGTTCTCTTTCTTCTGCGCACTATGGATACGGCCATTAAAGGCTGAGGCTAATACGACTTCACCATCAGCCAGCATCTGTGGTGGTTGAGCGCCAGTGGTCCACCATACGGTGTGATCTTTGATGCTATCCAGTTTACGGAAGGCACGGTCGCGACCTTCACGGGTTTCCAACAGATCGTATACCTGATCCGGTGCCACACCATCGGCCATCAGTGCCCATTCCAGATTACCTTGGGGTTGTTTCTGCAGCGCGCGACGGCCTGGGAACTGCTTCAGATCAAACAGGGCTTCCAGGGTTTGTGGTTGTTTGTTTTTAAAGCGGGTGGTGTCGTAAGCGAGAATATTGGAGACCACGATACTGGCTACAGCACATTCGTGAATGGCTCCCTGAACAAAGTCCAATGCAGCGGGTGTACCGTCTGCGCCTTTTTTCAGCTGATCAGGGTTGAAGGGTTCCAGCAGGCCTTCCGCGCAACCGCGTACGATATCGGGTTTATCCAGCGAGACCAGATCCCAGGTGACATTGCCGGATTCTACTTGGGCTTTAATCTCAGCCAGACCGCCGGAAAAATCTTCCGAGACAATCTGGGTGCCTGTTTTGGCGGTAAAAGGTTTGTGATAGGCCTCTACCTGACTTTTGGTAAAGGCACCACCCCAGGAGACTACCGTCAGGCGATTATCTGCCACGGCAGAATGCGCCATAAAAATTCCCAGTGATAGAGCGGATAGAGTTTTTATTGTTTTTTTCATCGCTATGTTTCCTCACTTTTTCTTCTTAGGTTTTGCTGTGATTTTGTGCAGAGCCTACTGTCGTGCCTAAGGCTCATGCGCTGGTTCAAAGCTGTTCTGTGATTGATTGGTTGTACTGCGATCTACTGTGCTGTTTGGTGTGTTATTCAATCTATACTGGAAGTATATTTTATACAATATGCAATTTTTGTATTTTGTATTGTTTGAGGTTAAGGGTTTGAAATTTAGTAAGAAAAAAATTGTAAGCCAGAGGTTTTTGCTTGGAACGTATGTGGCTCTTCGGGAGATATTGGACCTGTTTTAGGGTGTTATAGTGTACGAAGAATTCACTTAACTCGTTGAAGCACAGCTTGAGATCAGGCTAAATTAGATGAAATTCAGCCCTTCATATTTGGCTTTATTTAAAAACGATCCAGGCGATAGGGCTGACAATCGATCCCTGGTGTTTTTTGCTGATATAGATCGAAAATCAATTCAGCGGTAATAGCCGCTTGTGTCAGTCCCAAGTGTTGATGAGCAAAGGCCAGTAAGATTTGCCCATGACTACCCACTTGATCAATCACCGGCAGAGAGTCCGGAAGTGAGGGGCGAAATCCCATCCAGCTTTCCCCTGTTTGTTCTGAGAGTTCTGGTAGCAAAGCTTTGGCATGTTGAGTGAGCATATGTGCTCTTTGCATATTGGCAGGGGCTTTTAGGCCTGCAAACTCGACGGTGCCTGCCAACCTCATACCCTCGTCCATGGGGGTCATAATAAATTTGCGCTCGGCGGAACTGACCGGGGCTGTAAGTAGATGTCGGCTATCGGGCACCATCAGGTGATAACCGCGCTCGGTATCCAGGGGTACTCGAATACCTGTCGCTTGCTGAACCAGGCTTTTTGACCACGCCCCGGTAGCAATCAGTACCTTAGGCACCTTCAAGCTTTGCTCCTGTGTTTGTATCTGGCAACCAGAGCCTTGTTGCTGAATATGATTAACCTGGGTTTGCTGAAAACGGCCACCTAACGCCATAAAATGCTGGAACAGTGTCTGACACAGCTGATAAGGGTTGGCGGTGTGCCCGGTTTCCGGGAAGAAAATCCCGTGTTTGATCTGATCTGTGAGGGCGGGTTCAGCTTCCCTGAGCTCATCGCCGCTGATCTGGTGGGGTTTCACGCCATAACGTTGGATCAATGTCAGAGTGTTGTTCTGGTAGTGTTGATAGATCTTCGAATCTTCAAATACCAGATAGGAGCCTTCAACTTTAAGCTGCTCTTGGGCGTCGATCTGTTGTAATAAGTTCTGCCAAGCGGGGATGGATGCCGCATTCAATGGCTGAATTGCTTCTGCGCCTGCGGTAAAGGGTTTTTGTCGGGTATTCAGTATAAAGCGCATAAACCAAGGTGTAATCTGGGGCAGATAGGGCCAGCGAATCGCCACAGGACCCAGTGGGTCCCGCAGCATTTTGGGAATCTGGCGTATCAGTCCCGGTGTGGCCAGAGGTAAAACCTGCTCGCTGGCAAAATGCCCGGCATTACCTTTTGAGCAACCTTCGCCGGGTTGTTCTTTGTCCAGTAACAACACTTGCTCACCGGCCATCTGCAGTTTTAATGCGCAACACAGGCCTACAATTCCGGCCCCTACGACCGCGATATTCACTTTTTCTGAACTCATTTTGTGCAACCTTATGCAATATTTTTATTTTGTATAAAATATACAATCCTGTTAAGTTGTACAAATCCAGTTTGAATAACAGGCCTAAAAGGCGTGTGAATCGATCACTGATCAGATAACAGAAATAACAAGAGGTCAGCTATGCGTGAAGGTACTTTTTTCTGTATTGATGCCCACACCTGCGGTAATCCGGTGCGTCTTGTCGCGGGCGGCTACCCGGATCTGAAGGGCCAGACCATGAGTGAGAAACGTCAGGACTTTCGGCAGAATCATGATTGGATTCGTCAGGCGTTGATGTTTGAGCCCCGCGGCCATTCCATGATGTCTGGTTCTATTGTTTATCCACCTTGTTCTGATAATGCCGATGCTTCCATTTTGTTTATCGAAACCAGTGGCTGCCTGCCTATGTGTGGTCACGGCACGATTGGTACGGTGACCTCGGCCATTGAGCATGGTGTGATCAAGCCCCGTAAACCCGGTGAGCTGATTCTGGATGTGCCTGCTGGCCAGATTCGTATCGAATACCAGCAAGATGGCAGTAAGGTAGAAAAGGTGCGCATCTATAACGTGGCCGCTTATCTGGCCCATACCGATGTGGTGATTAATGTACCGGATTTAGGTGAACTGGTGGTGGATGTGTCCTACGGCGGTAACTACTACGCCATTATTGATCCACAGAAGAACTTTACCGGTTTGGAAGCATTCAGTGCCGATCAGGTGCTGCACTACAGCCCTATTGTGCGCGAATTGATGCGGGAAGCGGTGGATTGTGTGCATCCGGAAGACCCGACTGTATGCGGTGTATCCCATGTGTTGTGGACCGGTAAACCGACTCAGCCGGGCGCACATGCGAAAAATGCCGTGTTTTATGGTGACAGAGCCATTGACCGTTCGCCCTGTGGTACAGGTACCAGCGCCCGTATGGCTCAATGGGTCGCTCGTGGCCGGTTAAATATCGGTGATGATTTTGTCCATGAAAGTATTATCGGCAGCTTGTTTGAGGGCCGGGTGGAAAGTGCGGCACAGATTGGTGATCCAAATAATGGGCCGTGTTACGACGGCATTATGCCGAGTATTCAGGGCTGGGCGCGGGTGACAGGTCATAACACCATCTGGGTCGATAGCGAAGATCCCTATGCCTATGGTTTTGAGGTGAAGTGATCATCTTGCAAAGCTGAACATCAAGTTAACGACAGATTGATACAGATGATTGATTTTTAATGCTGGTTATCTGTGTTGATTGCACAAAAACATAATCGAAGTGAGGCTTGTGTAGGTTGGGTAGAGCGGCTAAAGAGTGTCGCCGCCATGTATGGTATATAACCGCGAAACCCAACATGGGATCTATCTTTCACGTTTATTGTTGCGGGAAGCTGTGATCCGTAGAACGGTGTAGTGGATTTCTATCGCGAGGGACCTATCTTTCACGCCTATGGTTGCGGAAAGCTTTGATCCGTAGAACGGTGTAGTAGATTTCTCTCACCAATAAGGTATCGGGGGGGACGCACATCTGACGTTGGGTTTCGCAGAGAAGAATCTTACCCATCAATCAGTTTTGTCGTGCTGCTCTACCCAACCTACACAAGCCTCACTCTGAATTGAGAACAGAGTAGATAGGAAATAATCATGTCAGAGATTCAAGGGGCGGCTTTAATTGCAGGTCAAACATTATTAGGGCCTAAAGAGTCCGGCAAGGATGCATCAGGCTTTCAGGGCTTAAATCCAGTAACCAATGAGTTGTTGCCCGGTGTATTCCCGGAAAACGGTATACAGGAAGTGGAGCAAGCCGTTGTTGCTGCGACAGATGCATTTACCTCTTACAGCCAGCTATCGGATTTGCAACGAGCTGAGTTTTTAACGACTATTGCCGATGAATTGGAAGCTGATCGAACGGCTATTGTAATGCGTGCCGTAGCAGAAAGCGCCCTACCGAAAATGCGCATTAACGGAGAGCTATCCCGTACTACTGGCCAGCTGATGCTGTTTGCAAATCTATTAAAAGAAGGCAGTTGGGTGCGGGCTACGCTGGATCGTCCTGATCCTGAGCGTCAGCCATTGCCTAAACCTGATCTGCGTATGATGCAGATGCCACTGGGGCCTGTGGCAGTATTTGGGGCATCGAATTTTCCTCTCGCGTTTTCGGTAGCCGGCGGTGATACCGCGTCGGCATTGGCTGCGGGTTGCCCGGTGGTGGTTAAAGGTCATCCCGCTCATCCAGGTACTTCGGAACTGGTGGCTAAAGCGATTAGTCGGGCAGTAGAGAAGTGCCGCATCTCTGCCGGTGTTTTCTCTTTGCTGCAGGGAACTTCCATTGAACTGGGCTCTGCTCTGGTTCAGTCGGCAGGTATTAAAGCCGTTGGCTTTACCGGCTCATTAAAAGGTGGTCGGGCACTGTTTGATCTGGCCAGTGGTCGCGCTGAGCCTATTCCATTTTATGGTGAGCTGGGTTCAACCAATCCGGTGTTTCTGATGGCGGATGTTTTGCAACAAAATGCGGAATCTCTGGCGGAAGGTTTCCTGGGTTCGCTGAATATGGGTTGTGGTCAGTTTTGTACTAATCCCGGTCTGTTAGTGGCCTGCAAAGGTGAAGGATTGGAGCGTTTTCTGGCTAAGGTTGCTGATGGCGTTCAGCTTCAAGCAGCCACCACGATGTTAACGCCAGGTATTGCTCAGGCTTATCTGCAGGGGCGTAATCATCTGGCGGAACAGGAGGGTGTACAAGCCTTGGGAACAGGGGCTAAAGCCAATCAAGATAGCGGCTGCAATCAGGCTCAGGCGGCGGTATTTACGGTCAGCGCTGAGCAGTTTATGGCTAATCCGCTATTGGAAGAAGAGGTGTTTGGTCCTTCTGCTTTGGTGGTGATCTGTGATGATGACGCTCAGATGCTGCAGCTTACCGGTGGTTTCCAGGGGCACCTGACGAGCACTATCCATTGTACCGCTCAGGACCAACAACAGGTGCAGACGATCAATCGTGCTATCAGTCAAAAAGTAGGCCGGGTGTTATTTAATGGTTGGCCAACCGGTGTTGAGGTGGCTCACGCCATGACCCATGGCGGTCCTTATCCGGCTTCTACCGATAGTCGCTCTACCTCGGTGGGTGCTGGTGCCATTGATCGCTGGGTACGTCCCGTTAGCTGGCAAAATGCACCTGAGGCGGTATTACCTGAGGCGTTACGGAGTGATAACCCATTAGGTATCTGGCGTAAGGTGGATGGGCAACTAACGCAACAGGGACTGTAGCGGCCTATTGCCCTTTATAGCCGTTAGCGTTGTTTTTATTGCTCTTGTAGCGATTACCTTTGTTCCTATTACCTTTATTGATAGGGGGGTTAAGCATTACAATAACCCCCTGATAAATTAATAGAATGTAGTTTTATGGCCCAGAAAAACGGCATTGTTTATAAGACCCGCACCCAGATGGTAGCGGATATTTTGCGCGAGAAAATCCTCTCCGGAGAGATTCCGGCGGGAGAACCCCTGCGCCAGGATGCCCTTGCCAAGCAATTTGACGTCAGTCGTATTCCCGTGCGGGAAGCGTTATTACAGTTAGAAGCTCAGGGTTTGGTGCACTTTGAGGCCCATAAAGGCGCGACAGCGACTGAATTGTCTCTTAGCAAGATCGAAGAGCTGTTTAATCTGCGAGTGTTGTTGGAAGGCCATGTATTGGAGCAGGCGATCGATAAGATGACTGCCGTGGAAATAGATCAGGCCCGTGAAATTCTGACTTCATTCGATGAAGCTCTGGATACGGGAACACGAGTAGAAAAGTGGAGTGAGCTGAATTATGCCTTCCATGAAACTCTATATCGAGCGGCTGATATGCCCCAGGCCATGGAGATCATTAAACAGCTGAATACCAAGTCGGACCGTTATATTCGTATGCAGCTTCTGTTTACTTCAGGTATTGATAAAGCGGAGCAAGAGCACGGTGATCTGCTGGATCTATGCGAGAAGGGAGATAAAGTGGCAGCAGTTGAGCTGTTGAGAAAGCATATTACCGAAGCCGGTGAAGCGATTCGTGATCTGCTGAAACGCCAGCAAGCGGAGCAGGGCTTATAAGCCCTGCTGCGATCTCTTTTCTATCTGTTGGAGCCGTATTCGAAACCTAATTCCTGCTACCGCTCCAGCCCTAACTTTAGCCTTAGTCTGTTGATTAGCGTTTTACTGCTTTTAAGATGACAAACTTCTTATTACTGGCCACCGTGGTACAGTTACCAAACAGTCGCTTCAGTGCCATGTGATAACCCAGATGGCGATTGCCAATCACCCAAAGCTCACCACCTTGTTTTAATACCTGTTTGGATTCCCGGAACATCTGTTGGGCAATAAAATCACCCACCACATTATTCTGATGGAATGGCGGGTTATTCAGAATCAGGTCCGTGCTGTTTTTTGGAATACCGTGCAGACAGTCAGTAGCTTTAAAACGTGCTTCGCGCTCAGGAAAGGCTCGCTGGAAGTTGATGCGTGCCGAATCCACCGCCATAAAGGATTCATCGACAAAGGTCAGCTCTGCTGCAGGGAAGCGCTCTGCGGCCATTAAACCCACGACACCGTTACCACAACCCAGATCGATAATACGATTGCCGGGAATCTCTGTAGGCAGGTTCTGCAGGAAAAAACGGGTACCGATATCCAATTTTTCGCGGGAAAACACATTAGCGTGGTTGCTTAGCTCAAATTGAGTATGGGCAAAACCACAGTTTTCCAGCGTCATGATCAGAGGGTAAGGGTTCTCTACTGCGGGTAACTCAATATCTAGCTTGGCGAAAATCAGGCGAGCTTTTTTCACGGCCAGAGAAGTCGTCGTCGTGCCGATCAATTTCTCAAACAGTTTCAGTGTTGAAGTATGAATACCCTTAGCCATTGCCGCGCCGATGATCACTGTGTTCTTGGTAATAAAAGGGCGGATACGGTGCAGCTGTTCTTCCAGCATCGACAGGCTTTTAGGCACCTTGATCAGTACAACATCTAAAGACTCAGTGGGTTGCTGCAGGCTATCCAAAAGCTGAATCTCATCGGATAAACACTCGTTGTGCTTAAGGCTATTGTGTTTAAGATTATAGCCCGCACCCTGTTGCGCCAGATAGGAGTCGGTGATCAGCGTCGGTTGGTGCTCAGATAGCGCGGTAGTCAGAGCACCAAAACTATCATTGATAATCAGCAGATTGCCTGACAGATCAACGTCATTTTCCGCCAGGTAATTCAGGATATATTCATCAGCAGCATCCCAGGCACGCAGATTTTCTTTTTTACGGACTGGAAAACGAGACAGTGCAAACTGCCCTTGAGGGACGTTGAGTTGTTCCATGATGATCGCTTCGTTGTTGCCACTGAGAGAAATAAAAACGGCGCACTTTAATAGCCGTGCGCCGTATTGTCCAGAGCCATTTTTCCAGAATCGCAGAAGGTGGAAAAGTTACTTTTTCGCGTTTTCCGGAGTAATGCTGCTGACCTCAAGGTAAGGCGAGGCATCCAGCTTTTCTGCATTCATCATACGAGCGATACGCTGCACCGAAGACAGCAATAGATTCTGCTCCCACTCCTCCAAACTCTGAAACTTGGAGATAAACTCTTCCTGCAAGGCCTTGGGTGAATCGGTCAATAGACCTCTGCCGTGCTCTGTTAGCAGCACATGAACCTTGCGTTTGTCGATAGAGCTACGCTGACGCACCACAAGGTTTTTACTTTCCAAGCGGTCAAGAATCGTCGTTACGGTCGCCTGGCTGAGATTCACCCGGTTAGACAGTTCACGAATGGTGTGGTTTTCGCCACCCTGTTCCAGCGCTTGCAAAATGACCAGTTGAGGGCCGGTCAGGCCGGTGCTTTTATTGAGCTTCCGAGAGTGCAGATCAATGGAGCGAATGATCTGTCGGATAGCCACTAGCACTTCTTCATAGGATTGCATTTGGGGTACTTACTTCTACCAGGGAGTTGCATGACAAAAAAACAATACTAGCGATTTTATAACCGTTCATCACTATTAATTATTGTATTTTGAGGAAAAAATTCACAGAGATGGGATACGGATAGAAGAACTTGGATTCAAGTAATAAGTGGGTATGAGCGGGGAGTGTGGGAAAGAGTAGGAACCTTGGTGAATTAACCAAGGCCCACTACTTCTATTTATGACTCACTAGAGCTTAGCTGGCGTTACAGATCGCATCTTTGTGATCATGAACTTCAATCAGCTTCGCGTGCAGGCTTTGAATCGCCTTATCGTAGTCTTCATCGGCCAGGATAAACTGGATATCCACCTGACGCATAGACTGCTGCAGGGCCAGAACACTGATTTCAGACTCGGCCAGTGCATTTACCATGTTGGCCAGAATGCCCGGAACCTTCATGTTGCTGCCGATCGCCGATACGATGGAGATCTTGTTCAGGTTGATCTCAGAGTTCGGGTATCTTTCCTGCATCGCTTTCTGAATGCGCTTAATGGTTTTCAGATTGCCGGACAGATAGTAGGTCAGGGTATTGGCATTGTTGCCACGGGAGACCAGATCACCTTTAAAGCGCTCGATAATATTCAGAATCTCACGACCGTATTCGGTCATGCTACCCATCATATCCTGCTCAAACATCTCCAGGGCATAAACATTCTGACGACCAGCGATAATTTCAACCGATGGCGCTTCACTGACGTAAGCGTTAGTGATCAGGGTACCTGGATGATCCGGTTCAAAGGTATTCATAATACGCAGCGGCAGATCGGACTGACGCAGGCCTTTACCTGCTTTAGGGTGGATCGCTTCCATCCCCAGATTGGCCAGCTGATCGGCAACGTCGTAGTTTGTACGGCCAATCGGCACCACATTGTTTTCACCCACCAGACGTGGGTCTGCACTACTCAGGTGGAACTCTTTGTGGATGATCGCTTCACGAGCTTCGGTCAGTACGGCGATGCGGCTGAATACCATCTCGCTGTAACCACGATCGAAGGTTCTCATCAGACCTTCGGAACAGTGAGCGTAACCGGTAGCGATTGGCAGGGTATTGTCCAGATCAATATTGGCAAAAGCTGCGGCAATACCTTCGTCCAGAGTGAAATGCTTGTCAGTATTCCAGCCACTCAGGTCGACAAACTGAGCATTCAAGCCGTCACGCTTCAGCAGTTCAGCCATGTTCCAGGCACTGTGGGCTTCACCCAGGCTGGCCAGCATTTCACGTACGGTCATCAGGTGATCACCCAATGCGAAGTGGCCGTGCTGACACACACGTTCTAGATCGTTCAGGGTTTGTTCGGTTTGATCCAGACGATTACCGATAAAGTCATTCGCTTTTTCGCACAGCTCACCTTCACCAAACAGTTCTTGGTTGATGTTGAACAGGTAGTTGCGCAGACCAGTCAGTTTTTCACGCCATACACGCTGATCTTCCGCACCGGCAAAAGCACCGTAAATACCTGGCTGGCCATTTTTCTTATGCTCCAGCAGCAGGTTGGTTACACCACCGTAGGCTGATACGACCATAATTCGCTGATAGCCTTTGCGATGCAGGATGATGTTGTCACGTACCGCGGCGTAGTCGCTCATGGACGTGCCGCCAATTTTCTCTACAGAATGTTGCTTGCTCATTGAATATGTCTTCAGCTGTTCGGTTTTGGCCGGAACGGGCTGTTTTTCTCTCAGTAGTCGTTGGTATTTTTTGCCACTGTCATGTTTTTTTCACACTGATCAAGTAGCAGGGAGGGGCATTATATATGGATTTTTCCTTTCTGGGGCTGATTTCTGTCTGAATCTTTAGCAGGGTGTCGCTAAATATCTTAATTAGGCCGCTATCTGTGGCTTAAGACGCTCAAAGGTCTGACCAATAGGGGATGAAAATAATGCGGAGTATAACAATCATATGAAAGGCTCGGCGCTCAATTTGGTGTATAGAAATACTCTGGCGCCGAACTTAAATGCAGGCGTAGTGATTAAGTCACACTTTCAGCTTCTAATGGATATACACCGTTTTCATCATGCACTTCTTTGCCATTCAGCGGTGGATTAAACGCACAGGCAAACACGATATCTTCACCTTCATGGGCCCGTAGCAGGTGTTTGTCATTTTTATCCAGAATATAGATGGTGCCTGGGCTGATTGGGTAAATTTTGCCGTCATCGACCGTTTCTACCTCACCGTAACCACTGATGCAGTACACAGTTTCCAGATGGTTTTGGTAATGAATCGGTGTTTCTGTACCGGCGAAAATGGTGGTGATATGGAAAGAGAAACCCATGTTGTCATCTTTGAGAGACATACGCACACTTTGCCAGTTATCTGTTTTGATGCAGCGTTCTGAGTTTTCAAGATCCTGCAGTTGACGAACGATCATGGTTAATCCTGTTGTATTAAATCGATTGATTACGAGCATTGGGGCTACTGGTCTGAATAATAATTATCCAAACCAGTAGTAGAGCTGTATTAGGTTTGCTGTTAACAGTCATTTGTTAACGGGGTGATTGTTAACGAGTTTGACGCTAGCTGGCTTTTTTCAGTGGTTCTTCACTGGCAAAGTACTGATCAAAGGCTTGTTCCAGTACTTGCAGGCCTTCGGCCAGTTCCTGTTCAGTGATGGTCAGCGGCGGGAAACATTTCACCACTTCGCCTTCTGGACCACTGGTTTCAATCACCAGCTTGTTGGCAAAACAGTCTGCAGTGATCACATTGGCGATATCGCCGCTTGGGCAACAGATGCCCTGCATCAGGCCGCGACCTTTTCGGTAAAGCTCAGGGTATTTATCACAGATGTTATTCAACACCTGTTTGAGCTGTTCGCTGCGACCATGGATATGGCTGATAAAGGCATCGTCACCCCAGTAGGTTTCCAGGGCTTTTTTCGCCGTGATAAAGGCGTGGTTGTTACCGCGGAAGGTACCGTTATGCTCGCCTGGCTTCCAGATATCCAGTTTGCGATCAAAAATCGTGATGGCAAAAGGTAAACCAAAACCACTCAGGGACTTGGACAGGGTGATAATGTCTGGTTTGATATCAAATATATCGAAGCTAAAGAAACTACCGGTGCGACCACAGCCGGCCTGGATATCATCGGCAATAAACAGGATGCCATATTGCTGACAGATACGACTCAGTTGCTGCAGCCACTCGCCTGATGCGGTGTTCAGACCGCCCTCACCCTGCACAATCTCGACAATTACAGCGGCAGGTGTATCCAGGCCGCTGGACTTGTCTTTCAGCATCTTTTCAAACAGTTCCAACGTATTGAAGTTATCGCCCAGGTAACCGTCATAAGGTAATCGGGTAACTCCACTTAGTGCTTGGCCCGCACCATTTCGGTGGTGGCTATTACCAGTAGCGGCTAGTGCACCCAGAGTGCAGCCATGGAAACCATTGGTAAAGGCGACGATATTGTGACGTCCGGTAACCTTGCGCGCCAGTTTCATTGCCGCTTCTACGGAGTTCGCTCCGGTTGGGCCGGTGAACATCACTTTATGATCCAGGCCGCGTGGTTTCAGGATCAGATCACGGAAGGCTTCCAGAAACTCGGCTTTGGATTGGGTATGCATATCCAGGCCGTGGGTGATGCCATCCTGCTCGATATAGTCGATCAGACTTTCTTTTAAAATGGGGTTGTTATGGCCGTAGTTGAGCGAACCGGCTCCAGCCAGAAAGTCGATATATTCTTTGCCCTCGGTATCGAACAGTTTACAGCCCTGGGCCTTGGTGAAGACTACGGGAAAAGAACGGGAGTAGCTTTGAACTTCCGATTCGTAATCCTGAAAAATCATTTTTTGCTCCGGTTAGCGTAAGTAAGTTAAGACGATTAAATGTGCTGGGAAAATCGATTGGATATGGCTCAGCCCAAGTCAGGGATAAGCAAAGGTGTTTGTTCGGTTGCAGCGATCCATTAGACGGCAAGGAATTGATTGTTCGCCAGAGAAGGCTTGTTCATAAGAGCCGGGATGACGGCATAGTGGATTCGCATCGCAGGATAGGGATAGATCAAAAGGACCGATCTCAAAAAGTTCTTCAGAGTCGTGAGCACCTTTGAAGTGCAAATCTTTATCCAGAAAGGGGAGTGTTTGTGATGGGCAATCAAGTTGCCGCGCCAGCCCTTGGAAGGTGCTCCAGGAGGCCTGGTTATCTGGGGATATTGTGGTGTGCAGGTAATTCGCTTGGTGAATGTCAGAACGTTTCAGCAGCTCAACCAACATGCGGCGGGCCAGCTTTTGCCCGCGGGCTTGGGGGGCAACAGCAACCTGCCAGATAAATAGCGTATTGTCGTGATCCGGGCGCATCAGTGCTGAGATAAAACCGATTAATTGGTCATTCTGCCAAGCACAAATAGACGTATCTGCCCATAGTGAACTGGCCAGCATATAGCAATAGCTGGAGTTCAAATCTAGGGGCGGGCAACGTTGGATCAAGGCGTGAATATCCAAACCATCTTTCAGTTCAGGTTTGGTGAAGAGGATCGAAGTGCTCTTCTCACTTATCGTGTCAGACATGGTTTAAAAATAGTTAGAGTTCAAAATATATTTATTACCTTACAGAGATGTTTTGGCTAATTCAACCCTGTACTTTAGGTCTATTACTGGGTTTTGTTAGTGTCAAAAATATTTGATGTGTTATTATTTTTCTGGGAAAAAAGGTTTGAAAATTGAATCTGAACCAAGTTGATTCGCGACATTTCAGGTGTTTTTGACGGGTTTAACAAATGTGTCTGGAGCGTTCTAAGGTCAGTGAAAGCTAGGCTCCGTGGAAGCCTGCGAAAGCGCGTGGAGTATAGTGAAAGATAGCTATGATGCGGGCTGTAGGGTTTGACTAGATGGTCATATTTAGGCGGGAAAAATAGAGAATGTTTTGCACTGTTAAGAAAAACAGGAGCGGCAAGATTTTATGGCAGAAATCACACAAGCAATCACAAAAAAACAACCGTAAAAATGGGACAGGCAGGATTTGAAGAAGATTCGATAACAAAAAAACCGGAAGCGAAGTTCCGGTTTTTTTATAGGCCTAAAACGAAGTGTTTTAGATACGAATAATCGTCATGGTGTGGGTGCCACCCAGATCACCACGGGTGACAATAACATTATCACCTTCTTCTACCGCGCCGCGCTTTTTCAGTTCATCCACCGCATCCTGAATCGCTTCAGGGCTGGTGCTGGATGTTGAGAAAGGTACTGTGGTTACGCCGCGATACAGGGCTACACGATGCTGAGTTAGTGGTTGACTGGTAAAGGCATAGATCGGCATGCCAGAGCGGATACGTGACATCAGCAGAGGCGTCAACCCGGTTCGTGTCATACAGATGATCGCTTTAACACCATCCAGGTGATTAGCGGCATACATGGCCGATAGAGCAACTGCTTCATTTATATGACCGAAGTGCTCATGGATTCTGTGATTGGATTGCTGAGTAATGCGCTCTTGCTCAGCACCCAGGCATAGACGATCCATCGCTTGTACGGTTTCCAGTGGGAACTGACCCACAGCGGTTTCAGCGGACAGCATCACGGCATCGGTACCATCCAGTACGGCATTAGCGACATCAAATACTTCTGCACGGGTAGGCAGTGGACTGGAGATCATGGACTCCATCATCTGGGTTGCAGTAATCACCACCTTGTTCAGGCTACGGGCGCGCTGGATCAGTTTCTTCTGTACACCGATCAGCTGAGCATCACCAATCTCTACACCCAGATCGCCACGAGCCACCATAATGCCTTCACAGGCAGAGATCATATCGTCCATCAGCTCTTCGCTGGCAACGGATTCTGCACGTTCCACTTTGGCGATCAGGCCAATTTCTTCACCCTCTTCGCCCAGCAGTGCGCGGGCTTCACGCATATCATCGCCTGTGCGTGGGAAGGAAACCGCCAGATAGTCCATCTTCAGGGCGATGGCAGTTTTCAGATCTTTTTTATCTTTGTCGGTCAGAGCTGCGGCTGACAAGCCACCACCCTGTTTGTTGATGCCCTTGTTATTGGATAGTTTGCCGCCTACGGTCACAGTACAGCGCACTTCCGGTTTGGCAATCTCATCGACTTTCAGCTGCAGACGGCCATCGTCCAGCAACAGAGTATCGCCAGGCACGACATCATCGGCCAGCTCTGGGTAATCGACACCCACTTGCTGTTGATCACCGGCGTTGCGGTCCAGAGTCATATTCAGGGTGAATTTATCACCGACAGCCAGATCAATCGGGCCATTGGCAAAACGAGCGACACGGATTTTAGGGCCTTGCAGGTCACCCAGTACGGCAACAAAGCGACCAATCTCTGCCGCTGTTTTTCTGACTGCTTCTACGCGAGCTTGGTGCTCTTCTGGGTCGCCGTGGGAAAAGTTAATCCGGACCACATCCACATATTGTAAAACCTGTTGCAGGGTTTCAGGTGCGTCTGTGGCCGGGCCGAGTGTTGCTACAATCTTGGTTCTGCGCATTTACGAGAATTTCCTAAGCAGAGATATTGGCAGGCAACTGATCTTTATTGGCAGGTGGTCAGATTGCCCGCTTTGGGGTGCTATTTTAAGCCTTGCTGTTGAGTTGTTCATTTTCTGTTGGGCTATAAAAAGCCAGCAATTCAAGCTACAGAGGCATTAAATTATCTATTTGTTACAAAAAGAGCAGTATCCAGCATTCGGTTTGAAAAGCCCCATTCATTGTCGTACCAGGCCATCACTTTTATCAGATTGCCTTGTACCCGGGTGTGGCTGGCATCAAAGACAGAAGATGCTGGGCAGTGATTAAAATCCACCGATACCAGAGGGGTGTCGTTGTACAGCATGACTTTAGAGTCATCCGCTGCCTGTTGCATGAATTGGTTAATTATATCCGGCGCCTGCGGGCGTTCAACCACTACACTCAAATCCACCAGAGAGACATTGCTGGTAGGTACGCGCACGGCTAGGCCATCCAGTTTACCGTCCAGCTCTGGCAGGACTAATCCGATAGCCGCGGCTGCGCCGGTTTTTGTCGGAATCATCGATTGCGTCGCCGAGCGGGCCCGGTAAGGATCGCTATGATAAACATCGGTCAGATGTTGATCATTGGTATAGGCGTGAATTGTCGTCATCACACCGCTTTGTACGCTCATCTGCTGATGCAAGGCTTGTACCACAGGGGCTAAACAGTTGGTGGTGCAGGAGGCGTTGGAGATGATCTTATGTTCGGGACGTAGGCTGTCTTCATTAACACCATACACCACGGTAGCATCGGCATCTGGTGAAGGGGCTGAGATCAGCACTTTTTTGGCTCCCGCTTGCAGGTGTAGGCCTGCTTTGGCACGAGCAGTAAACAGGCCGGTGCACTCCATCACCACATCGATATTGAGTTCGCTCCAAGGCAGTGCGCTGGGATCTCGCTCTGATAAAACTTGGATGGTTTTACCGTTGATGGTGAGTGAGCTGCTATCGTGGCTGACCTCAAAGCCAAAACGTCCGTGTACGGAATCGTATTGTAATAGGTGGGCGTTAATCTCGGCGTCACCCAGATCATTAATGGCGACAATCTCAATGGCCGTATCTTGTTTATTTTCAAAATAGGCGCGTAGGATATTACGGCCGATACGGCCAAAACCGTTGATGGCTACTCTGACAGTGGTCATCGTCATTCCCTCCATGTTGCTGCGCTTAATGACCGATACCTGAGATGGAAGCGGGGGCTATATTCAGTGATCGGTTAAACGCGGGGGTACACACCTAAACAGACATTTTTCGATATTCTCTGATGTGTAATTGGAGAATATGTGCTTTTTACAAGGGCGCTTTTGTTCAGATGCTTTACGTTAAGAGTGGAACCTAACTAGCCGAAATGCAAAGAATTTTAATCCTATTGTTTTGGTTATAATCTGGGCGAAGGGTCGAGAGAGGAATTTAGTGGAGTCGTTTGGTAAAGAGTCGTGCGGTAGTTTTTTTACAAGCAGGGCTGGAACTCTGCAATCTGCTAGGGTAGTTTATACGCCCTTTTTTGACCAAGGCGGTTTAAAACACCCCGGCAAGGGTTGTTTTACGAAAAAAATGCCATACTTTTTGACTGAGTCGATTGACGGCTAAAAAGTATTCAAAGGTTTTTATCGCGCTATTTACCGTCTTGAATAAACTCCGGTTGCTGCTAATTTTTAGCTTTGAACAGGTGAAAAAAATCTGTTTAGGGACTAAGGCGTTATTGATTTCTATTGCTTTTTTTCGTTATAAGTGGCCGGATATAAATATCAAATTTTTATTGCCAAGGGTTATAAAACAGTTGTTGGGTCGGCGAAGAGCTGGCTTTTTTTACCGGTTTGCAGCTATGTTCTTGGTAAAACTCTGTATTAGACAGCCTTAGATTTAAGAGACCTATATGGGAAAATCACTAGTTATTGTCGAGTCTCCGGCCAAGGCTAAAACGATCAACAAGTATCTGGGCAAAAACTTCGTTGTGAAGTCCAGTGTCGGCCATATTCGCGATCTGCCAACCAGTGGTGGAGCAAAAGAGCCTGTTGATGCCAAAGCACGTGCCCAGGCCGCCGCGCTGACGCGAAAAATGAGTCCGGATGAAAAAGCCGTTCATAAAAAGCGTAAAGCCCGTGAGCAGCTGATCGCTCGTATGGGGATTGATCCCGAGCATGATTGGCAGGCCAATTATCAGGTACTGCCCGGTAAAGAGAAGGTGGTTTCTGAGCTGCAAAAGCTGGCGGCTGATGCCGACGAAATCTATCTGGCAACGGATTTGGACCGCGAGGGAGAGGCGATCGCCTGGCACTTGCGGGAAACCATTGGCGGTGATGATAGCCGCTACCACCGGGTCGTTTTTAACGAGATCACTAAAAACGCCATTCAGGAAGCGTTTGAAGAGCCGGGTCGTCTGGATATGAGTCGTGTTAATGCTCAGCAGGCCCGTCGTTTCCTGGACCGTGTTGTGGGTTATATGGTCTCGCCACTGCTATGGGCAAAAGTAGCCCGAGGTCTGTCGGCGGGTCGTGTACAGTCCGTTGCGGTACGCCTGATTGTTGAGCGTGAACGTGAGATTCGTGCTTTTATCCCGGAAGAGTTCTGGAGTGTGCATGCGGATCTGAAACGTTCGGATCTGGCTCCTTTCCAGTGTGAGGTTACTAAGCAAGCCGGTGAAGGCTTCCGTCCGGTCAATAAAGAGCAGACCGATGCGGCGCTGGCTATTCTGGAAAAAGCACTGTTTAAGGTTGCGAAGCGGGAAGACAAGCCCACTAAGACCAAGCCAACGGCACCTTATATTACTTCGACCCTGCAGCAGGCGGCGAGCACCCGTTTGGGCTTTAGTGTGAAGAAAACCATGATGCTGGCCCAGCGCCTGTATGAAGCCGGTTTTATCACCTATATGCGTACTGACTCGACCAACCTGAGTCAGGAAGCGGTAGATAGCTGCCGTGACTATGTTGAAGAGAATTTTGGTAAGCGCTATCTGCCGGAAGCACCGAATAGTTATTCCAGCAAAGAGGGGGCGCAGGAAGCGCACGAAGCGATCCGTCCATCGGATGTTAATCGCAAGTCTACCGATCTGACCGGTATGGAGCGTGATGCTGAGCGCCTGTATGAGCTGATCTGGCGCCAGTTTGTCGCCTGTCAAATGGTACCTGCGGAGTATATGAGTTCTTCTCTGGTAGTTGAAGCGGCTGACTTTGAACTGCGTGCCCGTGGTCGGGTGCTGAAGTTTGATGGTTTCACTCGTGTGATGCCGTCGACCAGCAAAAAAGATGAAGATCAGTCCCTGCCGGATCTGAAGGTGGGGGATGAGCTGTCTTTGGAGCAGTTACTGCCGAAGCAGCACTTTACCAAACCTGTGGCGCGTTTTACCGAAGCGAGCCTGGTAAAAGAGTTGGAGAAGCGTGGTATCGGTCGTCCATCCACTTATGCAGCGATTATCTCCACCATTCAGGATCGTGGTTACGTGCGTCTGGAAAGTCGTCGTTTCTATGCCGAGAAGATGGGCGATATCGTGACTGATCGCTTGTCAGAAAGTTTTAGCGATCTGATGGATTTTAGCTTTACTGCCCGTATGGAGGAATCTCTGGATGACGTGGCGGAAGGCAAAAACGATTGGAAAAACCTGCTTAATAACTTCTACAAGGATTTCAGCGGTCAGTTAGCGACAGCAGAATCTGAAGAGGGCGGTATGCGTCCGAATCAGGCGGTGGAAACCTCCATCGAATGTCCAACCTGTAGTCGTCCGATGCAGATCCGTACTGCCAGTACGGGTGTTTTCCTGGGGTGTTCCGGTTACTCGCTGCCACCAAAGGAGCGCTGCAAAACCACCATCAACCTGACCTCTGGTGAAGAGGCGATCAGTGCGGATGCGGATGATGAAGCGGAAACGCAGGCGCTGCGTGCAAAACACCGTTGTGTTAAGTGTGGCACAGCGATGGAAAGCTACCTGATCGATGAGAAGCGTAAGATTCACGTTTGTGGTAATAACCCGGATTGTGATGGCTACGAGATCGAAGCCGGTGAGTTTAAGATCAAGGGTTACGATGGCCCTGTGATCGAGTGTGATAAGTGCGGCTCTGAGATGCAGCTGAAAAACGGCCGTTTTGGTAAGTATTTCGGTTGTACCAGTGAAAGCTGTAAAAACACCCGTAAGCTGCTGAAGAGCGGTGAGCCTGCGCCACCTAAGATGGACCCGGTACCTATGCCGGAGCTGGAGTGTCAGAAGGTTGAGGATCACTATGTGCTGCGTGATGGCGCATCAGGTCTGTTTCTGGCGGCCAGTCAGTTCCCGAAAAACCGGGAGACCCGTCCGCCGCAGTTGATCGAAATTCTGCCCCACAAAGCAGAAATTGATCCAAAATACGATTTCCTGATGAAGGGCCCAACCCATGACTCCGAAGGAAATCCGGCAGTGATTCGTTACAGTCGGAAGAACAAGGAGCAGTACCTGATGAGCGAGGTGGAAGGTAAAGCCACGGGCTGGCAGGCATTTTTCGAGGGTGGTCAATGGGTTATCCGCGAGAAGAAAAAAACTTCGAGAAAAACTGCGAAAAGCTAGTTTTTTAAAGTAGAATTCGCGCTACACTATACGTTCAAAGGCCGGTTATTCTTAACCGGCCTTTTATTGTCTCCGTTCTTTAGACGTGCTCTTGTGCGAAAGCACTCCACCGAAAATTAATTCCCCCGTGTCTTTCATGGTTGGGAACGTTCGGCCTGTGTTTTTGTACGATGAATTTATATTTGTGTTTGGCTTGGTAATTTGAATTTGGCATTAGCGCCGCCATGTTGATTTGCCATATGAGTTAACAGGTAATAACCCATCATGAGTTCTTTTGCTTCACGCACGATGCAGAAGCTGTTTGCTGCACGTCTGTTACTGGATCGTCTGGGAGATACGGATCAGCAGGATGAGTTGATTCAGCACTCATTTAAGGCGGCCCATGTGGAAGCGGTGCTGTTTCATCTGCAGGGGGCGTTACAGTCCTTGTTGTATGAGATCGCAGAAACCGCACGTATGCCTGCAGGTCAATGGCATAGCCTGGAAGATTTACAACAAGCGGCAGAGGACAATGAACGTTTTCTGCCCCAGCTGAATGTGTTGCTGGAGCTGCAGAATGATAGCTTTAGCTGGTTCAGCCAATTTCAGAAAAGATACCAAGCGTGCTGGTTGCCGGAAGTGCAGTCAGGCGCAGACTCCAAAGGGGTTGAAACTGTCGATAGCAGCAGTTTGATCGCCCTGAGTGAGGACTCCATCTCCGACCAGCAACAGCTTCAGTTGTGGCTGGACAGCATGCAGGCGTTAGTGAAGGATCTTCGCCAAACCATGCAAGAATATTAATCAATGCAGGATGCTCTGTATTTAGGCTTTATTGAAAGGGGTAACTACCTTGTCTGACAGTCCTTTTCTAGAAATTGTTGAGCTTGCCGATGGAGATATTATTCTCCAGTCAGCGGATGATGAGTCTGGCGAGCCACTGGTGCGAATTCGTTTTGCACCGGAAATTGTTGAGCACCTTCGGGGTGCCAGCTTTGATATCGCCCGTGAAATGATCGATAAAGCGATTCAGGATAATCGATTATGGGGTGATGAGGGAGAAGACGATCTGTCCAGCTCCCGTGTGCTTCACTAAAGAGTGTTGTTCCAGAGAAGCGCAAAGCAAAAAGATTTAGAAATTAATAAAAAAGCAGCCATCAAGGCTGCTTTTTTATTGTGTGCTTATTATGAGCTGACAGAGTGGAAAGTGTCGAAGCAATAGGAAGCTTTGGCCTACTGTAAACCTTGTCCATGACCACCACGGATAATGCCGACACCGATACCTTCGATGGCCAGTGGTTCACACTCAATATCCACCACAATCGGTTCAAACTCTTCGTTTTCAGCAATTAGATACACAGTGCTGCCTTCCTGCTTAAAGCGTTTTACTGTTACTTCATCGCCAAGGCGGGCTACGACAATCTGTCCATCTTTGATCTGAGCGGTTTGATGTACAGCCAGCAGATCACCGTCCAGGATGCCGATATCCTTCATACTCATCCCTTTTACCTTCAGCATATAGTGTGCCTTAGGGTAAAAGAAGTCAGCGCTAACACCGGAATAGCTGTCGATATGTTCTTGCGCCAGAACCGGACTACCTGCGGCTACCTGACCAATCACAGGTAGGCCCTGCTGGTTTTGCTCAGGCAGACGAATGCCACGGGAGGTGCCAGGGATCATCTCAATAGCCCCTTTGCGGGCCAGTGCTCTTAAATGTTCTTCAGCGGCATTAGGAGAACGGAAGCCTAATGCTTTGGCAATCTCTGCACGAGTGGGTGGGTAGCCGGTGGCTTCCATATGGGAAGTGATAAAGTCGAGCACTTCCTGCTGGCGTTTGGTCAGTTTAGTCATAAGATTCCATCTGTCATTTTATACAGCGTGTACTTGTATACAGTTTACACAAAAAACAGCTTTTGTCTTGTTTTCTCTGATTTTTTCTGAATCACACGACCGTTTAAAAAAGTAATTGTAATTTCTTTGCTTTAAACAGCTTTTTTATCTTCCCGCACTCGACCTTCAGGTTATTGCCTTATAACGCTTTCTTGACTTTAGGCTGATTTATATTTATGTTTCAAACATCTGTTTGATAGTGAGGTGAGCATGGCTCAGTTAGATACCGTAAGTCGAATTCTGGATACCGCAGAAACGTTGTTTGCTGAAAAAGGCTTCTCTGAGACGTCTCTGAGAACCATTACCAGTAAGGCGAAGGTGAATCTGGCCGCAGTGAACTATCACTTTGGTTCCAAGAAGTCGCTGATTCAGGCCGTATTTGCCCGTTACCTGGATCCTTTCTCTGAGATTCTGGATAAAGAGATGGATCGCCTTGAGTCGGAGTATGCCGGTGGTGATATTCCATTGGACGTGGTGTTATCGACATTCACCAATGCGATTTTGACTATGCCAAGTCCGACCAAAAATGGCCTGTCTGCTTTTATGCGTTTGCTGGGTTTAGCCTATACTCAGGCTCAGGGCCATATGCGTCGTTACCTGCAGGAACAATACGGACCGGTATTTTTCCGTTTTGCCAATATGGTGAAAAATGCTTCCAGTGATCTGCCAGATGTCGAGCGTTTCTGGCGTCTGCACTTTATGCTGGGCGCAGCGATATTCTCCATGTCCAGTTTGGAAGCGTTGCAGGATATTGCCGATAAAGATTTTGGTGAACAGGCGGGCGTGCGTGATGTGGTACAGCGTCTGATTCCTTTTGTGACTGCCGGTATGTCTGCACCCTTGCCTGATCTTAGTGCTAGTAATGAATGATAGTGCCAGCAGTAACGATAGCGCTGGCAGCAAAATCTGGTAGCAAGGCCGGTAGAAAAACCCAATAGAAAAAACAGTAGCGGCGATGCTTAAGCAAAAGTTGTTGAGATGATGATAGAGATACCGGAAAACTGGCAGCAATTTGCACCCAATGGTTTTTGGCTGCAGGTGGATATCGCTCAACAACAGCTGTTTGTGGTGAGAAGAGCAGAGCCTGAGCTCTGCTTTGATATTTCTACCGCGCTGAATGGTCCTGGTGAGCAGGAAGGCAGTGGTTGTACGCCGAGGGGCTGGCATAAAATCCGCGCAAAAGTCGGTCATGACTGTCCCGAAAATGCGGTGTTTGTCGGTCGACGTTGGACTGGTGAATGTTATGATCAGGCATTAGCTGATCAACATCCTAAACGCGATTGGATCTTGGGGCGTATTCTTTGGCTCAGTGGCTTGGAGTCAGGTAAAAACCGTTTGGGCTCTGTGGATACCATGCGTCGTTATATCTACTTCCACGGTACACCGGATTCTGAGCCTATGGGTGAGGCCCGTTCCCACGGTTGTATTCGCATGAGAATGCAGGAGATTGTTCTGCTGTTTGCTTCAGTGCCAGCGTATACCCCTGTTTATATCCGATAGCTTCTGGAAATCCCCTGTTTCTGGCCTTTCAGAAGCCTCTCCGTTTATATTTTTATTACGCTTTTTTGGTCAGACCAAAAAGGTTGTGATTTTTTGTTTTTTTATTGTTCATTCTTTGATAAATTTGCCCGTTTAATCCACCGCAGCAAACAGGATATTCCTTATGACGCACGGCCCCGTAATGCTTGATCTGGAAGGATATGAGCTGACCGAAGATGAACGCGCGCTATTAGCTAACCCTCTGGTGGGCGGCTTAATCCTGTTTGCCCGTAATTACCGTGATCCTTATCAGCTGCAGTCTTTGACCAGCGCCATTCGTGAAGTGCGCCCAGAGATTTTGATTGCTGTGGACCATGAAGGTGGTCGGGTACAACGTTTTCGTGATTGTTTTACCCGTATTCCTGCCATGGCCAAACTGGGGGAGCTGTTTCTGCAAGACCCGGAACAAGCCCTTGAGTTGGCCTGGGATACCGGTTGGCTTATGGCTTCTGAGCTATTAGCTTATGGTTTGGATTTCACCTTTGCCCCTGTACTGGATCTGGATTACGGCTTCAGTGAAGTGATTGGTGATCGTGCTTTCTCTAAACGCCCCGAAATCGTTACTCGTCTGGCAGACGCCCTGATTGAAGGTATGCATGAAGCGGGTATGCCTGCTACAGGCAAACACTTCCCGGGCCACGGTTATGTTGCTGCTGATTCCCATGTGGATCTGCCGGTGGATGAGCGTAGTTTTAAAGAGATCGACGAAAGCTGTCTGAAGCCTTTTGTTGCTCTAGCACCTCAGCTGGATGGTGTGATGCCTGCTCATGTGGTGTATAGCCAGGTGGATGACAAGCCTGCGGGTTTCTCCACTCATTGGCTAAAAGATGTGCTGCGTCGTCAGCTGGGCTTTAAAGGCGTCATCTTTAGTGATGATCTGGGCATGGCCGGTGCTGCCGCTGCAGGTGGTTATACCGAAAGGGCCCATGCTGCACTGGATGCTGGTTGCGATATGGTGCTGGTGTGCAATGACAGAGCGGGTGCTCTGGAAGTCTTATCTGGCCTGGAAGGTTACAGTTTCTCGCCTCGCTCTGAGCAGAGACTGGCTGCTTTACAGGTAATGTCCAGACCGACTTTGGAATCTCTGGATGCCGATCCGCGCTATAACCGTGTTGCAGATCAGCTGGAAGCGATGACTCAAGAGCAGACTCAATAAAAGCAATCGTAAGCACTCACACAAAAGTTTCGCTTTCCACCAGTAGCCTGCTGGTTGTAGGCGGAATGCTTTAGTTTAGGCATATACTCTTTTTATAATTTTCCTCGCTGGCACTGGGTTTCCAGGTGGCAGAGGTATTTTTTTATTTTGTATTTAACAGACATTGGAATTAGAACAATGCCAGTAGAAAGTAACCTGGAACAAATCAACAAAGTGTTTGCTGAAGCAGACTGCCTGTGCACTAAAGAGCAACTGGATGTGGCTCTGGACAAGATGGCTGCGGAGATCACAGAAGAGCTGGGTGACAAGCTACCGGTAGTATACTGTGTAATGAATGGTGGCCTGATTACTACCGGTCATTTGCTGACTCGTTTGACCTTCCCACTGCAGGTGGATTATATCCATGCTACACGTTACCGTGGTGAAACTACTGGTGGCGAACTGTATTGGCGTGTGCCACCAGAAGTAAATATGGAAGGTCGTCACGTCATCATCGTAGATGACATTCTGGATGAAGGTCATACACTGGCAGCTATCCTGGAATACTGCAAAGAGCAGGGTGCAGAAGCGGTTTACAGTGCGGTTCTGATCGACAAGCAGCATGACCGTAAGGCTCAGCCTGATATGAAAGCAAACTTCACTGGTCTTGAAGTTGAAGATCGTTACCTGTTTGGCTTCGGTATGGACTACCAAGGCTTCCTGCGCAATGTGCCAGGCATCTACGCGCCAAAAGGCATGTAATACGCTCTTCGGTTAAATAAAAGGCTACAGTATTCGCTGTGGCCTTTTTTGGTTTTAGGTCGCTTTTTTGAGTTTGAGATCGTCGTTTTTGAGTGACGGCTTTTAGGTTAAGAGGATAGAAGATGCTGGCAATTATCGGTGGTACGGGATTAACCCAAATGCAGGGCCTGGAAGTGACGGCTCGTAAACAGGTATCTACTCAATGGGGTGAGCCTTCGGCAGAGATTGTAGAAGGTGTGTTGGCTGGTCAGTCCGTATTGTTTCTGGCGCGTCATGGTCATCCTCACCGAATTCCACCTCATAAGGTGAACTACAGAGCCAATATCCAGGCGCTGAAAGATGCTGGCGCTACCGCTATTATCGCCGTTAATGCGGTAGGTGGTATCCATCCGGATTGCGAGCCTGCGGGCCTGATGATTCCGGATCAAATTGTGGATTACACCTATGGTCGAGAGCACACTTTCTTTGCCGATGATCTGGATGAAGTGGTGCATATCGATTTTAGCTGGCCTTACGATGAACCCCTGCGTAAGCAAGTGATCGCTCATGCCCGAGAGCTGGATCTGACTGCACTGGAGCAAGGCACTTATGCAGCAACACAAGGCCCGCGTTTAGAGACTGCTGGTGAAATCAAACGCCTGGCCAATGACGGTTGTGATATCGTCGGTATGACAGGTATGCCGGAAGCGGCTCTGGCTCGTGAAGTGGATCTGCCATATGTTTGTATCGCGCTGGTAGTGAATATGGCGGCCGGTCTGACCGATGAAATTATCACCATGGCTGATATCGAGAAAGCCCTACATGATGGTATGGGTAAGGTATTAGCTCTGCTGGATAAAACCATTCAGGGTTATAGCGCTTAATCTTTTTTGCACTTTGTCTCCTCTGAACTGAGACTGTATTGGAAGGGAAGTGAGTACTTCTCTTCCAGATTTCTCTTTTACATCTGTCTTTTTATGTCTTTCTTTTCATATTTGTCTTATCTGGGCTGAATAGCCTCCAGCTTCTTCTGACAAAAAACTGTATTAATACTGTCACTGAATTGCCAAGTCGTTATCACGTAATCGTCATTGCCTGCTCTTAATCTGTATGTGCTCACAAGGAGCTGGCGACTAAAACAACGATAGAGGGTAGGGCAAATGAAACAACAGCAGATCGATCAGGCACTGGAACAGTTTACGACTCATCTGGAGCAAGCGGGTCAGCAGCAAATGACACTGTCTCTGCGTGCGAATCTGTTGCACGAAGCTAAGAAGCTGGAAGAAACTTTGCAGTCTCTGATTGGAGCAGAGCACAAAGTAGTTCGTGAGCAGTTCTTTATGAATGCTTTGGAGCACTTCATCGCTTGTGCCCGTCTGGAGCGTGCCGATATGCTACAGGCTTCTTGTAAAGCGATGTACGGTGAAGTGGCGCGTATGAAGAATGTTGATGTATCGATCAACACAGCAACTTGGAATAATGTTCCTGCGCAGGGACTGGCTCGTATCGCTTAGTAAGCGCTCACGCAAAAGTTTCTCTTTAGCAGGTGGCTTCATTCTTCAGTCACTGGCCGAAAAACATCGAAATACTTTTGTGTAAATGTGTACTGTTAGTGCTGACTGATACGTTGCTTCCACGGACTCACTGCCTTTGAGGTGGTGAGACAAGACGCCGTGATATTAGAATCAGTATAGAGCTCACATAAAGAATAAAGATTTGATACTGGCAGATTGGATTGCGGTAGTTTTCAAGATAGTCAATCTGCCTGTAAGCCCGCCGAGTCTATCAGTGTTTCACTCAGAAGGATGCTCGCATTGTTCTAGCAGCTCTGACATCTTAGGTATAGCAGAGCGCTGAGTCTGTTATTCTTATCCCATATTCCCGCGTTATAGTCATTTCATTGCTCAATAGCTTTAATTCCTTTCCTTCTTTTTTCTTGTATTAAGATATTTGCGAGAAATGTTGGGAGGGGTTGTGTTCGAAAGGAGCGTATTGGAGGGGATGCTCGCACTCATCAAGCAGCTCAGTGAGTAAAGAGCAGCTTGATTAAGAGCGGTAAAGCTGAATATCTGTGCAGGAAAACCAGGCTATCCAGAAAGCTTAGCTAGCAGTGTCTGTATTGGCTTCCAGAATCTTTTCACGTCGCAGTAGCAGCATTTTGTTAACGCCCTCTGAAAGTGCCAGAGTGACATCAAATTTAGGGAAAGCCGGTGCCAGTTTGCGGCGCACTTCATTAATATCTGTTCCTGCCGGAAAGGTACCAATTGGCAATTTAACATCTTTAATCAGTTTGTCGCGGCGTAGCTGGATTTTATTGACGGTACTCCAGGCAAGAGCAAAGCGCTTTTCATCTTCCCAAGTAGGGATATCAATGTTGAGAAAGTCTTTAATTGCCCGATCTAGTATCACGCCATCAAGCAAACTGCCTTTTTGATGCAGTACACCGAGCTTTTTCAGGTGAGCTTCCAAGCCAGGGATATCATTTTCATTTTCGATAACCTTAGCTTTTGCTAGCTCTTTAATCGTTTTCGTGTCGCCAAATACCGCATTGCCTTCGTAATCCTTTACGTCAAAGGTGGGACGAAACATCTCGTTAAAGCCGGTATAGAAACCCAGCGTCATATATTGGCGACTCATTGGCATATCCTGTATCTGAGTATTTCGGGGGTAACCAGTCTAAGCTCTGGGCGTTATTTTACGGGGGCGCGGGGCTTGCTGACTACCTGATATTAATTATTGTCGATTTTTCTCGATCCGTGAGACGGAATTAGAGCTTGTTTGAGATTATATGATGATCCCTAGGAGAAATTCGACCCTCCAAAGACTGCTTTTGCAGTATCCCTGTTACTTTTTATGCCAGGGTTTGGTTTAGTCCAGTATATCTTGCTGAACTTGGAGGTAAACACTTTACTGCTCAAGGATTTAATTCCTATGAAAATCAGTAAGAAAACAGCAGATTTCGATCACTTTATTAGGCCGAATTTTGTCAAAGTGTTATGGAATGCTGCCATTGCAGGCATCGGATAAAACTTTAGTCTTAGTCGTTTTTGATGGAGATAAATGCTGTCTGCTCATTTCAGAGATAGAATTTTGCTGATGTGACAGGTGTCATAGTCTGGTGCTTTTTTAGGTGAAAAAAGGTTAGGTTTTGCTAAACTGCGAAAAAAACTCAGGTTTCCCCCAAAAACTTTAGCTTTACCCGCTCATCCTTGGCGCATGTTATGACTCAATTGAGCCATGCTGCAAAAAGGAAGATGTTTTGGCTAGGAGAGAGTCTTTGTAGCGTACGGATGCTGGGAAACATACACACTTACACAAAAGTATTTCGATACTGTTTTGGCTAAAGGCTAAAGGCTAAAGGCTAAAGGCTAAAGGCTAAAGGCTAAAGGCTAAAGGCTAAAGCGGTCAGCCAAAGAGAAACTTTTGTGTGAGTGCTTAAGATCTGACGATGACGACTGCAGGAAGGACCTGTTTATGATTCGAATGACTGTGAATGATTTCCGAGCTGACCTGGGTAAGGTCGTAGATAAAACAGCCACAGAACACGCGACAGTTCTCATTGAGGGGCAAGGTGGCAATGCTGTAATGATTTCAGAGGAAGATTGGAACAGTATTAACGACATTTTACAGGTAGTGTCTATGTCGGGGATGGCAGAGTCGATCCGGGAAGGATTACAGTTAGAGATCAAACAAACTGCTGAGCATATCGATTGATTCTGCAACTGCTGAGCGGCTAAAAAGATTCCGTATAAAGGCCGATTGTGATCAATCGGCCTTTATTTTTTATAACGATCAGTATTTGGGACTAGGCTGGGTATTGCTGGCAAAGTGCTTCGATATTAAGAACACTTTGATATCAATAGCTCGTCTATAGCTCTAAATGTGCAGAAAATATTACTCAGCAGCCAGCTCATAACTACGGTTAGAATCCCAGTAGCGGGCGAAAAGCTTAGGCATACGGGCTTCCAGGCCTGATAGCTGATCTGGCCAGTCATAGTCCATCTCACCTTCTTCTGCCGGGGTGAGTTGTTTAAGAAAATCATTCTGGCCTGTTTGAGCTTCATACGCTTCCAGCGCAGCAAAAACCAATCCCTCGCCAGTAATATCCTCAACAGGGTCTTTAATATCGCACAGATCTGCCAGTACATCAGGGTTATGCAGAATTTGTGTAAATTTCTCTTCACCAAATGAGATTAACCAAAGACGAAAATCTTCAAAAATATCGTCATTGATGTAGCTTTGCAGAATAAAGTTAGCCATCAGCACAGGAAAGCTGAAGGCTTTGGCTTTTTGTTGGCTTAATTGGTTCTCAAAACCAATCAGCTGATCTGGGCTCAGGCTAGCCAGTGATTGGCCAATCGCCAGATACTGGCCATCAGAGCCAGGGGCATTTTGCTCAAGAGAACGATTGATGATCTCCCAGAAAGTTTGCTCCGTCATCGCAACTGTCTCTTTTATTATGGGTTTTGTCGCGAAGTATACCTCTAGTTATTATTAGAGTAACGGCACAGATCAAAAAAACAGCACCGATCAGTCATGATGGTGCTGTTTTATGATTTAGATCAGATATCTAGATTACTGTAACCTACTGATATATAGGCTAGGAAAGCTTAACTCTCTGCTGCCATATGATAGGGGCAACCACTGGACTGCTCTTTGGTTGATCCGTCATATCTTGTCGGAAGAGTGCCGTGCCACACAGGTAGCGCCATATCTTCTTCCTCTTCTACAGGTCCTCCTGAGCGGGACTTAAAAGAGCCTTCCTGAATGGTGAGTTTCATCAGTGCGGTTGCTTTACGTTCTGAATTACTGGGTGGACGCAGATGTTGCCAACGATCCGCTTCCATTTGATTGATAACCACCTCAAAGGCTTTATCAAACTCTGTTGCTTCAGTAATACGTTCACCAGTGCAGTAGAGTACCGCTGAGCGATAATTAGCACTGTGATGATAAGCCGATTTTGCCATCACCCATTCACTGCACTCCGCCAGAGAGACACAGATCTCCTGGCCGGCTTCCAGCAAACGTTGTAAGCGACTTTTGTTGGCCACATGGAAGTAAAGATTATCCTCAACACGCCACAGGGTAATTGGAATAATGACAGGGCTACCATCTACCACAAAACCCAGGTGAGCCAGCTTTAAATCATCAATCAGTTGATACACATCAGCCTTATTATAGCTGGCACGTTTTGCTCCCCGACGAACGGTTGCACGCTTGCCGTGAGGTAATGTCTGACTGCCATCTTGAGGGTGTGTTGTGCTCATACTTCTGCCTCCTGAATTTATGTGAAAAGACCTGTTGGATGGCTGTCAGTATCTATAAATATCGGGTTGGATAAGAGCTCCATTTTTAAAAAAAGAATAGGCCCACTTTAGACCGGGATAGAAAAAGCTGGAGTCAGTAAGGATTGAGCTAACCAATGGTAATAACACGGAATGACAATGAAATAGCGTGTAATAGACCTTGCCTAGCAACTGTGAACAATAGAGACAATATCTTTCACGTGCTAAGGAATATTGATATGCCAAGGGTTCTTCACTACACCGTACAATCTGGCGATAGCTTGTCAAAAATTGCCGATCAGATTAATGCATCTGCTGGTATCCAGGCTCAGACGATCATTGACGCAAATGCACTGACTAATCCAGATGCAATCAGTGTTGGTCAAGCACTGAAAATCCCATTTGTCACAGGTTCTGGTGATTGGGTCTATACGGTGATGGCAGGTGATAGCGTATCGGCCATCGCAGATGCAATCACAGCTTGTAAAGGCGTTACCTGGCATCAGATTGAGCAAGAGAACCAATTGGCAGATGCCAACCAAATTCAGGTTGGCCAGGTATTGTCGATCTCTGCCCAGGCAGGCACTGAATCAGAGCCTGCTGAAACTGAAACCAGTGCTGATCTGCCAGAAGCGGAATATATGGGCTATTGGGACTGGACTTGGTCAAGCTCCAAAGCCCTGGCTGGCGCAAATATCAGCATCGCTTTTAGTGGTTGGGCCAATATCGATAATGCCGTTAGTGAGAGTGCTCATCTGAAAGATCTGTTGCTAGGCGAGAAATATATCTCACTGGGTGGTGGTTCCAAAAAAACCGGTGCTTTCACTCAGAGCTTTCTAACGGATATCGATAATGCGATCCAAAATGGTACCTTCGCTGGTTACGATGGTTTGGCTTACGATATCGAAGTCGGCGATGGTGGCCTGGGTGATGCCTTTGCACAATCCTTTAAACTGGCAAAAGAGAACGGCTTGAAAGTACTGGTTACTGTAAGCCATTCCGCGCCTTACGGTATTCCTGATGCGGCAGACCTGATGCAAGGTTTCTTTAGTGACAACAATATTGATCTGATTTCGCCTCAGTTGTATACCACAGGTAAGGAAACCAGCAACAGCTATGAAGACCCTGCATTAAGCTGGTCAGCTTATAGCGACAGCAAGGCTAAAATTATCCCAAGTATTGTTAATGCCAGTATGTATGCGGATGCAGAGGCCTATTTTGCACAACAAGGTGTGACCACGTCCGGCTATATTCAATGGCAACAGGTATAAAATGATTTTGACCTGTTCTTGACTATAAAAAATGCCCTCAAACTCTGAGGGCATTTTTCTATTTATCCTATGACTGGTCTTATCGTTATGTACATTTAAACAAAAGTATTTCGATGCTCTCTAGTCAATAACTGAATAATACAGCCCTTTGTTGTAGAGAAAGTTTTATTTGAATGTTGAAGCTTAAACAGGCTTGTTATTTCTTTAACTCGACCTTTGATAAAGCATCAAATAGCATACGCTTGTCGCCTGCATTCAAGTATTGTTGTTGCAGCGTTTGTTTAAAACTTGGCCAATCTTTCTCGGTTAACTCTCCACCTTCTGCCAGAAAACCAGCCATCTCGCTATTGATCTGGCCACCTAACTTAATCAGAGCCGGACGAATAACTGTTTTCAGATCGCGAGGTTCTTTTTTCACCGGATGGCTAAGCAGGTCTGCACGATAGCGGTATTGAATGGCCTTAGCAGCAGATATCTGAGCTTTAAAAAAAGCCACTACACTGCCACACTGCCTTCATTCAGCCCTGCTTTCGCAGCTGAAGCGGATGCTTTAGCGATCACCACTTCTTCACGTTTAATGTCTTCAATTGCTTTATGTTTCTGAGCTTTAAACAAGGCGACATCTTCCATATAGCTTAAGCGCTCATTAATTACGCTGAATAGTTTATCGCTGGTTGGAGCTGCAAAGCAGGAAAAAGAAAACAGGGTTAGCAGAAGTGCAACTGAGCGTTTTAACATCAATTCAGTCCTTTAGATTGGTTTAATTAAGCACTCACACAAAGATTACTCTTTAGCAAATGGTTTCATTCTTCAGCCGTTGGCCAAAAATATCGGAATACTGTTGTGTAAGTAGGTATGAAATCAAGCTGCATTAACGCATGTGATTGCTAGATAAGCAATATCGGCTGTTAGCTATTGTTGTATCTATCGAATATTACTTGAGATATATTATGTCTCATTGTTTGTCCTGATATAAGAAGTACCTTGCTTACTATCCCAAGTCTGTAAACTATTAAAATAACTTTTTTAAAAGACAGCAATAGAAACATGAGTATTTGAATAAGTGGTAATATTCTTATTTGAGGCCTTGCGAACAAGGCCTTGATAATTCAAGCACCTATTTAGACCCGCTTAATATCTTCTCTATGGTTATCGAGCCAAGTCATTAGTTTTTCCAAGTGCAGTTGCAGCTCAGATAAATCATCATCCTGCCATTGCTCAAAAATATGAGAAATATCAGGTAATAGCGACTGCAGCGTATTTTTACAGGTATTTAAGCCCTGATCTGTAATTTTCAGATGGCGCTTGCGACGATCTGCCTTATCCGGTTCTGCGACCAATAGCTTCTTATCAATCAGCACATTCACGATTTTCGTGATCCCAGGTTGATTCATCTCCATCACTTCCGCTAGCTCCGTCACCATCCAACTGCGTTCGGGTTTATGAGTGAAATGATTTAAAACACCAAACTGAGAGGGAGTCAGTTCCAGGTGAGTAAATAGCTTGTTCTGTCGCGTCGTCATTAGCTGTTGCAAGATGCCAAACAGCACCATCAGCCTGATTTCCGTTTGTGGCCTGTTTTCCACGGTTTCTGCTCCTGATCAAAAAATCTCTTGATTTATATTCTTTGGAATATATTATTTATTCCATGGAATGTAAATTTAAAGCTAAGAATTCACTGGAGCAGATAATGGACAGAAGACAATTTATTCGCGTATTGGGTTTTGGTGTGGGTGCAGTTGCTCTGAGCAGTACCATAAAGGCCTGTGGTGGTTTGGAATCACAAGTGATGGATTATGGTTGGAGTGGCCCATCGGCAGATATCACGGATATCCGTTTGAAGGTGTTGTCTTATGCGGTATTAGCGCCGAATCCACACAACAAACAACCCTGGATTGTGCGTATGACAGGCCCGACCAGCTTTGAACTGTATGTTGATCCAGAGCGCTTATTACCAGAAACCGATCCATTTTTCCGTCAGATCCATATCGGACAAGGCACCTTTTTAGAAACACTGGCTATTGCAGCCACAGGGTTAGGCCATAAAGCTGAAATCGAGCTGTTCCCTCAAATCGAGCTGTTCCCTCAAATCGAGCTGTTCCCTCAA
>CAYFGP010000007.1:99003-107544 GCA_964342385.1 uncultured Oleiphilus sp. | reverse complement strand
TAACCCTATGCGTTCTGATCTGGACGTCAATAACGCCTCAGAATGAACGGTTACACTGCATCAACACTTTGGCGTGTTTAACATACGCTGCGCTTTTGTGCTGGAAGCACTGACGAATCAATCGTTTGATCAAAGGATCGATTCTCTATCTCCCGGTGCTTTAGGGGCCATGTGTTACGTAGGCGAACTGCTTGAAGATCTGACCGAGCTGCAAGAGAAGTTTGATCAGTTCCATCAACGGATGAAGAGCCCTTCAGAGTAGCGCAAGGCTACTACCCAATGTGTCACGTATTTCTTGTGGAATAGGTGACACTTTTGGTTGGTGAGCTTCAAATCCCTCCATCAGATAAAAGAGGGAAGCCCCCGAGCCCCCTCCGTCCAATAAGCTGTTCAACCTCAACAATGCCCCGGATGCAGACTATCTGGTTGAGACCGATCCGCTGTTTGCCGGTAAAGATAACTTCCTCTCTTCTGACTATATGCTGGATCAGCTGGCAAAAGATCCCTCCCACTAGTTGAAACGCTACGGCGACGGCTTCTACGAACAGCAGCTGATTGATGATCAGGTCACTGAGATGACCGGCCGTCGTTACCTACCGGGCTACGGCAATACGGAAGACCAGTACCGGGAGCTGATGAACGCCGGTAACAACATCAAGCTGACCGCACTGACGGAAACCCTGAGCGTTGAGAAACAGTGGAAACGCGGTCACAGCGAAGAGACACTGGTCAACCAGCAGGTGACCCAGATCAACGCTAGTGGTCACGTATCCATGACTGTAGGCAACGACCTCACCATGGACTGCTCCGGTGTTAAAATTGGTCACCTAATGTTAATGATGCTTTTATCCAAGATGGAATAGATGCAGGCAAACCTTTTTATCTCGGCTCTAGCCCAGACGTATCAAATTACAGGACCGCTTGGAATGCCCTTGAAGGTAATAGAGGAAGCTATCCTCAAACAGTTTTCTTTAGAAAAATTAAACGACTAAGAAATGCGGGATATCGTCTTGAAGGAGACTATATCTTGCCTCCCAATTAAAGAGGGATAACAATGGCTGAAATTAATAAAACATATGATATCGCTAATAACTTTATTTTTAAAAAGGGAGATTATTTAGGCGCAGAAGCACAGCTTTCAAGATTTGCTGATAGTTATTTAAAACTGAACAGTGCGTAGTTCTGATTGCAATGAACTATGCACAACCGTCCTACGCCTCTTTTCCCAGAACAGGCATTTAACGCTTTAACTGATTGTTTTCTGTATTTGATATTCAACCTGTCTGCCAAAAGCCTTCATACCGTTCTACCTCCATACAATCGCTCAAGAATTTCACTGCGTTTAATTCCTGAACTGAAACCAAGAGAAATTCGGGCAGCGAAGACCGCATTGCCTGAGCGACAACTGCTTCAGAAGGTGGCGAAGTGTTATCCATCGTTCTTAACCAGCTGCGAAAGTGGTTCCAGACGGTATGATGGAAGTGTAATGCCAGATATTGCAGTAAGCCCTGGGCAATACAACCCAGTTGAACAAACTTGTGGTAAGCATTCAGTTTTCGTTGAACACCATCTCGATAAGCTTTTGGTTTACGGTGAAGGTATTGATTACCCGATTGCTTTGAGTGAGGCATCATCCCCCTCATCCAAAAGTGATAACCATAGCTACCTATAGTATGCATGGCCTGTTTGAATGACAGTTCGATCTTATAGCGGTAACTGTACAGGGCAATAATCTCCAGTGGTGCGATTGTTCGATCCGTGCAAATCAAAATAATTCGACCACGATAAGGGTGGGTAACCCAGACAAACCGTATTTTTCTTCCCGCTGGACGCCAGATCAGATCATAGGAGAAGTAGCGAATTTCAACGTCTTTTTCCCCATATACAGGGCTTGGAGCTGGCTTAAAGTGTTCTTCTAATCGCCATACGTTGTGGACGTGGATTTTTCGGCCATAGACTCTGGGTCTGCCTGGTTTATGGGAATCTGTTTTCCGTTGAGGTGGAAGGTAAGCGACACAGTTACTTTTTGCCCGACTGATCAGGTGGTGGCCCTCTTGCAACAAGGGCTGGATAATCTTCTGACTGGCATAGTAAGCATCAGCCACCAGAATGGCAGAGATCTCCATCTCTTGAGTGCAATCTGTAAACATCGCTGCCAGTTTATCTAGCAGGGTTCGTTTATCCCGGTTGGTCGTGATCACACCTTCATGAATCCTACTGCATAAAGGTACGCAAGATAACTTTCCAGTTGTTGATGAAACCAAGAGTCCAAGGGCCTGAAAAGAGTGCCCCAGAATATAGCTAGGCTTGGAATTATTGCCAGACTCCTGATGGAGCTTTTTAACGGCTGGCATTTTGCGACCTTCTTTTGGCACCTTGATACCATCTGCCAGAATGATGTGACGAGCACCATGCTGAACCGGCGTAAACTTTTGCAAAACAAGTCGATACCAGGATTTTGTGAGCTTATCTAAGCTCAGCGCACTTGAATGAAACAGGTGAAGAAGAGAAGTGTAGCAACGAGGGTTGAGAGACAGAGCCCGAATAAAACTAGAAACACCAGCGTTGTCGGTTCTGACGGTAAACCCCATGAGCACCAAGCATAACCATAAAAATGTCCGATTTCTCGAACAGGCCGATTTTAAGGACTGGACAGCAGTAAACCACACCCACCATAATTTCATAGTCGCCTCTTGGTTTTTGGTCAGACTTTGGTTTGTGGTGAATTTAAGTCCAGACCATAAACTTGAGAGGCGTCAAGTCATGCCTTGATTACTGAGAACTTCGCACTGTCCAGTTAAAACTTAGTGCTGAGGAAGCAATTCTTCTACGCAGTATGTTTCACGCCAAGGATAGGCTTGGTTGGCTTCGAATTGCTTCAACACTTTTTTGTAAATTATTTTCTGACGTAGACACCTTGCACAAAGATGAATTATGCAAAATATTTTTTGCCTTATATAGCTTTGAAAACTTAGATTTTGGCTTTGATGGTGTGAATGATGTTATTTCAGTTTCAGAGAAATTAAAAGGTAATACTGAACTGGCAAGGAAAAACTGGAATTTATTTAGCAAGCTCACCAGTAATGATATGGCAAGAAATAATTTAGAAAATAAGATTTTTTAGCTGTTTCCTGAACATCAGGATCTACTATTTATAACTGATAATATTTGACCAGATTAGCTACCCCTAAAGCAAGAGGCGAGAGCTTTGCACCAGCACTTTGGAGTGTTTAACATACGCTGCGCTTTTGTTCTGGAAGCACTGGCGAATCAATCGTTTGATCAGTTCCATCAACAGATGAAGCGTCCTTCAGAGTAGCGCAAGGCTACTACCAAACGTGTCACGTATTTCTTGCGGAATAGGTGGTACTTTTGGTTGGTGAGATTCAAGTTTCTCATCAACTGAAGCGCTGCAGTAACGACCTCAGGCTGAATACAGGTAGCCAAACCAACAGCGATTGCAACTTTAGAACATGTTAGGCCTTCCTTCAGGCTTTTCGTGTTCTATCTATGGCTATTGACTGTTATTAGGGCTGGAGTAAAACAAGAATGGAGGGACAAGTTTAGCAACTAAAAAGAAGTATCTAAAACCCATACTATTTATATTGATTAAGAGCGATGGAGCTCTGCCCTCTAAATAATCTACACCCAAGCTTTAAATATGTTTACACACTACAAAAAACAACAGTCCTGTAACATCTTAGGCCATGCACATAACAAACGTTTGTTATACAACTAGCCCTGAGAAAATTAAGGCGCGGGATTATTAGAAGATATTGCGTTTAATTGCATGCTGGGCAGACGTAAGCTCCCCGTTGTTCTCTGAGATTTTCTCGGAAATAAACGAGGATATGTTTTATTTTTCAAACAGTTAAATAACAGATTCTCACTATTCCCCAGCCCACAGCAGAAGAATAAGGCAATGCGTAAAATTTAAGAAAGCCCATAAATGCATCGATATATTTTAGGACGCTATATGTCGTTTAAGGCAGTGTGTTTTCGACATAACAACTCTTAATTATTATCTGGATTGATCATTTGCTTTTTTAGCTTTTTATGTAGAATTATTGCTCCAAAACTGACAATAACATCAATCAAATAGCTGCAAGGATGTGTAATGAACGCTAAAGGAAAAATCCAAGAAATTTACATTGGTTTACTTGGTCGTGCTGCTGACGAAGAGGGTTTAAACTATTGGACCGGTGAATATGAAAGTGGCAACTTAACACTTGATCAGATCCGTTCGAATCTGGTGAACTCTCAGGCTGAATATGCCAGTGGTTTGGGTAGTATGAGCCGCGGGGATGCAGTGACTGAACTGTATCAGCGTTTATTTCACCGTGAGCCAGAGAGTACCGGATTGGATTACTGGGTGAATGGTGGCGGTAGCACGGTGCCTTTCGATCAGCTGGTTTTAGCACTGGCCGACGGAGCAGGAGATGAAGACCGGGGTACGCTCGATAATAAAATCGATATCGCTGACTATTACACCCACAACTATATCTACACGTCATCCGACGCTGAATTGGTTCTCACTCTTGTCTCGACAGATCAGTCCTTAGAAGAGCTTAAATACGTTAATGAATACCCCGCTCAGGGCGTGTTCAACATGTCATCAACTAATTTCAATGCCGCCCCAGGCTCCTTCAATAGCTTTGTACATTTCAGCTACCAGCCAGGAAGGCTTGGTACACCAAATTCAGAAACCTTCCATACACTGGATACATTGCAAGGTTATGGTCAGGCATTTTCTGTTGGTGATGCATCAATTGTTACGAATGATACGGCAGCATCAGGTGTCGCGGCGATAGACTTTTCAGGTTTAGCCACCTTCTCAGCATCAGATACCACGCTTGACCAACATATTATTGCAGTGGAGCAGGCGATTACGAATGCAGCTGACCCAGCGCAAGGACAAGCGGCAATGTGGCAGGAAGGGGACGATGCCTTTATCTTTTTCTCGGATGGTGTCGATGGCCTGACAGAGAACGATACGTTAGTGAAATTGGTGGGTGTGGATACCAGCCAGAACCACACTGACTATCTAATTGATATCGGTACGAGCTTTGCTCTGGGCTAAGGCTTGGACAAAATATATAAGCCTTAGGGAAGTACCAGAATCTGGTTAACACTTCATTAGAAAAGTGTTAACCATTTTCCCCGCTCAGCACAACACACGCCGCGCTGTATCCCTCATTCCTTCGTTTGCTTCAGTGCCTTGATTAACAATTCTCTGGAGAAATGTTAACCAAGCTCTAATTACTCGATAACACTTACGCAATCACCTAGCAACTGAACCGGGACAAGCTATAGAGGTTTGAATGGTTAAACGCAATGATGACGAAGTTTATAAGATCCTAAGCCGGCAATAAGCTGAAACTGCCATCTCGACTATGAAGATGATTGCCCTATAGCTTGAATTTAACACCTGACATACACTACGGCGAGCTAGTGGACAGGATCAGAGCGGAACTTCCCCTCTCTGATTCTGTCTCTGATGAGGTTTTGTTAAAACAAGCGGAGAAATGCATGTCTGCAATTGAAGTGTCTTACCACTGGTCTGAACAAGAGTATCTGGAAGCGGCGGATCAGCACGGTCGTTTTGGTGGCGGTGATAGCAAAGATAAAATCGTGGCCGCTGTGGTAGGTGTCTTAATCGTACTCAGTCTGTATATGATGATGCAGCGAGGTTTTCAACCAGCAGACAGTATGGCGTTTGTGTTGGCGATCTACTGGTTTGGTTTCCGTAAGCGTATGCATAAAAATCTGCTGCTACGCCGTTTTAACAGCAGTGATCAGAAAGATAAAGCGATCAGCCTGAGCATTACCGATGAACAGATTAATGCACAAACGGAAGGTCAGCCCGAAGGCAATTTTGACTGGTCGACGGTGACCAAGGTGGTACGCACAGCATCGGGTTTTCTGATGTATCGTGGTGCGAACTATCTGTGGTTACCGAATAAGGCCTTCGCTTCCGATGAAGAGTCCACCCGTTTTGCAGCGCTGTCTGAGCGTAAAGCGAAGCAATATATTGATAAATGTACGCCTTAACCCCATCTTAAATATGTAAAATATTGTTAAGAATCAGGGTGTTCTAATACCCTGATTCTTATTGATTTATTCTTTACACTCCCCTCTATATCGGCCTCTTACATGACTTTCTGCCTCTGACGTTTTTTCTGCCATTCCCGGTGTTTGCTATTCTGGAAGGTAGATGCACTATCGGGAGTGGATGATGCATATTCCAGATCAATTAAAGTATTCCGCCACCCATCAATGGGCCCGGCTGGAAAGCGACGGTACGATTTTGGTAGGGCTGACAGACTTTGCTCAGCAAGAGTTGGGCGATGTGGTGTTTGTCGAAGAACCCAAGCTATGGGATAAACTGGCCATGGGAGAGCAGATCTGCATCGTTGAATCCATCACAACCGCGACAGAGGTGTATGCGCCCATTGCCGGTGAGGTGATTGCCATTAATGATCGATTGGAGGAACACCCTGAGCTGATCAACGATGATCCCTATGATATGGCCTGGATCTGTCGTATCGAACCGAAAGATATTACCCAGCTGCAGCATCTGATGAATGCCGAAGCCTATCGCTTACATATTGTTTAGTCGACTTTTTAAGCCTGTAATGGCGGTTACCTGACGCCTTTACAGGTATTATGCAGGCACGATCCTTCCGGCTTGATTATATTTCAGCGCCATTGTCTGTTGTCGCTTGGCATCAGTCGTTATAATGCCCGCCTTTTCTACGGTTAGTCGCTATACTGACAGCACTTCTGAACCGACAATCCACTGATTCTGAGAGAACTTCGATGACACTGGCCAGCTTACGTCTGAACAAAAATGCCGACCGCCGAATCAAGGCTGGTCACCTATGGATCTACAGCAATGAAGTGGATACTAAGACTTCACCACTGCGTCAGTACAGTGCAGGTCAGCAGGTGCAGGTACAGGCGTCAAACGGTAAGGTTTTAGGTACAGCGTATCTGAATCCGACCACACTGATCTGTGGTCGTATGATCAGCCAGAACCCGGATCAGTTGCTGGATAAGTCGCTGCTGGTGCATCGTATTAAAATCGCTCTGGGTCTGCGTGAGCGTGTCTTCCCAACCTCTCACTATCGTCTGGTTTATGGTGAAAGTGATCAGCTGCCGGGCCTGGTGGTGGATCGTTTTGGCGATGTACTGTCGGTACAGCTGAATACCGCCGGCATGCAGGCTTTGGAAGAAGATATTCTGGATGCGCTGGAGAAGGTGCTGAAGCCACAGGCAATTGTACTGCGTAACGATGGCGGTATGCGTAAGCTGGAAGGTCTAGAAGAGGAAACCCGTGTTGCCCGTGGTGAACTGCCTGCAGAAGGTGTTTTCCTGGAAGAGAACGGCGTGAAGTTCCATGTGCCTGTTCTGACCGGTCAGAAAACCGGTTGGTTCTATGATCACCGTATGAACCGTGCCCGTATGCAGCAATACTGCAAGGGCAAAAAGGTACTGGATCTGTTCAGTTATGTCGGTGGCTGGGGCGTACAAGCCGCGGCAGCAGGCGCGGAGTCTGTGCTGTGTGTTGATGCGTCTGCCACGGCACTGGATGAAGTGGAAAAGAATGCTGAGCTGAACGGTGTGGCAGATAAAGTCGGCACCATGCAGGGCGATGCCTTTGATGCCCTGAAACAGCTGATTCAGGAAGGCGAGAAGTTTGATGTCATCGTGCTGGACCCACCGGCCTTTATCAAACGCCGTAAAGATATCAAAAACGGTGAGCAGGCCTATAAGCGTATCAACCAGCTGGCGATGCGTCTGCTGGAGAAGGATGCCATTTTGATATCCGCATCCTGCTCGATGCACCTGGCCTATGATCGTCTGATCGATATCGTGCGCGGTTCTGCCCGTCATATCGACCGTCAGGCACAGATTCTGGAGCAGGGCCATCAGGGCGCAGATCACCCGGTTCATCCCACGATTGTTGAAACCGCTTATCTGAAATCACTGATTGTGCGTGTTTATCGCGACTGATCTGTTTGATTCAGTACTAGAGAAACACGACAGTGACCGCCAGTTGGTTAACCTCTGATCCCGTCAGCCACATTGAACTGCCCGATGATCTGCACTGGTCTTTGCCTGAGCCGTTCTCAGAGGCAGTTCAACAACAGCCGTTTGTCCTGCCGATTACAGTACAGGACAATCAGATCGATCACTACGGTCATGTGAATAATGGCGTCTATCTGGATTGGTTGCAGCAAACCGGCTGGGCCCATGTGCGCCAGCTGGGCTTAAGCCTGGAACTGTATCAGCAGCTGGATCGTGCCTTGGTGGTGCATCGTCATGAGTTGGATTATTTGGCTCCGGCTTACAAGGATGATGCACTGGCGATGGCCACCTGGTTAGTCCGGTTTGATCGCTTAAGCGTGTTTCGCTGTTTTCAGCTGCAACGCTTAAGTGATCGCAAGACACTGTTCAGGGCCTACAGTCACTATGTCTGTACCCGTATGAGCAATGGCAAAGCCTGTCGTTTACCGAAAGAGTTTCTGGCTGCTTATA
>CAYFGP010000007.1:46483-98903 GCA_964342385.1 uncultured Oleiphilus sp. | reverse complement strand
GCCAAGCTGGTTTATAGCCAAGCTGGTTTATAGCCAAGCTGGTTTATAGCCAAGCTGGTTTATAGCCAAGCCGGTAAGATGAGGGACAACCCTTTTATCCCCATTACGCCTTTTCTGCCTCCCTTTAAGCTTTTAACTCTTTCGGTACGCATTCGGCAATTTGATATTAAATTGAATCGCCAACGCCCGAAGAATAAAAGCGACTAAGAAGCCTCCGATTAGATCATAGCTATTGGGCAGCCCAAGATGGCTTAGGCCCAGATACACCACCGCACCGGCCAGAGTTGTGGTGATATACAGTTCCTCATTCATCAGAGTTAAATTACTGCCACAAAGCACATCACGGGCAATACCACCAAAGCTGGCCGTCATCACCCCCATGCACACCGCAATCAGCGGTGAAACACCAAAATCCAGCCCGATCTTAGTACCGACCACGGAAAATAGCGCCAGCCCAACGGCATCCATCCAGATCAACGCCCGTGTGCGTGACGCGAGCTTAGGGGCAATAAAGTAGGTCACGGCAGAGGCAACCAGGCAGATCACAATCCAGATTGGTTCACGAATCCAGAATACGGGCATATTGCCCAATAGCACATCCCGTAAGGTGCCACCGCCAACACCGGTTGCGGTACCAATCAGCATAAAACCCAGAATATCCATCTTCTGTCGTGCCGCATCCAATGCCCCGGAAATAGCAAATACCGCCACCGCAGATAAACCCATAATATTTACAACGGCGGTAATATCGAATGTCATGTTAACTGGCTCCAATGGTTAAACGCTTACACATACTGTATGCCAAAGCCTGTCCACCTGCACGATTTGGTCGCAGCATGATGTGATTACAGTATGGCTTGGCAAGTGTTGACTTAAAGTTAACTTGAGGTTGTAGACTCCGGTGTCTGCTCATTTTTAATGTTATGAATGAGTTAGGGCCACAGTGATAGCAAACCTAGTGCAGTAATCGGTCTGATTCGACAATCGACCCGGCTCGATAACAGAGAAACCACAGAGAGAACAGAATCATTATGTCAGAGTTTTCCCAATCACTTTATTTGTCGCGTATAGGTTTAACGTCAGCACCTGAAGCCACGCTTGCAGGCTTGAAAGCGATCCATCAAGCCCAGCATCGTAGTATCGCCTTTGAGAATTTTGATGTGGCATCAGGCTTGGGTATCGACCCTTTACCTCAAGGCTTTATCAATAAATTATTGCAGACCAAGCGGGGCGGCTACTGCTTTGAGCTGAATGGTTTATTAGGCCTGGCACTGGAGCATTTTGGCTTTGATGTGCAAAAGTTGTTGGCACGGGTACATCTATCCGGACAGCCTTCAGCGCGCACTCACCTACTGTTATTGGTTAACTTAGATGGGCAACAGTGGCTGGTGGACAGTGGTTTTGGCTCTCAGACACCACGAGCACCTGTGCCTTTGGTCTTTGATCAAACCTTTCCGATCGATTATCAGACATTCCGTCTACAGGAAGATAAGCATTACGGTGTCATGCTGGAAGGTTTACAGAATGACGAATGGATCAAACTGTATAGCTTTGATTTTACCCATGTTTGTGACAGCGATATTCTATGCGGCAACCACTATACCGCGACTAACCCTGACTCCCACTTTGTCTCATCCTGTGTTGCCGCCCTGCCTACGGAAGAAGGAATTATCACCTTGCTTAACCAAACACTGCGTATCAGAAATGCTGACGGTGTAGCGGAGCAAGAGTTAAATCCAGATGACTATATCGCAGCTGTCCGGCGATATTTTGGTATTGAGCTGGACTATCCTGTTACAGCACTGAACCCTCTACAAGCGGAGTGAAGGAACATCACACCCGATGCTTTGGCTGAAATATCTGCGTTGTGTTTTACCTGTAAGAGGCGTTTTATGTTAGGGTCTTGCTGGGCTCAAGCCCACCGTAATCAACGTTTTAGGTTTAGGACAAAACCTGCATGAAGCTCTATCTTTATCTCTCTTTTCGTCATCTGGATGTTTTGCGCAATAACCGTCTGCACTTTGTCGGCGCGGTCGAACGGCAGGACCCGTTTGAAAACAATCGTCCGGCCATTCGTAAAGCACCGGAAAAAACGGCGATCAGCGAAGAAGATTTTAAAGCTGAGCTGCGCCGGCAGTATGCTGCTTTGCCAGAGCATATGCAGGCTCTGGTAGAAGAAGATTACTTCTGTCAGCAGTTAAGAGCTAAGCGCCCTACTATTGAAAAGCAGATGCGCCAACGTCAGCAACCGAAAAGCAAAACGCTGCCGGATCCTAAACAACTGCAATCTCTGGCCCTGTGTCGTCTATTTAAATCCGCGGATAATCCAGTACTGTGGGAGCGTTTTGGCGATAACTATAAGGGTTTTATCATTGAGCTGGACGGTAAACACGAATACTTCACCGGTAAACGTTATAAAGGCCAGCCACAAGTGTTACGTCCCGTCAGTTATGGTGTGGATCGTCCTGGGGTAAAAGCCCGTATTCAACCATTCCCCGCACTGTTTTATCGCCCTGAAGTGTTTCAGTCGGAGCAGGAGATACGCCTGGTTCGACCAAAAGAGATGGCCGATAAGGTAGTGCCGTTGAATGAGAAAGAGTTCTTCTTTTTTAACTTTCCACCGGGATTAGTGAAGCGAGTGATTGTCGGCTGTAATGCCAGTGATAAGGACCGCAAATCGGTTCAACAGCTATTCAGTGCCGATACCCGCTATAAAAAAACGCCTCTGGCCAATATCTGGCTGGACCCAGATCTGTTTACTTTACATATCAAAGCCGCTAAATAACCCCACCATGGTTTAATCATCAGCGGCTCAGATCATTCTCTTCTTTTATTATTGTCTTTCTGGCCTTTTATCCATGGGTACTCGACGATCCATTAGGGCATCAAAGCGGATAGAAGGCTCTGGTTTGTATAAACAACACACGATATTCACGCGATAAAAACTATGGCTAATTTTCAAACTCATCTGGGCGGTGCAGCCTTGGGCGGCGGTCTGGTGGCCAGCGGCATTCTGGCCACAGGTGTCGTCAACCTGCCTCAAGCGATAACCGGCTGGTTGTTGGTGATGCTAGGCGGACTACTGCCTGATATCGATTCCGATCACTCCAATGTGGTACGCGGCTTGTTCTCCGTCTTTGGCGGTATGGTCGCCATTCTATCGATTATTATTCTGGGAGCCGATGCCAGTATCGGCCTGATGTGGCTTGTGGGGACGGCCAGTTTCCTATTTGTACGCTATGGTGTCTGGTACGTCTTTGCCCGCTTTACCGTGCACAGAGGCATCTTCCATTCCTTGCTGGCTGGAATCTTGTTCAGCCTGTTTACGGCAGCTCTGTCCTATCAGCTAATGAGCTTAAGCAGTCAGATCAGTTGGTTGATGGGGCTCTGTTTATTCAGTGGTTTTATTATTCATCTATTGCTGGATGAGTGTTATAGCGTCGATCTGGTTAACGGACGAGTGAAACGCTCCTTTGGCACCGCCATGAAACTGTTTGACTACAATAACCTACTGAATAACTTATGGATGTTAATGGCCTGTGCAGCCTTGCTACTATTGGCCCCACCCTGGCAGGATCTCTGGTCTCTACTGACCAATATGGAGTTGTTGAGCAGCTTACGCCGTCAACTCTGGTAGCGTTGAATACACCGATAAGAACAAGACTAAGCCTCTATACATCCTTGATGATAGAGGCTTAATTTTTTGCTTCCCTTGGGGGAAATCATGAAGAAACACTTTGGAGAAAAGAGTGGTTATAGGGTAGAGCGGGTACAAGGTAGAGCAGTGATAGGGAAGATAGGTTGCGCTTAACAATCAATCTCTTAGCACTTGATTATTTAGCGCTGAACCAATTGCTCTGCCAAACTTAAAGCGCTCAACCAACTGGCGCTATAGCCCTGTAACTCATGCCCCTGTTGTTGATCCAGCAGCCAATCACCGCATACTGCAATGCCTTGCTCCTGAGCCAATAGATAAGGCTTATCCAGATTTACCGTACCATTCAGGCTATACAGCCAACGATGTGTGCGGCTATGGCTGATTTCGGGCTTATTTCCGATCAGTTCAAAAAAGGCTTGCTGTAATTGCTCTGCGACCCATTCTTTATCTGCATCCACATGCTGCTCGCTCCAATCACTTCTGGCATGCAGTACCCAACTTTCCGGCCCGCCACAGCCTGGTTTACTGCTGTTTCTGATCGCTCGCTGCAGGATAGGGTGATTACCTTCAAGGATATCGGCTTCCAGACCACTGCTGCCGCTTTCCTGACTACCGTTTTCTCTCGCACTCCCATTCAACTCAAGAGCATCACTCAATTGAAGGGCGTGCAACCAGCAAATATCCGGGGTGATCTGTTGAGCCAATTGCTGCCAGGCTGGTATCTCAGTGAGTAAGGGGACTGCTTGTGGCGCTGGCGTTGCAATAACTACCAGGTCAAAGATACCTAATGCCTGGTCTTCATCATCATAGAGATAGACACCACTATCATAACGAGCAATTTTGCCAATACGCACCTGAGTATGCAGCTGAATCGGACCTCTGCTTAACCATTGCCGAGTCAGCGCGCTCAGGCGGTTATTACCCACATAATATTGTCGATCAGGTAGGGCCTGGAGCTGGAAATCAGCACGCTTGGGTTGCCAGTGAGACAGGTGCTGCTGTGAGACTTCCTGTTCCAGCCATATCTTAAACTCAGGACTATGAGCCTCCAGATAAGGCGCACCAAGATCAACGCTGTGATCACCTAAACGAGTGCTCGCCAGACGACCACCTGTGCCTCGGCTTTTCTCAAATACTTCTACCCCTATGCCCGCATCGGCCAGCTTTCGAGCCAGTAAGGCACCGGCGATTCCTGCTCCGATAATGGCGATTGTCTTATGGCTCACATGTCGCTCCTTGGATAATCGTGAGCCAATTTGTACGGTAAGAGTGGTGTTTTGGATTGGCGGGGTTAGCGATGCTTATTAATCGATTGAAAACAGTTAAAGCTGTAGCAGGGTTTTGGAGAACGTTAATAGATCATTCAAACGCTTTTCGATGATAGATATCACCATTGAAGGTCGAATAGCTTGATCGTCATGTATCGCTAGATGACAGAAGTCTGTTATTTCTTTCATCTTCTCAGCAAGATCAGACGGAATAAGACTGGCTTGCTCCAATAGCTCAAAAGCTTCTTGAGGGCTTTGAGGCATACCGAGCTTGCGAGATCGAATCAGATGATTGGCTATGTCCAATGCGGCTTCACAAGCACGTTCAATATTCAGAATGGCTGCGTCGATCCGGGTTTGATCATTGTCAAAGCTGGTAGAATTTTTACTGTACTCTTCCTCGGCGCGCCTCACGGCGTGCTCAAGAGTTGCAGTTTTATTGATTAGCAGATCTCTGTTCATCGACCGATTCCTGAAGTAAGCCTAAACGTCTACAGTCTAGGTGAAATCATCCCGGCGCAGGCCGTATTTTTTCAGTTTGTCGTACAGAGTCTTACGCGGTAGCCCAAGGGCTTCCATGGTGTTTTTAATGGAGCCTTTCTGGCGGGTGAGCTCCTGTTCGATCAGGCTACGCTCAAACATCTCCACCTGTTGCGGCAGGGTCAGCGGCTTGCTGGCTTCCTCACCGTGCATCAGCTGCTCAAGGTTGTAGTCGCAGGTTTCACCCAGCAGCACGTAGCGTTCCGCCAAATTTTTCAACTCCCGCACATTACCGGGCCAATTATGGCTCATCAGTACAGAAATATGAGCGCCATCCAGCGGTGGAGCTTCCCGTTCCACTCGGTTTGAGGCAATCAGGGCAAAGTGCTGAAACAGCAGAGGGATATCTTCCATGCGCTCCCGCAGTGGTGGAATATCCAGTGTCACTACGTTGAGGCGGTAATAGAGGTCTTCCCGGAAATCACCGGCTTCTGAGGCATCTTTCAGGTCTACCTTAGTGGCGGCGATCACGCGAATATCAATCGGAATCAGCTCGTTACTGCCCAGGCGTTCGATGCAGCGCTCCTGAAGCACCCGTAGCAGTTTGACCTGCAGCGACAGGGACATGCTTTCGATCTCATCCAGAAACAGGGTGCCACCGTTAGCATGCTCAAACTTACCGATACGGCGTTTCTGTGCGCCGGTAAAAGCACCGGGCTCATGACCAAACAGCTCTGACTCGATAATGCTTTCCGGTACCGCGCCACAGTTTATGGCGACAAAGTTTTTACCCTGTCGGGAGCTATGTTCGTGCAGATAACGAGCGATCTGATCCTTACCGGCCCCGGTTTCACCAAACAGCAGTACATCGGCATCCAGTTTGCCGATCTGAGTAATCATACGCAGGAGCTGCTGCATCACACGGGTTTTACCGATAATCCGCGGACCCGGCGCGCTGTGCAGTTCCAGTTCCTGTTTCAGCTGGCGGTTTTCCAGAGTCAGGCGACGTTTTTCATAGGCTCGTTTGACCACATCCAGCAGCAGATCGTTGGAAAAGGGTTTTTCCAGAAAATCATACGCGCCTTCGCGAATGGCGCTGACCGCCATGGAGATATCACCGTGACCGGTAATCAGGATAATAGGAATATCACGATCGATCTTAAGCGCCTCACGCATAAACTCCAGGCCATCCATACCGGGCATACGGATATCGGAGATAATTACACCATCCCATTCGGGTGTCAGCTGGTGCAGAGCGTGTTCGGCACTTTCAAAGCTTTTCGGTTGGTAACCGGCCAGGGCCAGGGTTTGTGCGACAGTAATGCGCAGGTGTTTTTCATCATCAATTACAAACACTTCGATACTGTCAGTCATTATTTAAACCCTTTTGGCAGCAAGACGGTGAGCGTTAGGGCGTATTATACCTCATGGAGTTTCTCTCCGGCTTCGACTTCTGCCAACGGCAAAATAATTCTCAGGGTTGCACCACCTTCCGGGCGGTTAAAGGCGGTAATGGTGCCGCCAAAATCACTGATAATACGGTAGGAGATCGATAGGCCTAATCCCAGCCCTTTACCACCTTCTTTGGTGCTGAAGAAGGGATTAAAGATCTGGCCCAGATGTTCTTCGGCGATGCCGGAACCACTGTCGCTGACATCGATCCAGAGCTGGTCTTTCGGTACCTTTTCTTGTGCGTGTACTTGTATTGCTTCTTGTGCTGGTACTGGCGTTTGCACCTCAGATTGCAGATTACGGTCTATAGCTGACTGAGAGACATCCTGATCAGCATGTTGAACTTGCAGAGAAACCTGAAGCTGACGTTTATCTTTACCCGCTACCGCAAACAAGGCATTGCTGATCAGGTTAACCAGCACTTGCTCCAGACGCACACCGTCAGCGCGGACAAAGTATTCCTGCTCTGGAGTGATTAACTCCAGCGCGACCTGCTCTTTTTCAATCTGAGGTTTAAACAGTCGCAGGGCATATTCCACAGTGGCTTTCGGTGCGATCAAACTGAGCTGACCCTCACTTTTACGGGCAAATAGTTTCAGCTGGGCACTAATTGATGCCATACGATCGGTCAGTTCAACGATCTCTTCCAGATTGGTTTGCGCCATCTCGGCCATATCCCGCTCCAGAAAGGTGACCCCGTTTTCTGCATAGGCACGAATGGCTGCTAAGGGCTGATTGAGTTCATGATTGATACTGGCACTCATCTGTCCCAGTACCGCCAGTTTTGCCGCCTGTATCAGCTCATCCTGAGTCTTTTGCAGCGTCTCTGTGGTATGGCGGTGCTGCTCAATCTCTTCGGTCAAACGGGCATTGGATTCGGTTAGGTCCTGAGTACGCTCAACCACCCGGCTTTCCATCTGATCATAGGCTTGCTGCAGCGCTTCTTCGTGCTGCTTACGCTCGGTAATATCGTGCAAGGTGATCATATAGTCCGCATGTTGCCCGCGAGTCATCATACTGATCAGAATTTCAATGGGGATTAGCGAGCTATCTTTACGTAAGCCTTTGATCTCTAAAGGCGCACTGTTGATTTTTTGCAGTGCCTCAGCACACTCGGTTTGATGCTCAACCGGGATTAGTTCGGTGAAATAATGGCCGTGCAGTTCATGTAGCTGATAACCAAACATCAGCTCAGCAGAAGGGTTGATATAGTCAATGCGGCCGTGGCGGTCCATGGTGACAATACCCGCCTTGGTATTGTCCAGAATGGCACGAATACGGGCTTCGTTAATCTCCAGCGCTTTTTTGGTCTCCCGGTCGTGTTGGATACGTTCTTTCTGAATACGCTGGCGCTGCATGCTATACATGGAAAGTAACACGACGACCAGATAGATACCTGCTGTCAGCAGGCAGTTTTTCAGAATTTCGGTACGCACACCGCGAGCATTTTTCAGGATATGTACGCGCCAGCCGGCATCGGCCATAGGGCGACTGGTTTGCAGATAGAGATTCGCCTTGGTGGCTTCTTCCGCTTGCGTCGGTGTGATTTTCACCAGCTGGCTATCGGCATCCAGCGACTGAATCGGACGATAGGCCAAAGAGGGGATCTCCTGGCTACCATAACGGCGGGAATCCCGCAGTCGATCCGCGTCCTCTTCCGGTAGATTCTGCAGGCTGTGCAGCAGCCACTCCTTACGACTACTGATAAAAATCACGCTATAGGGATCGGTGACCAGAAATTCCGTATTCGGGTCCTGCCAGGGGATCTCCAGATCATCAATGACAATTTTTACGACCAGAACCCCGATCACGCCCTGACCAGAGAACACAGGGTAGGAGTAATAGTAACCCCGTTCACCGGAGGTGGTACCCAAACCATAGAAACGCCCTTTTTGGCCTTGAATGGCATTCTGAAAATAGGGACGGAAGCTGAAGTTTTTACCGATAAAGCTGCGCGGGCTTTGCCAGTTACTGGCCGCTACCGTGGTGCCATCGGTATTGAGCAGGTAGATGTTGGCGACATTGGCGATCTGTTGATAGGTTTTCAGCGTGGTATTGAGCTGTAGAGTGGATTGCACACTGATATTTTGCAGGAACTGCGCCAGCTCCTGCTTGGTCGCCAGTAGCTCGGGCAGATACTCATATTTATCCAATTCACCCCGTAGGGTGGCGATATTCAGGCTGAGTTCATGCTGCGCCTGGCTTTTTAGCTGACGAATTTCATAACGCTCGGTCCACACTGCTGCCTGCCAGACCAGGAAAATCAGCAACAGCAAAGCCCCCAGACCATAAATTCCAGGTGTTCCAGAGGAGGTATCGCTGTTTTTACCGATCATGTGATTTATCAGGCCCTTTTTATGAGCTAAAGAGCGTACGATCAAACAAGGCGCCCACTTACTTAAGTCATTCGCTTACTTAAGGTGCACCGCTTACTTAAGGCGTATCCTTACTGCTTGCCTCTTATCCCTTGTCTCTTACTTCGGTTCTGTTTGCGCACGACGTAGCGAGCGTTCAACGCGAGTTTCCTGACGACTCATTTCCAACAAACTGTCTTCAACAAACACCAGATGCTCGTGAGCCATAGCTCGTGCTTTCTCTGGGTTGCCTTCCATAATGGCGTCGTAAAGTGCTTTATGCTGAGCAAACAGTACCGGACGTGACTCTTTTTTCTCAAACAGGTTTTTCAGGTTGGAGACGATACTTTTCTCCAAGGTGCTGAACAGTCCACGCAGGGTGTGCAGCAAAACCACGTTATGAGCGGCTTCGGCGATGGCCATATGGAATTCTGCATCCATCTTGGCTTCCAGTACCGGATCATTTTTTTCGTAGACATCGATCAGATTATTAAAGCGACGGGTCAGGACCTCTTTATCCGCTTCGGTACTGCGCATGGCGGCATAATAAGCGGATAGACCTTCCAGAGCATCACGAAATTCCAGCTGATCATAGAGGAATTCATCGTGGGAGCTCAGCAGCTCATGCAGAGGGTCGGTAAAGGAACTGCCCAGCTCTTCAGAGACAAAAGTGCCTCCGCCATGGCGACTGAATAACAGGCCACGGGCTGTCAGTTTCTGAATCGCCTCACGCAAGGAGGGGCGGGATACCTCAAATTGTGCCGCAAGTTCCCGTTCCGGTGGTAGCTTTTGGCCTGGCTTCAGTGTGCCTTCAAGGATCATGCTTTCCAATTGCTGCATGATAATGTCAGAGATTTTCGGCTGTTTTACCCGGCGGTAATTCTTATTGTCCACTATATTCAACTCAGGCGATATAAAATTTGCTGCTGCGCAGCTTACCATATTATTAGGTGTGAATTGGTATTACCAATACTGCGTCTAGTTTTTGTCTGTGTCAAATATAGCATCTTTTCTCTTTTTGTTTCGTCTTCCGCCCTGATTTAGAAAAATTCCCTGTTTTTTATTGTCGTTTTGGGGCAGTTAACAGGTTTTTTTATTATATTTTGCACCGAGACAGGGATTTTTTCGGTGAATACTCCCTTTCCTAGTGCGTTTTTTCATACTTAGGTCTTATTTAGTCGCAAAGAAGTTTGACAAAAGAACTATAAGATCACTATCTTTGTCACCTGAGTCTTGTAAATTGGTTTTACCAATTTGATTCTAACTGGATATACTGGCCTGAGTTGGCCGGTGATTGATAACAATAAACAAATCCAAAGCACGGGAATCGATCATGAAGAAAATGATGAAAGCCACTCTGGCCGCTACCTCTGTCTCTGTTGCGCTGGCAGGTGTTGCCGTTGACGCTTCCGCCGCCGACAAGAAAATTCTACTGAAGGTGCCAGTGGCATTCGCAACCAGTCTGCCTGGTCTGGGTACGCCAATCCCTAAAGTGGCTGAGCAGATTGAGCTGGTCACGAACAAATCTATCCGTATGAAGGTTTATGAGCCGGGCAAACTGGTTGCTCCGTTTGAGATCCTGGGTGCGGTATCTGCCGGTAAGATCAACGCCGGTTACACCACAGCGGGTTACTGGGCAGGTAAAATCCCAGCATCTCCACTGTTCTCTGCGGTACCTTTCGGTCCTGATGCCGGTGAATACATGGCATGGATGTACTACGGTAACGGCATGAAGCTGTACCAGGAAATGTACGATGTAGCGGGCTACAACGTAAAAGTACTGCCATGTGCGATCAACCCGCCAGAGACTTCTGGTTGGTTCGCGAAGCCAATCGAGAAGCCTGAAGATCTGCAAGGTCTGCGTATGCGCTTCTTCGGTCTGGGTGCAAAAGTGATGGAGAAACTGGGTGTTTCCACTTCTCTGCTGCCAGGCTCTGAAATCTTCCCAGCGCTGGAGAAAGGTGCGATCGACGCAACTGAATTCTCCACGCCTTCGGTTGATACCCGTGTGGGCTTCCACAAAATCGTTAAGTACAACTACTTCCCTGGCTGGCACCAGCAGTCCACCATCTTCGAACTTCTGATCAACAAAGACGTTTGGAACAAGATGTCTAAAGGCCAGCAAGCGGCTCTGGATCAGGTGTGTAAAGCATCTATGGCTGATTCCTTCGCAGAAGGTGAAGCGAAGCAGTTTGCTGCTATGAAAGAGAACGTAGAGAAGCGTGGCGTGAAAATCATGCAGTGGAACGACACCATGCTGGGCGCTTTCCAAGGTGCTTGGGATGAAGTGGTATCCGAGCAGTCTGCTGCTGACCCTATGTTCAAGAAAATCTGGGATGACATGAGCGCATTCCGTGAAGACTACAAACTGTGGGGCCAGAACGCCTTCCTGCCACGTAAGTAAGCGTAGGCTGGTTGGTTTCTGACTGACAGTTTGATGTTTTAGTCGCACGGTGATGATGTCGCTCTCTGCTTGCCAGAAGCGGGGTTATCACCAAAACAGGGGGAGTGCTGTGAAGCCTGCCCTCTGTTTAAATGACCAAGCCTGAAGTATACAGGCACAAGTCTGGACCCTTCGGGTCTGTTTTATCCCCCAAATGATGATTCAGGAGCGTGGCTGTGTCTCACACAACGTCCTCCCATAAGGTAGACTCCGCGATTGCCGACAAGCTCGACAGTATCGTGTTAGCTGCCGGTAAAATTTTTGCCTGGTCATACGTAATCCTCATGCTGGTAATTATTACCCAGGTGGTGCTGCGTTATGGCTTTAATCATGGAATGGTAGTTCTGGAAGAACTGCAGTGGCACCTTTATGCCATTGGCGTAATGTTTGGTGTGTCGTATGCGCAGGTCACTAACTCCCACATTCGGGTGGATCTGATTCATATGCGTTTGAGCCGTCGCGCTCAGCGTCTATGGGAAATCTTCGGCATTTTGTTCCTGATGTTCCCATTTATCTACGTCGTCTTTGATGCCAGTCTGCCGTTTGTGTATGACTCCTGGCGTATCAATGAAAGCTCAGCTTCCCCAACTGGTTTGCCTTATCGCTGGCTGATTAAAGCCGTGATTCCTCTGAGTTTTGGTTTGTTGTTTATTGCTGGTCTGTCCCGTCTGATTCGTGACGTGAAAGGCCTGATTAAGGGTGAATAAGGGGCGTTGTGATGGAAGTGAATGAGATTCTAGTTATCGCGATGTTCATGAGTTTCATCGTGTTACTGTTTACCGGTTTCCCGGTAGCGTTTGTTCTGGGTGGTATCGGTGTAGCCTTTGGTTTTATCGGCTACCTGTCGGATATGTACCTGGACACCTTTACCGGCCTGGATATGTTGACTCTGGGTCTGGTGGTTAACCGTATCTATAAGATTATGGATAACTGGGTCATGGTGGCCCTGCCCATGTTTATCTTTATGGGCATCATGTTGGACCGCTCCGGTGTAGCTGAGCGTCTGATGCAATCGATCCAACAGCTGTTTGGTCGTGTGCGCGGTGGTCTGGCAATTACAGTAACCTTGATCGGTATTATTCTGGCTGCTTCCACCGGTATTGTGGGTGCGTCTGTCGTACTGCTGGGTCTGATGTCTCTGCCTGCCATGATGGAGCAGAAGTACTCCAAGACCCTGGCGCTGGGCACCATCGCCAGTGCGGGTACGCTGGGTATTCTGATTCCACCGTCGATCATGCTGGTGATTATGGCGGATCAGCTTGCGCTGTCTGTGGGCGATCTGTTTATGGGCGCGGTGATTCCTGGCCTGATGCTGGGTACCATGTACATCCTGTTTATTCTGGGTGTGGGTGTATTCAAGCCAAGCGCGGCACCTCTGCCAAAAGATGCTAAGCCGGTTGAGTGGCAGATGATCCTGGCGGTACTGAAAAGTATCCTGCCGCCGGTAGCGCTGATCTTTGCAGTACTGGGCTCTATCTTTGCCGGTATTGCCACAGCCACTGAGGCATCTGGTGTAGGCGCACTGGGTGCGACCCTGCTGGCATGGCACAACAAGAAGCTGAACTTCAAAGTGTTTAAAGAAGTGGCATCGGGTACTTATAACACCACGGCCTATATCTTTGCGGTATTCCTGGGTGCGACCTGTTTTGCCCTGGTACTGCGTGAGCTGGGTGGTGATGAGCTGATCGAGCATTGGCTGACCAGTCTGCCATTCGGTACTTACGGCATTATTGCTTGTGTACTGGCGATTATCTTCCTGCTGGGTTTCTTCCTGGATTGGATTGAGATCACCCTGATTGCACTGCCACTGCTGGCACCTGTGATCTCGGCGCTGGGTCTGGATATCAATGGCTACGGTGTAGTTGACAACCCAGAACTGGTTTGGTTTGTGATGTTGGTTGCCATGGCATTGCAGACCTCTTTCTTAACACCACCTGTGGGCTTCTCCCTGTTCTACCTGAAGGGTGTATGTCCTCCTGATGTTCAGCTGATGGATATCTACAAAGGTGTGATTCCATTTATCGCGATCCAGCTGCTGGCACTGATCGTTCTGGTGATCTGGCCTGAACTGGTGCTGTGGTTACCGGCACAAGCCTACGGATAAGCCAATAGCGCGAATAAAGTGAAAGCAACGAAATAGCAATTAATGAAATAGCAGAAATAACAGCGGGTGGGGCCTTCAGAGCACAGCCATTCTAACCACCCGCTGCTTCAAACGATCTAGCAGCAATAACGACTAATATAAAGACAAGCAGGGACTGCATGCCGGGATACCGCCGCAAGAGTAGGTAGCCGGTAGCAGATAGCCAGTATCGCTAATCCAATAGGATAACCCTGACATAATACGAGCGTGATGAGCCATGAGCAGTATCAAACTTTATCCCCCCAAACCAGAGAAGGTGTACTTCTACGGCACCTGTTTGGTGGACATGTTTTATCCCGACGCGGGAATGGCGGGTATCCAGTTATTGGAAAAACAGGGCATTGAGGTGATCTTCCCTCAGGACCAGACCTGCTGTGGTCAACCGGCTTATACCTCCGGTTATCACGATCAGGCTCGTGAAGTGGCCGCTGCTCAGTTAGGACTGTTTCCTGGCGATTATCCGATTGTGCTGCCATCCGGTTCCTGTGCGGGCATGATGCGTGAACACTACCCTGAACTGTTTGCGGGTCATCCGGAAGAAGCCAAAGCAAAAGATGTCGCTGGTCGTATCTATGAGTTAACCGAATTTTTAATGCACGTCTGCCATATCAAGCTGGAAGACAAAGGCGAGCCGATCAAGGTCGCCATGCATACCTCCTGCAGTGGCCGTCGTGAAATGGGCCTGGGCGAAGTGGGCCCAGCATTGTTAGGTCAGCTGGATAATGTCGAGCTGGTTGAACAGGCTCGGGTTAAAGAGTGCTGTGGTTTTGGTGGTGCTTTTTCTGTACGTCATCCAGAGATCTCCGAAGCCATGGTCACCGATAAGGTGGAAGCCATTGATGCCACCGGTGCCAATACCATGATCAGCAGTGATTGTGGTTGCATGATGAATATCACTGGTGCTGCCGAGCATATGAAAAAAGAGTTCAAGGGCGAGCATATTGCCAGCTTCCTGTGGAGACGCTGTCATGAGTCATAATCAGCCGGAAAAGACTGCCCAGAGCGGGGTTAAAGAGTTCCACCCACGGGTGCATGATGCTATTACCAATCCACAAATTCGCGCCAATTTCCGTAAGGCGATGGATGGTCTGATGGATAAACGTCTGGCGGCGTTCCCGTCCGATGATGAGCTACAAGGTCTGCGTGATCTGGCGGCAGCCATTCGTCTGCGTGCCCTATCCAAGCTGCCGGAACTACTGGAAAAGCTGGAAGAAAACCTGACCGCCAACGGTGTCAAAGTACACTGGGCGGAAAATGGCGATCAGGCGTGTCAGATTATTCTTGATATCTGTCAGCAGAAAAATGCCAAGAGCGTGATCAAGGGTAAATCCATGGTCAGCGAAGAGATGGAGCTGAACCATTACCTGGAGCAGCACAATATCGAGGCGCTGGAATCGGATCTGGGTGAATATATTGTGCAGTTGGCAGAAGAAACGCCGTCGCACATTATTATGCCCGCGATCCACAAGAATACCGACGAGATCTCTGATCTGATGCACGACAAAACCGGGACTAAAAAATCCCGTGATGTTGAGTATCTGACCGCTGAGGCGCGTCAGCAACTGCGTGAGCGCTTTGAAAAAGCCGATGTCGGCGTTTCCGGTGTTAACTTTGCCGTGGCAGAAACCGGCACCCTGTGTCTGGTGGAAAACGAAGGTAATGGTCGTCTGACCACCACGGTACCGCCGGTGCATATCGCCGTGACCGGTATCGAGAAGGTTGTGGAAAATCTGGAAGATGTCGCGCCGTTATTGTCGCTGCTGACCCGTTCCGCCACCGGTCAACATATCACCACCTATTTCAATATGATCTCCAGCCCGCGTAAAGAAGGTGAGCTGGACGGTCCGGAGGAGGTGCATCTGGTACTGGTGGATAGTGGTCGTTCCAATATCTATCAGGACGATGAGCTGCTGGATACCCTGCGTTGTATTCGCTGTGGTGCCTGTATGAACCACTGCCCGGTCTATACCCGTATTGGCGGTCACGCTTACGGTTACACCTATCCAGGCCCCATTGGCAAAATTCTGATGCCGCACCTGGCAGGACTGGATGACGCTAAAGACCTACCGAGCGCCTCATCCCTGTGTGGTGCCTGTGGTGAAGTGTGTCCGGTGCGTATCCCGATTCCGAAGCTGCTGGTACGTCTGCGTGAAGAGTCTGTGGCCGGTGATTCCGATCACAATAACTCCAGCGTTAAAGGTCGTGGCAGCAAGCGCTCCACCAGCGAAAGTCTGATCTGGAAAGGTTGGGCCAAGATGCACAAGAGCGGAGGCCTGTATCGCACTGGTACCGGTGCTGCCACCGTATTCCGTTTCCTGATGCCAAATAAAGTAGGAGCCTGGACCAAGTGTCGTACCGCACCCAAGCTGGCTGCCAGCACACTGCATCAACAGGTTAAAGCCCGTGGTAAAAACGGAGGGGAGAAATAATGAGCGCTCGTGATGCCATTCTGAACCGTTTATATCAGCGTCGCGATGGGGCGATCAGCGCACCTGAGAGTGACTTCTCTATCGTGCAGGCTAAGCAGTGGTCCGATGAAGACAAGATTGATCTGTTCCAACAGAGGATCGAATCGGTTCATGCTGAAGTTCATCGTGTCAGTAAAGACAACTGGCTGGAGAAGCTGAAAGAGCTGGCTCAGGGCAAAGGCCTGAACAATATGCTGGTACCACAACAAGCCCAGGTGGGCGTGGATGTACGCGCCAACTGGTCCGAGGACGGTCTGCCAGAGCTGTTGAGCTATGACCAACCCATCGAAGGCTGGAAAGCTGAGCTGTTTTCCAATGTTGATGGTGCGGTGACCGATGTACGTAGTGCTATCGCGGAAACCGGTTCTCTGGTGCTATGGCCGGATAACGATCAACCACGCTTGATGACCCTGGTGCCACCGATTCATTTTGCCATTCTGGATGCTGAGCAGCTGAAAAATACCTTCCACGAGGTGATTGTATCCGAGGGCTGGGTTCAACAAGGCATGCCAACCAATGCATTACTGATCTCGGGGCCATCCAAAACGGCGGATATTGAGCAAACCCTGGCCTATGGCGTGCATGGGCCCAAGGAGCTGATTGTTCTGATTCGACAATAAGTACTCCATTCAGGGCGGTCTGCGTTGAGAGATGTTAATCGTTAGACCGCCAGATTCTTGATTAAAAAATAACCCGCAGGGATAGCTTGTTATCCCCTGTTGGATGCTTGCGCTCTGAATTTATGATTTTAGCCCTAAAACGGCTAATTTCCTGGCTCTAAGACCAGGACGCTAAGATCAGGTGTTAGGCATCTGCAAGTAAGACCTAACAGGTGCAGGGGAAATACTGTTGTGTGCTCAGGCTGTAAATAGATAAAGGCAGAGCGAACATCAGGATCGGTAGACCGCTAGATCGGTAATAGGTGAGGCAAACCATGAAGCAGCAATACCAGGAACTTTACAACGAACTGCGTCAGTTCATGCCAGAAGAGCGTTTGATCCACGATCAACTGCGCACACTGGCCTATGGTACAGATGCCAGCTTTTATCGCCTGATCCCTCAGCTGGTAGTGCGGGTTGATAATGAAGATGAAGTTTCCCGGGTATTAAAACTGACCCGAGCACGCAAACTGCCGGTGACCTTCCGTGCGGCGGGTACCAGCCTGTCCGGTCAGGCGGTGACCGATTCGGTGTTGATTCAGCTAAGCAGCAACTGGCGCGATTATCAGGTGCATGATCTGGGCGATCGTGTTTCTCTACAGCCCGGTGTGATCGGCGGTAAAGCGAATCAGATTCTGGCACCTTACCAGCGTAAGATTGGTCCTGATCCAGCGTCGATTAACGCGGCTATGATTGGCGGTATCGCCGCTAATAACGCCAGTGGTATGTGCTGTGGTACAGCGCAAAACAGTTATAACACCGTCGATAGCATGCGCATCATTATGGCGGATGGCACTCTGCTGAATACTGCTGACCCAGCCAGTCGTCAGGCGTTTGAACAAAGCCATGGCGAGCTACTCAGCGAATTGAAAAAGCTGGGCGAAGAGACCCGGGCGAACAGTGAACTGGCCGAACTGATTCGTCATAAATACCGTCTGAAAAATACGACTGGCTATAGCCTGAACAGCTTGGTGGATTACAGCGATCCATTCGATATTCTGATGCACCTGATGATCGGTTCAGAGGGTACGCTGGGCTTTATCAGCGAGGTGACCTATCACACGGTAGAAGAACACCCGCTAAAAGCTGCAGCGATGATTTTCTTCCCGGATATCGAGACCACCTGTCGTGCCGTAACGGCGATGAAGCCGACGCCGGTTGCGGCAGTAGAGCTGATGGATCGTGCCGGTCTGCATGCGGTGGAAGATCAACCGGGGATGCCAGAAATTCTGAAAACGCTGGGCGAAGATGCTGCGGCACTGCTGGTTGATGTGCGTGGTAGCACCCGTGACGAGCTGGATCAAAAACTGGCTGAAGTGACAGCAGCCATTACCGGTATTGAAACCGTTGCACCAATCGAATTTACCGAAGACCCGGCCACCTATGCCCTATATTGGAAGATCCGTAAGGGCCTGTTCCCAGCGGTGGGGGCGGTGCGTCTGACCGGCACCACGGTAATTATTGAAGATGTCGCCTTCCCAATTGAACAGTTAGCTGAAGGCGTATTAGAGCTGCAGCAGGTGTTCCGTAAATACGGCTACGATGAAGCCCTGCTGTTTGGTCACGCCCTGGAAGGCAATCTGCACTTTGTGTTCACCCAAGGTTTTGATGACGACAAAGAGGTCGAGCGCTATAAGCTGCTGATGGACGAGGTGGCCGATCTGGTGGCCGTGAAATACAAAGGCTCACTGAAAGCAGAACACGGCACGGGTCGTAATATGGCTCCGTTTGTTGAGCTGGAGTGGGGCAAAGATGCCTATCAATTGATGTGGCAGCTAAAAGCCGTTTTTGACGCCGACAACCTGCTGAATCCTGATGTAATTTTAACTCGTAACGAAAATTTACATTTAGAAAACTTAAAGCCATTACCGCCGGCCAGTGAGCTGATTGATAAGTGTATCGAGTGCGGTTTTTGTGAGTCATCCTGCCCATCGCGCAACCTGAGTTTAAGTCCTCGTCAGCGCATTGTAATTTGGCGTGAGATCAACCGCTTAGAAGCCGCTGGAGACGATGCTGACAGGCTAAAAGAGATGGTAGGCGAATACGACTATCAGGGCATTGATACCTGTGCCGGTTGTGGCCTATGCGAAGAGAAATGTCCGGTCAGTATCAACACCGGAGATCTGACCCGAAGCCTGCGTCATGAACGTAACAAAGGTTACTCAGGTGTGTCCTCATGGCTGGGTAGTCACTTTGAGGGCGTTGCCAACAGCTCTCGTGTCATGTTAAAGGTAGCAGATGGAATGCATGCTGCCGTTGGCAGTAAGACAATGTCTGCCGTAACCGGTGCCGCACGAAAAATCTCTGGCAACCGGGTACAACAGTGGACACCGTCGATGCCAAAGGCTGCACCTAAGATGGACACCGTGTTAAAGCAGTACCCACCCGGTCATCAGGGGGACAAGGTGGTGTATCTGCCAAGCTGTGCAACCCGTATTATGGGGCCCGCACGCAATCAGGGTGAAGATAGATCCACGCCGGAAGTGGCCATGAGCCTGTTGAATAAAGCGGGTTTTAGTGTCGTGATTCCCGAGGAATTAGGTGCGCAATGCTGTGGTATGCCGTTCCAGAGTAAAGGTCAGTTTGAAACTGCGGATGCAAAAGCTGAAGAACTGAACCAAGCTTTACTCAAAGCAACCAACAATGGGCTTTATCCGGTGTTTTGCGACACCAGTCCCTGTCTGATGCGAATGCGTGACAAGCTGGATAGCCGTTTGCGACTGTACGAACAGGTGGAGTTTATCCACGATTTCGTGCTGCCGCGCCTGACTCTCTCGTCTCAAGTGGAGCGTATTGCTCTGCACGTCACCTGCAGCACCACCAAAATGGGGCTGGCCGATAAGTTTGTTTCTCTGGCCAAAGCGTGTGCCAAAGAAGTGGTTATCCCACCGGATATTACCTGCTGTGGTTTTGCAGGTGATAAAGGATTTTCTCACCCTGAACTGAATGCGGCGGCATTAAAAGATCTGCCAACGGCGGTAGCGGGCTGTACTGAGGGGTACTCCAACAGCCGTACCTGTGAGATTGGTTTAAGCGAACACAGTGGTATCCCCTACCAGTCGATTATCTATCTGGTAGACCGCTTGGCGCAGAACAGATCCGCTTAAGTATTGAGTATCAGAATGTTGCAACGATAAGGATTGATCACGGCTCGGCTCATCCTGCCTGTCATAGTCTCGGCGGGGTGGGCCACTTTATAAAAAAAACAATCCGCCTCTCACGAGGCTTGAGGAGCCCTGACAATGAGTTTAAAGCTCTCATTACGTCAAAAACTAATTGCAATTGTACTGGTCGTCGTTCTGGGATTTGGCGCCATGGGGTGGTACGCCATCCTAAGCCTGTCGGGACTAGTGACTGCTTCCGAGCATGTCAGCCAACTAGGTCATGTGACTCAGGTGGTGGGCAATCTGGAAGTAAGAATTTTGCAGTTTGAAAAACAGAGAGAATCTGCGACGCCGGATACTATCGGGCAGATCGATAGTGCCCTGGCCGAGTTACAGCAGAACGCAGTCAATCAGCTGGCCGCGGTGGAGTCCGAAGCAGGGGATCAGAAAGCACAGGGTATGCTGGCTGAAAACCGTGCTGCACTGGGGCCTTATCTCCAGCAGCTTGCCAATTGGGTTGAAGTGCGTAAGCAGCTGGGTCTCAGCCCTGACACAGGTATCTTTTTGCAGGTGGAAAAAGAAGCTGCAGCGCTACTAACCGAGCTTGAGGTATTTCGCTCTTTTGCCGCACGCTTGCGTGAGGTACGGGCGAACGAGAAAGAGTTTCTGATCTATCCTGACGAAGAGCACAAAAAATCTGTTAAGGCGAGCCTGGAACAGCTGAGAAGCGATATTCGGGCGATGGGCTTTGACGATATCTTTTTTGCGTTTGTCGATAAATATGAAGCGGCTCTGAATCAGATGATTGAGCTAAGGCAGCAGTTAGCAGCGCTGGATGCTGAACTGGCCCAATCCAGACAACAAGTCTCAGAACTGATGGAAGCCAGCGCCCATTATCTGCAGGACACCTTGCTGGCAAAGGCTCAACAGCATGCTAAAGAGGAAGCCTCTTCTGCCCGCACTTCGATTCTGATCGGTAGTGTCGGTTTGGCGATTATTGTGGGGCTGATTGTGGCTTCGGTGGCGATGTCCATTGCCCGCAATATGAAGCAATCGCTTGCAGCGCTGAATGAAGTGGCTCGAGGCAATCTGACCACCAGCTGTCGTGATAATGGCAATGAGCAGGATGAGTTTAATCAACTGGCCAAAGCTACAAATACGATGACGACAGGTCTGTGTGATGTGATCGGTCACCTGAAGCAAAGTAACCATGATCTGGTGGAAACAGCAGACTCTATGGATCATTCGGTGCAACAGATTGTCAGTGGCAGCCAGTTGATCAGTGAGCGTAGTAGCTCCCTGGTAGCTGCAACAGAAGAGATCAGCGCGACGGCAGATCAGGTAGCGGAAACCACTCAGCACGTGAGTGATTCAGCCAAGAATGCCTTTGAAACCGCTCATCAGGGTGCTCAGGTGATCAGTCAGGCGATTCAAGCGCTGGCCGATGTGGCTGAAGTCGTGGATGAAACCAGTCAATCCGTCGAGCAGTTGGGTGCGCGCTCCAAAGAGATCGATATGGTGATTGATCTGATTGTGGGGGTCGCAGAGCAAACAAACCTGCTGGCACTGAACGCAGCCATTGAGGCAGCACGTGCCGGTGAGGCCGGTCGTGGTTTTGCCGTAGTGGCCGATGAAGTGCGTACACTGGCGGAACAAACGGTGAAAGCCACCAGCGACATTACCGAGAAGGTGGAAGCGATTCAGCAGGATACCCGCCAGGTGATCGAATCCATGCAACGCAGTAAGGATCGCGTGGAACAGGGACGGACCCTCGGTGATCAGGCCGTGAATGCCGTACGTGATATTGAGCAGCAGACCCAGGAAGCGGCCAATCAAACGGAAGAGATTATGAATGCCGTACGTGAAGTGGCGCAGACCACCCGCCAGATGGCCCAGGATATGGATCAGATCTCCCATGAGATCGATCATAATCACCAGGCTACAGAGCAAATTGTTTCTGCCAGTCAGGCAGTGCATGAGCGGGCAGGGCAACTGGAGCGGCTAACCAAGCGTTTTCAGATCTAATCGCTAGATCGGGGGAGGCCTTTAATACCTCCCCAAGCATGGTTCAGGCTGAATGTTGCCTATGAGTTTTAACGGGGCTTACACACCTTAACGGAGTTTGCGCGCCTTAACGGGATTTGTGTGCCCTAAAGAAAGAAATGATATACCGGTGATGGCAATCTTAGTCTGAGGGATCTGAAATCAGCCCGTTAAACAGATTTGAGCGGCCATGACTGAAAAACTCGATTCAGTTTAGAGACGTTTGTCGGTCAGGCGATTCTATTCAGAAGTAATAACACGTGCCTGTTGTTACCTGAAGAGCAGCCTAGAGTCATTGTTACTCCGTCGAGTACTGCTGACGTCTCTTATTTTGTCTTGTGTTTCCTGATCGTTAATCAGGAAAAAACTTAAAGAGAAGGTGAACCATGCTTCCGGAAATCAACACCATCGTTTATGCCACGACTTTAGGCAAAAATACTCGACCTGTCTTTCGTCATGCGGTGAATCTGGCTCGCACCTATAACGCTCGTATTATTATGGTGCACGCGCTGGAGCCAGTGAGTGAGTTTGGTCATGCCATTATCGAGCACTATCTGCCGAAAGAGACACTGGATGAGATCCATGACAGTGGTATCGCTCGTATTCAGGCAGCAATGCAGGAACGAGTACAGGCCTTCCGTGATGAAGAGCTGCAAGGCCTGCCGGATGCAGATCAGATCACGGTAGATATTGTCGTTGAAGAAGCCAACCCAGAAGAGTTGATCCTGGATACGGCAAAAGAGGTTAACGCCGATATGATCGTCATCGGTTCACACAGCCATCACGGTATGTTTGGCCAAAAGCTAATGGGCAACACCGCTCAACAGGTCAGCTTGCATACCAAAGTACCGGTACTGCTGGTACCGAATAACTAGCGTTCGTCTTAATCGCTTTAACGTTTTAATAGTCTTAAAAATCAGTGCAGTTCGTTCTTGTGCTATTTGGGGGAGCTTAATGCTCCCCTTATTTTATCCACTGCAGGAAATAAGGAAGGCAACACGATGCTTGTGGAAAAATTACTGGTCACAGTTTTTCCGTTATTTGTGGTCGTCGCGATAGGGGCTTTTTATGGCCGCTGGAAAAGCACGGACATTTCAGTCGCCAACCGTATGAATATGGATGTGTTTGTACCGGCACTGGTATTTGCGGTACTGGCAGACAAATCCTTTGATCTGGTGGCTTATCAGGATTTGGCTCTGGCCGCCGGTATTGTCGTGTTAGGTTCTGGCCTGATTTTATTCCCACTGGTGAAGCTGATCGGCTGGGATCCAAAAACTTTCCTCCCCCCCATGATGTTCAATAATACGGGCAATATGGGTATTCCACTGATCGTCCTGGCGTTTGGTGAAGCCGCGCTGCCTGCCGCGGTAATGGTCTTTATTGTTGAGATGCTGCTGCATTTCAGTATCGGCCTATATATTCTGGATCATAAAACCAAGTTCTCCGCCCTGCTGAAAATGCCCGTGGTCCAGGCAACGATTTTAGGTTTTATCTTTAGCTTTATGGGCTGGTCCTTACCCGAACCTATTGCCATCCCAATGGATATGCTGGGACAGATCTCCATCCCTCTGATGCTGTTCACTCTCGGGGTACGCCTGCTGTCGGTAGACCTATCGGATTGGCGCATTGGCCTGACTGGGGCGATCCTGTGCCCGCTATCGGGTTTGTTGATGGCCTGGCTCTCCGGCATGATCTGGGAGTTTGATTCACAGCAATGGGCAATATTGTTAGTTTTCAGTGCCTTGCCACCGGCTGTTTTAAATTATATGGTGGCAGAACAGTATGCTCAGGAGCCGGCACGTGTCGCGTCTATCGTATTACTGGGAAATTTCGCCAGTGTATTGACCTTACCCGTGGTATTGTCTTTTGTATTGTGAGATAGGCCGGTTAAAAGTGGCAAGAGTGAGGGTTCTGAGTTATACGTTTATATACACACTTACACAAAAGTATTTTGATATTTTTCGGCCAACGGCTGAAGAATGAAGCCATCTGCTAAAGAGAATTTTTTGTGTGAGTGCTTAGGTAAAGAGCCTGCTTGAGGAAGTGTGCATGTTGTTTAAACAGGACGATACACCTGCTGTGGTGGAAAGCCTGCCACCATGGAAGGTTCTGATTGTGGATGACGAGCCTGATATCCACTCAGTAACCAAAATGGCACTGCGTAAGTTCCGTCTGAATGATCGAGGGCTTTCCTTTTTGCACGCTTATTCCGGTCAAGAAGCCAAAGAGATCATGGCAAAGAATAATGACATTGCCATTATCTTTCTGGACGTCGTCATGGAAACCGATGATGCAGGCCTTCTAGTCGCCAAATATGTACGTGAAGAACTAAAAAATCAGTTTAGTCGTATCGTGTTGCGCACGGGTCAGCCTGGCCAGGCTCCAGAAAGCCGGGTCATTGTTGAATACGACATTAACGACTACAAAGAAAAAACGGAGCTGGATAACAATAAGCTCTTTACCACTACCTATGCCGCATTAAGAGCCTACCGTGATATTCAGCTGGTGGATGAGGCGCGTCGCTACCAAGAGCGCAGCCGCCATGGACTGGAGCGAGTATTACATGCTTCCGCTAATCTTTTTGAGCAACGTTCGCTAAAAGAGTTTGCCAGTGGTTTGCTGCTACAGATCGCTTCTTTGCTGCATATGAGCGAAGACAGCGTGTTATTGCAGGTGGATGGTATTTCCGGCATGCAAGATCTAGTGGCCAATAAGCTGGATATTCTGGCCGCCAGCGGTTCCATGCTGGGTATTCCTGAGATGCCGCAGGATGTGGTGGAAGGCATTCAAGTCGCTTTAAACAGTCAACGCAGCCAGGTAGTCAACGGCTGCTTTATCGGGTACTTCCCCAGCAAACAAGATAAAGTCACGCTGCTTTATATCCAGGGCGTGCATGATATCGATGAGCTGGACCGCCAACTGCTCGATATTTTCTCAACCAATGTCAGCATCGCCTTTGAAAACCTCCTACTGGATAAGGAGATCGAAGATACTCAGGCCGAGTTAATCCATCGTCTGGGTGATGTGGTGGAGAATCGCTCAAAGGAGGCCGCCAATCATGTAGTGCGTATGGCCGAGTTCAGTTATGCCTTAGGCAAAATTGCCGGCCTGGATGACTATGATGCGGATCTGTTGAGAAAAGCATCACCGATGCACGATTTAGGTAAGATCGCCATTCCTGATTCCGTGCTGTTGAAACCCGGTAAGCTTGATGATGCCGAGTGGGAGGTGATGCGTTCTCATGCTCATTTAGGCGCGGAGATTTTATCAGGCTCTGAGCGTCCCCTGCTTTATGCTGCGGCCATTATCGCAGAACAGCATCATGAGCGCTTTGATGGCTCCGGCTACCCTCAAGGGCTAAAAGGAGAAGATATTCACCTCTATGCACGCATTGTGGCCATTGCCGATGTGTTTGATGCCTTAATTCATAAGCGTTGTTACAAAGAAGCTTGGCCGTTGGAAGAAGTGCTGAAAGTCATTGAGTCTGAGAAAGGCAAACACTTTGACCCTACTCTGGTCGATCTGTTTATCGCCAATATCGATACCATGCTGGAGATTAATGAGCGCTTCCCCGATGCCAACTAGCGATCCAATAGTTCAAACAAGAAGAAACTAAATTCACTAAAAAAGCCCTCTACTCAGATGAATAGAGGGCTTTTTTGTGTTTTCTGCTTTGCGTACGGGCTCAGAGAGCCCGTCAGCATAAGTCAGTGTATCACTTAGTCTTCGTAACGCTGCATGATCAGAGTGGCATTGGTGCCACCAAAACCAAAGCTGTTGGACATCACACGGTTCAGCTTCACGCCTTCACGCAGCTCAGTCACGATGTCCAGACCTTCAGCCTGTTCATCCAGCTCTTCAACGTTAGCCGATGCAGTGATGAAGTCATTTTCCATCATCAGCAGACTGTAGATCGCTTCCTGTACGCCAGTAGCACCCAGAGAGTGACCGGTCAGAGACTTGGTCGAGCTCATGGCTGGGCTGTTATCACCAAATACAGTACGTACCGCTTTCAGCTCGGCTACATCACCTACAGGCGTTGAAGTACCATGGGTGTTGATATAGTCAACACTGCCTTCAACGGTAGACAGCGCCTGCTCCATACAACGCTGTGCACCTTCACCGGAAGGAGCCACCATGTCATAACCGTCAGACGTTGCGCCATAACCCACGACTTCAGCGTAGATCTTGGCACCACGGGCTTTTGCGTGTTCCAGCTCTTCCAGAACCAGCATGCCGCCGCCACCTGCGATTACAAAACCATCACGGTTGGCATCGTAGGCACGAGAGGCTTGATCCGGAGTTTCGTTGTATTTAGTCGACAGCGCACCCATAGCATCAAACAGACAGCTCAGGGTCCAATGCTCTTCTTCACCACCACCGGCAAAGATGATGTCCTGTTTACCCAGTTGAATCTGTTCTACACCGGCACCAATACAGTGAGCACTGGTCGCACAGGCAGATGAGATCGAGTAGTTTACGCCCTTAATCTTGAATGGCGTGGCCAGACAAGCAGAAACGGTACTGCCCATAGTGCGAGTCACACGATATGGACCCACACGGCGCAGACCTTTCTCACGCAGAATATCAGCGGCTTCAACCTGATCGGCAGAAGATGCACCACCAGAACCTGCGATCAGGCCGGTACGTACGTTAGACACCTGCTCTTCAGTCAGACCGGAATCTTCAATCGCCTGTTGCATGGACAGGTAAGCGTAACCAGCGGCATCACCCATAAAGCGTTTCAGCTTACGGTCGATCAGTTCATCCAGATTGATATCTACAGAACCGGAAACGTGGCTGCGGAAACCGCGCTCTTTGTATTCTTCGTTAAACTTGATACCAGAGCGGCCCTGACGCAGGGAGTCCAGAACGGAGGCAATGTCATTACCCAGACAGGACACAATGCCCATACCGGTTACAACTACTCGTCTCATGATATGTCCTCTGAAATTAGAAACTGTCTGTTGAGGTAAACAGACCTACACGCAGATCTTTTGCAGTGTAAATCTCACGACCATCAACGGAAACGGAACCATCGGCAATGCCCAGGCACAGTTTGCGGGAGATCACGCGCTTCATCGTAATCTTGTAAGTCACTTTTTTCGCGGTTGGCAGAATTTGGCCAGTGAATTTTACTTCACCGCTGCCCAAGGCGCGTCCTTTGCCTGGATTACCCACCCAGCCAAGGAAAAAGCCAACCAGCTGCCACATCGCATCCAGGCCAAGACAGCCAGGCATTACAGGGTCACCAGGGAAGTGACAATCGAAGAACCACAGATCAGGCGTAATATCCAGCTCTGCGATAATCTCGCCTTTGCCATGCTCACCACCATCATCGGTGATGCTGACAATACGGTCTAGCATGAGCATATTTGGTGCCGGTAACTGAGCATTACCTGGGCCAAACAGCTCCCCCTGGCTGCATTGCAGCAACTCTTCACGGTTGTACGAATTTTGCTTGGTCACAGAAAAAATCCAGTGTTTGTTATGTGTTTTCTGTTTGAAAGAATCCGGCATAGTCTAAATCTTGTGGGGCTATATTGCACGTTTGCGAGGTCAATAAATCAGCGAATAGGCCGATATTAGCCATCTAGAGGGCGTTATTATCTGCTTGAGACTGTGGCTTTCGTTGGTTTTTGTCGCAAATTTAACCCTCAGTAGTCTGGTACTGAAACTCTTGCCTAGGTAAGCTGATGATTAATTTAGCGTTATGTTTGCGTTTTAGCCCTGAGATTTTTTGAGCATAGCCCTTAACTGCAGTGCACTTTTTAACCCCTGCACGCATGTATCTATGCTGTCGGTGATACAGGATAAGCATGAAAAAAAATCTACCGATTACAGAAAATGAACGTCGTTTAGCTGACGGAGCCCGTCTGGTCTCAACCACCGACCTAAAAGGCATTACCACCTTTGCCAATGATGAGTTTTGCCAAATCAGTGGTTTTGACCGTGATGCCTTATTAGGCAAAAACCACAATATCGTACGCCATCCTGATATGCCGCCACTGGCTTTTGCGGATCTGTGGGCTCGCATCAAACAAGGCGAGTCCTGGATCGGGGTGGTCAAAAATCGTGCGATTAACGGTGATTATTACTGGGTGGATGCCTACGTTGCCCCTGTATTTAAAGGCAATCAGGTCGTTGGCTACCAATCCGTGCGTGCCAAACCGAATTCAGAACTCGTTCAACGCGCTGAATCGATTTATCAGGCCATTAATAAGGGCAAACAAACCGGACCGAAAAAACGCCGCTCAGCATTTACTCAGACGCTGGCCTCTACCCTGTTAATGACACTGTTAGCCCTGCTGTGTGTGTTTTTTATTGAAGATCGCAATCTATTAGCCTTTGCGATTGGTATTCTGGGCTTTGCTACTCTGGCCTGGCAGAACCTGCAATTACAACCACTAAAACGCCTTTATTGCCGTGCCTTGTCGATTATCGATAACCCGGTGACACAACAGATTTATACCGGGCGTATGGATGAGATTGGGGCCATTGATCTGGCCATGACCATGCAACAGTCTCAGATCAGAACCTTTACCGGACGTATCGATGAAGCCAGCAAAGGTCTGGCGGATGTGGCACAGCAAGCGGAGACCCAGATGAGCTCTTTTGCTCAGGCGATGGTACGCCAAGAACTGGAACTGGATAGCTTGGTGTCTGGTGCTCATCAGGTGAGCGAAGGCTTCCATCAAGTGGAAACTGAGTTGCAAGAGATTAACGAACTGATGCACTCGGTGGAAAACCAGGCAGCAGAAGGCCGCCAAGCGGTTCAGGTGGGAGTTGATCAGGTCAGTGAAGTGAGTCAGGCGGTGGCTCAGGCGGCAGAATCGATTCAGGTGCTGCAGGATGAATCGGATCAGGTGGCCGATACCGTACAGATGATTACCGATATTGCGGATCAAACCAATCTGTTGGCGCTGAATGCGGCGATTGAAGCGGCCCGTGCCGGTGAACAAGGCCGAGGCTTTGCCGTTGTCGCCGACGAGGTACGTAATCTTGCCGTGAAAACCCAGGGCGCCACCGTACAGATTGTCGAGCGTATTGAGCGTATTCGTCAGCTGGTGGCGGAGTCGGTGCAGCAGATGGAAACCAGTCAGCAGAAAGCCCAGGACAGTGCGGATCGCATTATAAAAGCCGGAGATACTCTGCAATCCGTTGTTGATGCCGTACTGGCAGCAACAGAACGCAGTGACCGTATTGCTCAGCAGGTTTCTGCCCAGGTTAAAGCGACCGATGAGATGGATGATAATATTGGTCAGTTACGGGATCTGGCCCATGGTAACCAAGCTGTCTCTCAGGCATCTGCAGAATCCAATCATCGTCTGGCGGAAGAGATTGCTGAGCTGGATTCCCTGTTAAAAGCGCTGAATCAGGGGCGGGGCTAAGTCATCAAGCGGTGTCATGGCGAGAAGCTATGTCACGCTTATTAAGCCATGTCTCGATGGGGAGCTAGACCTCGATTAGAAACTATTTGATTAACAACAGACTACCTTGTTTAGACTTATTACAGCGGATCAGAGTAAACTGATCCGCTATTAATGGATCTACAATTCAGCTTCTTGCAACGCCTTAAAGGCCCCCAGCACACGTGTTCTCCCCTCGGAAAGATCCACTATAGGAGCTGGATAGCCCTGCACATAGCCTTTGGGCTGAATACGCTGTTTAGCGGGTAGTTTTTGTAGCTCGGGTATATAGCGAGCGATAAACTCACCCTGGGCATCAAAACGTTCTGCCTGTCGATAAGGACTCAATAAACGGAAATAGGGTACTGCATCGGTGCCTGTCGAGGCCGCCCACTGCCAACCGCCATTATTCGACGCCAGATCACCATCCACCAGATGCTGCATAAACCAGCGCTCGCCGTGTCGCCAGTCTATCAGCAGGTATTTACTCAGAAATACCGCCGTCAGCATGCGTAAACGGTTATGCATCCAGCCCGTTTCCAGCAGCTGCCTCATCGCCGCATCCACTAACGGGAAGCCGGTTTTACCCTGCTGCCAACGGGATAAACCTTCAGGATCATCCCGCCAGGCAAGCGCTTGGGTCTGCGTTTTAAAAGGTTGATAGCGACAGAGCTGAGGATACAGCACCAGCAGATGGCGATAGAACTCACGCCACAGCAACTCATCTCGCCAACGTCCGGCGGATTCCGCGCTGCCAGGGTCAGTCATCAACACTCTTTGGGCTTCTTGCCAGCAGAGCTTCATCGACAACTTACCCGCAGCTTGCAGCGCTGATAGCTGACTGGTACCCGCTGAATCAGCGGGAATATCCCGGCTATCGGCATAGCGCCCGATACCATCCAGACAGAACTGATTTAACTGAGTAATCGCTTGCTGCTCAGTACAGGGCCATAGCTGCTGTATCGGATCTGAGGCGTAGGACTGAGGCTGGAAAAAACGATAGCGCAGCAACTGTCCACCAACCTTATTGTAAACGTCCCCAGAGTCAGTCTTTGCCTGCCCTGTATTTTCCAGCATTTGTATCAGCTGGTGTTCCAGTTGCAGGACTCTCAATTGATTAGCTGATGCAGCTGGATTAGGTTCTTCCGGGTTAGACACTTCTATATTGGATGCATCGGGGTTAATTGCTTCTTTCGGGATATTGGCAACGAGTTGTACCGGATATTGCTCCAGGTATTGTAGGGCTCGCTTACGAAACGCGGAGTAAACCCGATAGGGGGTACCATCATTTTTAAGCAGCTGCCCCATTGGGATCAGACTTTGATCGTGAAAGAACTGACAACGAACTCCCAGACCAAGCGCCTGTTGCTCCAGCTGATAATCGCGCTGACGCTCATTAAACTCAGGTTCCTCATTAGCAAAAAGCTGCTGGCAGTTCAGTTGCTGGCATAACTGAATTAACAGTGCTTGCTGTGCCTGAAAGTCATCACAATCCAGTGTTAATAGCGGGATGTCATACTCCGCCAGACTCTGCTTCAGATCTAACAAGCAGCGTTCAACAAAACGTTGCTTGTTATCCCCCCAATCATGCTGTTGCCACTGCTGTTTAGGGCGCAGAAAGCAAGCGATTAGCTGAGCATCATTTTGACCCTGTTGTCTGGCTTCAATCAGTGCCTGGTAAGCACTCCATAGCGCCGGGTTATCATGCACTCTTAAATCGGCACGAAACCAAACTAAAATACGTTGAGGATGATTATTCATAAATAACGTCCTATGTATGCTTGCCCAACCTCCAGCCTTAGCTCAATCTCAGCTGCTCCAATATATCCAACCAATCTGTACTTACCTGCCATTGCTCATCCGTCAGCTGGTCCTGAATTAGTGCACTGACAGGACCAGACAGATAGCAGGGAAAGGGCAGACTATTGACCTGTTGCTGCTCGCGGGCTTTCAACTTAGGTAGCTTGTCATTTCCAAACAACAATAGACCTGAGATCGCCTGCTGTTCCGACATTAAGTGCAGCAATGACCAGCCAGGTAGCTGCTCCAGGGTGATCACAGGAATATTGCGATCAATACAGGTCAAAACCGCCAACCAGGGCAGTATTTGCGGCTGCTGTGAAGGCAGTTGAGTAATGAGAAGTTTCTGCTGTTGCTGGCTGGGCGGCTGTCGATGCAGCATGCGGGCTCCGGCACGACTTCGCAGATAACCTTCCAGTTGAATTTCTGCCAGCATACGGCGCTCACTATCGCTTTGCTGGCTTAACCAATCCAACAAGGGTAACCAAAAGAAGCGCACTAAAAGTGAAACAGGATAAATCGCACCGATCTGATTAACCGTTTGATCAAAACGGGACATCTGGCCCTGCAATAACGCCGAGCAGGCTTCATTTAACGTGGGTTGCCAATCGGTTGCACAGTCGCTGCTTTCAGACTGGGCCTGAGTGGGAGACTGAGCATCTTCCAATAGTGATTTAACCTGGCTAACTGCAACGCCTCGGTTAAGCCACTGTTGAATCTGGATAACTCGTTCCACATCTTCCTGACGATATAAACGGTGCCCTTTTGGCGTTCTAAGAGGCGTCAGTAAACCGTATCGGCGCTCCCAGGCTCGCAAGGTCACCGGGTTTACTCCGGTTTTTTCTGCCACATCGCGAATCGGCATACTGGATTGCGGCACAGAAGTATCAGGGGTTTCGGTTGCTGATTCAGTCATAGGAATACGGCTCTTTATCTTGCTGCGGAAGCAGCCTTAAGCAGTGATCGACCGCTTAAAGCTGTTCTTTTATCTCGTGGGGCTTTTTTATCGCTAACGGCTACTCATTTATTGCTAATGGCTCTGGATAAGGGAATAGGTAGCGATAGTTACCGCTGTATTCACAGCCATGGACCTGAAACAGATGACGCATCAATACCAAGGGCGCAATCAAGGGCAAGGCACCGGTCCGGTATTGATCAATAGTTTGACTGAGGAGCTGACGCTCCTGGCTCTCCAGGAAGCGTTTCAGGTAACCCTGCATATGCATCAGCACATTGGTATGGTTTTTCCGGCTGGCTGGTTGTTTCAGAATCTCCATAAACTTGGGTAGATACTGTTCTGCTTTTTGTTCGATATTGTCTTTATCGACACCGGCTAACCAAGCGCCCAGATCCCGATAACCCTGTTGGTTATGAGCCATCAAAATAGGCTTGTACTGGGTATGAAACTCGATCAATTTACCGGGCGTCATACCTTCCTGCTGAATCTGTTGCCAGCTACTGTAGGCAAACACTCGTGTTAAAAAGCTTTCTCTCAGGATGGGATCATTCAGGCGACCGACCTCTTCCACCGGTAGAGATGGATAACGTTCCAGTAGCTTCTCGGCAAAAACACCGCTTTTACGCACATCAGACAAGTGACCGTTGGTGCGATATACCTTTACGCGTTCCATACCGCAGCTAGGGGATTTCCCCAACAGAATATACCCTCCCAGATGGGACAGACGCTCTACGGCACGCTCGCTGAACTGAGTGAGTGCCTCGGTATAATCATCCCCGGTACGGTTACCTTCAACACGAACCCCTAGCTCTTCTCTATCAACCAGACGAATCGCCTCTCTGGGAGTCCCCATACCAGCACCCATCTCAGGACATACCGGCACAAAGTTAACAAACTTACCCAGGGTATCGGTGCAAAAACGGGATTGTTTATGCCCGCCATCAAAACGCACTTTGTCACCAAGTAGACACTGGCTAATGCCGATCTGGATGTCACGTTGTGGAAAATTCCACTGTTCAACAGTCTGATTCATGGCGCTGTCCCTCAACAAAATGGGTGATCTATTCGTAGGATCTATTCGTCACCAACTCCAAATGCTGAATTAATTATTGTACATAAAAAATATTTTGTACAAGTTTTATTTTTGCACTTACATCTCCTGAATCAATTCGGTTAGCGCTTGAGTCATTTTGGGATGCAGTCCGATCGGACCTTGCAGATGAATCGACAATTGCGGGTACTGCTGGGTCAGTTCTTCAATCTGTTTCGGCACGTCGTGACGCAGATGGCGACCGGCGGCAAAAAACAGCGGAATAATCTCAACTTGCGGGTATTGCTGGCTATCAATCTGTGCAACAACCTCTTCCAAACTGGGCGAACACAACTCCATAAAGGCCAGTTGCACAGGGTTGGTTTGATTATCAGCAATCTGTGCCGTCAGTTGATGAAAAGGAGCCTGCCAATGGGGGTCACGGCTACCGTGGGCCAAAAGAATTAAGAATTTTTTTTGCTGAGGCATAATCGGTCCACAAATTAGCTGCGTAAAAAGTTATACAAAATGTTCGTTGTGAATAATACTTGAATACAGGCTGAGTGTATTGCTACTGCGTGTGAGCCTGTGAGAGGGAGATGACTTATGAATATTCTGATTACCGGTGGTACAGGATTTATCGGTAAAGCGCTTTGCCGCCAGCTTTACGCACAGGGTCATACCCTTTACGTAGTGAGTCGCCATCCAGATCAGGTCAACGCCATGATCGGTCATACCGTCAACGCGGCAGCCGATCCCTTTGGCTGGCTGGAGCAGCCGATGGATGTGGTGATCAATCTGGCCGGGGCACCTATTGCGGATGCCCGTTGGAGCGATGAGCGAAAACAACTGCTACTCAACAGCCGTCTCGGTCCGACACAACAATTGGTTAACTATATTGAGCAGGCGGATCATAAACCTAAAGTGATGATCAGCGGCTCCGCCATCGGTTACTACGGAGCCCATGGTAGTGAAAAAGTACCAGAGACTGGCGGTTGTCATGATGAATTTGCCCATCAACTCTGCCTGGCATGGGAAGCAGAAGCCATAGCCGCGGAAAATCATGGGGTGCGGGTCTGTATTCTACGCACAGGATTGGTACTGGAAGCGGATGGCGGTTTACTTGCCAGATTGCTGCCACCTTTTAAATTGGGGCTGGGGGGACGATTAGGTAAAGGTAAACATTATATGCCCTGGATTCATCGCCAGGATCTGCTCAATATCATCTTCTTTTTAATCCAACGAGAAGACTTAAGCGGTGCTTTTAACGGCACGGCTCCAACACCGGTCCGAAATGATACCTTTAGCCGGATTCTGGCAGGTACATTAAAAAGGCCTCTACTGATGCCGCTACCCGCTTTTGCCCTACGCCTTGCCTTTGGTGAGATGTCCGAGATGTTATTGACCGGTGCCAGAGTCGTGCCTGAGCGTTTACTGCAAAATGGTTTTGAGTTTCAATACAAAACACTACGTCCCGCATTGCAGCAAATTCTTTAACAGACTGTAATTTCTACACTTAGACATAGTTCTGTATATTTGAAAATACTTAGTTTTTGTTATCATGCTGTATTCACGTTAGGACAAAAACACTCACTGAACCGGGTTCAGTGCATATAGGGTGCCTGAATGTCGGAAGAGACCATCGATTATCAACCGAATCAGACTGATGAATACGTTAATCATCTGGCTGAGGTTAAAGATACTAACCCCACCACTGCATCGGAAGATATCTATAACGATCAAGGGGTTTTGCTGCTTAGTAAAGGCTCTGTCATTAACAAACGAGTGGCAGGTCATTTAGTACAGCACCAACTGAAAAAGGAACTGGACCAGTCGATCATCGTGTCCAATACCTTGACGGTATACGATGTGCTGAACCAGACCTTAGAGTTGATTGAAGGTGAACCGGATCTGTTTTTGTTGCATAACCACGCTGAGTTTGAAGTCACTCTACGCCAGTTATTGTTTAACAAACCAATTCCCTCCCAGATATTACAGCGCCTGACCGTGATGAGCCGGGTGATGCCTATGGCATACAAGCGCAGCCTGTTCTGTAGCTGGCTGGTCCCCCTGATCTGTAAACAGATGGGGCATCATTACGATACCTATTTCTCAGCCTTTTCTGCAGGCCTGGCACACGATATCGGTTTAATGCACATCCCTGTGGAAGCGGCTACAGCCACCCAGGATATGACCCAGCAACAATGGCGGGCCTTAAAAACACACCCTATTGTGGCTCGCATGATTCTGGAAAGTCGTAATATTTACCATGACGATATGCTGAATGCCGTTGCCGATCATCATGAACGCAGTGATCGTTCCGGTTATCCCGCTTATAAAGCCAACCAGCAGGTGAATGTGCTAGCTCAGATTCTGAGCATGAGTGATCAGCTGTTTAAGCTCTATTTTGACCCCGAGCGGGGACAAAAGTCAGCTCTGGAGTGGATCCCCTATCTGGAGATTAATCTCGGCACCTTCGGCCACGCCAGTGAGTTTATGCTCGCGCTGCTTAAGAAACCAGCCATTTCAGATCACTTTGTTGTTAAAGAGAAAGCCCCCATCGAACTCGCAACCGTGACCGAAGAAAACAGCCAGATTGCCCAGTTGTTTGATTGTATTCGGGATCTGGATGAGATCGCAGGACACTATCCTCGTCTGAAAGTCGCCCGAGGCGTTAGCGAAACCATTTCGCAGCTAAACTGGGTCAAAGATTCCGCAGGACTGGGCTCAGATCATCTGAGCGAGTGGTTGGCCTGGAGTAAAGACAATCCGGAAGACAGCAGTGAAGCCGAGTTGTCAGAGATTCATGATCTACTGCAGGGATTGCGCTGGCGTTTTCGTCGGTTATGGCGCTTAGCAGTAGAGCTCTACTGGAGCGATAAACTTGAAGCGAAGCATCAGGCTCAGGTCAAAAAGCAGTTTGATGCCATAGGCGTACTCTTGCCTAACCTATATTTTGATCTGGATGGTTCTAAGCAAGCGGCAGCAAGCTCTGACGCTACTAAAAAGGATGAGGCTAAAGCAGGCTCTAATGAGCCACCTGCTGAGCAAGCCCCTACCGCAGAAGGCTAGCCCTGACTGAAGACAACTGGGGCTTACGTCAAAAACATTAAATGAATAAAAAAACGCCTGCAGTTGCAGGCGTTTTTTTATCAGCGTTTAAGCGGTTACGATGACACGAATACCTTCGATATTGATACGAGCATTTTCCAGAGCCTGAGCCACTGCCAGATACTCCATCTCCAGTGCTTTAACCTCAATCTCACGCACTGAAGGATTGACCTCTTGCAACGCCATCATGCGTTGTAACTCAGGATACAGCAGTGCCTGCATATTCAACTGAGCCTGTTCAATAATGGTCGGCAGATGGTCATTCGCCAGCTCATCTGCTTTATCTGCCAGCGTGCGGATCTGTTCCTGACGCAGTTTCACCACTTCACGGGCTGTCGCCTTTTTCAGTTTGTTTAACTTAGGTGCTAAACCTTCAAAACTCACCTTGGAAGCCAGGTTATTGCCACGCTCATCCAATAGGAAACGCAGTGTGCTTGGCGGTAGGTAGCGGCCAATATGCAGGTGTTTAGGTGCACTGCAGTGAACACTGGCGATCACTTCCAGTAGCAAGGTGCCCTCTGGCAAAGCCTTGGTTTTAAACAGGCTGACCGCGCTGTTACCCAGACTGCCTTGAATAATCTGCTCCTGCAGACGCTGGACAAACGGATGTTCATGACTGAAGAACTGCAGCTCTTCACGCACCAGGGCCACATCACGATGTGTGGTCATGGAGAAACCTTCTTCATTGTCCAAACCAGGCAGATCGGAGTTCATCATATGTTCGCCTGGCGTCAGGTGCCAACTGGTTGGGCTGGTTTCTTCACTGTTCACACCAAAGATATCCAATGCGGTTTCCAGCCACTGCTGCAGAGCTTCCGGATCATCCTGGGCTTCAATCTCGTTAACCAGTTCAGCCGCCGCTTGAGGGCGACAGGCGTTACGCTCCAGCAGACGATCACGACCAGCCTGCATCGCTTCATTCAGCTCATCACGACGCTGCTGGGTTTGTGTCATCAAGGCTTCAAGGGCGCTGGCATTTTGCGCCAAAATAGCCTCTTCCAGCGGCTGACCAAACTCGGCAAACAGAGCTGAACCGGCAGGACAAGGCGCACTAAAAGCATCCAGGCCTTGGTTGTACCACTGCAGCATATTGGCCTGGCCTGTAGCGGCAAAATAAGGCACATGGATCTGAATATCGTGTTGCTGGCCGATACGGTCCAGACGGCCGATACGTTGCTCCAGCAGGTCTGGGTTAGCCGGCAGATCAAACAGAACCAGATGGCGGGCAAACTGGAAGTTACGACCTTCACTACCGATCTCAGAACAGATCAGTACCGGAGGACCCGCTTCATGATCGGCAAACCAGGCTGCAGCACGATCACGCTCCAGAATGCTCAAGCCTTCATGGAACGCCGGCGCATGAAGGCCAGTGGCTTCTTTCAACGCATTCGATAAGGTAATGGCCGATTCAGCGCTGTGGCAGATCAGTAAGGTTTTATCGATATCGTTTTCGTGCAGGTGATCCAGCAACCAGTTAAAGCGCGGATCAAACTCACACCAGGTATCTTGCAGAATACCCGGCAGGCTGCTTTCCGGAGCCAGATGGGCTTTCAAGCCACCGGTATTCAGTGGTGCACGATACTGAGACGGCAGTTCCAGTTCATAGGTGTGCAACTCACGTTGTTTAAAGCCGGTGACCGTATCACGGGTATTACGGAACAGTACCCGGCCGGTACCATGACGATCCAGCAGTTGATCCTGCAACTGGCTACGAGCAGACTGCTTTTGCTCGTCATCGGCTTCTGCCTGGCTCAACAGTTCCAGCAGTGCTTGAGTATCACTTTCCGGTAACAGCTCTTTTAGCTTGCGGGCTTCAGACGCGGGCAGGGTGTCCTGATCCAGCAGCTCCAGCGCTTGAGCGATCGGTTGATACTGCTGCTCTTCCTGCTCAAACTCCTCGAAGCTGTTATAACGTTCCGGGTCTAACAGGCGCAGACGAGCAAAGTGACTGCCCTTGCCCAGTTGCTCTGGCGTTGCAGTCAGCAGTAACAGTCCTGGAGTATCCAGCGCCAGACTTTCGATACAGGTGTAGGCCTGACTCGGCGCTTCTTCGCTCCACTCCAGGTGGTGAGCTTCATCCACCACCAGCAGATCCCATTCAGAGGCGACCGCTTGTTGTTGCAGTTCAGGATGGTCGGTCAGTAGCTCCAGACTACAGATTACCAACTGCGCCTGTTCAAAGGCGTTTTGGCCGGGATACTGAGCGCAGCGCTCGTAGTCGTACAGACTGAATTTCAGATTGAAACGACGCAACATCTCCACCAGCCACTGATTTTGCAGCGACTCAGGCACCACGATCAGTACTCGTTCCGCACGACCACTCAGCAACTGCTGGTGTAAGATCAAGCCGGCTTCTACGGTTTTACCCAGACCTACTTCATCCGCTAAAAGAACACGTGGCGCATAACGGCTGGCCACAGAGTGCGCGATATACAGCTGGTGAGGAATCAGTGCCATACGGGCACCACTCAGACCACGGATGGTGGAGTGGTTCAGGCGATCCTGATCCAACAGAGTACGATATCTCAGGTTAAACCAATCGTTACGATCAATCTGACCGGTGAGCAAACGATCCTTCGCCTTTTGGAAGCGCAGATGGTTATTGAGCAGCGCTTCACTCATCTCTTCAGGGCTGCCATCCTGTTTGACGCCCAGATAGATCAACAGGCCGTTATCTTCTTCAACCTCAGTCACCGTTAGCATCCAACCTTCGTGATGCTCAATCTGATCACCGGCGGCAAAGGCCACACGAGTCAGGGGGGCGGTGCGGGTAGAGTAGACTCGGGTTTCACCGGAGGCTTGAAACAGTACGGTTACACTACGGGCATCACAGGTCAGGATAGTTCCTAGACCTAAATCACTTTCCGCGTCACTGATCCAGCGTTGTCCGGGGATATAAGGCAGCATGTACACCTCTGAAAAATGGCTTGGGCAAAAAAGGGGCGATATCTTAGCGGATTTGAGGGTTAATCCCTAGTCTCATTTAGGGATTTTTCACCGCGACACCGTTCTGCAAAAGCGTTAGCAAAAACAGCGACAAAAGCCTTAGCAAAAGTGCTCTTTGCAGTTTTTGCATAAATTCCATTTTGTGCCGAAAATATGGTGCTGAAATTATCGTGCTCAAACACAGCCAAAGTTAAGCATTTGAGCGTCTATGCTGATTTATTATGCCCAGAGCTAACAGCAATCTGGCTTATTGCTCGAGTCGCGATGCAGGCATCAGCGCCATACTTGAAAAATGAGAATAAAAGGTGCAGGTTGTGTGAGACAGCAAGGTAAGGAGACAAGGCATGAAAGCTATACCGCTAACAATATCAGGTCTGCTGCTACTCACAGGATGCGCCAATGTCAGCCCTATAGATACCCAGCAGTTAGCCGATGCTCACCTGATTCAGGAAGTCCTGCATCAAGATGCACTCTTACGACAGATTAGTCGGGAGTGTGCTCGTTTATACCCAGAAACCATATCACTCGCTTATGAAACCCAGACTCAGTGGTGGCAGAGCAACAATCGCTGGGTATTGCTGGCCGATCAAGCACTGAACAAACAAGTTGTGCAATCGGTAGAGCGTAACATGAGTGAATCGGACACCACTTTAGGTCTGGCAATGAGCTTGAAAACGTCTTTGCAGGCAAAAGCGGAACGTATCCATAAGATGACAGATGAGCCCGGTGCTGAAGGCTGCCGAAATCTGTTATGGAGCTATCAGCAAGGTCATGAGGATTTAGTCCAGACAGGTTTAGAACTGAAGCGCCTGGAGGTCTTAGCAGAAGATTATTTTCCTCCCCGAGCTCAAACAGAGGGCGACTTGTTGCAAAGCCAGGATCGCTCCCAATTTGTGGCTGAGCGCTTAGCTCAAAGCAGCCTATGTCCACAAGCCCAACTCAGTGCTCTGGTCAGGCAGTGGCCGCGTGAAGTTTACAACGTCGATTGTGGACAGCAACAACAGCATTTAATCCGTTGTTTATGGAGCGACTGCCAAGTACTGCCCTAATTTACCTGAATCTGCTGGGCCATCTCCTGCAAGCGTGCCGGGTTCAACTCACCAATATGGCTATCTATTAGTTGTCCCTGATTAAACGCCAGTGTTACCGGCAGACCAGGGGCATTAAAGTGTTGCATCAGCTGCTGATTCGGGTCCAATACCAGCATATTCTCTGGCAAGGCCAGCTCGGGGTTATTGCGAACAAAGTTTTCAACAGTAATGCTGGATTCCCCAGCATTGACGAGCCAAATGGTTAGCTCGGGGTTTTGCTGAGCAAAGTAAACCAGTGCAGGCATCTCACGCAAACAAGGAGCACACCAGCTGGCCCAAAGATTAATAATAAGCGGCTGTTTCTGCTCGTCCAATTTAACCGCCTGGCCTTGCAGGGTGGGTAGTTGAATCTCAGGCAGGATTTGTACCTGGTCACTATCCAGCGGCTGCCAGAGCTTTAAACCAGCCCAGATCACAACGGCGACCAACAAGATAGCCAGTGCAGCACTGAGTGCCTTAGGTTGAGTTTTAAAATGCATCAGAGTCACCACACAAGCAGTTATGAGGGCAGCAGTTAGAGAGTAACCGGGTTGCCAGAAATAAAGCACGCTCAACCAATCGTAACTAAAAGCCGACGGATATTGAGCCACGTAAGCCAAACGAGCAACCAACAGTCCATACCAAAAACTGTGTTGTGCCCAACGGGAAAAATCAAACTCAGCGTCCGGGGATCGAAAGGCCTTATTCAGTCCTTCTGCCAGTAGAAAAAAGATAATCAGAGCGCCGATCAGATAAAGGCGCTCTGTTGATACCATCAAAGGTCCGAGACTGATTGCCCCCATAATTTCCCTATTCCTGTTTTATCCGCACTATAAAATCGGGCGAGCGTTACTATCCTTTCCACCCTAACGGGGTTTGGCTGAGCTCTTACCTAATCCCAAGCTCAGCCCTTACACCTAGACCTAGACTTAGACCTAGACCTAGCGAAAACGGGCCAGCTCAGGTGCTTTTTGCTGCTGTTCATCCTGTCCAGTCATCTCAGCAAATGTCGCCAGCTTAGGCATACCACTATAGCTTTGTAACTGCTGTTCACTATCCAGCCACACGAATGCAGGAGTACCCTGCAGAGCAAAACGTTTCATCAGCTGCATATTAAAACTCAAGGCCTGATCACTCTGCTTACTAGCCTCTTTTTCAGACATCGGCCAAGCAGCCTGCTGCAACATACTGGCCCTTAACACTTGAGCCGGGTGCTTCGCCTGCAATACAGCGGCCGCCTTTATGCGACTATCCGGTTGCAGATAAGCCACCGGAATCCAGCGGATCTCAGCCCCTTGCTGCTGATATACTTCCAGCGCTTGCCAGGCAAAGTGGCAAAAAGGACAGTTAGGATCAAAAAAAACATACAGCGCTGAGCTACCGTCATCATGGGCATTCTGTGATTGCTCTGAGCGAGACTGAGTTGAGGATGGCGGCATTGAGGACTGCTGACCCGGTTCCGTTTCACCCTGCTCGGCGTTACTGTTTTGGGCTACACTGTGCTGGGCGATACTATGGGCCTGGGCTAACAAAGCAAAGTCGGCCTCAGGCAGATAACGCTTGGTGTAGAACTCAGAAAGGTTATTGCCCTGGTTATCCAGTAGAGTACCTGTAATCAAGGTTTGCTCATCGGCAGTGGTATAAACCAGAGTATGGTTATCATCACTACTGAGTACCCAACCTGTCAGACCGGATTGTGCCGTAAATTGCTGACTGACATTCATGCCGGGTACCAAAATACGTTTAAGCACTTCTGGCAGATGAGGTGATCCAGTAGGGTTTTGCAGATTCTCATCCGAACGAGAAGAAGATGCCTGCTCATCTTGCGCTTCTACAGTTGAATCTGCAGGTATATTGGCAAAGGCTGGGGCAATCGATGACAAGCCCAAGGTTAACAGCCAGATAAGTGTCGTTTTATAAAACATTCCGTCGCCATTTTTGACTAAGTAAAAAGCAAGAATTGTAAACGATTTGAACTCAGAACACATGAAGCACAAAAAATTCCCTCTGCAGCGTATCCTATGCTTTATCAGGTAGTATGAGACTTCACAGTGAGAAGAGAACGCGAGAAAAAAGGTAGAACGAGTAAATGCAGGATAACTTACGCTTGCTGGCCGTATTCAGTCAGCTGCTAGGCTTTATTATTATCTTTGTCATGCGTACCTATGAGGTGGATGGCTTCTGGCAGGGTTGTGTCCTGGCACTAATGTTGTTAAGTGCCTTTTTGATCTGGTTAACCCGTCAGTATCGCAAAAATAAGCGTCTGAAAGATCAAGAGTAGTTTTCTATCTTCTCGTACGGTTGATAGAATCCGCTCATATTCGAGGTCTCTGTTAAGCAGCGAAACAAAATGTATGGAACCAGATATCCATATTCTCAGTTCAATGAGCAAGAGTACCGAGCCACCCTGGTTTAAAGTTAACTCTTGGGTTTCCCTGTCACTGGCTAAGCCAGTTTGACTATCTGCTGTCAGATCGACCCGACAATAAAATAATGCATACCCATATATAACAAAGTGCGAAGTCGCAATATTTCAATATTGCCCATAGCAGAGTTGCTGACTCTTGAAATGCTGATTTCGCCGCTTAACAAATCCAAGTTTGATCTGACTGCCCGGCAGTCTGCAGGAGTTAATCATGAGTAAAGACCATCTGGTGATATTTGATACCACACTGCGTGATGGTGAGCAGAGCCCTGGCGCGTCCATGACCAAGGATGAGAAAGTCCGTATCGCTAAACACCTGGAAAAAATGAAGGTGGATGTGATCGAAGCGGGTTTTGCTATCGCCAGTCCAGGTGATTTTGATGCGGTAAAAGCCGTAGCGGACAGCGTAAAAGACAGCACCATCTGTAGTCTGTCCCGCGCACTGGATGCGGATATTGAGCGTGCGGCAGAAGCCCTGGCCGGTGCTAACTCAGGTCGTATCCATACCTTTATCGCTACATCGCCAATTCATATGCAGCACAAACTGCAGATGCAACCAGATCAGGTGATTGAGCAAGCGGTACGCGCGGTGAAAAAAGCCCGCAACCTGATGGCAGATGTAGAATTCTCCTGTGAGGATGCCGGTCGTTCCGAGATCGACTTCCTGTGCCGTATTATTGAAGCGGCCATTGATGCCGGTGCCAGCACCATCAATATCCCGGATACTGTGGGTTACGCCATTCCAGGCCAGTTTGCCGAAACTATCGGTCAGCTGCTGAACCGTATCCCGAATGCCGATAAAGCGATCTTCTCCGTGCACTGCCATAACGACCTGGGTCTGGCAGTAGCCAACTCCCTGGCGGCAGTACAGGCAGGGGCCCGTCAGGTGGAATGTACCATCAACGGCCTGGGTGAGCGTGCCGGTAACGCCTCTCTGGAAGAAGTGGTGATGGGTATTCGTACCCGTCCAGATATCTTTGCTGTAGAAACCCGTATCGATCCGGTGCACATCGTACCGACCTCTCGTTTGGTTTCTACCGTGACCGGCTTCCCGGTGCAGCCGAACAAAGCCATTGTGGGCAAAAACGCTTTTGCTCACGAGTCTGGCATTCACCAAGATGGTGTACTGAAGCACCGTGAAACCTACGAAATCATGAAAGCTCAGGATGTGGGTTGGAACACCAACGCCATCGTACTAGGCAAGCACTCCGGCCGTAACGCCTTCCGTACCCGTCTGGAAGAGCTGGGCATCACCTTCGATTCTGAAGCCGAGCTGAACCACGCATTTGCCCTGTTTAAGCAGCTGGCGGATAAAAAGCATGAGATCTATGACGAGGATCTGCAGGCACTGGTGAGTGATTCCCGTGTCACTGATGCGGTTGAACGCTTTAAGCTGGAAACCCTGGAAGTACAATCCAAAACCGGTGAAACCCCAGTGGCTAAGCTGGTACTGAGCGTTGATGGCGAAGAAGTATCTGCTGAGTCTGAAGGTAGCGGTCCTGTGGATGCCACCTTTAAAGCGATCGAAAAAGTCGCCAACAGTGAAACCATTCTGGAGCTGTACTCTGTGAATGCCATCACCAGTGGTACCGATTCTCAAGGTGAAGTGACCGTACGCCTGGATAAAGGCGGCCGTCTGGTGACAGGCCTGGGCGCAGATACTGATATTGTGATCGCGTCTGCCAAGGCTTATATCCACGCACTAAATGCGCTGTTAAGTAGTTCTGATCGCACTCACCCTCAGGGGCTGACGGTTTAAGTCGATTTTCAGCTAAAGCGGCCCCTGTTGAATACAAGGGGTTAGCTTATGGGTATTGCTGATACCCATAAACAATGGCGACAGGTATAATCTGTCGCCATTTTTATTTTCTGAGACAGGCGTTTAGCCGGGGTTAGACAGACAAGATGAATGAAGCGCAGCGTGTAGCTTATCTGGAACAGTTAGGCGTGGTCAGTTGGATGCCCCGGCAACCTCTGCCTGGTGCTCTACCGTCCGAGTATTTTGTCTGTGAAGAGAGCACTCCGCCTGCCGATGCCGAATCTGCATTGATGTCTGCCGTCGCAGCGATGGACGGTGGTGGTGCTTTAGGACACGACCAAACCCAATCAGAGACAGTGGTCGGCCAAGCTACCAGTCCAGTGGATAGTTTTCTCTCTGGCGACTCGCCTGCAAAGGTTAATCGCCCCGCTATCTTTGGTGATCGCGAGAGCAGTGAACACGCTGCCCCCGCACCGGTTGTTGTCGATTCTGCCCGTGTGCCAGAGCGGCTGCGTTTAGGCTTAATTCGTACGGCTGATCAGGGACCACTGCTGATTTGCAATATCACCGGACAAGATTGGCCAGAACATCAGGTGATGCCTTTGGTAGGACAGATACTGCACTTTATGCAGCAACCTGCCAGCCAGATCTGTTTACCCTTTGAGTGGCCCTTCCCTGGCACCAGCGCCAAATGCTCAGAACAGGAGTTCCTGTCTGTCTTTAAGGCGCTGCTATCCGGCGCCCGTTTACAGTGCCAACCGGGGCAAAAGTGCTGGTGGTTTGGTGAACTGCCCGAGTTAATTCAACAAGGCGACCTGCTGCAGATTGAACTGCATCATCCACAAAGTTTGGTACAGCTCTTAGGCCATCCCGCAGGAAAAGCTCAGCTGTTACAACAGCTATTAACCATCAAAACACCAAGCACGAACATAGAGGCTAACCAGTGAAGAAGATCAGAGAAGTCGGTATTCTGGAACTGGATGCGGTGATGGGTATTGAGCGCGAGGCCCATCTGACACCCTGGACCCGACTGATGTTTGAGCTGGGCTTACAGCGTGGCGATACGCTGATAGGTGTCTATATCGAACAACGCTTATGCGGTTATGCCATGTTGCAAAAGATTGCTGATGAATGGCATCTGCACAATATTGCGGTCAACCCGGCATTACAAGGACAGGGGATTGGGCGTTTCCTACTGCAAGAGATCAAGCAACAGGCTCAACAACTCAGCTTATCGATTATTCTGTTAGAGGTACGGGAGAGTAATAGTGCCGCGCGTCACCTCTACCAGCAACTGGGTTTTATCGAAGATGGAATCCGGCCTAAATACTACGGTGTTCCTGGAGGGGAAAGAGAAGATGCGGTGATGATGTCCTGCCCAATCAAGCTTGAGCAGGATCTGGATCTTTAGGCAATATTGTAGATAAATCGAACCGATAACAGATCCAGCAATAGCGCTAAGTGCAGGGTAATGATCACTTAGCGCTTAAGCACTTCGATATACGCTGAAGGCTTACAGGTTACCAAACTGGGATGGTGCGGTTTGTGCTTCCAGTTCAGCTTCCTCTTCTTCTGTCAGATCATCAAGCTCGTCAAGGGCGCTATCTTGCTCGATCAGCGCTTCTTCCGCACTGCCTTGATCCATCAGCTCGCCTTCTGAAGCTACAGGTGCTGCAACTTCATCTTCAATAACTTCTTCAACAGCCTCTGCAGAAGCTTCCTCGTCTTCCAGCAGGTCAAACTTACCTAGCAGATCACCCAGACGGGATTCCCAGGCAGTCTTTTCTTCTTGAAGTTGAGCATTATCATCTTGCAGCTGAGCGTTATCTTCCTTCAGCTCTTCAATCTCCAATTTCAGAGTCTCAATAGTATCGACTGCAGATTGAACGCGCTTTTCTAATTCATTCAGCAAATCCAGGCTCATATTCGAACACTCCTAAGTGTCTTGCTTTGCAAATTGGCTTTCCTGATGCCCATTATAGGACTATGTGGGCCATGAAAAAAAGCGGGATTTACGCACCAGCACAACACTGATGATAAATCCCGCTATCTTAAGCACTCACACAAAAGTTTCTCTTTAGCAGATGGCTTCATGCTTCAGCCGCTGGCCGAAAAATATCGAAATACTTTTGTGTCAGTATGCATGATTACTGCGCTTATTCCTTACCGCCTTGAGATCACTTTGTCTCGCAAGTTTATAGGGTTAGAGCGCTGTTTAAATCTGATCACACCTTAAACTGCTTCACCATGGATTGCAGTTCATCGGACAGTTGAGACAACTCCTCACTGGCTGCTGCCGTTTGGTTAGCCGCCGCAGTGGAATCGCGAGTGACTTCTGCAATATTCACCACGCTCTGATTCATCTCATCGGCAGTGGCGCTTTGTTCTTCAACCGCAGCGGCGATCTGACTGTTCATATCACTGATCATGGTGACATGATGAGTAACCTGCGCCAAAGCCTCACTGGTTTTAGCACTCTGCTCCAGACCCAGTTGCGCCTGTTCTTTACTACGGTTCATAACCTGAGCCGCATCACGACTGCCCTGCTGTACGCGCTGAATCACATCCTCAATCTCCTGAGTGGAGTTTTGAGTTTGCTGGGCCAGGCTGCGTACTTCATCGGCAACTACGGCAAAACCACGTCCTTGCTCACCGGCACGAGCGGCTTCAATCGCCGCGTTCAGTGCCAACAGGTTGGTTTGCTCGGCGATACCCTTAATTACATCGATCACCAGGGCGATATTCTGCGCTTCCTGTTCCAGAGAACCCACGACTTCTGCCGCATTTTCTACTTCTTGGGCCAGGGTTTCGATAATACGGTTATTCTCCTGCAGGATCTGATCACCCGTTTCAGATTCACTACGCGTGGTTTGTGCGGCAGTTTCAGCTTCTGAAGCATTACGTGCCACTTCCTGAATGGTCGCAACCATCTCATTCATCGCCGTAGCCACGTGATCCGTTTCAGTCTGCTGACGGCTCATACCATCACTGGTGTGCTGGCTGGCACGAGACATATTTACAGCTTCCTGAGACAGGTGCTGCACCGAACCGGATACCTGGGTTACCAGGCGTTGGAACTGATCCAACATGGTATTAAAAGCGCGACCAATAGCCGCCACTTCGTCATTACCATTGACTTGCAGACGAGTGGTCAGATCATGATTACCTTCGATATGAGCGATGGTAGAACGCATCTTATCCAGTGGTTTAGTAATCGCCTGAGCGACCAGATAGCTACCTGCAATCACCACAATCAGCAATACCAGAATACCGCCGATCATTAGGGTTTGAGCACTGGAATAGGACTGTTTCAGTTCGGCCTGAACCTGACCGGCAACATCCAGCTGCAGGTTTAACAGCTCAGCGATTTTATCGCTGATCGGATCAATGGTGGCGTATAGCGGACCATCAAACTGATCCAATTGCCCCTTCTGTAAGCCCTGCATTTTTGCCAACACGGGCAGGATCTCGTTAATAGAAGCATCTGCCGCTGTAAACAGAGCCTGAGCTTCTTTAGCCAATTGAGCCTCTTTCGGGGTCAGCTCTGTGGCCATATATTTGTTCCAGGTTTTATGAATACGATCCTGAGCTTCCTGAATACCTTTATAGGCATCTTCTACTTTCATTTGCCCCGCATTGGTTTTGTTTACCGCATCAATAATCAGTACGGCGTAATCCGTACCTATGGTGTAAAGGTCTTTTAAAGGCACTACTCGGTCGTCATAAATTGTTCTGACGCCCTCATTGGCTGCTTGCAACTCGGTTTCAACAACGATAAAGGTTGCGATTAAGCCTAGGATGGGTAACACCATCATTAAAGCCAGCTTCCTGCCCACTGAAAGTTGATTAAGCATGTTATTATCCCCCAAGGTCCTGGGTTTTATTAGAATATACGCACTAAAATAGTGCATACGTTCATTGTATCCTTATGTAACAGCCTTGAACACAGGTCAGACCACTAAATATGCATTTTATTTATTTTTTTCGCATGACTGGCAAGTCTTGTTTGATTCTTCTCGGCTAATTAAGAATAACCTCAGGAATTTATTGGGATTTATCGCTACCTTATAGAAAAAGCATGTTTGAAATCGCCCTGTACGAACCAGAAATCGCCCCCAATACGGGCAATATTATTCGCCTATGTGCCAATACAGGCTGTTATCTGCACCTTATTGAACCACTGGGCTTTGATCTGGAAGAAAAAAAGCTAAGAAGAGCAGGTCTCGACTATCATGACCTGGCCAATGTCAGTCGCCACAAAGACTTTGATGCCTTTATGGCGGCCGTTGGTGAAAAACGGGTTTTTCCTTGCACCACGAAAGCGAAGGGCTTTGCTTCAGATATGCAGTTCCAGGCAGGGGATGTATTACTATTTGGCCCGGAAACCCGAGGTTTACCGGCGGAGGTACTGGCTCAGTTTGAACAAGCCCAGTGGTTAAGAATTCCTATGGTGCCCACCAGCCGCAGTCTAAATCTATCCAATGCGGTCTCTGTAATTACCTATGAGGCGTGGCGTCAGCTGGGTTTTGAAGGTGCGGTTTGATCTAAGCCTGAGGACAGCTTATGTGACTGAGCACGCAGTCACATAAGCGGAAGATCATCCTAAACTTATACCGGAAATAAGGCTTTATTCCTCTTCTTCGCTCGCGGTTTCCATATTCAACTCTTTGATCTTACGGGTCAGGGTATTACGACCCCAGCCCAATAACTCGGCTGCATCCCGACGGCGACCAGCAGTATGCTTCAGTGCCACTTCGATCATCACTTTTTCAAACTCCGGTACAGCAGTATCCAGAATGCCTTTCTGACCTTGAGCCAGAGCCTGATCCGCCCAGTTATTCAGTGCGGACTGCCAGCGGCTGCCGGTGGCTTGTTCGGATTGTTTCTGCTCCATCAACTCTGGTGGCAGATCATCCAGATGCACCTCACGGCCTGACGCCATCACGGTAATCCAGCGACAGGTGTTTTCCAGTTGACGTACGTTACCCGGCCAGCTCAGTTGCTGCATATAATCCACGGTATCCTGCAGTAGAATCTTAGGCTCTACTTCCAGCTCTTTGGCGGCTTTGCCCAGGAAAAAATCCGCCAGACGAGGAATATCTTCCCGGCGTTCACTTAGTTTTGGCAGGTGGACACGAATCACATTCAAGCGGTGGAATAGATCTTCCCGGAAGCGACCTTCTTGTACCAGATTTTCCAGGTCTTGGTGGGTTGCTGCGATAATACGCACATCCACCTGTACTGGCGTATGGCCACCCACACGATAGAATTCACCATCGGCCAGAACCCTAAGTAGACGGGTTTGAGTATCGGCAGGCATATCACCAATCTCATCCAGGAACAGGGTGCCGCCATCGGCCTGTTCAAAGCGGCCGTGGCGCAGAGTATTGGCACCGGTAAAAGCCCCTTTTTCATGGCCAAACAGTTCGGATTCAATCAGATCCTTGGGAATCGCTGCCATATTCAACGGAATAAACGGATTTTTCGCTCTGGGGCTGTGTTGATGCAGGGCATGCGCCACCAGCTCTTTACCGGTACCCGACTCACCGTTAATCAATACGGTGATATTGGAGTGGGACAGCCGACCAATGGCACGGAAGACCTCCTGCATCGCCGGCGCTTCACCAATAATCTCAGTACTGGGTAGAGGCTTAACCTCGGGTTGATGAGCTGAAGCCTGCTCCTGAGCATGACTGATCGCCCGTTTAACCAAGGCAACGGCTTCATCGACATCAAACGGTTTGGGTAGATATTCAAAAGCACCGCCTTGATAAGACGCCACCGCACTCTCCAAATCCGAGTGTGCGGTCATCACAATCACGGGTAGATTGGGATGACTGTCCTGAATCTGAGCCAGCAGCTCCAGGCCGTCCATGCCCGGCATACGGATATCGGTAATCAGAGCATCCGGGCAGCCACTATTAAAGGCTTTCAGCACATCTTCGGCTTGTTCAAAGACATTAACATTCATGCCTTCCTGTTCCATGGAGCGTTCTAATACCCAGCGGATAGAACGGTCATCATCGACAATCCATACGTTATTTGGGGTGTTCATTTTTTATGCTCCAGAGGAATCATTAGTCGGAATACGGTATTGCCCGGTTCGGATTTACACTCAATCAGCCCGTTGTGTTGATGCATAATGGTCTGGGCGATCGACAGACCGAGTCCAGTGCCTGATGCGCGACCAGTCACCAGAGGATAGAAAATGGTTTCCATCAGCTCTTTTGGAATACCTGGGCCGTTATCAATAATATCCACCTGACATAGCAGGCGATGGCGCTCTGAGCCCAGGGTGAACTGACGTTTGGCGCGAGTACGGAAGGTGATCTGGCCATCTTCGATCTTGGCTTCCCGTAACGCCTGCATGGCATTACGCACAATATTCAGAATGGCCTGAATCAACTGCTCCTGATCACCGTTCATATCCGGCAGACTGGGATCATAGTCCCTAATCAGTTTGATTTTTGGACCTTGCTCCGCAGAGATCAGCGCAAAAACATGTTCCAGCACTTTGTGGATATTCACTGCACTAAAATTGGGCACCTTTCTTGGCCCGAGCATACGATCCACCAGATTTCTCAGGCGATCTGCTTCGCTGATGATCACCTCGGTATAATCTTTCAGGCTCTCTTCGGGCAGGGCACGCTCTAATAACTGCGCTGCACCACGAATACCACCCAGAGGATTTTTGATCTCATGGGCCATACCTCGCACCAAAGTGCGCAGGGTTTCCTGTTGTGCCACCAACTCTTCTTCTTTGCTGATACGCAGCAGGCGATCACGGGCCTGGAGCTCCACAACCAGGGTATAACCACCGGAGGTAAGAATGGGGTTCACGGTGTAATCGACAATCATATGCTGACCGTTAGGCAGCGTCAGACTGGTCTCCCGTTTGGTAAAAGGGTGACCTTCCTTAGCGGCTTGCCGCCAGGCGTTATCGGTATCGTCATGTTCCGTAAACAGACTGGATAAGGGATGACCAATCGCTCGATTGGCTCCACAGGCGAATAACATCTCAGCCGCTGGATTGAGATAAGTCAGAGCCAGCTCACTGTTTAATTGGATGACCGCCGTGGTCAGGTTATCCAGTAGTAATTTCTGATTGTCTAGACTAGCCACACAAAACCCTCCTTACTGTTAGCAAAAGCAAAAAGCGAACCAATACAAAGTAAGTGCTTAAAAAATAGCGAGTTGGTGTCTGTGCTCTTTAAAATGGGTATTTCAGCCTTTCTTCTGGAGCTATAAGTCCGCGTTTAACAAAACTATACGCACCATTATAGTGCATTGACTTATTTTTTGTGGTGCAGTGCAGACCGTTATAGTGCGTACTGCTTTTTAAATGGTCGTTAACTGCTTGTGAATTAAGGCGTTATGGCAGTCAAAATAAGCAGATGAATACTTAACCAGCCGTTAGAGGAATACTGTTAATGGCAGGATAAACGCTGGATTTAGCGGATATTGAGGCTGGTTGAGCGGCTGGCAAACAGCAAGTGTTTATTTTTATTACGCACCAGAGCACGAATCTTATGATGCCCACGAGGCAAGTGATGCAGCAGGAAAAATTGACTATGCAGCGCACTTTGATAAGTCTCGCCATTTAGCTGTAATTCAATGGTATCGCCCGGTTGTAGCTTGGGCTGAGCATAAACGCGAATAATGCGCTGCCCCGGCATTTGGGTCTGGTAGCTGACCAGACGCACATCCTGGTAGCGACGCTGATAGGTCGCCAGATAGCGCTGTCCCTTGGGTTGATCCGAAAAAACGGGGTTTCCTTCAGCATCCTTCCAGTGATAAATCTTATCTACGGCTAAAGCACCACCAGATATCAGCGTTAGGC
>CAYFGP010000007.1:0-46383 GCA_964342385.1 uncultured Oleiphilus sp. | reverse complement strand
GAAAACAGGCGAAAAAAAACCCTCGCCGAAGCGAGGGTCTCGTCTCTTCCGAAGAAGAGCATAAGCTGAAAGCTTATAAGCGGAGCTTACACACTGTAGTACAGATCGAACTCAACCGGGTGAGTTGTCATGTTTACGCGTGCAACGTCTTCGTTGATCAGCTCGATGTAAGCATCGATCATGTCGTCAGTGAATACGCCACCTTGAACCAGGAACTCACGGTCTGCATCCAGAGCCGCCAGAGCTTCTTCCAGAGAAGATGCAACTGTTGGGATCTCAGCCGCTTCTTCTGCTGGCAGATCGTACAGATCTTTATCAGCAGGATCGCCAGGGTGAATCTTGTTCTGAACACCGTCCAGAGCAGCCATCAGCAGAGCTGAGAACGCCAGGTATGGGTTAGCGATTGGATCAGGGAAACGAGCCTCAACACGCTTAGCTTTAGGGCTAGAAGTGTAAGGAATACGCAGAGAAGCAGAACGGTTACGAGCAGAGTAAGCCAGCATTACTGGAGCTTCGAAGCCTGGAACCAGACGCTTGTACGAGTTAGTACCTGGGTTACAGAAAGCGTTCAGTGCTTTAGCGTGCTTGATGATACCGCCAATAGCGAACAGAGCAGACTCAGACAGACCAGCGTACTGGTCACCTGCGAACTGGTTTACGCCGTCTTTCCAGTAAGACAGGTGAACGTGCATACCAGAACCGTTATCGCCAACTACAGGCTTAGGCATAAAGGTTGCAGTTTTGCCGTATGCGTGGGCAACGTTGTGTACAACGTATTTCAGCATCTGAACTTCGTCAGCTTTCTTAACCAGAGTGTTGAACGCTACGCCGATTTCGTTCTGACAAGCAGTTGCTACTTCGTGGTGGTGAACTTCAACGTTCAGACCGATCTCTTCCATCACGTTACACATAGTGGCACGGATGTCGTGTACAGAGTCAACTGGTGGTACTGGGAAGTAACCGCCTTTAACGCGAGGACGGTGACCCATGTTACCGCCTTCCATTGACTTCTCAGAGTTCCAAGCCGCTTCTTCGGAATCGATCTTCACGAAGCTACCGGACATGTTGGAATCCCAACGCACGTCGTCAAAGATGAAGAACTCAGGCTCAGGACCGAAGAATGCAGTGTCACCCAGACCAGTAGATTTCAGGTACTCTTCTGCACGCTTAGCAACAGAGCGTGGGTCACGCTCGTAGCCTTGCATAGTGGCAGGCTCGATGATGTCACAACGCAGAACCAGAGTCTTATCTTCGAAGAACGGGTCCAGGAAAGAAGAGCTGTCATCTGGCATCAGGATCATGTCTGATTCGTTAATGCCTTTCCAGCCAGAGATAGAAGAACCGTCAAACATTTGGCCTTCTTCGAAGAAATCTTCATCAACGTAACGGGCAGGGATGGTTACGTGCTGCTCTTTACCTTTAGTGTCGGTAAAACGCAGGTCTACCCATTTAACATCATTCTCTTCGATTAGCTTCAGAGTTTGCTCTGACATTGCTTGTCCTCCAATGGAGCTTTCGCTTGGTTGTCAAAATCGTGTAAATAATTCTTTTATCACGATTGGAAGGCCGTAAAACCTTCCTTCGGAATTGTCTCTCTTAAAAGCAATATCAATGCCATTATAAAAAAAGCAAAGATAACCAATAAGTTAGGGTGCTTTGTGAGAAATCTGTTGTGCTCTTTTGCTCTAAAATAGTGCACCTTAAAAACACAGCGCACCAATTTGGTGCCTTAGTCTTTAACGACTTCTATTTCTATAATAATCTCATCGGCGCTTTCTGCCGTTGAGACCAAAGTATGACCATGCACGCGACACCAGGCCGGAATATCGTGCAAAGTACCCGGGTCAGTACAATACACTACCAGATGGTCCCCTGCATCAAGTGACGCGATCTTATTCTGTGTACGGATCACAGGCAGGGGGCACAGCAGGTTGCGTGCATTTAGTTCATGTTTGCTCATAAAAGGTTACTCAATAAAGTGCGCGTTTTTTGTGCAGATCAATGAATTCTATCGGCTTAGAGGCTGAATGTGCACCAGTCCTAGTCTTGCTACTGATAACAGCTTATGACATTTATCGGTTTGGTGTTGCTCTGTGCAGATAGAATAAAGCGGGATATATAAAAAGAGCACCCTTAGGTGCTCTTTGGCTGATCAATCCAGGACTCTTTTGTTAAAACCTGAATATCAGCGATGATATTCGCGTCAGTGCCGACTTAGTGGATATACCAGTCGTCTGGGATCTCTTCCACAGGCATCGGCTTAACTTTCAGCTCTTGCTCGCCTTCGTTGTGTTTGGCAACATAGTTCACCACCACTTCATCGGCGTTGCGGCCCTGACTGAAACGCGCCACAACACGGGCCGCAGTCTGGATATCTTCTTCTGTCGGCGTGCCATCAATCAAGGTCAGTGGACCGCCGTGGCTGGTCGGGTACAGGTAGCTGTACATCGGGCGATAGCCACGCATAAAGTTGTTTTCACCCTGCTCACGGCTGACAATCAGCTTATAGTGTTTCGCCGGACGAATATGACGGCCCACTTTCAGCAGCATGATGTCATCGACCTCGTAGTTGCGCTCACCACGGGCATCCCACATATCCTGCAGTTTGTTACTGTAGCTTTCGTCGGTCAGGAAACAGCAACCGCCAGCAGGCTGTGACCATTCGTCAAAACCAAGTTCTTTAGCCAGAGCTAACTGAGGTTTACGATTACGGCCATGGAAGTCGAACAGCTCATCACGGTTCACCCAGCCTTCACGTTCTGGCAGAGTCTCAACCAGCTGCTTAGCACACAGTGGACGCAGCAGGCGATCTTCGATCTTCGACTCACGCGCAATAATAGGCATGGTTTCTTTACGTTGGGACTTAGGACGCTGACCGACCACCTCACCAGTGATCACAAAGTCAAAGTCATTATCCATGCACCACTGCCAGGCACGGGCTACCATATCGATTTTACAGTCCAGACAAGGGTTCAGGTTTTGTCCGTAACCGTGTTTAGGATTCAGTACAATATCTTTGTATTCTTCTGAAATATCAATAATGTGCAGCTTAATGCCCAGCTGCTCGGCCACCCATAAGGAACTGTTTTTCTTCTGCTTTTCCTTGTCCTTTTTACGAATGGCATGAGTATGCCCCTCGACACAGAATCCCGTGTAAAAGTTGATACCTTCAACGTGTACGCCTTGATCCTGAATAACCTTGGTAGCCAGCATGGAGTCCAGTCCGCCGGAAATCAGAGAAACGGCCTTGCGTTGTTTACTCATGTCTCACCCGCCCATCACGACAAAAAAAGCGCGATTTTACCGAATCGACGCCAGATAGAAAGTGAAAATAACGACTTTTTATGGATATCTAATGATACACCTGTAAAGACGTTTCATAACTAATAGTGTAGCTGACAGCATAACTGACTGTTTTTGCTTACAACTTACTACGCCCTCTGATCTGCAGGCGCAGAGATCTACAGCGCAGACGCAAAAATTCATATAACCGCAACGGTAAAGTGTGTACAATCTCCAACCTTTTTATTGTTCCTTTGCTATCTTTAGGATGGCAAAACGTCCAGAGATCTGGGTCCGCTCTTTAGGTTGCTTTAGGGTTTATCTATCGTGTGGTGTGGCCGGTCTCTTATTATTGAGCAGGCGAAATACTCCGAATGTCTTCAGATATCAGTAAGTTACGCAATATTGCAATTATTGCGCACGTTGACCATGGTAAAACGACTCTGGTTGATGCCCTTCTTCAGTACTCCGGCACCCTGGATCGTCGTGACGCTGGCGCAGAGCGCGTTATGGATTCCAACGATCAGGAAAAAGAGCGTGGTATTACCATTCTGGCGAAAAACACCGCCATCAAGTGGAACGACTACCGCATCAACATCGTAGATACTCCTGGGCACGCTGACTTCGGTGGTGAAGTAGAACGCGTACTGTCCATGGTTGACTGCGTACTGCTGCTGGTTGACGCTCAGGACGGCCCTATGCCGCAGACCCGTTTCGTTACCTCTAAAGCGTTTGAGCGTGGTCTGAAGCCGATCGTTGTGATCAACAAAATCGACCGTCCGGGTTCGCGTCCTGACTGGGTAATGGATCAGGTATTTGACCTGTTCGACAGCCTGGGTGCGACGGAAGAGCAGCTGGACTTCCCTGTGGTATACGCGTCTGCAATTAATGGTATTGCGGGTGATGATCCGGAAGAGATGGCTGACGATATGAAGCCTCTGCTGGATATGATCATTGATCGTGTTCCTGCACCGGAAGTTGACCCTGAAGCCGCTTTCCAGATGCAGATCTCTGCACTGGATTACGATAGCTACGTAGGCGTTATCGGTATTGGCCGTATTACCCGTGGTAGTCTGAAGCCAAACCAGCAAGTGGTTATTAAAGATATCGAAGGCAAAGAACGTAAAGGTAAGGTCCTGAACGTTAAAGGTTACCTGGGTCTGGAGCGTGTGGATACCGACCTGGCTACTGCCGGTGATATCGTATGTATCAATGGTATTGATGGTCTGAGCATCTCCGATACTCTGTGTGATCCTGAGCAGGTTGAAGCACTGCCTCCTCTGACTGTTGACGAGCCAACTGTAAGCATGACCTTTATCGTGAACGACTCTCCGTTTGCGGGTAAAGAAGGTAAGTTCGTAACCTCTCGTAATATCAAAGAGCGCCTGGACCAGGAGCTGATCCACAACGTGGCACTGCGTGTGGCACAGGGTGATACGGCAGATAAATTCATTGTTTCTGGTCGTGGTGAACTGCACCTGTCGGTTCTGATCGAAACCATGCGTCGTGAAGGCTTCGAGATGGGTGTTTCCCGTCCTGAAGTAATTCAGAAAGAAGTAGACGGCGTTCTGATGGAACCCTATGAAAACGTGGTGATCGACGTTGAAGATCAGCACCAGGGTTCAATCATGGAAGAGATGGGGCTGCGTAAAGGCGAGCTGACCAATATGGAGCCAGACGGTAAAGGCCGCGTTAAGCTGGAGTTTACCGTACCTTCCCGTGGCCTGATTGGTTTCCGTGGTCAGTTCCTGACCCTGACCTCAGGTTCCGGCATCATGACCAGTGTATTTGACCGTTACGACACCGTTAAAGACGGTGAAGTGGCCAAGCGTCAGAATGGTGTTCTGGTTTCTATGGTGAAAGGTAAGACACTGGCATACGGTCTGTTTAACCTGCAGGACCGTGGTCGTCTGTTCCTGGGTCACGGTGTGGAAGTGTATGAAGGTCAGGTGATCGGTATTCACTCCCGTAGTAACGATCTGGTGGTTAACCCAACTAAGGGTAAGCAGCTGACTAACGTTCGTGCCTCCGGTACTGACGAAGCGCTGACCCTGACGCCACCAATCAAGCACACTCTGGAGCAGGCACTGGAATTCATCGAAAACGATGAGCTGGTAGAAGTCACGCCAGAATCCATCCGTATCCGTAAAAAGCTGCTGACTGAAAACGAGCGTAAGCGCGCGAAGAACAAGTAACAGCTTTTCTGCCTGATACTAAAAAGCCGACACTGATGTCGGCTTTTTTATTTGCTCATCAATGGAAGCGCGTTACAGTAAGCCATAGAGCAACATAAAGGAGCCCAGCAATGATCTCGATACCAGTTGATTACGACTCAGGTCAGAAAATTAACGAAACCCCTTCAGTGCATCTGTTTGAAGATTTTTTGTCTCAGGAAGAGGCAGAAATGATTATCGAGGCCGCTGACTCCAAGATGAAACGGGCCACCGTGAGTTCTGATAAAGCAGGTGTTGAGAGTAAAGGGCGCACAGGTCAAAACTGTTGGCTTCCCCATGATCAGACACCTCAGCTACTGGATCTGGCCAAAAGAATCAGCAAACTGGTTGGTATTGAGCTGGTACAGGCAGAATCCTTTCAGGTGATTCACTACGGTGAAACCCAGGAGTACGCCGCTCACTTTGATGGCTGGGATGGCAATACAGATCGTGGTATGCGTTGCATGCAACGAGGTGGACAACGATTAATCACCTGCCTGATCTATCTGAATGATGTTGAAGAAGGTGGTGGTACTGGCTTTCCGAAACTGGATGTTGAGGTCAGAGCCAAGCAGGGACGTATGGTGATTTTCCATAATTGCTATGAAGGTACAAATAAGCGCCATCCTGATAGCCTCCACGGCGGCTTGCCCGTAGTAAAAGGTCAGAAATGGGCCGTTAATCTCTGGTTTAGAGAGAAGCCTTATCAATTGCAGGAAGTGAAACCGGGTACACCAGTGCGCCAGCAATTTAGCAAGGTATTTTAAGTCTCTATCCATTTGAATTAAGCAAGACGGTGGGCTGTCAAACACAATAGCTGCCAGTTCACCTGAATACCGCTTGGAGTTATCTGCCTGTTTAGATATTGATCGATACCTTGCCCCACCTGCTCCAGAGAAGCCTTTTCCAAACCAAACAGTAACTGAAAGTAGTTGAGTACGCTTGCTTCATCTGCAAAGTACCAGGGATAGTTCAGCCTTTCCCACTGGATACCTTGAAACCCAACCTCGCTGAGCTGTTCCGCCGTGACTGTATTTAAGAAACGTCCCCGATGTCCGGTCTGGCTATAACGATCCACAATGTCATCCAGAAACCCTGCCACGGCACTGCCCTGCTCAACATCGGTTATACAGAGCTGACCTGATGGCTTGAGCACCCGAAATATGGATTGAAACAGCGGTTGCTTATCCCGTATATGATGCAAACCCGCAATAGATATTAACGCGTCGGCATATTGATCACTCAATGGTAAGTGGTGCTGGTGGTATAGGCTAACCTTCAGCTTTTGTTGCTGGCAGTAATCCGCAAAGGCTTGTGAGGACTCAAGACAGTGTACCTGTACATTCGCGGGTAAATAGCGATGTAGATAACCACCTCCAGAGGGCAGATCTATAAGCAGATCACCGGGCTTCAGATTGAGTTTTTTCAGAGGCAATAAAAACTCATCCCTTCTGGCATCAGGGTATAGCGCCATCGCGCTATGGTACATCTCACCTCGAATATCAAAAATAGCGCTGTAATCCATGCTGCTGCCAACCAAGGGTCAAGGGTTTTGAGCTTCTGATCTTAGCGGTAATCAGTTTGAGTAAGGCTTCTTTAATCTGATTAATAGGCGCCTGCCAGAGCTGACCATCGGCCTGATTGTTAATCAGAATATTCATATTGGCATTAAGTTCAAACACCATCAGTTGGTTGTCCTTAATCGTGCAATCCAACCCCAGATATTCAGCTCCGATGAGCCGATTTATTTTTTGCAGATCCGCCAAAATACTATCTGAAATACATGCTTTGAAGCTTGTTAAGTACCTCTCCTCTTCCTGAACTAACCCACGGTCTTTGCGCATAAAATCACGACTATTTGAGTGGATCATCCATTGATCAGAAATAATCAGGTGACGCAAGTACACTTGACCATCAATCAGCACCACTCGGAATTTACGATAAAGGCCATCCTCTGAGATGTAATCGATATACTCACTTAATAGATAATGACGCCCATCCAGCGGCAAACGATACAACAGATGCAGATCCAACTCTGAACCCAGCCGTAAAGTGCTTTGGCCACCATGATCTCCCACGCCTCTGATTAAGACACTTTTACCTGGGAAATGCTGTTGCCAGAAATGGTAGACCTGCTCTGGCGACTCCGGTGCACAGCGGATAGTACTGGGTACCCTAATACTATTGAGTGACGATAGCTGTTCAGCCAGACGCTCTCTACGCGTATTTACAATGGCAGAAGGAGGGTTAATAACAGGGCATTGAAACTGCTTGAATAGCTTATCGCTAAGGCGTAACGCGTTGATATGGGAATCAGGCTCACTGATTTCATTAAAAACGATATCAGGCCTTTTGTCAGAAAGATTATCGTATGTATTGGTCGCTGAGATTAGAAAACGTTCGGTAAAGCAGTTCAGTCTTTCATTTAATAACGGGTGGATAAAATCCCAAATATTGGCTGAACCGGTGAGCATAATTTGGGGATTGCCTTGCTCATCCACAAGAACCTTCGCGGAATTATCATCTGCAACGGCAGTAACAAAGAGGATATACATTTCAATGCTCTATAAGGCTTACTCACCTCTCCAGCATAGCACTTTGAAATAATAGCGCCTTGAAGTAATCGCTCCTTGAAATAGCAGCACTCTGAAACAATGGTGCTCTTAAAGCGCCAAAGGTTTAGCGGAGGGTAAACAGGGGAAAGGCAGAATCCAATTCCGCCTTCCCCCTATTTTTAAAGGTTATCGCTTATTAACGATTAACCCTCTTTTTTCTCTTCTGCTTTTGGATTGATCTCTAGCAGTTCAACTTCAAAAATCAGAGTTTCATTAGGACCAATCGCACCGCCAGCTCCACCTGGACCATAGGCCAGACCAGCTGGAATAAACAACTTCCACTTGCTGCCTTTGCTCATCAGCTGCAGACCTTCCTGCCAGCCAGGGATAACCTGATTTAAAGTAAAGGTTACCGGCTCGCCACGCTTGTAAGAGCTGTCAAAAACCTGACCGCTAAGCAGTTTACCTTCGTAGTGCACCTTCACTTGATCGGTAGCCTGAGGCTTGTCACCTTTACCCGCAGTCAGTACCTGGTACTGAAGGCCAGAATCTGTGGTCTTAACCTCTGACTTTTTGCCGTTCTCAGTCAGGAAGTCTTCACCTTTTTTCAGGTTATCCGCTGCACGTTTTGCCTGAGCTTCCTGTTGCTCCTGAACTTTCTTCTGCTGGAACGCTTGCATGGTTTGACCCACTTCCGCTTCGCTCATCTTCAGCTCGCTACCGGCATACAGATCTTTAATGGCTTGAGCCATGATATCAACGTTCAGGTTTTCTACGTCTTGCTTCAGGCGCTGACCCATAATCAAACCCAGGCTGTAGCTCAGACGTTCTTCTTCAGTTTTTAACTGAGTCTCAGCCATAACCGTAACAGGGGCTGCTAGCAGGCTACCCAGAGCCAGGGTCAGTAATGCTTTTTTCATGGAAACTCCTTAACGGGATCTGGGTTTCAGTCCCTTTTTACTGTGATTGTATCAAGGCGTCGATCTCGGCCTGACGCGCCTGAATAAGTCGTTTACTATCCTCTACCTGTTTCAGTAACTCGTCCGGGTCGGACTTGGATAGCGAATCTGGAAGCTTTACTTCCTGCAACGGCTGCGTTTGAGCATCGCTGCGTTCTGGTGTTTTGTGCGCTTTACCCAGTGTTATCTGGTTCACTGGCGCCAATATTACACTTTCTGACGTTTGATCTTTTGGTGGCTTATCAGAATAGTGCCATTGGCCTTGTTCATCCTGCCAGCGATAGATCGAAGTTGATATATCAGACTGTACTGAAGTGCTTGAGTTCCTATCCGGTACACTTTTTTCAGTCTCAACCGGCTCAGATGTAGCGGTTAATTTTGATAACAGAGGCATCTGTTCCAATAATTTGCTGAGACTTTGTGGCCATTGAATATCGCTGCTTTGCAGAGCAAAGAGAGCTGCCAACATAAACACTGCGACCAAGAATATCAGTTTTAGCAGGCTTTTCATCATCTTATCCTACCCGTGTGCTGATACAGTTCACGTATTAGTCCAGATCATCCTACATCGATCTATTTACTCTAGCGTTTTTTATCACTCTTTTCTCTGTTGAGTCCGCCCGACCATTATCGCCAATCTATTTATTGTGATTATGACTGCAATTACCTCACTCCAATCCTTTTGCGAGCGACAGGATAATCTCATCGGCCACATCTTCATCAACAACTTTATTGATAATTGCTTTCAACTGCATCTGAGACGTGAGGGTTAATTGGGTATCTTTCAAGACAAAGTTGAGATTTTTAACCAATGCGTCTTCCCGGCTCTTGCACTGGGTCAGGCCTTTTTTCACAGAATACAGTAGATAGAGTAGTGCCTGTTCATGCTGTTCAGCCAATAACTCGGCTTCCAGCAGGTGTTCACGCATCTCTCTCAGGTGACTGCCCACCGTCGCCATCGGCTTTAACTGGCGACGTTGTTTACGTAGCGGCACGACAAATTGATTGTGCCAACCCAACACAGGCTCAACCTGACTGGACCACTGCTCGTTGAAGCAGGTACTTTGTGTGGTGAGCCAGCAGGAGAACAGCAGTTGGTTAACCATCACGCCTTGGTGCTCCTGCAGATAGATACAAGCCGCTTCTACCTCATCCAAGCGGTAGAGTTTCGTAGAAAAAAGCCAGAATGGGTTATCATACTCCAAAGCGATATCTGACATAGGGCCTGCCTCCGGGCGCACTGTGAATAGCGGTTAACTTGATGACAGAGTTAACTCAATTGAAAAAGTACTTAGCTGTAGAGACACATGATTACATTAGAAAGCCTGAGCCTGCAACGGGGGACCCTGACCCTTTTAAAAGATACTTCGGTGATTATTCATCGAGGTCAACGCATCGGTGTGGTCGGCGCCAATGGTGCCGGTAAGTCCAGTCTATTTAAGCTGCTGCTGGGTGAGCTGCATCCCGATAGCGGAGATCTGTTGTTGCCGGGTAATCTGCGTATTGCCCATATGGCCCAGGAAGTCCATGCACTGGATAAGAGTGCACTGGAATATGTGTTAGATGGCGATAAAGAGCTGCGCCGTATTGAGCAGGCACTAGCGGATGCGGAAACCAGCGGTGATCATAGTAAAACCGGTGAGTTACATGCGCAGATGGAAGCGATTCACGGTTATACTGCCCGTAATCGTGCCGAGCAACTACTGCTGGGCCTGGGTTTCACCATGGCGCAAACTCAGCTACCGGTAAAATCCTTCTCCGGTGGTTGGCGCATTCGCTTGAATCTGGCTCAGGCGCTGCTGATGCCTTCTGATCTTCTGTTGTTAGACGAACCTACCAACCACTTGGATCTGGATGCAACCCTGTGGCTGGAAAGCTGGCTGAAACAGTATCCGGGCACACTGCTACTGATCTCTCACGATCGCGATTTCCTCGACAGCGTAGCTAATCATATTGCCCACCTGGAGCAGCAGAAGATCAATATGTATCGCGGTAACTACTCGGCGTTTGAACTGTTACGGGCTGAGCGTTTGTCGCAACAGCAAGCACAGTTTGAGAAGCAGCAGGTGCGTATCGCTCAGATCGAAAACTTTGTTCGCCGCTTTAAAGCCAAGGCTTCCAAAGCCAAACAGGCACAGAGCCGGGTGAAAGAACTGGAACGGATGGAGATGATCGCCCCGGCTCACGTGGACTCGCCATTTGAGTTTACGATCCCTTGTGCCGAGAAAACCTCTTCCCCGCTGCTAGTACTGGATCAGGCCTCTATTGGTTATGGTGAGAAGACCATTCTCGATGCGGTCTCTCTGAGCCTATTACCGGGTATGCGTATCGGTCTGTTGGGTCCCAATGGTGCAGGTAAATCGACGCTAATTAAAACCCTGGTCGGCGATGTCTCGCCACAGTCCGGTGTCTATACCGCTGGCGAGAACCTTAAAGTCGGTTATTTTGCCCAGCATCAGCTGGAAGAGCTGGATCTGAATGCCACACCGCTACTGCATGTGCAGCGTTTATCCCCGAAGGTATCCGAACAAGAGATCCGCAACTATGTTGGTGGTTTTGGTTTTAAAGGTGATGATGCGGATACCGAGGTCAAGCGCTTCTCCGGCGGTGAAAAGGCCCGTTTGGCCCTCGCGCTAATCGCCTGGCAGAAACCGAACTTGCTGCTATTGGACGAACCGACCAACCACCTGGATCTGGAGATGCGTCTGGCCCTGACCCTGTCGTTACAGGCGTTCCCTGGAGCGGTGATCATGGTGTCGCACGATCGGCATATGCTGCGTAATACCGTTGATGAGTTCTGGCTCGTGTGTGACGCTCAGGTACAGCCGTTTGATGGTGATCTGGAGGATTACCATCAATGGTTAAAACAGCGCACACTGGGGCAAAACAGAGCTCAGAGTAGTGATCAGGCTGACGATGGAGCTGTAGAGAGCAATGAGCCCAAGCGTGACCGTAAGGAAGAGCGCCGTTTAGCGGCACAGCGCCGGGAGCAACTGCGGCCACTGAAAAAACAGCTGGATAAACTGGAGAAGCAGCTGGATAAGGCCCAGTCCGAGCTGTCAGAAGTTGAACAGGCCCTGGCTGAGCCAGATATCTATGATGCGACCAACAAAGACAAACTGCAGGTATTGCTAAAGAAACAGGGTGAGCTGAGCCAGCAATCGGAAACCATTGAAGAGGAATGGATGTTGGTACAAGAGGAACTGGAGACTTTAGAAGCTGAACTAGAAAACAGCTAACGCCAAGGTCTAATGCTGGACCTCTCGCACAGGAGCATCTGACACGAGCCCTCTCTAGATCTGCGCTGTACTGACCCGGCACAGGCTAGCATCTGTTTCGTAGAAAAACGCTGTGCTTTGTTTCAGATTAAGCGGAATCAATACCGCTTAATCTGAAACAAAGCACAACATCGACAAAGGCTATCAACAAGAGCGATGGATCAAAGCTCAGTCACGAGGCTATCGATAAAAAAGGCTATCGAGATAAAGAGAGACTGTAGATAAAAGCGACTATTCATAACCCTGTGTAGCGACCTCACCTATTTCATCAAGGCAACTTTCTGGCAGAACTGCTCGGTTGCTTCAGCCCAGGAAAGCCATTGCCAATCCGATCGATCAACCGCCTCAAAGCTGGCTTTACCCTGCTGCAATTCTTCAATCAATCCTGCAAGAGAGGCCTGCCGATCGATATCAACATAGAAGCAATAGTCCTGGCCGATCTCTCGGAACACCTCAATATCACTGCAAATAACCGGGATATTTTTCTGCAACGCTTCCACAATCGGCAAACCAAAACCTTCAGCTTTTGAGGTAAAAAGTAGCGCAGTTGCTTTTGAATAAAACAGCTCCAGCTCACTGTCATTTAAGTCATTATAGAAAAACAGGTTTTTATTCAGTCTATCGTGCTTGTTGATGCGCTTTATTAATGCATCACTCATCCAACCTACCCGGCCAATAATCACCAGAGAAGCCGAACTCCCCTTTTCCCATAACAAATCAAACTCATCCAGCATGTAGCGATGATTTTTTCTGGGTTCCACTGTACCCACTGCGATATAAACCGGACCTTCACTGATTTTTTTATTGAGAGTATTCAGTACATTCTCTCTAATCGGCTGGCTGCTATCAGGCTTTCTGAAGTCAGCACCAAGATAGAAATAATCAATGCTCCTATCCTGAAAATACTCCGTACCATTTCGCTCTGAAATCTCACTCTGCACCAGCTTTTTCTCGGCATTGGAGATTGAAAGATAGCTATCGGCAACAGTGGTGATTTTATCCAACCATGCGGAAAAAGGAGTAATCAGGCTCTCTTCACAGAATTGCGGATGTCGGATGGGAATCGTATCGTAAATAACAGCAGTGACCCTGACGCCTTGCTTATGTAAACGCTCTACATGCTGAAAGAGTTCTGCATGCCAGGATGAATCCAAGAGAACCAGTCTCTCATCGCCATGAATCTTAATTTCACTCAGACAACGATCATTAATTAACAGCTTCAGTAAACCAGATAGATTACGACAGGTGTTCTTCCCCAGGTAAGCCAGTATCTTTGCGATATACCTTAATACTGCATTATAAGAAAAGTAACGTCTATATTTTGAGCTTATTTTATAATCCCTAAACATAGCTTCTAGTTTATCCACCAATTGGATAGCTTTTACTATCTTGGCATTTTCTTCCCTTGCCTGACTTAGCCTTCCAATATCATTCAACTTATACATCCTGTCATTTTTCATAATAACAGGCACAAACTCTAAATCATTATTTTTTTCAGGTAGGTTATTAATTATATTTCTAACAACCCTTTGAATACCTGTATTAACATCAGGATGCTCAAATACAAATGTGCATTCGACCAATACTTTCATCGATAAATCCTTTTAATTTTGTAATGCTATCCAACATACCGATATTATCGGTATAAAATAGCGTTTACATCTCTTTCTATCTGTTTGACAAAGTAATTACTATAGTAGTGACAAGTGTAGCTTAGACGAGAAATCTCATAAAGAAGCAAATATTAAATAGCTTTAGCTGCCATACATACTTACACAAAAGCATTTCGATATTTTTTGACCAATGGCTGAAGCATGACGCTATCTTCTAAAGAGAAACTTTTGTGTGAGTGCTTAGTGATTGTCGACAGAATAGCAAAATATTTTTGTATCACCGTCTGTAGACAGGCCTATAAAAGCCAAATAGTATGTCCGAAATTCTAATGCGTCATGTACAGGGTGTCCCCTGATGAAAGGAATCAACTGAAGAGTTTAATTTCTGGCTTGATTAATAACAGCAGCCAATCATTATCCTCTTTAAAGGAAGAGCGCTAGTGAAAGTACATACCTTCACTTATTGTAAGTGCCCAGCACTGATCTCAACCCTTCTTTTGTTAATAAATGTATTCTATTCGTAACTAATACATGACTGGTGATAAAAATATAAAATATTACTGGTACTTATTATGAAGCTAAATTCATACCGCCTCGATATTGATGGCCTCAGGGCCGTTGCCGTATTGTTGGTGTTGGGCTTTCACCTGAACCTGGAGTTGATCTCCGGCGGCCATATCGGTGTCGATGCTTTTTTTGTCTTATCAGGCTTTCTAATTACATCGATACTAGTTGAGCAAATATCCCAGAACCAGTTTTCTATCCGACAGTTTTACCTGCGCAGAATTCAACGCCTATTTCCTGCCCTCTATACCACGGTGTTACTCACCTTTATTGCTGCTGCTTTTATCCTGCTGCCGAATAATTTTGAACAGTTTGCCCGCTCAGCCGTAGCAGCAATCTTTTCACTGTCTAACGTCCTGTTTTGGGCCGAATCCGGCTACTGGGATATTGCCTCAGAAAGCAAGCCTCTCCTTCACACCTGGTCCCTGGGGGTTGAGGAACAATTCTATTTAGTCTGGCCTGTATTACTGCTTGTGCTGATACAGCTCAAGCTTCCTCTGCTAAGGATTCTCACGGCAATAACAGCTCTGGGGTTTGTGCTGAGTTATTTTTACTCTCAGTTTGATCTATCTGGGGCCTTCTATCTTTTGCCCGCCAGGGTTTTCCAATTCTCAGCAGGTGGGATGTTAGCGCTGGTTCCTGCAATATATTTTCAGCGTCATCTCAAATCAGAAGCACTGAGAAGCACTCTTTTTGTCTTGGGGATCACGATACTGCTTGTCAGTGCCTGGGCTCTGAATGACGACATTCTCTACCCTGGCGCTTACAGCATTATTCCCACTCTAGGCACCCTGTTAATCATTGCGGCAGGATCACATCACAATGGCCAGGGCAGATGGGGCAAGGTATTTCTTGAACACCAACTGCTGGTCTGGGTAGGCAGGATTTCTTACTCACTTTACCTCGTCCATTGGCCGATTATTGTGCTATACAGGCACGCCACTGGATATGAGTTCACTGCTCTGGAACTGATCCTGCTCACCGGTGCGATATTTACGGCTGCTGCAATGCTGCACTATGGCGTCGAAAAACGGTTTTATCGCCACCGATTTTCAGCTAAGGCAAAACCTGCTAACCCTAGCAGATCCCATACACTCACCGGGGCAACCCTGGCCTATGGCTTGCTGATCGTATTAATCTCAAGCCATGCTTGGATCAACTCTGGCTGGAGTTGGCGTTTTCCAAATATGATCTATTCCAATGAGGCCATTAACGCCACCTTCGAATCCAGAGTTAGCCACTATTCAGCGGACTGCCAAATATTACAGTGGCCTTCACAGGGCGAGTGTAAAAATTCAGCCAACGCTACCGTACTATTTTTTGGCAACTCCCATGAACCCGATGGCTATAACTTTATGCGTGCGGGCTATCCAGCAGAGATGGATACACTCAATACCGTTAATTTCGGTACCGTTAATGAGTGTAGCCACTTATCAAGAACAGCCTCTGGTTGGCAGAGCAGCAATTCATCGTGCCAGGCTCGTTTGGATCAACTCTTTCAGGATGACTTTATCCACAATCTGGATCTTATCGTATTCTCAGAACACCACACCTTTAAATCGTGGAATGAGAACAATCTGAAGATAATCAGTGACCTTAAGGCTCAGAATAAAGCAATCAGAGTCCTTGTGATTAGTGACTATCTTGAAACTCACACGCCCTGCGTCAATATTCTCAATGATACGGGCGATATGGCACCTTGTTTTGCAGACAGCAATATTGCATATAATCCTGATGTTGCTCGCCAGGAACTTTATCCTAGCTATAAGCACCTGTTTGCATTTGCGATCAACCGCATGCACTTTTTATGTACAAATACAGAGACCTCATCCTGCTTATCAAACACTCAGAATGGAATACCTTTTAGCTTTGATAAACACCATAACTCACTTGAGTTTGCACAGATGAGCGGCAGGCGCTATGCCCAGCTCAATCCCACGTTATTTGAAGATCTACTCAGTGATGATTTCTCTCCTCAAGCACCATTAGATCTACCAGGAATACAGCCATCAGGCTTTCAGCTTGATAACAGAGCCAAAATTCAGGGGTTGTATATCACGATTTATGGACGGGCTGCAGACTGGGCAGGACTGGAATATTGGCTTCAGCAACTCCAAGAGGACAAGCAGACACTCCTTGATATTAGCAGTGTACTCTCTGCACCGGATCAGCCTGAATTTACAGGCCTTTTCAGTAATCTTGACAGCCAGCAATCAGCTCATCAGCTTTACCAGAATATTCTTAACCGAGCTCCCGATACATTGGAACAGAATGTCTGGCAAACAGGGCTTAACAATGGCTCGCTGAGTCTTGCAGAACTGGCAACCAGGCTACTCACAGCAAGAAATAGAGGCTCGGCAGCTGAACACTCAACCTTAAATAGCGACCTTATGGTGCTGAATAATAAGATACAAGCCGCCATGCATTTTTCGGAACAAACCAAGGCTATGTCATGGGATCATGATCGATTAAAAGCAGCAGCCAGAGTGGCCGTGCAAGATGTCACAGCGGAGGTGGAAACAGTGCAACAGTCAAAAGACTTTACGGATCTGTTTGTCAGCGAACAACATGCCACAAACGTTTCAGAACACTGAATAGAGAATCGATTAGTCCAATGTCTGTATCAGTATTGCAGATATTCGTCCCCATGTGATGATGGGGACGAACTATTAAACTGGGATAATAGCGAAATCTGCACACAAACCAGCTGGTACATCAGACTGATATCAGACTACCGCCTCGAAGGGGTAAGGCGCTTTACAGCAGGAAACCATCCACAGCACTGACCATACGACCAATCTCAGGTTTAGTCATGGTTTCGTTTGCACCCAGTGCCAAAGCTTTCTGACGGTTATCATCACTCATAATCGAGGAGAACATCATAATTGGGGTATTAGCGTAAGTCTTACCTTCCCGCAGACGTTTCACTAAGTGCAGACCATCCATACGCGGCATCTCTACGTCGGAAACGATCAGACTCACCAGATCGCTGACCGGCATCTTCTCCTCTTCAGCCACGCGCTCAAACTCAGATAAAATCTCCCAAGCATCCAGACCATCTTTAGCCACAATGACGTTATAACCCGCAGTACGCAGAGTGGTTTCGATCAGTTTGCGAATAAAAGCAGAATCATCCACAACCAGGATTGTATTGGCCTGACGTTTGGCGGTCATACGATCATCAATCAATACCTTGCGGTCTTCTGTAACGTCGTATTTTTCCATGCTCAGTTCTGGGTTGATGTCTGAGATAATTTTCTCGAAATCCAGAATCATAATCAGGCGTTTCTCGCGGCGTACCACAGCCACAACACAATCCTGCTCACCACTTTCCAGGAACTGGCTTGGCGACTCAACCTCTCCCCAGGAGATACGGTGGATACGGCTGACACCATCAACCAGGAAACCATTGGACATGCGGTTAAAGTCGGTAACAATCACGTTTTTGCGTTCAAACTCTCCGGCACTTCTCACACCAAGCCAACCGGCCAGATCCACCAGAGGAATTAGACTGTCACGCAGAGAGAAAACCCCTACCAGATGGGGCTGAGGATTGGGATAGTCAGTGGTTTCCGGTACTCGAATCACCTCACGTACTTTGGCTACGTTAATGCCGTAGTGAGATACCTTTTCGCTACCACACGGCAGCTGCTTACGTAGCTGAAACTCGATGATTTCCAGTTCGTTGGTACCACTTTCCAACAGGATTTTCTGTTTTTCATCAGCGACCGCGTTCATAAGCTCCCTCTTAAGTAATACAGAAACCAATATCAATTACAAAATGTAACGCTCGATTCTGCGCCTAAATGAGGTAAGAAGCAAATAGATATACGTAGCAAAAATGAGGGCATTTAGCATCATTTATCCACAACCTCTTTTAAAACAACATCTTGTGGATAAATCGACGATGGGATTAAAGGTGTTTTTTTCACATCTAAACCGATGAAAGTATCGGCCGAAGCGGAAATCAGAAGGTATCAGGAGAGAGATGGCTCAAATAAGGGATATCCCAACATATCTAAGCAGAGGCTACGAGCAAATGAAGCGAGATCAGATCTTATCCCAGATAGAATATATCGATGGAGGGCAAAGTATTAGATTAACACTCACACTTTACCCTCTATCAACTCGCTATCGACACTCTGCCTACGGCTTAAGCACGCTCAAAGGCCACTTCGCCATCAACGATGGCAAATTGCACTTGGCCTTTAACACTCTGTTCCATCAGTGGTGTATTCTCACCCGCAGTAAACAGACTGTCATGGGTCACTTGCCACTCTGCACCGGCATCAAACAGACACAGATCGGCCGCTTGACCGACACTCAGACCACCCACAGGCAGGCCCAGCGCTTTTGCAGGGCCATCGGTCAGACGCTCAATCAGCTGAGGCAGGGTTAATAGACCTTCTTCAACCAGCACTAGACCTTGCGACAGCGTGGTCTCCAGTGTCGCCATACCCGGCTCAGAGGCGGCAAACGGTGCCATCTTCGCCGCTTCTTCGTGTGGCAGGTGAGCAGAAGAGATAACACTCAATACACCATCCCTCACACCTTGACGCAGAGCATCAAGGTCCGCTTCACTGCGCAGTGGCGGTTCAACATAGAACTGGCTGTTGTAACCATCAATCTCAGCTTCGGTGTAGATCAGGTGCGCGATATCCACATCTGCTGTGACAGGCAGACCGCGCTGCTGAGCACTAGCCACCATCTCTACAGCACGAGCAGTCGATAGCATGCCGAAGTGCGCTTTTACACCGGTGGTTTCGATCAGATGCAGTACACGGGACAGACCAATAGCTTCCGCAGAAGCTGGGATGCCACCCAGACCTAAACGGCTGGCCAGCTCACCTTCATTGGCACAACCATCGGCTTTCAGCCAATGATCTTCCGGGTAGAACACCACCTGCAGATCAAAGGTGGAGGCATATTCCAGACAGCGACGCAGTACCAGCGAGCTTTCGATCGGCTGACGCATATTGGATACTGCCACACAGCCGGTATGTTGCAGGCCTGCCATATTACTCAGATGCGTACCTTTCAGGCCCTGAGTCAGAGCACCAATAGGCATCACCTTGGCTTGAGAGAGCAGCTCTACCTTATCCATAATCTGCTGTACAACGGCAGAGGAATCAATACAAGGCGAGGTATCAGGACGACAGCAAACCGTGGTGTAACCACCGGCCAGTGCCGCTTTAGTTTCGGAACGCAGGTTACCCTTATAGCTCGGACCCGGCTCACGCAGATGGGCACCAATATCGATAAAACCTGGTGCGACAACCAGGCCTTCCGCATGAATCGTACGCTCGGGATTGAAACCTGCCGGAGCCTGTCCCAACGCCTGTACACGACCATCAGCGATGTGGATATCGATCTGTTCATCAATCTGTTGCGCCGGATCGATCAGGCGACCACCACAAATGGTTAGTTTCATCGGGAGGTCTCCTTGTTGGTCTGCGCGTTTTGATTATTTTTTGCTGTGGCTTGTTGTTGACTGAGCTGTTGCGATCGACGCGCTTTCTGCAGCGCCTGTCCGCTAACGGACATAGACATCACCGCCATACGAATGGCGATACCATAGCTCACCTGATTCAGAATCAGCGACTGAGGACCATCGGCTACCGCAGATTCAATCTCAACACCTCGGTTGATTGGGCCAGGGTGCATCACAATGGCGTCCGGGCGCGCGTAGTTCAGCTTCTCTGTGGTCAGACCGTACAGACGGTAGAACTCACCTTCACTTGGCAATAGAGCACCGTCCATACGCTCTTTCTGCAGACGCAGCATAATCACCACATCCACATCTTTCAGGCCATCTTCCATACGGGTGTACAGCTTGGCACCCAGGCCTGTCAGTGTTTCTGGCAACAGAGTTTTAGGGCCGATCAAACGTACTTCCTCAGCACCCAGGATGTTCAGCGCCTGCACCTGAGAGCGGGCCACACGGGAGTGCAGAATATCACCAACAATGGCGACCTTCAGCTTGGAGAAGTCGCCCTTGTGTTTACGGATGGTGTACATATCCAGCATCGCCTGGGTCGGGTGCGCGTGGCGGCCGTCACCAGCATTAATAATGGCGACGTTAGGCGTAACCTGACTGGCGATAAAGTGCTGCGCGCCACTGTCTGCATGACGAATGACAAACATATCACTGCCCATGGCTTCCAGGTTCTGCAGGGTATCCATCAGGGTTTCACCCTTGGCGGTGGCCGACTTACTGATATCCAGGTTCAGTACGTCAGCAGACAGGCGTTGTGCTGCCAACTCAAAGGTGGAACGGGTGCGGGTACTGTTTTCAAAAAACAGATTCACCACGGTTTTACCTCGTAACAGAGGTACTTTTTTTACCGACTGCTCGCCCATATTGACAAAGGAGTCAGCGGTATCAAGAATCTCTTCCAACACCTCTTTTGTCAGACCACCAATGGTCAGAAAGTGGCGGAGTTTACCGTCTTCGGTAAGCTGAACATGCCTGGGATCAGATGCAGGACCTGTATTTGTCGTCGACGTCATGGGGCGGTACTCACCAGCGTTACAGGGTTAAGGATTCGGGTTATTACAACGTGTAGGGCCCACGGGCGTGGACCCTATCTAAAACATAGGCTGAAGCGCAATAGACGTAACCACTGCGGGTTTATTCAGCGTTTTGCAGCTCCAGCGTCATATTATCCGGACCGGTTAGCTTAATGCGCTCACCCGGTGCCAGATCCAGAGTCTGTGCACACAGATCCGGTTGAATTGGCAACTCACGGCCAGGCAGATCCAACAGCGTCACCAGCGTGATGGATGCAGGACGACCGTAATCAAACAGCTCGTTCATGGCGGCTCGAATGGTACGGCCACTCATAATCACATCATCCACCAGCACGATATGGCGACCTTCGGTGGCAAACGGCAGATTAGATGGTTTGACATTGGGATTTAGGCCCACACGGGTGTAATCATCGCGATAAAAAGAGATATCCAGCGCACCCAGGGCTTCATCGTGTTGCAGCAGCTGATGCAGACGCTCGGCGATCCAAACGCCACCGGAGTGGATACCCACCATGGCGATCTGATCCAGCTGTTTATCGGAAATATATTGCTTGAGCTGATCGGCCAGCTGGGCGATCAACTGTTCGACCTCGGGTAAAGTCGTGGTTTGTGTCATAGGTCTACCCTTAACCATCCATTTTCAGGCACGAAAAAATCAGGCTTGAGCCTGGAGCTCAAACCAGGAATCCAGAATCAATTGCGCGGCGATACCGTCCACGGGATTATCTTTATAGCTGCCCTTATGGCCCAGATCTTTGGCAATCGCTTTGGCTTGTTTTGTTGTACCACGCTCGTCCATGCCAAAAAAGGGTTTACCGTACTGGCCATGCAGACGATTACCAAACTTACGCGCCCGACGGCTCATTTCGCTTTCGGTGCCGTCCATATTGAGCGGGATACCAACGACAAAGGCATCGGGCTGCCAATCATCAATCAGACGCTTCAGCTCTTCTTTATTGGGGATACCATCACGGGCCGGTATCGGCGTCAGGGCAGTCGAAGTACCCAGCATCTCCTGGCCGACCGCAACCCCTATCCGTGTGGTGCCAAAATCAAAGGCGAGGATAGTACGTTGTCCGATGTTCTGACTCATGCGTGTCCGGCCTGACTGCTCAGCAAGTTGATATCAATACCTAACAATCCTGCAGCGGCCTGCAGTTTACCTTCAACCGGGCTATCAAACAGTACCGTGCTATTGGCGGGACAGGTCAGCCAGGTGTTTTCCTGCAGCTCTTTTTCCAGCTGGCCGCCTTCCCAACCGGCACAACCCAGTGCAATTAGAAACTGCTGTGGGCCTCGACGATTAGCGATCGCATCCAGAATATCCACCGAGGTAGTCAGCGACAGTTCATCACTCACCTGCAGACTGGAATCCCAATTGGCACTGCCGGTATGAACAATAAAGCCCCTTTCATGGTGTACTGGACCACCTTCGTAGATATGACTGACCACTTCTTCGTACTCAGACAGACCACTATTGGGGTTGGGTAGCTCCAGCTGAGCAAACAGCTCGGCCACTTCCAGTTGTTCCAGGGGTTTATTGATCACGATCCCCAGAGCACCGTCTTCATTGTGCTCACAGATATAGGTTACGGTACCGGAAAAATTGGAATCTTCCAGATGAGGCATCGCAATCAGAAAATGGTTACGCAAACTTTGGAATTGACTCATCAATTGACCTTTCTTTATGGCGACTTATATTCGGTAAAGCCTTAATCGCCAAATTAGTTGCCATCCCCGAACTGCCAGGTACGGATAATTTCGAGAATGTCTGTGCGCTCCCGAATCGAAGGGGGAAAAGGCGCAAATGGAGCTGACAGGCGAACGATACTGATTGCCGCCCGATCTAAAACATCATGGCCGGAGGATTCTAACACCCGCACATCCCGCAGGCTGCCATCCGGTTCTAACGATACCAGCACCCTGAGCCGACCCGACAGCTTTTCTGCCCTGGCTCGCTCAGGATAGTTCAGATTACCCATCCGTTCGATCCGTTCCTGCCACTGACGCAGATAAAACACATCATCCGACGCGGTGGCGGTTTGGGTCGATAACGTCCTGACCTTAGGTCGCTGCGCATATTGATTCGCTAACGCTTTTTGCTCTGCTTCCAGGCGAGCGATTTCTAAACTGCGCTCCAGCAACGCCTGAGCATTAATATCAGGCTCAACATTAGGCTGTTCGACAGCACGGGCAGACTGTTGCTGAGCTTTAACCGGTTCCGTTGCTTTCAGAGGCTCCTGTTTTGCGACAGGCAAAGGCTCTGGTTTTGCTTCTACCTCCGGCTCAATAACCGCTTCAACTTGTTTTAGTTTAGCAGGTGCTTGTTCAATAGCCTTTTCAGCCACTGTTTCTTCAACAATCGGCTCAGCATGATTTTCAACAACCTCTTCTACCTGAGGTTCAGGTACAGGCTGAACAGGAGAATGATCCACCACCTCAGGCTCTGGTAACGCGTCTTGCTCAACAGATGCCTGTTGCTCTGGCAAAGGTGGTACAGGCTCCTGCTCTGCCGCTTCAGTCACACTGGGTGGCGGTGGCGTTGCAGCCTGAACTGGCTCCTGATCTAAATCTGTTTGACCACTGGCCTGTTGGTCTTGTTCAGCAATATGTTTCACAGGTTCGGTGACTTTTTCAGCCGGACCTTTGGTGAGCGTCACATGCAGAGTGCTGATCACTTTCCTTTCAGGGGGCTCTTCGCTCACAGGTAAGGCCACATCCCAACCCGCCCAGATCAGAAAATGCACCACCAGCGCCAATAACAAGGTAAAGGCTAACCGATCCAGGGCTGAAACCTGGCTATCCGGGTGAGTGATGGTGTTGAGATCAGTCATCGCACGCTATCAGTGTTTAGAACCAACAATCAGGCCCCCTTAACGGGCAGCCAGCTTTTCCGCAATCACATTCATCAGATCGGCCGCGATATCCAGACCAAACTGATCATTCAGTTCACGGACACAGGTCGGGCTGGTGACATTCAGCTCGGTCATATAACCGCCAATTACATCCAACCCCACAAACAGCAGGCCTTTCTCTTTAACGACCGGAGCCACTTGCTCACACAGCCAGTAATCCCGATCAGTCAGAGGACGACCGACACCGGAACCGCCCGCAGCCAGGTTACCCCGTACTTCGCCCTTGGTTGGGATACGCGCCAGACCATAAGGTACCGGCTTGCCATCAACCATGAGAATTCGGGTATCGCCATCAACAATCTCAGGCAGGTACTTCTGCGCCATAATCTGTTCCTGGCCCATCTTGGTCAGGGTTTCCAGAATCGCGCCCATATTGAGGCCATCTTCTTTCACGCGAAAGATGCCAGTACCGCCCATGCCATCCAGCGGCTTAAAGATCACATCTTTATGCTCGGCATGGAAAGCACGCAAAATATCTTCCCGACGGCTCACGACTGTTGGTGGACAACATTCAGGAAACTGCTGGGCAAACAGCTTTTCGTTACAGTCACGCAGGCTTTGTGGTTTGTTCACCACTAAAACGCCCTCACGCTCTGCCTGTTCCAGCAGATAGGTGGCGTTCAAAAATTCGGTATCAAACGGGGGATCTTTGCGCATCAGCACGGTATCCAGCTCTGCCATGCTGCAGATCTGCTCGTCACCCAACTCGTAAAAGTTATCCGGGTCACGGGAGACTTTCAGCGGTTTCATCGCCGCCATAGCCTTGCCTTGCTGCAGGAACAGATCGTCCTGACGCATATAAAACAGTTCCCAGCCACGGTCCTGAGCCGCCCATAACATGGCCAGCGTGGTGTCTTTTTTAAAGTTGATCCCTTCGATAGGATCCATCACCACACCCAGTTTGATCGTCATCGTCACTCTCTCCAACGCTAGAGATAAAAATTTAGGGGGCACTTACCTGGAAGTGTAAAAATCCAAAAGGTATTAAAAGTCGCCCCAGCAATACTGTAAGACGCTCATGGCCACCACAGGTGCCGTTTCGGTTCGCAGCACTCTGGGCCCCAGAGCCAGTGCCTTAAAATTCTGCTGTTCCGCCAAAGTGATTTCATTGGCAGACAGTCCACCCTCCGGACCGATTAATAAAGCGACAGTCTGCGGTTGATCATAACCACTCAGCTTCTGCTCGGTTCTATGATGCAGCACCAGCTTGAGATCCGCTTGTGTCTGTTGCAGCCATTGCTCTAAAGAAACAGGGGCATGTACCACTGGCACGCGGTTACGCTGGCATTGTTCACAGGCACTGATTGCCACCTGCTGCCAATGCTGCTGCTTCTTTTCTGCCCGGTCGGCTTTTAAGCGCACATCACCATGTTCGCTATAGATGGGGGTGATTTCAGAAATTCCCAGCTCGGTAGCTTTTTGAATGGCATATTCCATGCGATCGCCTTTGGAGATCGATTGTGCCAAATGCACCTTAAGCGGGGATTCTTTCTCATCGGGGAAGTGTTCAAGCAGCTCCACAGAAACAGAGCGCTTACTGGACTGCACAATACTGGCTGAAAAACAGCCGCCTTCGCCATTAAAAAGCGTTAGCGGCTGTCCGGCTTTCATACGCAGTACCAGGCCCACATGGCGGGCCGCAGCATCATCCAGTTCGATGACCTGCCCGACAACCAGTGGCTGTCGGGTATAGATACGCGGTGTCGCCATAGATTAGGCGTTGCCAGCTTCTGCGGCTTGACGCTGCATCGCTTCTGCGTACAGAGCGTCAAAGTTTACTGGTGCCAGCATCAGTGCTGGGAAGCTACCACGATTAACGGCATTGTCGATCGCTTCACGTGCGTACGGGAACAGTACGTTCGGGCAGAAAGCACCCAGAGTGTGGTGCAGTTGCGCTTCTTCCAGACCAGCAATGTGGAACAGGCCCGCTTGCTGTACTTCTACCAGGAATGCCGTTTTTGGCTCTTCCTGACCTTCCTCTTCGTTAGTCACTGTAACGGTCAGAGAAACCACAACCTCGAACAGATCTTCAGCGATCTGCTGGCTGTTAGAGTTCAGATCCAGGTTTACCTTAGGCGCCCAATCCTGTTGGAAGATAAAAGGGGAGCCTGGAGCTTCAAAAGACATATCTTTAACGTAGATACGCTGCAGAGAGAATTGAGGTTGTTGTTCGCTCATGAGTATTCCTTTAAATAAAGTGCTCTATTTTTGACTAGAGAAATAGTTTTGTATGCTGACAGATCGCTAAGGCTCAGCGCCCCGCCAACCAGTTTGTTGATTTAGGATTTAGCATCCCCGCTAAACCTTATACCGACTACTTAGTCACTACCGGCAGGTTATCACCCTGCCACTGGCTCATGCCACCGCGCAGTGCACGGGCATTATCAAAACCTTCTTTTTGCAGCATGCTTACCGCAGTGCTGGCCGTAGTACCCATCTTACATACCACGATCACAGGCTTGTTACGGTACTTCTCCAACTCACCGGTACGATCTTTCAGGCTGGCCAGTGCGATATTTACCGCGCCAGCAATGTGGCCCTTTTTAAAGTCGTTACGGTCACGGATGTCCAGAAATACACCGTCTTCACGGTTCACCAGCATGGTGGCTTCATGGGTGCTCAGTGATTTAGTGCCATTGGTAAATTCATATACCAACCACAGGATCAATAAGATGACAAATGTGCCTGCCAGCTCCCAGTGATTGGTCGCAAACTCAATAAACTGTTCCAAGGTATTTCCTCGTCGGCCTGATTAAAACCCTAAGTCACGAAACAAACGCTACCGGCGCAAGAGATGCCATTTTCCTGGCATATTGAGCTGCACACAGTGCAATACTTTTGCTCCATGATGAAATCGAACTTAGCCCGCCCGATTTTTCGGGCAGTAAGTATACACAACCTCAACCGCTTTTTACCGCTTAAGATGGCGCGCTTTTTTGTTTTCCGCTGATTTTTTATCTCCGAAGCCTTTTTTTCATTCTTTTACTCAGTTTTCCCTCTGCCTTGAACTCTCTGACTATAGCCAGTCCATCTTTGACGATGCACTTTATCGGTGCACTATTCAGGTTTGATCCGCGAGCAAAAAGCGCCATTTATGGCCGATCTACGGCGAAAGAGTCCGCCAAGAGTATGGGCGCTCTGGGGAAACTGGGGTATTATGGAACGCTTATCCGATATCCCTAGAGATCAACCCTATAACGGCGACCTCATTACCTCATGTCTAAACGTACTCCTACTGCACTGATTATCCTTGACGGTTTTGGTTACAGCGAAACCGCTGAACACAACGCTATCCACAATGCGAATACCCCGGTTTGGGACCAGCTGTGGCAAAACCAACCTAGAGCTCTGGTAGAAACCTCTGGTATGGCAGTGGGTCTGCCTGATGGCCAGATGGGTAACTCAGAAGTAGGCCACATGAACCTGGGTGCCGGTCGCACCGTGTATCAGGAATTCACCCGTATCACCAAATCCATTGCCGATGGTGACTTCTTCTCCAATGAAGCTCTGGTAGCGGCTATTGATAAAGCAGTTGCAGCAGATAAAGCAGTCCATCTGATGGGCCTACTGTCACCGGGTGGTGTACACAGCCATGAAGATCATATTCTGGCCGCGTGTAAGCTGGCGGCTGAACGTGGTGCGAAAAAGGTTTACGTACACGGTTTCCTGGATGGTCGTGACATGCCTCCGCGCAGCGCAGAACCTTCCATCGCAAAAACCGACGCCCTGCTGAAAGAGCTGGGTGTAGGCTTTGTAGCCTCTCTGGTCGGTCGTTACTACGCCATGGATCGTGATAACCGCTGGGATCGTGTAGAAGCCGCTTACAACCTGCTGACTCAAGCTCAAGCGGAGCATGTATTTGAAGATGCGGTTAGCGCACTGCACGCTGCTTACGAGCGTGATGAGAACGATGAGTTTGTTGCGGCTAGCAGCATCCGTCCAAACGGTGACAGCGTTCAGATCGAAGATGGCGATGCCCTGCTGTTTATGAACTTCCGTGCTGACCGTGCCCGTGAGATCACCCGCAGCTTTGTAGAAAGTGACTTCTCCGGTTTTGATCGTGCTGTGGTACGTAACCTGGCCGACTTCGTGATGCTGACCGAATACGCAGCAGATATCGATACCAGCACCGCGTTCCCACCGAACAAGTTGGTGAATACCCTGGGTGAGTTTATGGCCAGTCAGGGGAAAACTCAGCTGCGTATCGCTGAAACAGAAAAATACGCTCACGTGACCTTCTTCTTCAGTGGTGGTCGTGAAAACGAATACGACGGTGAAACCCGTGTTCTGGTGCCTTCTCCTCAAGTCGCGACTTACGACCTGCAGCCTGAGATGAGTGCCCCGGAAGTAACAGACAAATTAGTTGCAGCCATTAAGAGCGGTAACTACGACCTGATCGTGTGTAACTACGCCAACGGCGATATGGTGGGCCATACCGGTCAATACGACGCTGCCGTTAAAGCGGTAGAAGCTCTGGATGAGAGCCTGGGCAAAGTAACTGCGGCACTGGCTGAAGTGGGAGGCGAATGCCTGATCACTGCCGATCACGGTAACGCTGAACAGATGGTAAATCCTGAGTCCGGTCAGGCTCAAACCGCACACACCACCTTCCCGGTACCTCTGGTTTATTTCACTCAACGCGAACAACAGATCAAATTATCTGACGGTCGTCTTTGCGATATTGCGCCAACCCTGTTAAAAATCATGGGTCTGGAACAACCACAAGAGATGACTGGTGAAACTCTGGTAGAGTACAGCTAAGTCTATAAAATCAGGGGACAAATTATTTGTCCCCTGTTTGGAACCCATGAATCATTGATGATCAAATTGCCTGTGCTTTTATTTAACACTTCCTACATCCGATACCTGCTGAGCATCATCTGCCTGGCTCTTGTTGTCGTACAACCTGTTGCGGCTAATGAAAAGGCATCAGAGAAACAGCTGGAAGCGTTAAATAAACGCATCAAAAGCCTGGAGAAATCCCTTAACCAAGTGAAAGGGGATCGCACTGAGGCTGCCAAAAAGGTTAAGCAATCAGAAAAACTGATTGCCCAGACCGCCCGCGGTATTCGGGACAATATCAATTCCAGTAAAAAACTGCAGAAACAACTGGATAAGTTACGCCAGGAACAGCGTGAGCTATCCCGTAAGCAGGATCAGCAAAAGTATTTTCTTGAGAAGCAGATCCGCGCCGCTTATGCCATGGGTCGTCAGGAATATCTGAAGGTGCTGTTAAACCAGCAGCAACCGGATCAGGTATCGCGGGTTTTACGCTATTACGACTATATCAACCGGGAACGTGGCCGACATATTGATGAATATTTGGCTGTGGCCAAGAAAAAGAGTCTGGTTGAGAAAGAGATTGTACAGAAAGACTTCTCCCTGCAGTCTTTGCGCGGCAAACTGGAACAGAAACGTGATCGCCTGAAGGGCGAACAGAAAAACCACCAGAGCCTGGTGGCCAAGCTGGATAAAGAGATCAAAGGTAAGGGCAGTGAGCTTAAAAAGCTCGGTCAGGATAGAGCCCGACTGGAGAAGCTGTTAAAAGAGGTCCAGGCAGCGATTATCAATATTCCTGTACCCAAAGACACCCGCCCGTTCCGCAAGATGAAACGCCAATTACCTTGGCCATTAACCGGTAAAAACCGGGTACGCTATACCTATGGCAGTGAACAGATCAAAGGTAAACTGAAGCGTAACGGTATGGTACTGATTGCCAATGAAGGCCAGGATGTAAAAGCGATACACTCTGGACGAGTCGTATTTGCCGACTGGCTAAGGGGCTATGGCGTACTACTTATTCTTGATCACGGCGGTGGTTATATGAGCCTATACGGCTATAACCAGACCGTACTGAGAGAACCCGGAGATTGGATTCACGCCGGTGAAGTGATTGCCACAGCCGGTCGTAGTGGTGGCCAAGCCAGAAGCGGGCTTTATTTTGAGATCCGTAAAAAAGGCGCGCCACTTAACCCGCTCTACTGGTTAAATAAAAAGAGACGGGGTTAAACTGGCCCTGTTTTGGATGATCTCTGTGCTCTGAATAATTTCTGAGCTTAGGACGATAAAGGAGAACAAGATGAGTTCAACCCACAAGCCCTTAACCCGCATGGCTCGGCTGATCGCCCCTGCCATATTGGGTTTGAGCTTATCCTCTCCGTTACTGGCCAATGAAACGCCAAAAGACCTGCCTCTGGAAGAACTGAAATCTTTTGGTGAGGTGTTTGAACGTATCAAGCGTGCCTATGTACACGATGTGGATGACAAGACTCTGCTGCAGAATGCCATTCGCGGCATGCTGTCAGGTCTGGACCCACACTCCGCTTACTTGGGGCCGGAGGAATTCTCCGAGTTACAGGAAAGCACTCAGGGCGAGTTTGGCGGCTTAGGCCTGGAAGTCGGCACCGAAAACGGCTTTATTAAGGTGATCACTCCCATTGATGATACCCCAGCAGCCCGCGCGGGTATTAAACCCCATGACCTGATTATCAAACTGGATGACACTCCGGTTAAAGGTCTGTCGCTAAACAAGGCCATCGAGCTGATGCGCGGCAAACCTAAGACTCAAATCCGCCTGACAATCGTTCGCGATGGTGTTGATGGTCCTTTCGAAGTCACACTGACCCGTGATCTGATTCGAGTCACCAGCGTGAAGCATAAGTTACTGGAAGAAAACTACGGTTATATCCGTATCACCCAGTTCCAGCTACATACCGGGGAAGAAGTTGAGAAGAGTCTGGCTGCGCTCTATGAGCAATCGGAAGGTGAGCTGCACGGTTTAGTACTGGATCTGCGTAATAACCCTGGCGGTGTATTACAAGCCGCTGTAGAGGTAGTTGATGCCTTTATTACGGAAGGCTTGATCGTCTACACCGAAGGCCGTCTAAGTAACTCTGAACTGAAATTTACCGCAACTGACAGCAATCCTAGCCAGGGTGTACCCGTGGTTATTCTGATCAATGAAGGTACCGCATCCGCTTCTGAGATTGTTTCCGGCGCGCTGCAGGATCATAAACGCGCAGTCATTATGGGCACGCAAAGCTTTGGTAAGGGTTCCGTACAAACGGTTCTGCCTCTCGCCAGTGATCGCGCACTTAAGCTAACCACTGCGCTATACTACACCCCTTCGGGCCGTTCGATTCAAGCTCAGGGCGTATCGCCTGATATTGAAGTCAAACCCGCCCGCCTGACCCCACTGGAAGATAAGCTTCAAATTAAAGAGGCCGATCTTGAAGGGCACCTGGAAAACGGTCAGGACAAGAAAGAAAGCAAGAAAAAAGCCAGCAACAGCGACCTGGCCAAACAGGACTATCAACTGTTTGAAGCGCTAAGCCTGCTTAAAGGCATTCATATTCTGCAACCGGATAACGATTGATACAGCCATGAAAACACAACGGCTACGCCTTTTTTTACTGGTACTGGGTTTTGTCAGCACAGGTTTTATGCAACCAGCGCTGGCGGATAAAAAGTCACCTGTGATCACTTTGATCATCGATGACCTGGGTTATAGCAAAGCCAATGGCGAACGTGCAGTGAATCTGCCCGGCGATGTCACCATGGCAATCTTACCCCATACGCCCTATAGCAAACATCTGGCTGATTTGTCTTATAAAAAGGGCAAAACGATCATGTTACACACCCCGATGACCAATGTATTGGATAAAGCACCGGGGCCCGGCACCTTAACCACACAGATGGATAAGGCGCACTTTATGAAAGTCTTCCGAAAGGCTCTGGATTCTGTACCCTATGTCCAGGGTGTGAATAACCATATGGGCAGTAAACTGACTCAGGACACCACCCGTATGCAATGGGTGATGGAAGAAGTCTTCAAGCGTAAACTGTTCTTTGTTGATAGCCGCACAACCGCTAAATCAGTAGCAGAAAAAGAAGCTCGTAAGGCCGGCATTCCTGCTATTAGCCGTGATATTTTCCTGGATCATATCCGTACCGAAGAAGCAGTAAATAAAGCCTTTGACACCATGGTGCGTAAAGCAAAGCACTACGGCAATATGAATGCCATCGCTCACCCTTACACCGTTACCATGAATGTACTGGAAAAGCGTCTACCTGAGCTGGAAAAGCATGGTATTAAACTGATCTCTGTACCCAACCAGCTGATTGCTGAAGGCCAATCGTATTCCGATGGCGCTCCGGTTCAAATGATGGCGGAACAAACGCCTGTACCGGCGATGGAAACATCAAGTCAATCACTGCTATCGGCGGCACCAAAACTGAATCAGAATGCAGCAGGTCAGCAGACAGATAAAGCGGCTGCAGACTACGAAAATCGCTCAGCAGCACCAATGAAAGATGAGCGCATTGTCACTCTGAAAGCTTCGGATGAAGACTCCATTGTCACCATTGGTGGTTCTCGTGCCAAAGCAGCTAACAAGGCCACCACTCTGGCCAAAAACGACGACTATCGTCCCGAACAGAAACCTTTTATCTTTCAACAGGTGAAAGAGCCTAAAGTCATGGGTCTGCCACCAGTGCAAAACTGGATGGTTCCCGTAAAAGAGCATTAAGCAGATAACGAGTGTATGAGTAATTTTTTTCAGCAGCTGAAAACATTAAAACCCTGGCAACAAACCGCCTATGCCGCTGCGATGGCCGAGCGTATGCTGCCTAACTACGCACTGTTCTGTCAGGCAACAGATAGTGGTGATAGCCAACAGCTGAAAAACAGCTTGATGTTGATCTGGGAAACCCTAAGCAGTAAAGACAGCAAAATTAATTTTGAAGTGCAGCTGGAAAAAATTGCCGAGCAAATTCCAGATGCTGCTGACTTTGATATGTACGGCGTATATCCTGCGATTGATGCAGCCATGGCCGTGCATACTACGATGGAACTGGCCATGGGCACTCAACCGGAAGAAGTGACCCGTATCAGCCGCTTGATGCGCCAAACCATTATCAGCTTTATTGAAGCGACAGAAGCACTGCCGGAAGATGACAAGCTACGCCGTAAAGCGTTGAATGACCATGAATTGATGCAGTTTGATCGCGAGTTTCAGGATGAAGCTTTAGATCTCTTGCAGAAGCTAAAACATCCTAATAAAGCAGCACTGAAGGAGTTGCGCTTGATGGCGCAAAATGAAGGGGTGAGCTGCCTGGGACTGTCGGCAGACTAAACGGATACTGTTGTTTTTCTATCGCTGTATTTCTTAATATAAGGCCCTTCACCTGTTCTTGCAGATGAAGGGCCTTCGCTTTTAATTCTGTCCCATCAAGCCTTCACTTTATCCTTACCCGGCTGAGTCTGCCCCTCTGGTACGACCGGCTGAGCGATAACAGGCTCTTGTGCTATGCCAGATTGAGTCGCCAAGATAGCTTGTCCCTGGTTGACAGGATTATGGACCATCGAGCCCTGAACAACCGCAAGCGCTCCGGCACCATGACCACCTTGGCTATGAGTATTATGTGCTACACCGACATCCTGAGGCTTATCAATCCACTGTTTAATATTGTCGATAAAGCGGTCCATTACGGAGAAAAAGACATCCACGTTGTAACCCATCAAAAAGGCCAATGCCATGGGAGATAAGACACTCAGAGAATCCAGATCCTGAGGCTGCATAAACCAGCCAATAATCATCCCTCCCAGAGAGCCCAGGGTTAAGCGAAGCCGATAGCGGGTATCTGAGTCAGGAGTATAAGTAAGATCCCGAATATCTCTCAGTAGCATGCGTAGCACAAAGATAAAGGCACCTAATAGGCCGTATAACAGAGGCAAAATAAAACTTTGAATCAGCTCGATGGCAAACTCTGCTGCCAAGGTGTTACTAAATAAGTTGATTCGGGCCTTATAAAGCACTTGCCCCAGCTCTAACTGCTGCAGCTGCTGCTCCGTCTCGCTATCAAACTGCTTATTCAGCTTAGCCTCTAGCTGCTTTTTCCCCATCTCATATTCATTGCGCAGATAAAACGGCAGGTTATCGTCAAAGCTATAACCCAGAGACCATATTTTATTCCATAAAATCAAAAGCTTAAGATTAGAATCTAACTGCTGATTGATAATTGCATGCTGTTTTTGCAAACTGTTGTCAGACATGCTCTCCTGAATAGCCGTCAGCGACTTAATCTCTGCGCCGTCTTGCTCAGCTGCAGCTTTTAACTCTTGTCCTATCTTCTCTCTTTGATCAAATAGATTATTCAAATTGCTATGCAGGTTGTAACCCAGCAGCCAGTAAAACTGCACCAATAGCAGGATGACCAAGGCAGAAATCGTCGAAATACGGCACCAGCGCACAGCTTTATCAGCTCGCGTGCGGATTTTCTTATCCACCTCTTCAGGCCTGATTGAGCGAATACTTTCTAGAGTAACTGGGTAGATATGGGAAACCAGAGCATCATAATGTATCCAGAAACTCGCTTCCGTTTCTGCATCCCACTGTCCCTGGGCAATTTTATATTTAGCCAACACCAACTGACGGGTGACCTCGGGATCCAACTGATGGCCGCCATCTTTAGCAATATATTTAAGTAGCTTCTGTGCATCCTCCACCGAGCTAATCACTTCGGTAGAAATACCCTGATCATGTTCCTGTTGCGCCATCTTGTTCAACCGTCGAATAGGTTAGGGATTTAAAAAGTGAATCATTCATATCCCCTCCCATGCCAGACAGGGGCTGTCGAATACATCAAAACCACTATAAAAAAATGCCTTTTAAAAACCTATTACCGGCTGTTACAGCTTGATAGCGTCATAAATAACTGCTCGTACACAGATTGCTCTGGATCTCACCTTATACAAATCAATGAGATAGCTTAAAAACACGTGCCCCCCCCAATCTGAGATCATTCAGATATCCCAAAGTAGCTTGTACAGCACGCTGCTCGGTAACATTTTTACTACAGAAAAAGCCGATAGATCTATTACTCTAAAAACCAGCATTTGATGTCTTAATATCCTTTTCAGCCCGATATAGTGAATACTATGACCCCATCCGCCAGCTTTAGCACCACTCCGCCAGATCAATATCTTCCGCTGGAGCATCTGGATTCAAGCTTACCTGTAAGTCATCATATTCCTGACTCTCAACACTCAGATCAGGCATTAAATCTGGCCTCAGGTATACGAACTGCCCATATTATTTATCTGCTGCAGGCTTGCGCACTCTTCACTGGTATCAGTCTAATTCCAGCATTTTTAGTAGGCCTGGTTAAAAAGGGTGAGATAAAGCAGACCTGGTTAAGGGCGCACTATCGCTGGCAACTGCGCACCACACTAAATACGCTGTTCTGGGTATTGGTCGGCGTTTTATTACTGGAGGTTGTGATCGGTTATTTTGTACTGATCTGGGCTTTAATGTGGTACTGCTATCGAATCGCAAAAGGCTGGCGCAATCTTTATCAAGGCAATAGTGTTTAGCCTGCTCTAAAGGCAGAATAAAGAAAGGCCAGGTTATTGCCGTTAAGCATCCTGGCCTTCATTTTTTATCGATGTCTCTTACCGTCTTTCTCATTCCATTCTACAGGATTGAGTAGACTGACCGGGTGGGTCGGGCTGAATGCTATTTCTTCACCCAGCCATTGCCCTGGTCAACATAGTGACCGGGTTTGGTTTTGCTGATCACCTTTTTACCCGCCAGCTTTTCCACCTCTTCCAGAGGAATACCGTTATCGATGGCCAATTTGTTGTACTTCAGCTTGCGCTTGTTGTTCACGTTCTTAACCAGACCGCTGACCTTAGCCTGATTACTGACGATACCGAGGTAACCGGTATAACGCTCACCAACCCAGCCACTGGCTTTGGCCTCACCTAAAGACAGCGCCCAGGCTCCCTGAGCCAGAGCTAAAGTGATAAATAATGCTTGGGTGAACTGTTTAACTAATTTCATCTTTTTGCTCCTTAAAACAGATCACTGTCTTCACTGAACAGATCATCCAGTTCTTTATCTACTTTAACCCGAATTTCATGGTCAATTTTGACATTCAGGTTAATGGTGATCGGCTCTTTAGCCGCCACTTCAATTTTTGGCGTACAAGCTGTTAACCAGCCCAGGGCCAGTATGCCGATAAGTAATCTGTGCATATTAATATTTCCTTTGTATCGACTGATCCAGCGTACGGCTGATCTGTTCGCTTAACCTTAACGCTTTTAGCAGCGTAAAAATATTCTGTTCGCTAGTAAAGTTCAGATTTACCGGCTGACGTTCTGCCCGATTCTCTCCCTGAACCTTTATCTTCATACTTAATTGACCCTGTCGGGTCATATCCAGTTCACCTTCCATTAAAGAGTAATGCAGATGATTCAGGTGCCTTAAACTGGCCGATAAGGCTTCATTTTGCAATAACATGGCTTGCCAGGCCTGATTCTGACTGAGATTAATCTCTCCCGGCACATCGGCATACACCCGGCCTTTCTGCACCTCAACACTGTTATCAAAAAATATCAGCGGCATTTGTCCCGATACCCGGCCCGTAATAGAGATCTGCTGAGACTCATCCAAATCGACCAACTGTTGCAGATCCAGGCTATTCAGAACAAGCTGACTGGTTTGTCCTATCAGAGGGTAATTCAATTGATCCAGCGCCAAGCTGCCGTCAAACAGATTACCCGTTAGCTGAGAAACCTCACCATAAGCCCCCTCAAAGCCAAAACCACCGGATAGACCAAACTGAATATCGGTCAACTCGACACCAGTGAAAGCATAAGGGATATTAACTCTGGTTGACTGTAACTTAGCCCTTATCCCTTCCGGTCCAAGGTCAGCAGCTATCGGCAAAGGTACAGAAAGATCTCTCAGCTGAAAACCTTGATACGCAGCGGCCAGCTGCTGAATATCCACTTGGCCCTGTATCACTAAGTTATCAAATGGCCCTCTCTGCCCTTTTGCTTTGCGGTTATTTTTACCTTGCCCCTTCTTACCTTGCCCTTTCCCATCACCCTCGTCTGAGCCTTTGAAGCCAAACGAAATCTCACCCTCTTTAAGCTCCAGCTCTTTTGGCAATACAAGCTTATTGGCAACCCCAAGCAGAGAAAAAGGCTCACGACTATTCAATGAAAAGTCCAGGTTCGAAGATTGTAAACCCTGAACCTGAACGCCAGCTGAAGCCGATCCTGACAGACGATGGTTCAATGCCAATGTCACAGGTAACCAATCCAGCTGGCTATTCACCGTTACGGACTGCTTTTTAGTATCCGCTGCAAGCTGACCGTTAAATGCCAATGCCTCAGCTTGCTTTAACAGCGGGTCCTGTACTGTTCCTTGCCAGCTCCAAGGCCCTTTAAACTGCCAGCTTCCTGTGGAAAGATTAAACGTTGCCTTGGGTTTAAGATATAACTCACTGTCTGATACTTCTCTATCACCCGGCAATATCAACTGAGCCAGCTTCAAACCTAGCGCCTTTTCTCCCCAACCATGGAAGCGAATGGCTTGCGGGCTCAGCTTTACTTGCCCCGACAACACCAGATCCAATGATAAGCTTTGTTCGGGTAAGCCTGATTCCGGCGCTGATTTAGGATGATGATAATCTCCCTTAAGCGTCATATTGATACCCGCTTGAGCAGCGCTGCTTTTATGCTGCCAACTTAATTGCTTAAGGTTAGCTATCAGTTGATTGGGTTTTATAGGCTGTCTCTGACAGCTTTGAACGCCACCAGTGCCTTGGCTCTCTTTTACATGAGCACCTTTTGAAACCTTATTTTTACACACCAGCGGTGAAAAATTAGCCTCCACAGCCAAAGAGTCAGTACTTACAGACCCAGCATTAAGATCCAACAACCAGTGAGTGATCATTAACTCCACACCACCCTGACGGTTAGCAAACACTTTCTCTTCTGCTTTCAGCCAAGTATTAAGACAATCACCCCGGTACTTTATCTTAGGCAGTTCAGGGGTAAGCAGTAAGTTCGACTGATCAGACTGAGAGTGGGACAACTGATAAGCAAGATGAAGAGTCTCAGGTTTAACCTGAATATCGTTGCTATCAACAGCCTTAATAGGCGACATGACAATCTGACAGTTCTCTTTTAATGGCAACCAAATCTTAGGTAGAGCCAGACCAACCCCCCCTGCGAATAAAGGAACCTCTTTGTCCAGCTCAGTATCTTGCCTGGCCCAATCCAACTCAGCCTTCCAGCTTAGCGCTGTTTGTTGCCAAAAACCCTGCTGCGCTAAAACCTGATTTATCGGATAGTTCTGGACCGGCGATGTCTCGAGCCAATCTGAAAGTAAAACTAATAATGATTTTGGAAGATCATCTGGTGTTATCTGCAAATCAACAGCGAGCTTCTTCTCCAGAGCAACATTCAGCTGCGCCTGAACAGGCTGATTAAACTCACTTTCCAGCGCCCAACCCTGTTTATATCCACTTTTTTGCTCAACAGATGACTGTTTATCAATCTCTGTCCCAACCTGCTTGAACGTTGCATTAAAAATCAGTGGCAATTGGGGTTGGCTATTGTCGGTAATTTGGATCTGCTCAACAGTAAGCAGAGTGATACCTAACTGTTGGGACCAGTGATTTAGCTGCCCTCTTAAATCTAACAGCGGTTTGTCTAACTGTTCTAAACTGCGCTGTAGCCGCTTGAGCTGTAAGAAAGGGTCAACCGACTCAGAGTTATCACTATCATCTTGAGCCTGACTCGCCGCCAGTGCTAAAAAGTCACCTTTCAGATCAAGACTCTGAATCAGTACAGCCTGAGCTTTAGGTTGGTAACGCACAGAATCCAATGAGATATCACCAACACCAGTAATACTCACTGTGAACTTGCGGATATGCGTAGGAGAATTGAGCTTCAGCTCATGCAGATGGATATGAGGGATGCCCTGTCCAGCTAGGTTTTGCTCTACCTGAACATATGAGAGCAACCGTTGAGCGGTAGGTAATAACCAAAGATCACGGCTAAACCAGAGCACAAAAGGTAGAGAAACAATCACCAATAAACTAATCAGCAATATTCTGCCAAAACGCATCTCTACTTCCTTTTTACGACTCAATTGGAACTCAGTAACTTGCCATAAATCAGATAGGTTATCTAATTCAAGTCACCGCTAACTTTAATCACTGCTCATTTAGACTACAAAAACAAGAAAACCTCCTAAAGGAGGTTTTCTTGATGACAGGAAGTTCTCTACCAAACTTCTGTCAAAGTTCTGTAAGCTTATCTTTAAAAAGACTGTTACAGACGCATTTCGATACCTTGCTCAGCCATAAAGGCCTTAGCTTCGGGTACGGTGTACTCACCGAAGTGGAAGATACTCGCAGCCAGTACCGCATCAGCATGACCTTCAGTGACACCATCAGCCAGATGCTGCAGATTCCCTACGCCACCGGAAGCGATCACCGGAACCTGAACCGCATCACTGATGGCACGGGTTACTTCCAGATCAAAGCCGTTTTTAGTGCCATCGCGATCCATACTGGTCAGCAGGATTTCACCGGCACCGTATTCGGTCATTTTTACCGCCCACTCAACGGCATCAAGACCCGTGGGTTTACGACCACCGTGGGTAAAGATCTCCCAACGGCCCGGTTCGCCTTCTTCGCTAACACGTTTGCAATCAATAGCCACCACGATACATTGGCTACCAAAGCGCTCTGCGGCTTCGCGTACAAAGTCCGGATTAAATACCGCTGCAGTATTGATACCCACTTTATCCGCACCAGCATTCAGCATGCGACGGATATCTTCACAGGTACGAATACCGCCACCCACCGTCAGCGGGATAAATACCTCACTGGCGATCTCTTCTACCATATGTACCGTGGTTTCACGGTCTTCATTACTGGCTGTGATATCCAGGAAGGTGATCTCATCTGCCCCCTGTTCGTTATAACGTTTGGCAACCTCTACCGGGTTACCGGCATCACGGATATCAACAAAGTTCACGCCTTTTACAACGCGCCCTTTATCCACATCCAGACATGGAATAATACGTTTTGCCAGTGCCATCTCAGGCTCCTGCTACTCTCAATGACCTGCATTACTCACAATACCAGTGTTGCAGCTCAGATGAATTCTCGGCCAGGGACAGTGCTGATTTACCGAAAACCGCCTGGGATGGCGGTGGGTCAGAGATAGATTCAGGGATGAATCTGTCTGACTCGGTAAAATCAGGTGCTGTCCCATGGGCACATTTCTTAAACTTATCCTGCCAGTCAGGCCAAGCCCTAAGCTATCGAGGCTTCAACCTTTACAGTCATAGATCACTTGTCGCTTGATATATGACTTACAGCTTGCCGTCTGACCGGCCATCCAACCGGCCGTCCCACTCTGCGAAGTTTTTCAGCAGCTGCAGACCGGCATGGTGGCTTTTCTCAGGGTGAAACTGCACCGCAACGACATTATCGTGGGCCAGAGCCACATGGCAGGTTTTGCCATAAACCGTTTCACCAATTACCTGATCATTCTGACCTGCTTCAACATAGTAGCTATGGACAAAATAGAAGCGGGCATCATCTTCAATGCCTTGCCACAGCGGGTGGTTCTGAGTCTGTTTAACCTTATTCCAGCCCATGTGGGGTACTTTCAGTTTCTCACCGGTTTCATCCACCAGCGGTTCACCAAAGAAACGGACATGGCCATCAAACTGGCCCAGGCAATCGACGCCACCGTTCTCTTCACTGTCCTGCATTAGCGCCTGATAACCGACGCAGATGCCCAGGAAAGGTTTACCGGAAGCGATATTTTCCTGTACTACTTTATCGACACCTAAACGGCGGATCTCAGCCATACAGTCACGGATCGCACCCACACCTGGCAGCACTACATGTTCAGCATTGCGAATCACTTCAGGGTCAGAAGTCACCACCACTTGCTGATCGCTGGCTACGTGCTCCAGCGCTTTGGATACGGAGTGCAGGTTGCCCATACCGTAGTCAATTACTGCAATTGTTTTCATTGCTTTGTCCTGTATTACACAGTGTCAGAGACAGCCTTATAGGCTGCCTTTGGTCGATGGCATCATACCGGCCATACGAGGATCTTCCGCCAGCGCCATACGCAGGGCACGGCCAAAGGCTTTAAAGATGGTTTCCGCCTGGTGGTGCGCATTGTAACCCTTCAGGTTATCAATATGCATGGTTACACCGGCGTGATTAACAAAGCCATGGAAGAATTCTGAAAACAGTTGCGTATCAAATTTACCGATGCTGCCACGGGTGTACTCCACATCCATAAACAGGCCTGGACGACCGGAGAAGTCGATGACTACGCGGGACAGGGCTTCATCCAGAGGCACATAGGAGTGGCCATAACGGGTCATGCCTTTTTTATCGCCTACTGCTTTGGCAAATGCCTGACCCAGGGTGATGCCCAGATCTTCTACAGTATGGTGATCATCAATATGGGTATCGCCTTTGGCAACAATATCCATATCGATCAGGCCATGACGGGCAATCTGGTCGATCATATGCTCAAGAAAAGGCACACCGGTATCAATATTCAGTTTACCTGTGCCATCAAGATTCACGGAAACCTTAATCTGGGTCTCCAGGGTGTTACGCTCTACGCTTGCGGTACGCTCCGCCATTATGATCTCCGGAGGATGCTGAAGCACCGAAACAAATGGCTCAGCGGGTCACTGTTGATAGGCTCTAATCACGGATAGAGGCAATCAAAATGCTTTTGTTTCGGTGGCTATTATCAAATTGAAAGGGGAATTATAGAGAATCCTGGTGTCTATCCGCTACAATGCAACACCAGTTAGCACAGATAAAACGCATATTTGTGCCTATGTTTTGGAGATTTTTATGCCTGTATTGCTGCAAGTGGTCGGTGAAAGCTCAGATCCGGCTCTGATTGAACAACTGGAAAAAATTTATCAGGATGCTCAATCAGAGCGCCTTAAGCTACCTGTTTCCCTTCAACAGAAACAGGAACAAGAGCAGGAAACGCCTCTCACACCAACACAGTTTGTTCAGGCTATCTTAGACAATCCCACCTATAGTTTTTATTGTGCCCTGTTTAATGAGCGCCTGATTGGTGCTGTTGTCATTGGTCAACAAGATGATATCTGGTCGCTGTCTCACTTCTGTGTGCGCAAGGTCACCCGTCGCCGTCGCGTCGGCAGTCGCTTGTTGGAGTTGATTGCACTACAAGGCAAAGAGCAGCAACAAAACCTGATTGCCGCCAAACAAGATCTGGTAGCTCCGGATCATATTATTTTGCAGCGTATGGGTTATCAGTTAAACGAGCAAGATGACTATTATCAACTGACTACATCAGCCTAGCTTTCAGCCGCTCTTTTTTGCCTTTACGCCGGACTGGTATTCAACACAAGCACTGAGACAACGAAGAGCCTAAGCAAGAACATCAAGCAAGGAAGGGATTGCTGTGCGAACTCTGTTAAAACCTCTGGCTTATATATTGATAGGCCTGATCGCAATTTTGGCCCTGGTGATGATCTATCTGACCCAGTTTTTTGATGCCAATAGCTATAAACCACTGATTATTGAACAAGCGGAAAAGGCCGGTGTGCCTTTGCAGCTGAATGGTGATATTGAAGTCACTGTCTTTCCCTGGTTGGGTGCCAGTATCGCAGGCGTAAAAGTACTTCACCCTGATAACAGAGATGCTCAGCAGCCCTTTGCTGAAGTCAACCAAGCCGGTGTAAAACTGAAGTTTATGCCGCTACTGAGTGGCAATGTAGAGGTGGATCGTATTGTCCTTGATGGCCTATACGCCGATCTGGAAGTGGATAAAAACGGCCAGGGTAACTGGCAGGCCTTTATTCCCGCCCCAACTGATCCACAGGGCTCTACTCAGGACCAATCAACCGAGCAAACCGAAACGCCACAAGATACAGACAGTTCAGCACCACCAGCATTTGCGCTAGCAGTCGCAGGCATAGATATCACCAATACCCGCCTGAACTATACCGATCACAGTCAAAACTTATCGGCTCAGATCAAACAGCTGGACCTACACAGCGACCGTATTACATTGGGTCAGGCTTTTCCCATCACACTCAGCACCGAGATCAGTAGCTCAAACCCGGATCTGAAGGCAAAACTTCAACTCAGCAGTCAGGTTTACCTGGATCTGGCACAACAGATCTATCAATTGGAGCAGCTGCAGTTAGACCTTAATGCGCAAACACCTCTGGTGAGCCCTAAACCATTTAATGTGCAATTACAAAGTAATATCAAGGCACAGATGCAAAGCGGTGATATTCAGGTTTCTGGTCTGAATATCATGCTCAACGATCTCAGTTATCCACTGGCAGAAAATGATAACGCTAAGATTGATATGACCCTGCAAGCCGATGCAGCGTTGAACCTACATCAGCAGATTTATCAACTCAGCAAACTGATCGCCAATGGTAGCGTAAAATCTCAGCTCACCGGTGACCAGCCGCTCAAGCTTGAACTCAGCTCAAGCGCCAGTGCCGATTTACAGAAGCAACAAGCTGTTTTGAACAACACCCAGATCAGCTTGGCAGAGCTCAATATCGGCGTACAAGCCGCTGTTGAAAGGCTATTAGATAGCCCTCAGGCGACTGGACAGCTGCAAATTACACCTTTTAGCCCGAAAGAGTTGCTGCAACGGTTAAAGATTCAACTACCCGAGATGGCAGACAACAGTGTTCTGAGCCACTTAGCTCTTACGTCCAACTTGTCGCTAAACAATAACATCGCCAGCTTGCAAGATATCCAACTAACAGCGGATCAAAGCCTGTTGACCGGTCAAACCGGTATCAATCTGAATACCCAAGCGATGTTTGCCACTCTAAATCTGGATCAAATTAATCTGGACCGTTATCTACCTCCGGTTTCAGAAGCGTCTGAGACGGAAAATACAGACCAACCTGCTCCTCAACCCCCTTCTCAACCCAAAGCGACAGAAGAAAGCGACCTGATTCCAGTGGATGCTTTAAAACCTCTGCAGGCAAAAGCTAAGATCACCGTGGGCAATCTGGTGGTTAAAAAACACCCTATCAGCAATATCCTGCTGGATCTGGATGCCAATAAAGGTCTGATCAAACTCAAAGCGGCTAATGCCCAGCTCTATCAGGGTAAGATCAAAAATACGGCGCAGTTAAACCTGAATAAAACACCAATTCAGATGCAGTTCAGCAATCGCACTGATGGCATTCAGCTCAATCCACTGCTCACAACAGCCGCTGAGTTTAGTCAGATGACAGGATCGGCTCACTTTAAAGCCGATATGACCACACAGACTAACCGAATGAGTACTATCCTGGCCAATCTAAATGGCGATGCGAACTTTAATATTCTGAACGGCGCATTTCTGGGAGTAAATATCTCACGGGAGCTATGCGACGCCTTAAGCGGAAAAGCCCAGCTTGAAACCTGGCCTGCGGATACTCAGTTCACCTCCATCGCCGGCAATATGCGTTTCACTCAGGGTGTCGGCAATAATGAAAATCTGACGGTGGCCATTCCCGGTATCAAGATGACAGGCTTTGGCACAGTAAACCTGCCTAAGAGCTTGTTTGACTATAACTTGGGTGCCCAGATTACCGATGCACACGATAAGATCTGTATCGTAGATAAAAACCTGAAATCAGTGCGCTGGCCTATCGCCTGTAAGGGCCATTATGGCGAACCTTTTGATATGAGCTGCGGCCTGGATGCTTCCTCTATTGGCGACTCTTTAGCCAATATTGCCGAAGCAGAAGCAAAAGCAGCACTGAAGAAAGAGGAAGCCAAGCTCAAGGCGAAACTTAGAGAAGAGACAGAAAAGGCTCAGGAAAAACTGGAAGACAAAGCCAAAAAAGAGCTGGAGAAGGCCTTTAAAGGACTCTTTAACTAAGATCGCTTTCAACGCACAATAACAGCACTCATGCGTCTTTACTGCGTCACAAACTATTTAAGTTACGTGACTCTCTAAAATGCAAAACAAGACGTAAAACAAAAGGCCAGTCGTATCAGACTGGCCTTTTTTATCACCCATAAAAACCTTATAAAGACTGTGAATACTGATAACGCAAACCTGCAATTTCATCCTTCAGAACAGATCTCTTCAGCGATTTTAAGCTGGTTTGATCAACACGGGCGTAAAAACCTGCCTTGGCAGTTTGAACGCAGCGCTTATCGGGTCTGGTTATCCGAGGTGATGCTGCAACAAACCCAGGTTGCCACCGTCATTCCCTACTTTGAACGCTTCACTGAGCGTTTTCCTAAAGTCGAAGATCTGGCGGCAGCGGATATTGATGAGGTGCTACACCTATGGACAGGCTTGGGCTATTACGCTCGGGCCCGCAATCTGCATAAATGCGCACAAACGGTGTGTGAACAGCATCAGGGGGAATTTCCGACAGAGGTCGATGCCTTAGCCGATCTGCCAGGCATTGGGCGCTCCACCGCAGGAGCCATTCTATCGATATCCCAGAACCGCTATGCACCGATTCTGGATGGTAATGTAAAACGCTTTCTGGCTCGCTTACATTGCGTACCTGGCTGGCCCGGCACGACTCGTGTACAGAAACAACTGTGGCAACTGGCAGAGCACTATACACCCCACACACGCAGTGCCGATTACACCCAGGCGGTGATGGATCTGGGCGCGATTGTCTGTACTCGCAGAAATCCACTTTGCGATCAATGCCCCTTAGAGCCTTTCTGCGCCGCCAAGCGCACCGCCAGTCAGCATGACTTCCCGGCACCAAAGCCGAAAAAGGAACGCCCTGTTCGTAGCGTAAAGCTTTATATCCTGCAAAATGAACAGGGTGAAATCTTTCTGGAACAAAGACCAGCCACAGGCATTTGGGGAGGATTATGGAGTCTGCCAGAAAAAGAACGGCTCCAGCAGCTGTTTCCACGCGAACAACCTGAAGACTATCTGCTGCACGGCAAGCTAACCCATCAATTCTCACACTTCACCCTGCAAGCAGAGATCTATCAAAACACCTTAACGGATATCACTCTGCTTCAGGACGGACAAAGCTGCTGGTACAACCCCAGCCAACCGGATGAAATCGGTTTGCCAGGCCCCATACATAAGCTGCTACACTCCGATCAGTTTTTAAATCAACTTTTTTAACGCTCCAGCACAAATCAAAACCCATAGGGTCATACTTGTGCGCACTGCGAGAAAAATGACAAGGCCAATTACATTAAGGGCATAACGATGAGCAACAGCGTATTTTGTAAAAAATATCAAAAAGAGATGGAAGCACTGGACTTCCCTCCTTTTCCTGGCGCTAAGGGTCAAGAAATTGTATCCAGCGTATCAAAACAGGCTTGGCAGGAATGGCAGAAGTATCAAACCATGCTGATCAATGAGAAACGTCTGAATATGATGAGCCCGGAAGCCCGAGCTTTCTTAAGCGCCGAAATGGAGAAGTTTTTCGCAAACGCCGATGATCTGGAGCCTGTAGAGGGTTACGTACCGCCAGAAAACGCCAGCTAACAATAAGCTGCTGAATTGTTTTGAAAAAAACTTAAAAAATTTTAAAAAAAGTGTTGACGGAAAACCGGCCTTATTGTTTAATACGCCCCGTCGCCCGGATAGCTCAGTCGGTAGAGCAGGGGATTGAAAATCCCCGTGTCGGCAGT
>CAYFGP010000006.1:12622-111293 GCA_964342385.1 uncultured Oleiphilus sp. | reverse complement strand
TAGACTGTTAATCTATTGGTCGCAGGTTCGAGTCCTGCTCGGGGAGCCAAATTCTAAAAAGCCGATGTTTCTAACGAAACATCGGCTTTTTTTATGGTCGAATTTTTAGGCTTTAGCTTGGTCCGTTTAAGTGTTGTTTAGCTGATTAGACCTAGCCTGTGCCAGATTCTATTCAAAGTAATTGTGAAATAGCACTTTTGGATAATTATTTTAAAAAAGTGTTGCAATTCAAATGGATAACAGTATTATATGTCCATCTCTTAGAGAGATCCCTGATAGCTCAGTTGGTAGAGCAGTAGACTGTTAATCTATTGGTCGCAGGTTCGAGTCCTGCTCGGGGAGCCAAATTCTGAAAAGCCGATGTTTCCAACGAAACATCGGCTTTTTTTGTGCCTGTTGTTTATTTTTCGCTTCGCTGCCTTATCTTCCTGCTACCTTTACTTGTTGTCTGCTTTCTTATTTATCGGCTTCCTACTTTATAGGCTTTTTATATTGCCTATGTTTGCTACAGCTCGACCAGCAATAGATTTACCTTCTATTCACCTTTAATCAATCCGTCGATTCCAATTAATTTTCCTTCTCTGTCTTTTCTTATGGCGCAAGCGATCCTATTAGAACGCGCTAACCTGTGATTCCAGTGTGCTTTTGCCACTAAGTCGTCATTTTTTACTGCAAGATGTCGTCAGAAATGACTCCCAAGTCGCAAATTGGCACTAAAATTTTAAGAGAAAGAGTTTGACAGTTTTGCCTTTTTCACGCATTGTAAAATCCATAAATCAAACGACTGTATGAATTGCTTGTATGAAACGCTGACTGATCTGATTTCAGAGGCGCAAGAAGCAGACAATACAGAAGGATTACAGGCTTCAGTGGCTGCTCAATCATAACAATAACGATTAAGTCGCTTGCTGAATGAACAGCATCTTACCCAATTGGGAGAACAGTGGATGATTTACGCAGGTAAAGCCATCACGGTAAAAGAGATTGAAGGCGGTATTGCGGAACTGGTCTTTGATCTGCAAGGCGAGTCAGTTAACAAATTCAACCGTGTAACCATTGAAGAGCTGGGTGCAGCGACAGAAGCGCTGCAACAAGCACAAGGCCTGAAAGGTCTGGTGGTCAGCAGTGCGAAAGACGTTTTTATCGTTGGTGCGGACATCACTGAGTTCACTGACGCATTTGGCCAGTCTGAAGAAGAGCTGGTTGCCATGAATATGGCGGTACACGAGGTTTTCAACCGTGTTGAAGATCTGCCATATCCGACTGTTACTGCTATTAACGGCATTGCACTGGGCGGCGGTTTTGAGATCTGCCTGTGTACGGATTACCGCGTGGCTTCTCCTAGCGCACGTGTCGGTCTGCCAGAAGTAAAATTGGGCATTATCCCTGGTTGGGGCGGTACTGTTCGTCTGCCACGTATTATCGGTAACGACAATGCCATTGAGTGGATCTGTGCCACTAAAGAGAAAAAAGCAGAAGCAGCACTGAAAGAAGGTGCTATTGATGCAGTGGTTGCCCCTGAACAACTGCGTGCGGCGGCGATTGATCTGGTGAAAGAAGCCAATGCCGGTAACCTGGACTGGAAAACCAAGCGTCAGGAAAAACTGGAGCCGCTGAAACTGAATATGATTGAAACCATGATGTCTTTCGAAACTGCGAAAGGTGTTGTGGCTGCGCAAGCAGGTCGTCATTACCCTGCGCCACTGGAAGCGATTAAGAGCATCCAGAAAGGTGCTGGCGAAGGTCGTGAAAAAGCACAGAAAGCGGAAGCTAAATGCTTTGCTCGTATGGCGCGTACCTCTGTGGCTAATAGCCTGGTGGGTCTGTTCCTGAATGATCAATACCTGAAGAAAAAGTCCGGTGCTTACGAGAAAGATGCTCAGCCAGTGAACAAGGCTGCGGTATTGGGCGCAGGTATTATGGGCGGTGGAATCGCTTACCAGTCTGCCTATAAAGGCACGCCGATCATTATGAAAGACATCAATGAAGATGCCATTCAGCTGGGTTTGAGTGAAGCGAAAAAACTGCTGGCTAAGCGTGTTGAGCGTAAGCGCATGAAGCCTGAGCAGATGGCGGATGCCCTGAATGCAATCCGTCCTACCCTGAGCTACGGCGACTTCGGTGATGTGGATCTGGTCGTGGAAGCGGTTGTTGAGAATCCTAAGATCAAAGGTGCGGTGCTGGCCGAGCTGGAAGATCAGGTGACTGAAGATACCATCCTGACGTCTAACACTTCGACCATCTCTATCACATCTCTGGCAGAGAACCTGAAGCGTCCGGAAAACTTCTGTGGTATGCACTTCTTTAACCCAGTGAACAAGATGCCACTGGTTGAGGTGATTCGTGGTGAAAAGACCAGCGAAAAAGCCATTGCAGCGACCGTTGCTTACGCTAAGAAGATGGGCAAAACCCCGGTTGTTGTGAATGACTGTCCGGGCTTCCTGGTAAACCGTATTCTGTTCCCTTACTTCGGCGGCTTTATGAGCCTGATCGAACACGGCGCTGACTTCCAGCGTGTGGATAAGATCATGGAGAAATTCGGCTGGCCAATGGGTCCTGCTTACCTGCTGGACGTTGTGGGCATGGATACCGCTGAGCACGCCAACAATGTAATGGCGGCGGGCTTCCCGGATCGTATGGCTCGTGAAGGCGAGACGGCTCTGAGCGTGATGTTTGGTGCTGAGCGTTTGGGTCAGAAGAACAAGCTGGGCTTCTACGCTTACGAAGAAGACCGTAAGGGTCGTCCGAAGAAAGCGACTGATGAAGGCGCTTACGAGCTGTTGAAACCTCTGGTTCAGGATCAGCGTGAGCTGACTGACGAAGAGATCATCGAGCGTATGATGATTCCTCTGTGTATCGAAACCGTACGTTGTCTGGAAGATGGCATTGTTGAAAACGCTGCTGAAGCCGATATGGGTCTGATCTTCGGTATTGGTTTCCCTCCATTCCACGGTGGTGCCCTGCGTTATATCGACAGCATGGGTCTGGAAGCCTTCTGTGCCATGGCTGATAAGTATGCGCCGGAACTGGGTGCCCTGTACCAGCCAACTGAGAAGATGCGTGCCATGGCAGCTGAAGGTAAAACCTTCTTCTAAGCCTAGCCGGTAAGTTTGTAAAACAAGCCGATACGCCTGAATGGGTAAGACGCTCTTTCTTCTGAAGCAGACGAAAGAGCGCACCTGATAAGCCAGAAGCAGGCCAGAGCCTGCCCGAGAACAGAATTTTAGGAGTTGATCATGAGCCTGAATCCTCGTGATGCAGTAATTGTAGATGGCGCGCGTAGTGCCATGGCTAAAGCGAAAAACGGTGCTTTCCGTAACGTGCGTGCAGAAGAGCTGTCTGCCGCAGTAATGGAAGGTCTGCTGGACCGTAACACGGGCATCGATCCGGTTGAGATTGATGACATCATCTGGGGTTGTGTAAACCAGACCCTGGAGCAGGGTTATGATGTAGCCCGTAACGCTTCTATCCTGACCCGTATCCCTAAGACTGTACCGGCGCAAACCGTTAACCGTCTGTGTGGTTCCTCTATGTCTGCACTGCATATCGCAGTAGCCAACATCCAGGCCGGTCTGGGCGATGTCTATATGGTCGGTGGTGTTGAGCACATGGGCCACGTCGATATGATGCACGGTGTTGATGTGAATCCATCTGCCTCCAAGTATGCGGCAAAAGCAGCCATGATGATGGGCCTGACCGCAGAACTGCTGGGTAAGATGCACGGTGTCAGCCGTGAAGACCAGGATGCGCTGGGTGTTCGTTCTCACCGTCTGGCCCACGAAGCTTCTCAATCTGGTCGTTTTGAGAAAGAGATCATTGGTGTACAAGGCCATGATGAAAACGGTTTTGTAAAACTGATCAATTATGACGAAGTAATCCGTCCTGAAACCTCTATGGAAAGCCTGGCGCAGCTGCGTCCGGTATTTGATCCACGCAGCGGTACGGTAACTGCGGGTCAGTCTTCTGCACTGTCCGTCGGTGCATCCGGCATGATGGTAATGTCTGCTGAGCGTGCTCAGGCCCTGGGTCTGAAGCCAATCGCTAAGATTCTGTCTATGGGCGTTGCGGGTTGTGATCCTTCTATCATGGGTTACGGTCCGGTACCGGCTTCTCAGAAAGCACTGAAAGCTGCGGGTCTGACCATCGATGATATGGACTTTGTTGAGCTGAACGAAGCCTTTGCGGCACAGGCGATCCCTGTGCTGAAAGATCTGGGGCTGCTGGACAAGGTGGATGACAAGGTCAACCTGAACGGTGGCGCGATTGCACTGGGTCACCCACTGGGTTGTTCCGGTACTCGTATCTCTACCACTCTGCTGAATGTAATGGAGCAGCGTGGCGGTACTCTGGGTCTGGCGACCATGTGTATCGGTATGGGCCAGGGTGTAGCCACTGTCTTTGAGCGTCTGTAATCACTGACGTTGTTGGAGTGTTAAGCGCTTGTCCTAAAGCGCTTAGCCCGTATCTGTCAGGAACTGCTAACCCCTAGTACGGTTTCTGACAGATGCAGTAAGTTTCAGCGCCTGTAATCCAGAGGCGTTTGAATCGGAAGTGTATTGAGCCTGCACTTCCAGCCATGCCTGGATTTATCTGCTGAGCCCAGGCACTCATATGGCACCTGCACACTTATATGACTTCACTTGAAGTACCGGCCTTTTTGCGAAGGCCGGTTTTTTTATTTGCTCGGTAAGGCCAGCAAGCCCATCTATAAAAGAAAGCCCTGATTAGCGGCAGCCAGTTTTTCAATAGAGATTGATCTAACTCAGCTGTTAAGTATGGCAGGTCAGTCGATAGGCACTACTTTGTAGTTATCAGGAATGAACTACAAGGAAGTGTTATGCAAAATACTAATAATCTATCCCATTCGAAAAACCTCTTAGATCCGAAAAATGATTTCGTCTTTAAAAGGATCTTTTCTGAGGCTCCCGATTTACTCTGTCATCTAATTAACGCTGTCCGAAGTGATCAACCTAAGGTCACTGAATTAGAAGTGTTGAACCCTACTATTGATCCTCAGGAGCTAACGGGAAAATATATTGTGCTGGATCTGTTTGCTCAGGATATCGAGGGTACAAGCTATAATGTAGAGATGCAGGTGAGAAAATATAAGGCTTGGAGCTCCCGTAGTGCTTACTATCTTTCGCGTATCCTTATGCAGCAGTTAGCCGGTGGCGAAGATTATCAGAGCCTGAAGCCTGCAATTGGCATTCACCTGCTTGATTTTGAACTCTTTGATCAACCCATGCATTATGACCAAGCGGTTTGGTGCTTTGAGATGAGAGATCGAGTTCAGCCGGAAGTAATCCTAGGCCACGAGCTACAACTGAACCTGATAGAATTACCCAAAGCAGATCGCTTAGGATTAGCAAAAGAAGAGCTCTCCGCATGGATCACCTTTTTTGAACATTGGCATGAGGAAGTAACGATGGCTGGTATCGCCTATCCACCAGTACAAGAAGCGCTGGAAAAAGTGAAAAGCCTGAGTGCGGATGATGAAACTCGTCGCTTGGCATTTGTGCGTGAAAGAGCGCTACATGACGAGGCCAGCTTGCTCAAAGATGCTAAAGAGGAAGGGCGTGAAGAAGGGCATTTAGAGGGCAAAGCTGAAATCTTGTTACAGTTATTAGTCCTTAAATTTTCTCCCCTGCCTGCCTGGGTTGAAACTAAGCTTGCGCAGGCTGGTACCCATCAATTAAATCTGTGGGCGGCGAACATATTATTGGCGGAATCAATCGATCAGGTTTTCCAAGATCCAAGCTAAACTTATTGTTGTAAACTGGATTGCACTTGTTACTTGAATCCAAGAGGCCTTATTTTGCCTACACAACTACTGACTGCAGTTAATGAACCTGAAGTACGCTTTTCCAGTAATTTAATGCATCGGGTGCTCACCTACGGCTTTATCTGGGCTGTAGCCTCTGGTGTATTGGCCTTATTGTGCTACGGCTTCTTTTTCCTTACGACCCCTGGTGTGGGTGTTTATGCCCCGGGCTTTGCACTGTGGTCCCCGGCTGTTGCATTGTTGATTGCTGCTATCTTGTTTCGTATGGAGCATACAAGAGGGCATCATGGTGAATTTACCGGAGTGGTCGGTGCATTTTTGACCTCTCTTAGCTGGTTGATGACCGCTTGGTATGTCTACGAAATCTGGCAAATTTACTATGTTGCTGAAAAGTTTCTGATTGTCGGTTTTTTCAGTTTAACGCTGGCGTTTTTTGCCCGTACCCGACTGATGATCATCTCTCTGCCGCAGTTGGTATTGGCCTATATCGTCTTTGTGTTTAATGACCCCAATCTTTCCCTGTTAGATCAGACGTTATCCGTGCTGATGTTTCCTGCACTGGTTGTCGTTATGATCTTTACCCTCAAAAGCCTCTTTCGTTTGGCTCAGAATAAAAATCAACAGAATGTCTCTTTTGCTGAAAAAATTAGAATTATTAATCATACCGATGAGATGACAGGGATCGCCAACCGTAAAGGTTTTGATGAGGTATTGGATAATGCCATGAATCTCTCTAATCGTTTTCATACCCCATTATCTCTTGTCGTCGTAAATGTGGATCACTTTAAAGACTACAACGATGCGCTGGACTATCAGGCGGGCAATGCCTGTTTGAAAAAGTTGGCTCAGTTTTTACCCAGCCAAGCAAAGCGTTCTGTGGATTTTGTCGCCCGTACCGGTGGTGATGAGTTTTCCATGATATTACCGGGCTGTGATCGGCATCAGGCTGAGATGTTGGTGGACAAAGTACAAAAAGCCTTAAAGCAAAAAGCGATTGTAAATCCTGGTTTGGGTAAGAAACTTAGCTTTAGCTATGGTGTGGCGGTCCACAATAAAGATACGCCAGAGTCTCTGTATCGAAAGGCGGGGCAGGCTTTAAAGCAAGCTAAAGGGCGTGGATCTAATCAATATGCTGTATTTAATCAAACGATCTAAGTCTATGGAGCGACCATAAGAAAAGCTCCAGACAATAGAGAGGGTATTTCAGCCTCTGAGCTGAGGTTTTGTGACTATACTGTTCAAGTATTGTTCTGACAGAAGTGTTCGCACAAAGCCTCTCTATACATACTTACACAAAAGTATTTCGATATTTTTTGACCAATGGCTGAAGCATGAAGCCATTTCTAAAGAGAAACTTTTGTGTGAGTTCTTAACAATATGCTTTGTTCTCTAGCCGTTGGCGGAAGGATAGTGCGATTGTTACAGAAAGACCTTCGTTCAGGCGTGATTTATTTTATTGAGAGCTTATTAATATCCGTCGCATACTTATTAATATCCGTCCTAGGAGGTGGATGTTGTGGCTAACCTAACACTGAGCTCCACTCCTCATTCCAGCCTGTCAGATGTTCTGGCAGGCAAAACACTCAAATACGGCTTTATCTGGGCACTGGCTTCAAGCCTGTTGATACAGCTAGTTTATAGTTACTATCTGTTGGGCTCTGTACCTGATGATAGTGTGCTGCTATGGCACTTCCTTCCTCAAATAGCATTATTAACCGGATTTTATGCTACCGCAGTGGGCATGCTCAAAGAGCAGTATCGCAAACCCGCCTGGTTAGGCTCAGCTTTATTGTTAACCTTATGTTGGATCGCAACCGCTTACGCCGTTTTAGCGTTATGGCAGGATAGAGGTGTTGCCGAGAAAATTCTTTTGATCGGATTTTTTAGCCTATTACTGGCTTGGTATAGCCGACTAAGTCTAATGCTGGTGTCACAGCTGGTTTTACTGGCAGGTTATAGTTACCTGATGCTATCAGATCCCTTTCTTGGACCCATCGATCAGTTTCTTGCCATAGTGAAGCTGCCCCTGCTGGTTTTATTGTTAATTTTCACACTGCGTCGCCAATACCTGTTTAGCCTAAAACTCCAAGCAGAAAACGAACGCCTTATCGATTCCCTTAGAGCTATGAGTTATACCGATGAACTAACGGGGTTATCAAATCGAAAAGGTTTTAATAAAGCCCTGAAAGATGAATTGAACCATACAGATCGCTTTCATACGCCGCTTTCTCTGGTGATCGTTGATGTGGATTTTTTTAAGCAATTTAACGACAGTAAAGGTCATCCAGCCGGAGACATGTGTTTAAGAGAGCTGGCTAAAGTGCTTACCGGACAGGCCCAGAGAGCCGTTGATACCGTCGCGCGTATTGGTGGTGAAGAGTTCGCGCTTATCCTGCCGGGTAGTAATAGCAAGCAAGCGGCTCAACTGTCAGAGAGAATCGTGCAGGCGTTGTCTGAGTTGCATATTGATCACCCTGACTCAGCCGTAGCGGATTATGTCACGGTCAGTATTGGTGTGGCAGCGTATAAGGATGATGATGAAGAGTCTTTTTATCATAAAGCCGATCAAGCCCTGTATCGAGCCAAACGTAGTGGTCGCAATCGTTATGAGGTTGATAACTTGCTAGAGGCTAATGGATAGGGGGTATAGCAGCACGTCAATAGAGTGTTGGGGCTCATATCATTAGCGATCCTCTAAACCTCCTAATAACGCAGAATTTTAGGGCAGTCTTTCAAGATAGTGATACCAATCAAATCATTTATTCTTTGTGTTACAAAATGTTTCACTTGTTTTTATTGCTCTGTAATATAAGGCTTATTGTCGCGTTAGTTGCATAATTTTGTATTTGAATTGCTTTAGCCCAGTCCAAAATAAATAAAAGCAGTCTCTAAGCAGATGAATTTGAATAAGGTTGAGAGTACATGGTAAGCGTTTCTGCAGATAACATTATTCAGCATTTTAATTCAACAGCTTACGAGCTTGAGGACAAAATTGGTGAGGGTGGATTTGGCTTCGTTTATCGGGCAAAGCAATTAAGTACAGGGCAGACTGTCGCGATAAAATTTCTGGCAGTTGATCCAGATCTTGATGGCGCAAAAAGGTTGCGCTACGTAGAGCGCTTTGAACGTGAGGCCGAGTTAAGTGGTCGTCTGCAGCACCCTAATATTGTGCGTTTACTGGATAAAGGATGCTGCAGTAATCATCTGCTTTATGCTGTATTTGAGTATGTTGAAGGGAAGAACTTAAAAGAAGTTTTGCAGGAATCCGGTGCTCTATCTCCTCTGGAAACAGCTGAAGTGATGGAGCAGGTTCTGGATGCCTTAGCTCATGCTCACGAACAAGGGGTGATTCACAGAGATATTAAACCTGCGAATATTATGTTGGTTAAGACAGGGACCGGGGTTCATGCCAAAGTGCTTGATTTTGGTATCAGTACTTTAGCCAGTGAAGCTCGTCAGCAGGATTACAAGAGCCTTACCCTGACCCGTGAAACCTTAGGTACCCCTTCATACAGTGCCCCCGAACAGCTCCGAGGGGAACCCCCCACCGTAAAAACAGATATCTTTGTCTGGGCCTTAGTTTTTATTGAGTGTTTGACCGGCAGGCCTGCCGTTTCTGGTTCAACCCTGGCCTCTGTTTTTCATAAGCAGCTGAGTCAATCCAATGTTCCCTTACCAAATGCACTGATAGGGCATCCTGTTGCAGCGGTGTTGCGCCGGGCGTTACAGAAGAAAGTACATGAGCGCACAATAACGGCCAAAGAGCTGTATAAGGAACTGCATCAGCTTAACTTTTCCAGTTTGGTTGGGAGTTTTTCTGCTGAGTCCTCAGAAGACAATGCTAAACCCGGTGAGTTGGATACCTTACTCAACAGTCATACTAAGGTTTCGACTGTTTTGACTGAACGTAAGCAGATCACAGTGTTAGCCGTGCGCTTACAACCTAGGAAAGTGCTCGCAAGTACAATCGACCCTGAAGTGATAGATGCACTGCATCGTGATCAGAAGAGCCAGTGTGTAGATATTGCTTTGCGCTATGGTGCACACCATGTAAATACGCTGGCTGACAGCTTGTTATTCTATTTTGGCTATCCTGCAGCCAGTGAAAATGATACACGACTGGCTGCCCGCGCCGTATTGGATATGATCAGTGGGTTGAGTAAGCGTAATGCCCTGCTAAAGCTTCAGCAGGGGATACAAATATATGCTCACATCGGCATGCATACAGGGGTGGTGACCAGTTTTGCGGATGCAACCCCTGAAGGCGATACGCCCAATATTGCCTTGGAGCTATCTCGCATAGCGGATAAAAATCAGGTTTTATGCAGTGAAAGTTCCAGAAAAGCGCTGGAAGCCTATATCGAGTTTGAAACCGATCAAGTAATGCCTCTGGGTATGAACGCATATCCAACCACTTTATTTCGCCTTATGGCAGAACGACAGGTTGAGGCTTTTGGCTTTCTACGTGGGCAGCGGCGCAATCACGCTTTTGTGGGGCGGGCGAAAGAGCTATCTCTGCTATTGGATTTTATTCGGCCGCAAACAAAATTAGCGGAGGGTAATGGGTTAAGCAATAAGCCTCCTGCGACATTGCATCTTTATGGTGAAGCGGGGGTTGGTAAGTCTCGACTGATGTTTGAGTTGAGAGATAAAGCATATGATTACCAGCACTACGTTGCTCAATGTTTGCCAGAGCAGCGCAATAATGCACTCTATCCCATTATTAACCTACTGAAGTACCAGCTTACCTTAAGTGCCTTAACGCAAGCGCAGACCATAACCTTATTGCAGCAGTTACCAGAGCAATATGATAAGGCGTATTCCGAGAGGCTCAGTGAGGCTCTACCGATTCTACTGGCTTGGTTGGATATCCCATTGCCAGAGGCTATTGAGCCTTCTGCGCTATCTCCAGAGGCTCAGAAACGGGCTTTGTTTAATGCATTAAGCATCATCTTGCTTCATAGTGATAAAACGGCCAGAGAGAAAAAACTCTTTGTTTTTGAAGATTTGCATTGGGCTGATCCAACAACCCTGGAGTTTATTGCGCAGTTTGTGTTGGATCTGAAAAACTCATCCCATCGTCTCGTTATCACCTCCCGAGAAACACTACCTGGGGCGTTATTAGGCGCCATCGAAGCCTCCTCCAAAGAAACCGTTCGAAACATTGTTATCAGCCTCAAGTTAGACAAGTTAGCGCAAGAGGATTGTAAGCAGTTTATTCAAGCGCTGTTTGACCAACAGGATGTTGCCACCCGATTGTTAGACCTACTCGTAGCCCGTACCGATGGTATCCCTCTATTTATTGAAGAATTAGTGGATATGCTGGTGCAAAAAGAGTGGGTGCAAAAACTGAACGGTATATTCGACTTCGTGAGTCCTGAGAAGTTACAGGAAATACCGAATAGCCTACGTGATTCGCTACAGCAGAAGTTGGATGGTTTGGTATACGCCAAAGAAACAGCACAGTTAGCTGCAGCGATAGGGCGTGAGTTTGATTACAAGCTGTTGGTTGCCGCTTCAGATTATGATGAAGAGATGATTCAAAGCGATCTCAATGAGCTGCTTGAGGCAGAGCTTATTATCCGCCAGCGTAAGGTGAACGGTGATAGCTATCTGTTTAGCCATGCCCTAATAAGAGATACGGCCTACGACAGCCTGAATGGAGCCGCAAGAAAAGCATTCCACAGCCAGATCGCTAAAGCGATTGCACAACACTTTCCAGGTTTGGCAAAGCAGCAGCCTTTTGTTTTAGCTCAGCATTATAGTCGAGCAGAGCAATGGTCAAGTGCTGCAGATATGGGGATTAAAGCAACTCAGCAAGCCAGTATCAGATGCGCCTATTCAGAGGCCGTTGAAATGTATCATCAAGCGATGACCTGGATTGATCACATCAGTGAGCCAGAAAACAATTCATATGAATTGCAGCTCAGTGAAACCGTATTTTCCTCTTATATGGCGCTTTATGGTCTGGGCAGTGAGCAATTGCTGACCCTGCAAAAGCGAGTATCCGAACTAAAACCGGTAGAGGATGGGAAAGAGCAGCAAGAAAGTGTAGATGAGGGCTTTCTAGAGCAGTGGGGAGAGTACCAAAGGTTGCACTTTAGCGGTCATTGCAAGAAAGCATTAACGCTGGGTAATAGTCTGCTTCAAAATGCGATGGCCCGATCAAATCGACTTGAGCAGTTATTGATTCTTCCATTGTTGGGGCAAACCTATCAATTCATGGCTGACTTACATCAAGCTGAAATATGTTGTAACAGAGCTGTGGCATTATACGACGACAATAGCGATACCCAGTTGTGGCAAAACTATGGTGTAGAACCCAAGAGCCAAGCTTTGTTTATTCTAAGCCATATTCTGTCTTTTAAAGGGAAAATTGATCAGGCAGAACAAAGTGCAGCAGCTGCTAAAGTATGGGCGGAAAAAACCGGTTGTGCTATGTCGATAGACGGCTCAGTGGTTTTCTGGGCCATGTTGGCTTACCAATGTCATGATCGAAAGAAAGCTGAAGCTTTGACTCAGAGTTATGCACTGGAAATTAAGGGCAAAAGAGATCCACAATGGCTGGAAGGATGGATTGTTGCGATTTATGACTGGGCAGTACAAAAAACAGACTTTATGGAGCCTTTCTTATTCCAGTTGTGGCATGACGAAAACACTGCAGGTAGTAGTACTTTTTATTGGCCGATGTTATTTGAGTTAATGCCAGCGGAAAGGTATGACGAAATTTCTGGTTTAATTAATACGATGATTAATAGATGTGAGGAAATGGGGCAGCCTGGTGTGGTGCCTTTACTGCAGCGATCTTTGGCTTGCTATACGTATAACCAATCAGGGCAGTATACTGAAGAAATTAATCATTACTTTAAGCAAGGTTTTGAGCGGGCCTACACTATGAAAGCGAGCTGGCTAAAGCTTGATATTGCAACCCATTGGCTTGAATGTGCAGGAGCGTCGAGTTTTGCACAGGAAGCTGATAATCAGCTGAAATCTGTTCTGGCAGAAATTGATCAAGGTAGAGATACGCCATTATTTAAGCGAGCTAAAAGTGCATTGAATAGCCATCACTAATGCTCCATGCTTGATGGTAGATTTTAAATGCAATGCTGCGACAATATATGTCTTTCTTTGTTGTGTCCTGTCCTTTAATCAAAGGGCTATTTTTTGAGACATCGCTTTTCTTTCAACCTTAAAAGAAAGCTGATATCGTGCTTTTTTAGGGAAACTTAAACGGCTTCAGCTGAATGCTTTTAGTAAAATAATGTTACATAGATAAACAAAAACAAACATCAAAGCCGATATATAGCGTCTAGATATTGCTTCGATGGAACGCTTGCATCGGCTCAGTTTGCTGTGTAATCAGTAATATCAATTATGGGATAACCAAAAATGGCGGCAGATCCAGTCAGCTATGATGCTATAACAAAAAACTTCAATTCATCGGCTTATGAGTTGTTAGAAAAAATAGGCGAAGGCGGATTTGGTAGTGTTTATAAAGCGAAACAGCTAACAACTGGTCAGATTGTTGCAATTAAATTTTTGGCAATAAGCCCTGATTTTGATGAAGCAAAAAAGAAGCGCTATATCGAACGCTTCGAGCGAGAAACCCTGCTGTGTAGCCGTTTACAGCATCCTAATATTGTGCGCCTGTTGGACAAAGGGCAAGGCGACAATGACCTGTTATACGCCGTATTTGAGTACGTAGACGGTAAAACGTTAAAAGAACTGCTGATTGATAATGGGTCTCTGCCCGCAGTTGAAACTGCCGACATTATGGGGCAGGTACTGGAAGCCCTGGCTTATGCTCACGAGCAAGGCATTATTCATAGAGATATTAAGCCTGCCAATATTATGCTGATCCAGACTGGTGTTAGAACCCATGTAAAGGTTCTGGACTTTGGTATCGGCACCTTTGTTAACGAAGCCCGTCAGCAAGATTATAAAAGCATCACCCTGACCCAAGAGGCGTTAGGCACACCATCATACAGTGCACCTGAACAGCTACGTGGCGAGCCACCTACCGTAAAAACCGATGTTTATGTTTGGGCGTTAGTTTTTCTGGAGTGTCTAACAGGCAGCCCAACAGTGTCCGGTGCAAACCTGGCATCTGTTTTCCACAAACAGTTGAGTCAATCGAACGTTCCGCTACCTGCGCCGGTTGTAGGCCACCCTGTGGCTTCTCTATTGCGTCGAGCATTACAGAAAAAAGTACATGAACGTACTATAACTAGTCATGAACTGTTTGCTGAGTTAAAACTGCTGAACTTCTCCAACCTTGTGGGTGATTTGTCAGGTCAAGGCACTGGCGGGATGGCGGATACCACAACGTGTGTATCTAGCGTTGATCAAGCTACGATGGAGAATCCTAGCGCTGCTGCGTTAACAGGGTTAACCGAACGTAAGCAGATTACGGCATTAGCAGTCTGCATCCAAGTGCGTAAAGTGACTGATGAAGTACTGGATGCAGAGGTCATCGAGGCGCTACATCATGATCAGAAAAACCAATGTACTGATATTGCAGTGCGCTATGGTGCGACTCATGTAGGGACTTTAGGTGACACCCTGCTGTTTTACTTTGGCTATCCTGCGGTAAGTGATAATGATGCTCGTTTGTGTGCTCGCACAGCACTGGACATTATGAGTGGCCTCGCTAAACGTAACCACTTATTAAAGCAAAATCAGGGCATTATTATGCAGGGCCGATTAGGTGTGCATACTGGCCTGGTTACCACCTACGCAGATGCTATCCCTGAAGGGGATACTCCAAATACTGCGCTTGAATTAGCCCGTGCAGCAGATGCAGATCAAATCCTGTGCTCTGATGTTACCCGCAAACTACTAGAAGCCTATGTCCAGTTTGATGCTGCGAGCATTATTGAAGCAGGTGTAAACGCCCTACAGATCCCTACCTTTAGATTAACTGGCGAACGTCAGGTCGAAGCTTTTGGTTTCTTGAGAGGCACCCGAAAAAACAATGCTTTTGTAGGGCGCGAAGCTGAGCTAAAAGTCTTAACGGGTATTTTGCAGAAAAGTCGACGTCCACAAGACCATATTCCAGGCTTGGCTCATATCAATGGTGAGGCAGGTATTGGTAAGTCTCGTTTAGTGTTTGAATTAAGAGATCAAGCCAAGGGCTATTACCACTATGTTGCTCAGTGTTTACCAGAGCATCAGAATAATGCGCTTTACCCTATTCTGAACCTGCTGAAGTTTAAGTTTTCATTAGACGCTTTAGATAGCACCCAAACTGCTGATTTATTGATTGGACTGGCTCAGGAGCTAGATAGTGAGCATTTAGATGTAGTAGTACCAGCCTTGCCAGTTCTGTTTGCATGGTTGAATATTCCTCTACCAGAGGGTATGGAGCCTTCCGCATTTGCGCCTGACGTACAGAAGCAGTATCTATTTAACGCCCTATCTGCGTTGTTTATGTGTGACGATGGCCATAGTCATAAGAAGCTCTATATCTTTGAAGATATGCATTGGGCTGACCCTACCAGTATTGAGTTTATTGCCCAGTTTGCCAAAGTTATTCAGGCTTCAAATGATGTTTTTATCAGTACTTCCCGCCAACCATTGCCTGAATTGTTAGAAGGCAAAGGCTTCGAATCTGTTAGTGTGAGTCGTTTAGCTGCAGATGCCTCAAAAGATTTTATCTCTACCATGTTTAATGGTGAGGCAATCGCAAAAGGGGTATTAGATCTGTTGATATCCCGTACAGATGGCATTCCGTTGTTTATCGAAGAACTGGTCAATATGATGCAGCAGAAAGAACTGGTGCATAAGTTGAACGGTATTATTGATTTTGTAAGCCCTGACAAGCTAGATGAGGTACCAACTAGCTTAAGAGACTCCCTGCAGCAAAAACTTGATTCCTTAGTTTATTCCAAAGAAACTGCTCAGTTAGCTGCCACCATTGGTCGAGAATTCGATTATGATCTATTAATAGCTGCATCTGGTCATACTGAAGGACAGATTCAAAATGATCTTAATGAGTTGATTGAAGCTGAGTTAATATACCAACAGCGTAAGGTTGATAGCGATAGTTATATTTTTAAGCATGCATTAGTCCGTGATGCAGCATATGATTCAATGTTGAGTGATAAAAGGCTTAGTGCTCATAAAAATGTAGCTGAAGCGTTCGAAAAAGAGAAACCTGAGTATTGTAAAAGTAACCCGTTTGTAATCGCAGAACACTTTTCCAAAGCAAATAACTATGGCAGGGCGGTTGAGCTAGGATTAAATGCTGCTAAGGTTTTTATCTCACAATCAGGTGAAAATTATGCCTTGAATTGCCTGGAAAATTCCTTGCAGTGGAACAAGGGGATAGAAAACACATTGATAAGAGATGAGAATGAGCTTGCTCTTAATTCATTGATGATTCCAGTACTTATGGTTTGTCAGGGTTATGGATCGCATGAGTTTGATGAGATCGCTGACAAGTCAAAGGAAATTTTTGACAGATCAGTCAGTGAAGGACATAGTGAAGGCTATAAAGAATACTACTTCAATATCTTGTGGGGCACTTTCCTTTTTCATAATAATCGATCTTCAAGAGAGATACCGGCAGATTTTGCGACTCAAATGAAGGAATTGGCCTTAGCGAACAACGATGATGTACAGGTATGCTTCTCTAATGTTGTATTTGGTTTCTGTCTTTGGAACGATGGATATTTTATAGAAGCAAAAGATGCTCTAGAGTCAGCAGTAACAAAATACGATCAACTAGGATTTGATGGCAGTGAGTTTGCTGCTAGATTTGGTTTAGATGCTAAGTCTTGGGCTTTGGCTATTCTTAGTCTACTTTACTGGGAGCAAGGAGCTCTCAGTGAATCATCTTTAGCTATGGAGCAGTCTAAAGAATGGGCTTCTTCTATAAACCATCTTGGCAACACCAGTTACACAAATACCTGTGACTCAATATTGCAGTTTCAAAACTCCGATAAAGAGTCAGTCTTGGAGCTGGAAAAAGAACAAACTCGTCTAGAAGAGAAATTTGGTCCGCAATTTATTGCTTCTTTGATGAGGATTCCTAAGGACTGGGCTTTAGGTGAAACAGGGTACTCTATTGGGTTTCTTGATCATTACTGGTCAGCTGAATTGAGAATTTGGGCGTCGATTCTTGAAACTATTATTGCGAATACTCTTTTAGATAATAAGGAAGTGAGCCTAGCATTAGAGCGCATTAATCCGAAACTATTATGGGCGGAGAAGAGCGGCGAACACTGCTATTTATCTAAAATGTATCTGGTTAGGGCTTTGCTATTTTTAGAAAAAAATAGAAAGATTTCACAAGAAGCTTGCATGGATTTTGAAAGATCTATTGAATTATCTTTGAAGCAAGGAGCATACTTTCAAGCATTGCACTCCTTGTTGCTATATATTGAGTGTGATGACAATATATTGGTTGAAAATATAAATAGGCTGGAATATATTGTTCAACACCTTCCTAATAGGCATGAATCGTTACAGCTTAATAAAGCCAATGCGATCATAAATATGCATGTTGGGTTATCTAACTAATTGAAAGGAATTCCAAATGTCTGATATTGACGTTCCTCAGCAGCCGTTACCAAGAGAAGGCGAGTCATACGATACTACACCACTTGAGCTAGGACATGTAAACACTGCTTTACATGATATTTGGCTGAGAGCTATTTCTATTGTATGGAATGATGCTATTAATAGCAGACCTTGGGGCAAAAATAGAGATGATGAGTGGGTTCAGCTAACTGATGACTCTCAAGATGTTGAGGTGATCTATAATACGTTTGAAGATTTCTTGGTTGATAAGCCAGTGAATGCTTTGATGCAGTTTGGTTTTAATAATCCAGATAAAGGATCTAAAGAACTAAACCCTAAAGCAATGCCTGCAATTAAAGTTATAAGATATCAAGATCTTGGTAAAGATATTGAAATCTTGGGACGAGATGTTGAGTCTGATCAGGTACGATTTAAGTTTGGTGTTGGAAGAAACGGTTGGTTTACAGAAAGCCATACGGCTCCATCAATTTTACTTCCACAACTAATTCTTGTTATTCCTCCTAAACCTGAAAATGATGCAGATCAAGGGATGGCATTGGTTGATTATAGAATGGCTGGTTTGTCTTATCCTTTCACAACCTGCGCATAATTAAACTTTTAAAGGGCTGCACTTGCGCAGCCCTTTTTATTACTATGAAATTAACAAAAGCAATTCTTTGCGGCACTCGTTATGGTGCCGTCTATTTACCGATTTTAGCGGGTCTTCCTGAGTTTGATTTTAAGGGTATTTTTTCTCGTGGCAGTGGGCATTCTCTTCAGCTTGCCCAACGTTTAGCGGTACCCAGCTATACAGCAATAGACTCTTTACCAAATGATATCGACCTTGCTGTTATTGCGATTGGTGGCTCAAACGGCGTTGAACTGGCAGAGCATTTCTTAATGCATCAATCCAATGTCTTGATTGAACACCCTGTTTCTCCTGAATCTTATCTGCAGTTGAGTTCATTAGCTCGTGAGTATTCCCAAAAACTGTTTGTGAACAGTCACTTTCGTTATACCACTGCAATCACCAAGTATATTGAGTTGATTAAGGGTGAGCCTTCTACGCCTAATTCAGTGGTGGTTAGTACTTCTTCTCGTACACTGTTTTCTATATTAGATGTGGTTTTTGATTGCTTTGGTTTACCACAGGCGGTTCAGCCTCTGAGCCAAACAGCGGAAGGTTATCAACAATGGTTGATACAAACTGAGCAATGTCCTGTGTTGCTAAACTATCAGAGCTGGCAAGGAGATGATGATACGGGGGCGGATGTTTGTATGGGGCATAGTATTCAGGCTTTTTATGCTCAAAAATCACTGCAACTGGCAAATAGTTGGGGGCCAGTGATAGAACAAAAACAGCCTTCTCAGGAAATGAATGGATCTCTTGTTCAGGTGCATAATGAGCTGACTGATACTCAGGCGATCTATGGCTGTCGTCGGATGGCTAATCTTAATCTTCTGCGTCAGCTTATTGCTGTGATTGAAGGGCAGCAGGCTACGCCTTATGAGCAAACAGTTCAACACCTGGAGCAAGTAACGAGCATGTGGCAAAACATTAAGTCAGCTGATCTTGTCAGCTAAGGTTAAAGGTATAAAGCGTGTTTCTGGATTATAACCAACGGATTTTATGGGCCTCTGAGTTTTATACCTCTGTTTATCAGGATACTTTTTTCTTCTTTTCGGAAAAGCATCAGTATGCGATTCCTGCTCAGCAGTTAGAACTGGTACAGCAGTGCGTTGAATCTGCGATGCCTTTAAATAAGTTCTTTCAGCAGATGAAACCTGAAGAGAAGATGTTGGCGTTTCAGACCGCTGATACGCTGCATGCTAAAGGACTGTTAGTTAATACGGAAGATAGTTCATGGCTGACTGTTGACTCTGAAAACAGTCCAGAAGTTCTGAATCACAAGGATGCTCTGATCTACGATTTATGCGGCGTTGCTCAACATACAGAAACATTGGCTTTGTTGCGTGATGTCGTAGAACAATACTGCTGTAACCTAATTTTGATCAGTGATTATCTTGATCCCAAGATAAAGCAGTTAAGTCTAGTTGATAATGGCACCCCCTACCTGTTTGTTAATCTAACAAACAGACAGCACTATTTGGGGCCTGTGTTTGAAGCAAACGGCTTTTGCTATAAGTGTCTCCAGCAATCGATATCTCGTAATCAGCCACTAAGACACTGGTACGATAGTTACAGCGGCTCGAAAGCATCGATTCCCTTTAAGTTTTTACCGTTAAAAGATGAGAAAAAAAGAGAGTTCAGCTTAGCCGTTGAGTCATGTCTGAATGATGGTTATTCACACCAAATTGTTCAGTTATCACCAAAAGCGCAGACTCATGCTTTGCATCATTTTGATGGATGTTGTAGTGATCAGGATGCTAGTGATGCTGACAATGAGCTGGTGCTATCCAGTTGTTTGAAAAGCGATAATGCGCAAGGTGGTTATCGCCATATTTCACCTGAAGAAACATTAGCCAATATCCAACATCTGGTCAGTGATTTTTCGGGATTGATCTCAACCTCCAGTGAAGTGAAAGATCAAAACGGATTGCCTTACCAAACGTTTAAATCGTCTTTTTTCAGAAAGGTGCCTGAGTTTAGCCATCCTTTGAGTTATGGCACTGAACTAACGTCTTTAGGTAAAGGATCTACTTCTGTTCAGGCTGAAGTCAGCTCTTTATGTGAGTCCTTTGAGCGTTACGCCGCTCATGCTCAGGGCAATGAAAAGACGTTAGTGTCTTCACTTACTGCCTTGGGTGAGGATGCTGTTCATCCCGAACTTCTGATTGGCCTGAGTGATAAACAGAAACAGAGTTATGAAGAGTTTGATTATCCCGCTAAGAAGTCCAGCCATGGCTCTATCCCTTTTGCTGAAGAGCGTGAACTGAATTGGTCTCCTGCCTGGTCGTTAACGCAGAATAAGACGGTTTACCTGCCAAGTAGTTATCTTTATGCCGGTGCAGCACCGGATATTAAATACTGTTCTTGGAACTCTAATGGTTGTGCGGCGGGGAATACTGTAGAAGAGGCTATTCTGCAGGGCTTTTTGGAAGTAGTAGAAAGAGATGCCATTGCGATGTGGTGGTATAACAAACTCAATCTGCCCGCTGTAGATCTTGCTTTATTGCCGGATGAACAGAGAGAGCGGATTGATCAAACGTTATCGGGTAGTTGGGATTATTGGGTTCTGGATGCAACAAATGATTTCCAGATACCGGTTTTTGCTGCGTTGGCAAAAAATAAACAGACTGGTGGTATTATGTTTGGTTTTGGCTGTCATCTATCGCCTGAAATAGCGATAGAGCGAGCGATTACTGAACTATGTCAGCTGATTTCTGTTGCCGATGAGCATAGTGCACCGTTTGATTTTAATGAGATTGGTCAAGAAGCTTACCTGTTCCCTGATCCTCAATCTAGCCTTAAGGATAAGAGTGCTTTCCCGCGTATAGAAAACAGAGACCTGCTTGATGATGTGAATTACTGTTTAGAGAAAGCAAAGCAACTTGGGCTGGATGTACTGGTTGCTGATTATAAAAGGCCTGAGCTGCCTGTAGAGACGGTAAAAGTCATTGTACCAGGCACTTGCCATATGTGGCCGCAGTTTGCTTTGGAACGATTGTATAGCGTACCGGTTAAGTTGGGTTTAATTGAGCAAGAGTTAAGTGAATCTCAGCTTAATCAACATATGTTGTATGTTTGATTTCTTATGATGCGTCACTATATGTCCTGATTACACCACTATTGTAATTCATCGGTGCATCTTACCTGAATGGCAAGTGGTGCGCTCAGAATCTGCGGCCAAGAGGTTTATTTTTTTAAATTTAGCTATTCTTGGCCAAAGCTGGATTTTTCTGAGTTTTGAAAGGTAGCTACTTGACACAAAGTAGATAAATATTTATCGGTGATTCTCCGTTTCGCGCTTATTATAAAAAAGCTAATGGCTTAAACATCTTGGTTTAAGGCTTTATCTTCATTTGGTTATATGTACAGAGCTTGAGCGTTAATGCTGTGCTCATTTTTAGCCTTCATGGCCCAATCCATTTTAACCGGAAGATTATAGAGGCGTTCATTTGCTAGTTCAGGCCAAATATGGCAGAGACCAGGTACAAATACTTTTGCTGTTTTTATGGGGAGATGGGGTCGGCTGAAGTCAACTGCGACGACTTCAAAGTCCAGTGTTTGCAGCTGAATAACAATATTTTTTATATCGAGTGCTATATCTCCGCTAGTCAACGCAAAGGGTTGAATCACTGAGTTATGATCACTGCTGATGGGTGAAAGATAATCTCCTTCTTCTATGATATTAAAGTCAAAGGCTTCCTCTTGCTGATCACGCACAGGTAGTAATTGGCATAGTTCAGTTAGGGCGCGTTGTGCGGCTAGCTCTGGTTGCAAGTGACAACCAAAACCAAAGCTATAGCCGCCATCCTGTTTGTTTTGACCAACTGCAACCATAACAGGAACAGCTATGTCCGTAGTCAAGTCTAAGATCCAGATATGATGGGTCGGATAAAGTGCTTGTTCGAGGAGTTCTCGATTCTTTGTCGGTAACTGCTCAATATCGAAGCCAGGACGAGAAATTTGGTTGTACCACCAAATCGCAGTTGCGTCTCTCTCTATAAGTTCATACAGGCCCTGTAAGATTGCTTCTTCCAAGGTGTTCCCCGCTGCTGCCCCATTGGAGCTCCAGCGACCAAATCTATCATCATCAAAAGGAGTATTAGAAAAACAGCAGGTCATAGGGAGATAAACGGTTTCATTAGAGCTTAGCGACCAACCGGGTATCCAGTTGATCTTTTCATCTTGGTAAGGGATGGCATTATGGCGAAATTCAAAGTTTGGATAAGTGGCATGTTTAAAGCTCTCATACTGTGAATCACTAAAGGGGCTCAGTTGTTGGAAGCAGTAACTACGCTGATTCAGTTCGGAACGACGTGCGGTTATCGTTGGTTCATCACCTCGATAAATGGCGGCATAACGTTCGATGGCTTCTGATAGAGCGCTAGCCTGGCTTTGAGTATGGGACACTCCTTTGCCAAGGCAGGTTTGCACCATGTTCATATCTTGAAACGCTTCTTGTAGCGGTTTAGCTGGACACTTAAAAAAAGCACTGCTGTAGATTTCAATGGGTTTTTCAGGTGTATTGTTGAGTGCCTGGAGGTGTGTAATAACGCCTGATATAGGGCTGATCAACTGTTTTAACCGGGCTACCGTTTGTTCTGGAGAAATATTGCGCGAGCCGCCGTCTTGTTCATATTGACTGGCACAGTCACTTAATTTAATAGGTTGAGATAGCTGTTCCGATAAACTTATAGCATCATTCTGGTAGAACGGCACTACAGGATGAAGGCTAACATCCATACTATCGAGTTCAATAACCATGAGCTGACGATTACTTACTTCCCACTGATGTTTGAGCTGTTCAAGTAGCATGAGCTGTTGCTGTGAGGAGAGTGTTGTATCTCTTAGCGCAGGGAGACTGTGATCTTTATCTGGGAATAACTTATGCAGTAATTGTCTGGCTGGCTGGTTCTGTTTGATACTCTGTTGTAACTCGACTAATGGGATCGGTGTAGTTGCTGTACTGAGTGGGCTGATCCAACACTGTTCACCAGTGATTTTAATGATGCCCCAGCAGTTTTTCTGTTTAGTGATGTCAATAATTCTACTATCCAGGAAGTCATCAACCAGTAGTAAGGTCACCTTGTTTATCAAGCGTAAGTGGGCGGTCTGTTGTTGAATTAAAGCAAGCCATTGTGCGCTTAGTTGCTTGGATGCACCAGATAAGTTAATCAGTTCGAGATTAGTGTGATCTATTAGTGTCTGGTGGGTGGTTGACCTTTCTCGCAAATAGCACTTTTCCAGATCAGGTGTATGGAGAGTATCAACAAGGTAACGGTTATCCTTGAGCTGGTTTAGTAAGCAGAGGAAGTTGAAATCATAAGCATCGAGCACACCCTGGGCGTGAAGCTCATCAAGAGAGCGTTTACCGTCAAGGTGGATTAACCCGGGATATTGGCTGCTGGGCAAGAAGAGCTCCTGGCTTTCAGATAAAAGCAATAAGTCGCTTGTATTCAATCGGTACACTTTAAACTGTGGATGCCAATAATAGGTATTACTCACGCTGAGATTCCTTTAGATCAGTAGTTCGATACTATTCAAAGTACTTTCTGAGTTGGCTTGATCCAATAAGCCGTTTTTTACAGGAGCGGTGTAGAGGCGTTCGAGGCCAAATAGAGGGAATATATGGCAGAGACCAGGGATAAAGACTTTGACGGAGTTCAAAGGTAATGTTGGTCGAGTATTATCAATGACTATTACATCAAGACCGAGATGCTGTAACTTCTGGCAACACAATAAAATATCTTCTTTTAAGGTTTTGGTGGGTGCTGCACTACTGATGAGTACGCTTGGGTTGTCACTTTGACCAAACAGGTAGTCTTCATCCTTCATATCGCTGTAATCGAAAGGTGAGGTATTATCGTAACGGACTTCTAGTAGCTGGAATAGCTCGGTCAGTGCTCTCTGACAGGCAATAATTTCATCCAGATGGCAACCGTAACCCATGATAAAGCTCCCGTTCACCCGGTGACGTGCTATCGCCGCCATAACGGGTACCCCGATATCTGCAGAGGTGACATCCAATACCCATAGGTCGTATTCAGGCAGCAACTGTGCTTCGATCTGATATAACAGATCCGTATCAACTGAACGGTAATCCACTTGGGGATAGAGCAGTTTGTTGTACCACCACTGTGCAACCGCATCACGTTCAATGTGCTCAAAGATACCTTGTAAGATCGCCTCTTCGATGCAGTTACCTGCTGAGCCACCGTTGTGGAAAAAACTGGTGAAGTTGTCCTGGTAGGGGCTATTTGCGTAGCAACAGTTAAGGGGTAAAAATACGTTCTGTTGTGTGATCAGGTTCCAGCCAGATGTCCAGTGAATACTTTGGTCCTGGTATGGCAAACATTGATGAATCCGGTTCTCAATCATCATAGGCGATAGCTCTTGAAAAGAGCTGTACTGCTGTTCACTGAGTGGGATTAGCTGTCCAGGCAGTAGACAGTTTCCACTCAGCTCAGACGCTCGGGCAAAGACTACTGGTTCATCCCCCTGGTACTGTGATGCGATCCGTTCCACCGCTTCACTTAAGGCGCTGATTTTTGATTGTGTTGCGCTAATGCCTTTTCCCATGGTCGTATAGATAAAGTCCTCTGGATGTAGGCTTTGTTTATTACGTGGAAGAGTGTAGAAGCTGGAAAAGTAAATCTGATTCAGTGATCGCCCTTGTAGATTATTTGTGTCTTGGCGAGCATGCAGGTGAGTCACATGACCCGTGATAAAGTCCACCATGGGTAGTAGTGCTGCTAGAGTTTGTTCTGGTTCTACCGTACGAAAGCCACCATCCCGGTAATTGTTTTTTTCAATATCTGACAGATCTATTGCCTGTGCATGCCGGTTTCTAAACCAGTCCGGGTTGCCATGTTTTGGGCAGGCTGGATTTAGTGGAACCTGGTGGCTACTGATAAGGTTGTGGTGAATATCGGTTATCGACAGGTGGTGATGGTTATTGCCTAACAGGCTGAGTATACGTGTTAATGATGTGATCTCGGATTGAGCACAAGGGATAAGGAAGGATTCATGACTGTGCTGATACCACCAGTGGCGTACGGGTTGATTGTTCAGCAGCTGCTGATGAAAGCAAGGGTAACAACCTTTGCCTTGGCCAAATATTGGTGAGATAGAGGGGTACTGGCCAAAAGGTTTAACGGCTACCCAATCTTGGTTAGCATATGTTTGAGCGATTTGTTCCAGCCTGGGATCAAGTAGATCCTGACAAATTACTATATGCAGTTGGCTTTGGTTTGAGTAATGGCTGAGCTCTTGCTGCCACTGTTTTGATAAAGGTAAATGTAACAGAGAGCTATAACCTTCACCTTGTTCTATTGTTGAATCTTTGTGCTTGGACTTCGTTGTAACCAAGTAACCTTTGTGCTGCAGTTCAGCTAGGGTCTGTTCTACCTGATAAATATGCAGTGGATGCTGTTCGCTATATTTCTCGTGGCTGGAGCCTGATAAATAGTGAAAGACAGTCTTTGCTGCTTCAGATTGAACAATTTCCTGTTGATGCTCGCTAAAAATCAAAAGGTTTGAGGGCGGGGCAAATTTGACAATAACGTGATCAGAAAAAAAAGCCATGCATAAACGCCTGTATCAGTGTGCGCCACAAGTGTTGTGCCTGGCTTGTACCGCATGTATGGAGTGCACCGCCAGACGGCGGTGCACTAAAACTGCTGCTGTACTAGAACAGCTATAGTCGAGCGGGGGTAATCAGCTGGTAAATGGGAAGATCTTACCGGAAGCTTGATAATCAGCTAATGCGAACGAGCGAACAGAGGAGTCTGCAGGTTTTGGTGGCATAGCCAGAGTAATTTCAGTAGGCAGGTTTTTACCCAATTCACGCCAGCCGTTAGTACCGCGAGCCATTGCACTGTCATCATAGCTGTAGCTGGCTAAAAACTCTTCCAGCTCTTTTTGATCGTTGAACAGTTTCTCAGGGATTGCCTCGCCCGCAGCTGCATTACCTTGCCATTCTGTCACTTTTGGCCACTCAGGAGTGGTGATAATGCTGCCATCTTCTAATGAGGCGCTGAAGCGTAATACCAGGCCACGAGGAGGGATGTACTTAGACAGTTTGTACAGCATAGGTACAGGATTGGCTACGCAAGCTTCCAGGTTTTCCTGGCTCATCCAGGCATAAGCTACCATGCGAGACCAAGCATTACGCCACTCGCCATCACACTCTAGACCACGTGCCAGGCTTTCATCGCCAGGTAGTGCTGATAAGTGTTCAATAGCTTCGCGAACTGGATTAGCGCCCTGCTGGTCGATTTTTTCTTCTACAGTCATTTGGATAATTCCTTTTTACTGAAAGTCGACTCTGATTACGTTTGCAGCGAGTCATGATGAACCAGAACTAGACTCTAGTCCTAGTTTAAGTTGATTCACTATTAAAGTTCATAGTGAATCACCGGTGAAAATACGGGGTTTTCCAGGTGTTCCAGATGACCCATATCGTCTTTGTCAAAAACAGGTATGCCATGCTCAGTTCTGACGGTGATAGCCACGCAGATTCGAGCATTATCAGATGCATTTTCTCGACTACCGTGAATCAGTTTCTTGTGATGAACGGCAAATGCGCCTTTGGGAATTTCTACATAGACGGGGTTAAAAGAGTCTTTAGGCAGTTTCTGTTTTAGATCCTGCTCGGCCTTTTCCATCGCCTGGTCGTAACCATCCAAAATGCTGAATTCCAGATCGTTTTGGTGTGATGCAGGGATATAAGCCAAGGTACCTTCTCTTTCGCTAACATCGCAGAGTGGCAACCAAATGGTAAAAACATCACCCGACCACCAATACCAGTTCACCTCATCGGTATGCCAGCCAATATTGCCGTTATCGCCACCTTGTGGCGGTTTGATAAAGAGTTGGGTGTCCCAGATTTGGATGCGTTTAGCACCGCAAATTTTAGCAACGGCTTCTCCTAATGGGGGGTGAGTCACTAGATCAAAAAAGGCTCTATTACAGCGATGGACCATATCCATCTTTTGTACTTTTTTACGATCACCGACATTCCAGCGGCGAGAGGGTGGGAAACCCATATCATACTTTTCAGCAATAATGTCAGGGATATTTGCCACAGCATTTTCAATCATTTCAGCAGGAATTATTGGCGTTGGATGAATCGTAAAGCCGTCCTGTTGGTATTGCTGTGCTAAGGCCTGATAGTTCTCTGACATAGATTAGTCCTCTTTTCGGGCAGTCAACTCACCCCAGATCGCGATACTGACAGCAGAAGTGTCATAGGGAAGATCGTTTATCTGGCCTACTAATGTAGCCAGATCCTCATTACTGATTAGATTGTGTTTAAGTGCCAGTTCACCCGTACGGCCTAAGATCAGAGAGGTATACCAGCTTTGAAGCTGCTGTAGCTCTGCCTGGGTTTGATAGGACACGGCCTGTGCAGAGAATTGGATCTGTTTAAAGCCGCTGTTATGTACAAGCCCTTTCAAACGTAAGCCAATGTCAGGCGTGCCCTCACTCTGAGTCAGCACATCACTGAGTAATTGGCTTAAGCTGATTTTTTTAGGCCCGATAGTAATACTAGGGAAGTGTTCTAAGCTGCCAACGCCTTCACGTAGGGCAATGACTCCGCTTGGTTTACAGACTCGATAGAGTTCGTTCATTGCCTTTTGTGGTTCTGGCAGATGCATAAAGACGGTATGGGCAAAGACGATATCAAAAAAGTTATCTGGGAAGTTGAGTTTGGTGATGGACTGGCAAGAGAAGTGGGTATTGTTTGCTCCTGCATCTAAAGCGGCCTGTTGTGCCTGAAGAATCTGAGTCTGGTCAAAGTCAATACCGTGCACTTCCGAGCTGGATGAGAACAGGGCTACATCTCGAGTGATAGAGCCGATACCGCAGCCAGCATCAAGTATTGTCTGATTAGCGGCTAGGAAGGGGGTTAAAAACTGAGCCTCCTGCTGAAGTGTCCTTGTGGCCAGTTTATTGAGAATCTGTTCTGAGTTTCCAAGTACGTACTTACTGTTCTCTGAGGTCTGTATGCCTTGCTCTTCCATGGTTTGGTTGTCTCTGATTTTAGTTTTGTTTTAAGAGATGCCCAGCTATGGCAACACCGTCCTAATCCGTCGTCGCCATACCTCACGTTAACAAAAAAAGCTGACAAAACAATCAACAGAATCTTTAGAAAAAGTTTAAAGAGAAGTCTTTTTCATTAAACAGATATATTAGGGTTTTTATATTCTTGGTTGTTTTTTCTGTTGTATTGGAGTCTAAAATCAAATGTTTATCATTTTTTTGCGTCATTTTATGTCTTTTTGTTTTTTGATCGTTGCTCAAACTTATAGTTGAGAATTTTAGATCTATTTGCCTCCTTATGGTTGACGGAGTGTGAAAATTTAGGAAGAGTCGTAGTAATTTCTATCGCTTTCAGATAGAAGTGTTTTATAAGAGAAAGGCAGGGGTGATGCCTTGTTATAAAGAATGTGAGATTTAGAGAGTACTTATGACAGAGATCTTAAACTGGCACCCTAAATTTAATGTTTACCCTTTGGAAAATAAGGATCTTCTTCTAATCAGTGAACAGGGTGCTTTTTGCTTATCTAATCAGCATTTTCCTCTGTTTGATCAAGTGGATGGTACCAAGAGCCCTGCAGATATCACGGCTTCACAGACGTTAAGTTTTGAGCAAGAAACGCGCTTTTATTACCAGGAAGGTGCATTAAAAAAAGAGGGGATGTTGGTCGTTGTCAGCCAGCCTCAGCCGTCTTTCAAAAAGTGCTATGAGCCTGTTGCCGAGCGTATTACGGAATTTAAAAACAGCGTTGTGAGCAGTCTTTTACCGGAAGACTTTAAGGGGCTGGCGGTATGGCATCAGTTATTTGAGCAGTTGTCACAACGGCTGAGTTCTCAGCACAGTGCTCAGTTTGTTTTACTGGAAAGCCTGTTGGATCAGAATTTGGATGAGCTTGATTTCCAGTGTGATCAGATTTGTTTAGTTAAAGCTGTAGGGCAAAAAATCTGGATCTCTCCAGTTATTCCTCAAAAGAATGCCTTAGGGTATTTTAAATCGTTACAGCAACGACTATTGCGCAACAACCCTGCCTATTCGTTAATTAAAGCTGCTTTTCCAGATGATTCCCGTTGTCTGCCCTATAACACTGCTTTGCAACTATCTATTGAGCAACTGCCTGCTGTGGTTGAGTTGTTGCAACAGCAAATGGACGCTGATTTAAATGACCTTGTTCTGTTTGATGTTGAAAGTGGGCAGGTCGAACATCACCCCATTGAAGTGAATGAGATTGAGCATTTTGCTCAACAAGTCGCACAGCCCATCATACTGCAGGATTGTGAGGTGCACTTTAATAAAGACGGTGGTTCACGCAGTATTTCTCCAGAACAGACGGTGATGAATCTGCAGCGTTTTATCAGTCCTGTCACCGGGGTGATTACTCATATCAGTGCATTACCGGGCAGTCAGGCAGATTCTGTGTCAGGTACTGAGCCGGGGGCTGAAGATTCGATCAATATTTACGTGACCTCTTTCTTTAAAAGTCCTGCATCAAAAGATTTGGGTCAGATTAGTAATAGTAGCTTTGTACAAAACTGTATGGGTAAAGGGGTATGCAATGTGCAGTCGCAAGCCAGTGCTTTGTGCGAGGCTGTCGAGCGCTTTAGTGCCCAATATCAAGGTTGTGAGCCGGTATTTAAGGCAGAGCCCTCTGAGCTGACTCAGCGTTATTACGATTTTCAGCAGCTGGTACCTTATACCGAGGATCAGTATCAGAAGTTTACTGATGTGAACCACTCGGATTCCAAGCTCAAACAGGCAGCTCAGCCCTATCAAGGTGAAGCTGTGCATTGGCTACCCACCTGGTCACTCAGTCATGAGGAGTCGGTCTATGTGCCGTTAACCAGCTGTTTTGCCAATGTACCTTTTGACGATGATCGTTTTGCCCGCTGGCATTCTAATGGTGCGGCAGCGGGGAATACGTTGGAAGAGGCTATCCTACAGGCACTGTTTGAATTGATTGAGCGCGATGCTACGGCGTTGTGGTGGTATAACCGCATTGAACGTCCAGGCTTTGATCTGGCGCGTTTAGACCCTGACTATTTGGCTCCTATCGATAAAACCCTGAGTGTGGATCATGACTATTGGTTGTTGGATCTCAGCCATGATATCGGTGTGCCTGTGATTGCTGCGGTGGGCAAAAATAAGAACACCGGAGGCATCAGTTTTGGTTTTGGTTGTCACCTGCAAAAAGAGCTGGCAGGACAAAGGGCGTTAACTGAGTTGTGCCAGCTGCTGCCGATTCGTAATCAAAATGAAGCGCCGTTCGATTTTGATGGTATTGAAATGGGTCCGTATCTGTTCCCTGCTGAAGGAGTCGAAGCTCCGGACAATTTGTTATCGGCCAGCGGTAATATCAAGCAGGATGTAGAAACCATTGTTCAGCGCTTAAAGTCGCTTAATTTTGAAACTCTGGTGCTGAATTATTCCCGTGAACCCCTGCCGGTGAAGACGGCTAAAGTGTTTGTGCCTGGGTTATGTCATATTTGGCCACAGCTGGCTAATGAGCGTTTGTATCATGCCCCTGTTCAGCTGGGCTGGTTAGCACAGGCTAATACCGAGCACGGTATTAACCCTCAAGCCCTGTATATCTAACGGACTGAATCTATGTGTGGTTTTGTTTTTTATCATTCCGTTCAGGCTCCATGTTCGGAGCAAGGCTTTACTCAGGCATTAAACAGTCTAAAGCACCGTGGTCCGGACGGTGAGGGCGATTGGTTTGCTCATCAGCCCTATGTGGCGATCGGTCATACCCGTTTAGCGATTAATGGCGGTGATAGTGGTGTTCAACCTCTGCACAGCCAGGATGGCCGAGTGGTAATGGCGGTCAATGGGGAGTTATATAATTCCCGTACTCCTCTGGAGCAGGCTGGAGTGACTTTTCAAACCGGCAGTGATTCCGAATATCTGCTGCATCAGTATATCCGTCAGGGCGTTGAGTGTTTGGATGAACTGGATGGTGAGTTTGCTTTTGCGATCTGGGATCGAGAAACGCAAAGCGCTTATCTAGGTCGTGATCGTCACGGTATAAAGCCGCTGTTTTACACGCTTTATAACGGTGCTTTATTGGCTGCATCTGAAATTAAGGCGCTGCTGGCTTATGGTGTTCCGGCGAAGTGGAATCACACTTATCTGGCCGGTGCTGCATTTTTTGCTCAGGATGCGAGGGAAACTCCCGTAGAAGGGGTATTCAGTTTGCCGCCAGGGCACTACCTCAAAGTCTCTGGTGAGGGTGTTGAATGTTTGCCTTATGTGCGTCGGTCACCCTTTGATCCCTCTCAATTCTCATCAACAGATCTGTCTTTTGAGCAGGCTTGCGCTCAGTTTGAGCATTATCTGTTAAGCGCCATTGAAAAACGTTTATCACACAACGAGTCGGTGCAAACTTACCTGAGTAGTGGTATCGATTCCTCGGTGATTACGGCAATAGCCACGCATCTTGGGCGCGAGGTAAATGCTTACACCATCGTTTTTGAAGAGCATCAAGCTTTTGATGAAAGTCCGCAGGCTAAGCAACTGGCCGATGCTCTGAGTATTCGGCATCATCGTGTCCCTGTATCGGATCAGCTACTGGCTGATCACTTTGCCAATGCCGTGCTACACAGTGAGATGCCAGTACCCAATATCAATATTGCCGGTAAATACTATCTCAGCCGGGTATTGGCAGAGTCAGGCCATAAAACGGTATTGACGGGAGAAGGTGCGGACGAGTCTTTGATTGGTTATGGTTTTTTCCGCCAAGAGTTAACCGAGCCCTATCAAGATTTTAATCAATTACCCGTGCCCTGGTTTGACCATCTGCAGGGCGTGAAAAATAAATATGGCGTTATGCCTGCTCAGGCGGTACATGCTTGTCCAGTGGGGTTGATGCTGGGCCAGTTACGAGCTGAGCCTTATCAAACCGTATCGACTTTGGATGCTTTGGCAGGCATTCAAGTAACGGAGCAGGATTCCAGGCTAACGATTGCCCAGAAACTGCATTATCAAACGGTTTATCAAAGCTACAATCTGGGAGCCTTGGCAGATCGTACAGAGATGGCTCACGGTATTGAAGGTCGTCCACCGTTTTTGGATAACGCCTTGGTTGAGTTTATTCATGGTTTACCCACGGAGTATAAATTTGCCGATGGCATCGATAAGCGTATTCTGCGCGTTGTGTCTGAGAAATTTATGCCCGCCAATTACACGCGTATTGAGAAAAAGCCCTTTATCGCAGCACCCGCTTGTTTACGTTCCAGTGGTCCTTTAGCTGATCTATTCCAAGGTTATTTCTCGGATCTTAAATATCTGCCCGACTTTTATGATAAGGACAAAGTGCGAGGGTTTTATCAACAGGCACTGACGCAGGATGTTTCAATACAAGCCTCTCTGGACCCTATTTTTATGAATCTGGCCAGTTTGATGGTATTGAGGGAGAGGTTTGGGTTGGAGGGCTAAGTGGATTCACTGTAGCTCATGGGAGTTCTGGCCTTAATGGCAAATGTTTATTTGACCTACTTAGACCCAAGCATTCTATAGGGTGCTTGGGTCTTTTGTTATGAAAGTTTTTCATCAGCCGCTATATCCCTCGACTATAAGCACGGGATTAAGATCTACTGGTGGGGCACTGATTAAACACTCTTTTCTCACAGCTTAAACAGGACTGGTCATCCACCTGTTTCACCATCTCAGATAAAGCATCATCAATTGTGGCATAGAAAAACTCACGACCGATCTGGTCAAGATATCCCGTCTCAGAGAGTTCATCTAACACCGTATTTTTTAAGGCACAGAACACTAATCTATGGTCAGATGCTTTTAACCGTTTGCATTCTTGCACCAGCATTTCCGCCCCGGCAATATCGATAAAGTTAATACCTGAGCAGATCAGCAAAATAGTCTGTTTTGTTGCTTTGGTATTTTCTGTATCGCCCTTATCTTGAACAACACCATTTGGCACGGTTTCACCTATATGATGTAAAAGGCTGGTGTGCTGCTGGAATGCTTGTTGAATATGATCTGTCGCACCAAAGAAGATGGAGCCATCAATCCTTAATATTTTAATTTCAGGGCATTCCTGTAGATCAAAACGTTTAACACTGCGCAGATCGGTGCCATAGTCAAACGACTTAGGTGCTACTTCCATCACTCTTGGGCGTGAGGTACGTTGCAGATACAGAATCAGCGATAACATCACGCCCAGATAGATTGAGTATTCCAGCTCAACAACCAGAGTTGCCGTAAAGGTGACCAGAAAGATCGCAATCTCTTGTTTATTACTGTGCAGAATCTTTTTGATATGGTGCTGATCGATCAGTCCCCAGGCAATCAATAAGATAGCGCCTGCCATCACCGGTAGTGGCAGAAAAGCGGTGACTTCCGGCAGATAGAGCAGAATAAACACCAGAATCACCGCAGCAAAAATGGCTGCCAAAGGGGTTTGAGCACCGGATTCATAGTTCACACCTGAGCGGGTAAAGGAACCGGAACCGGCATAACAGGAAAACAAACTGCCCACCAGATTCGATAGCCCTTGTCCGATAAACTCCTGATTGCCCTCAATACGTTGACCGGATCTAAGTGCAATGGCCCGAGCAATAGATACCGCCTCCACCAACCCTAGAATCGCAACGGCAACCGCCCCCGGTAGCAGATCACTAATAGTATTGGCTGATAGATCCGGAAGCATAAACTCCGGCAGCTGCCCCGACAGCGCGCCCACCAGAGCAACGTTATAACTGGCACCGTCTATTAGCCAGCAAATCACACTGCCAACAATCATACCGATCAGCATCGCCGGTAGTTTGGCTGACAGTTTTGAATTGATCTCTTTAACGGCAATCACTGCCGCCATAGTGGTTAGCGTGATCACTAAAGCATAAAAGTTAGTGAACTCCAGTTGCTGAAGGATTGCGCTCCAGGTAGCAAAAAAAGAACCACCGGAAGGTACAGAGATACCTAAGGTATATTTCAGCTGGCTGGTCGCAATCAGAATCGCAGCCCCTGTGGTAAAGCCAATCACCACGGTATGGGAGATAAAGTTCACCAAGACTCCCAGACGAGCGAATCCCAAGCCTAACTGAATCAAACCGGTTAATAGTGTCAGGGTTAATACAGCGGGAATAAAACTGTTGCTGCCTGGTTCAACTACATTGCTGACTACACTAAACACAACGATGGATATGGCTGCGGTAGGACCCGAGATCAGATGCAAAGAAGAACCAAATAAGCCGGCTATAATCGGAGTGATGATTGCGGTATATAAACCATACTCTGGCGGTAAACCGGCAATCAGCGCATAGGCTACCCCTTGAGGTAAAACCACAATGGCACCGGTTAAGCCTGACATTAGATCCGCAAATAGTGTCTGTCGATTAACTCGTTCTTGCCAACTTAGAAAAGGTAGCCAACGCAGAAAAGGCAGCCACTTTTGTAATGCCTGTTGTTTTGTTGAATCAGACACTGCAGTTAAACCCGCTGCTGAAGTTGAATCGGATTGAGCGGATAAGGAAGAGTTAGTCGATTTAGAGTGCTGGGAGGTCATATTTTTTCCCATATCAAATGGCTGGCATAGGGGGATTTAATTGATTGCTTCGTTCTTAAGAGCTTCGCTTTAAGCACTCTGCTTGTCCTTTAAAACACTGTTTTTTAAGGCATTGCTTTTAAAACATTACTTTTTAAGACGCTGCTTTTTAAGGCAAGCGCTTTAGGACAAACAGAATGCTTACACCATTCTTGGTAAGCTTCCTGATAAGTTTCTTGCTATCTACAACAACTTATCTTGCTTGGTATTTGTTATGGCGTTAAAGCCCATATCTGAACAAAGTGATTTAAGAAGCACTGGCGGTAAAGTGCTTGCCTAACAGAGCGTGATAGAAGTTCTTATCCGATAGCACACCAATCAAACTGCCCTCTTCCTTGAGCAATACGGGCTGTCCCGTGCGATAGCGGATCTCAATGGCCTGGCGCATAGAGATCTCTGGCGAGGCAATCACCATGGTGTCATCGCTTAATTGCTCGGCACTTTGTCCTTCATTCCAATAATGCAGCGCCAGTGGTTGATCCTGTCGGCTGGCGGATACCACCTTGCCGTTAGGGTCTGTGCTGATACGGGTATTATCGTTGCGGTTTAACAACAGAGTACTGTCAAAACGCTCCAGCTTATCCACATCCGTCATCAACGAACGACCCCGAAGCACATTTAGAGGGTTGGTATGAGCAACAAAGTCCTCAACATAGGCATTACAGGGATTCAGTACGATATCTTCCGGCTTGCCATGCTGGATAATACGCGCGGATTCCATAATGGCGATATTGGTGCCGATTTTCAGGGCTTCATCCAGATCATGACTGACAAATAAGATGGTTTTATTCAGCTGTTGCTGCAGCTCAATCAGTTCATCTTGCAGCTGACTACGAATCAATGGATCCAGGGCTGAGAAGGGCTCATCCATCAGCAAGATATCACTGTCCATAGTAAAGGCGCGGGCCAGACCAACACGCTGTTGCATACCTCCAGACAGTTCGTGGGGGAATTTATCCCGCCATTCGCCCAGGCCTACCATATCCAGTTTTTCTTGCGCTTGTGCGTGACGTTCCTGTTTGCTTAAACCCTGCATCTCAAGGCCAAAAGCCACGTTATCGATCACCGATAGCCAGGGCATTAGAGCAAACTTCTGGAATACCATGGACACTCGATTGGTACGCATATGGCGTAGGGTGGTGCTATCGCAACGTCCGATATCCACCATCTCGTCACCGTCCCGAACCAGCAGTTCACCCCGACTAATGGGGTTCAAGCCATTGACTGCCCGTAACAGACTGGATTTGCCGGAACCCGATAACCCCATTAAGACGCAGATCTCCCCCTGAGCGACATCGATACTGGCGTTATGCACACCGACAACACCACCACCTGCATCGATAATTTCCTGACGAGTTTTACCCTGATCCAGAAGATCCAGGCTTTGTGCCACATTATCACCAAATACCACATCCAGATTGCGAATACTGATAGCCGTCATCACTTAGCCCTCCTCTTTTGCGCCAGGGGTTTTACAGATGCGATCCAGAATAATCGCCACTAGAACAATGGCCAGACCCGCTTCAAAGCCCTGAGAGATATTGACGGTGTTTAGCGCTCGAATCACCGGTTTACCTAAACCATCGGCCCCGACCAGCGCGGCAATAACCACCATAGACAGTGACAACATAATGCACTGGGTGATACCAGCCATAATATTGGGCATAGCGGCAGGCAGTTCCACTTTGTAGAGCAGTTTAAACGGTGTGGCACCAAAGGCTTTGCCTGCTTCAATCAGTTCATCGGAGACCCGGGTAATACCCAGATAGGTCAAACGGATCGGGGCGGCAATCGCAAAGATAATGGTGGAAATCAGACCTGGTACTACACCCAGACCAAACAGCACCAGTGTTGGGATCAGATAGACAAACGTAGGGATAGTCTGCATCAGATCCAAAACCGGTCGCAGCAGGGTGTATACCCAGGGTCTATGAGCAGCCAAGATACCGATAGGAATGCCCAGAATCACCGATAGCGTGGTCGCTGTCAGCACCAGTACAAAGGTCTCCAACATCTCCTGCCAGTAACCTAAATTAAGGATCAGCATTAGAGCTGCTACCACAAACACCACTAGAGGAATGCTGCGGTGTAAAAACCAGGCAATGGCTGCGGTAATTGCCATGGGGACAAAAGGTGGAAACCACTGGAATATCTCGACAGCATTGAGAATTAACCATTCCAGAGAAAAAGAGACTGCATCAAAAAAGCCGGTGGCGTTGAATGTCAGCCAATCCACAAAGGCCTCCATCCACTGCCCCAACGGGAGTTTATGTTCTGTAATCCAGTTCATGTTATTACCTAGCAGGAAAGTCGCGTATTGTGCTTAATCCGTTAAGAAAGGGCCTGAGAGCCTGAGTGATGGAAAGCTAGTTGCTAACAATGAAGGTCTACTTGATAGCAATAGAGCCGATTCGATTACCCCGAAATCATCACTGAGGGATTCCACTCCCAGGCCAAAACGGATAAGTTTTTAGCTTACGCTCTTTAAGATTTGCCGTTTAACGGTTTGTTTTTAAAGGTGCGCAAGGCCCACTGTTAAAGGTTTAGATGGCTACGTACCGCTGCCAGCGCATCGCCACCTTTAGTGGTGGTAACACCTTGTAGCCAGGGCTTTAACACATCGGGATGCTGCGTCAGGTATTTACGCGCGGCCTCTTCAGGCTGTTGGCCATCTTGCATGATGTAACCCATCACCTGATTTTCCATGCTTAAACTGAACTTAAGATTATTCAGCAGTTTGCCCACATTCTGGCACTCCTGCTGATAGCCCTTGCGGGTGAGGGTATGGACGGTTGCACCACCAAAGTTGGCACCAAAGTATTTATCGCCACCGGTCAGGTAAGCCATATCAAAGTTGGCGTTCATCGGGTGCGGCTCCCAGCCGAGGAAAACGATAAACTGCTGGCGCTTCATATCCCGTTTTACCTGGCTCATCACACCTTGTTCACCAGACTCCACCAGACGCCACTTCTTCAGACCAAAATCACCGCTATCGATCATATTCTGCAGCAACTGGTTGGCCGGAGCGCCAGCTTCAATGCCATAGATACGTTTGCGGAATTTATCTTCAAACTTGGCCAGATCCGCAAAGTCTTTTACCCCTGCATCATAGGCATAGCGCGGTACCGCCAGAGTAAATTTAGCTCCATCCAGGTTTTCGCCAACCACTTCAACCTGGCCTTTAGGCACATATTTATCGATAAACTTCTGCTGCGCAGGCATCCAGTTACCCAGAAAGACATCAATCTCGTTGTTTTTCAGTCCTTCAAAGCCAATGGGCACGGCCAGGGTGCTGATCTCAGTTTGATAACCCAGGCCTTTTAGCACCACGCTGGCCAGTGCATTGGTGGAGTTAATATCCCCCCAACCAGGGTCGGTAAAACGTACGGTATTACATTGCTCAGGTTCTGCCGCAGCCACGCCTTGGGCCAGCAAGCTCAGTCCAAAACCCAGAGAACAAGCCAATTTACTCACAGTAGTTAAAGTGTTCATAACAAGAGTCCTATTATTATTTTTCAGCACGTATTAGCGGTTATTACACCTGTGGAAAACGGGAGCGTTTTTCCAGATCATCCAGATCGATGTTGTTACGCATATACATCTGGCTGGCCTCAAAAATAGGCTGGTGATCCCAAAGAGGTTCTTTGCCTTGTTTATGGGCTTGCGCCACAAAACGACGCCTTTTCTGGCTGATAATCACATCGCGGGTAATGGCTTCAGAGTCCCAACGGGCCTCGGCTTCTGCACGGAAGGCCGCCAGGGTGTCGGCGTAAGCAGGATCTTGCGCCAGGTTATTGCGCTCTTGCGGGTCATCGGCTAGGTTAAACAGCTGCTCTGGGTCAGGTTCGCTGCAGATATATTTCAGCTCACCCCGGCGGATCATAAACATAGGCGCGACGACACCTTCGCCCATATACTCACCGATCACTTCATCATGACCGCCCTTGCCCGTTAGATGAGGCATCAGACTGCGGCCATCAATCGGCATTACGTATTCAGGGGCTTCACCGGCGTTAGCCAATTCCGCAAAGGTCGGCAGCAGATCCATGGTCGAGATGGATTCTTTTACGCGGTGAGGTTCAAAGTGCTTTGGAGCGTAAACCAGCATAGGTACACGGGCAGACCACTCAAAGTAGCTCATCTTGTACCAAAGGCCGCGCTCACCCAGCATATCGCCATGGTCGCCGGAGAAGACAACGATGGTATTATCGCTGAGTCCAGTTTCTTCCAGTGCTTTTAATAGCTTACCGATCTGATCATCCACATAACTGGTAGCACCGTAATAAGCCCGGCGAGCATTGCGGATCTGTTGATCACTGATATTGCGACGATCCATTTGATAGACATGCAGTAAACGGCGGGAGTGTGGGTCTTGCTCATCATCGGCCAGCTCAAACGATGGCATATCGATCTCTTCATCCGTGTAACGGTCCCAATACTCCTGGGAGATCGCATAAGGATCGTGAGGGTGAGTCATAGAAACCGTTAAGCAGAACGGGCGCTCATCGTTACCGCGCACATGATCAAACAGATAGCGTTGCGCGTGGAAAACCACCTCATCATCAAAATCCAGCTGGTTGGTCCGTACTGCGGGGCCAGCCTGGGTCACGGAAGACATATTGTGATACCAGGTTGGGCGACGCTCAAAGTCTTCCCAATCCGGGAACCAGCCGTAGTCGGCAGGGTAGATATCGGTTGTCAGGCGCTCTTCAAAGCCATGCAGCTGATCGGGGCCACAGAAGTGCATCTTGCCGGACAGGGCTGTGCGATAACCGGAGTTGCGTAGATAGTGAGCAAAGGTAGGAATATCTGCCGGAAACTCAGCGGCATTATCATACGCGCCGATCTTGCTTGGCAGCTGACCGGTCATTAAGACATAACGACTGGGCGCACACAGCGGGCTGTTGCAGTAGGCGGACTCAAATACCACACCACCGGCTGCCAGCTTATCCAGGTTAGGGGTTTTAGCAACCTTACCACCGTAGGTCGATAGCACCGGTGCGGCCAGCTGATCCGCCATAATAAAGAGAATATTGGGCTGCTTGTGCTCTGTCTGTGCCTGAGGGCCTTCAGTTTCTATATGAGAGTTTTGTGCTTGCGATGTTGCCTGAGACGATGTTGTTTGAGACATAGCGACTCTGCTCCTCACTGTTGTTGTTATCGTGTGCTTTTATTTTTAACAGCCAGGAAAAGTGGGTAAACTAGGCCAAAATTAATGCCTAACATAAGTTGAGCTAATGATACTCTCTGATAGACTGCCGCCAGCACAAAGCCTGCTTATATTTGAAGCAGCCGCGCGCCATTTAAGTTTTACCGCTGCCGCACGGGAGCTGGGCTCGACTCAATCCGCTGTAAGCCAGCAGGTCAGGGGGCTAGAGAAGCAGCTGGAGCTGCAACTGTTCCGTCGTATCTATCGGGGGGTAGAGCTGACGGAAGAGGGCATGCACCTTTATGAAGCGGTGCAGGGTGGTTTTCAACAGATGGTGAATTGCCTGGAACAGCTGCAAAAAAGTCGTTCCCGCCAAAGTATAAATGTCGCAACTGATTTCGCTTTTGCCGCTTATTGGCTATTACCCCGCTTGCCAGAGTTCCGAAAACAGTATCCAGAAGTGGATGTGCGCATTATCACTTCTCAGGGTGAATATGATTTTATTAGTCAGGATATTGATGTTGCGATTCTGTTCTCCAGGCAGCAGCCAACACAAGCGCCCAGCCAAAAACTGTTTGATGAGGTGGTCTTTCCGGTATGCAGCCCCTCGTTTTTAGTCCAGCATGGCCCTATTAACAGTCATAAGAAATTAGCAGCACTACCTTTACTGAAATTAGGTACAGATGCGGGACAAGGTTGGCAGGATTGGCGCAGTTATTTTAAGGGCCGCCGCAGTCTGGTCGAACCCAGTGAACCCGTACTGACATTTAATAACTATACTTTGCTGATTCAGGCCGCTATTGCCGGGCAAGGGATGGGTATCGGTTGGGCCACTCTGGTTGATGACCTGCTGGAAAATAATGTCTTGGTAGGGTTAAGGGAGTTTAGCCTGCACTCTGACAGTGGCTATTATGTCGTTGAGCCTAAACCGCAGGAATTGCTCCACGCGAAGCAGTTTTTTATTAACTGGTTAGTGGCAGCGCAATCGAAGAGTCAGCCATAAAAAAAACCGCTTAGGGTTGCTTTTAAAAAGCATACCCTCAAGCGGTTTTTTGCAGTTAGCAATAACCCGTCTGGAGATTAGTCGTCCAGCAGATTACGGCCTTTACCTGCAGCGATGCGCATACGCAGTGCATTCAGCTTGATAAAGCCCGCTGCGTCTTTCTGGTCGTAAGAACCTGCATCATCTTCGAAGGTTGCGATGTTCTCGTCGAACAGGCTGTCTTCGGAACGACGGCCAACAACGATTACGTTGCCTTTGTACAGTTTCAGGCGAACGTCACCGTTTACAACCTGCTGAGACTCATCAATCATCTTCTGCAGCATCTTACGCTCTTCAGACCACCAGAAGCCGTTGTAGATCACTTTAGCGTAACGAGGCATCAGTTCGTCTTTCAGGTGCGCTGCTTCGCGGTCCAGAGTGATGGACTCGATCGCACGGTGAGCACGCAGCATGATGGTGCCCCCTGGCGTTTCGTAACAACCACGAGACTTCATGCCTACAAAGCGGTTTTCTACGATATCCAGACGACCAACACCGTTTTCACCGCCAACCTTGTTCAGGTATTCCAGAACAGTGGCAGGGCTCATCTTCTCGCCATTGATGGCTACGATGTCACCTTTTTCGTAGGTCAGTTCCAGGTAAGTTGCTTCATCTGGCGCTTCCTCTGGAGATACAGACCAACGCCACATATCGGATTCAGCTTCCTGCCAAGGATCTTCCAGAATGTCGCCTTCGTAGGAGATGTGCAGCAGGTTAGCATCCATGGAGTATGGAGACTTTTTCTTGCTGCTGGAGAAATCAACAGGAATGTTGTGATCTTCGCAGTACTTCATCAGCGTTTCACGGGAAGTCAGATCCCACTCACGCCATGGTGCAATTACGTGCACACCAGGTTTCAGTGCGTAAGCACCCAGTTCGAAACGAACCTGGTCGTTACCTTTACCGGTTGCACCGTGAGAGATTGCATCCGCACCGGTCTCGTTCGCAATTTCGATCAGACGCTTAGCGATCAGAGGACGTGCGATAGAGGTGCCCAGCAGGTACTCACCTTCGTAGATGGTGTTCGCACGGAACATCGGAAATACGAAGTCACGAACAAACTCTTCACGCAGATCTTCGATGTAGATCTCTTTTACACCCAGTGCTTCGGCTTTCGCACGCGCTGGTTCTACTTCTTCACCCTGACCTAGGTCTGCCGTAAAGGTTACCACCTCGGCATTGTATTCATCCTGTAACCAACGCACGATTACAGACGTGTCCAGACCACCAGAGTAGGCCAGTACCACCTTTTTAATATCTGACATTTGTTGCTCCACGCTGACTCAAACCAACCCTTGCTTGTGGCAGGATTGAAAGAAACGTTTTTTGTAAAAGCTGAAATAGCGACAACGATAAACGGCTATCCATGGCAGACTCCAATAAGATTTGTTGAGTCTGCTGAGATAGCCGTTACGTGTTCGAATTGGTTCGATGTTTCGCCGTAGCGAAGACTCTTTTCAATTTTGAGACATAGTATAAACCCAATAAGCGCTGCAATGAAGCAGGCTAGCCAGTGAAAACCACTTTTTCACTGGCTAATGCCTTGGGTTAAAGGCTGGGGATAGTATTGTCTCTAGCGATCAATCTTGGAAGCGCGTACATCCAGAGCGCCATCAGAGCGGTTGGAGCGTTCCAGACGAATAGTTACCCGACGGTTTTTCGCTCGGTTAGCCTTAGTGCTATTGGGCACAATCGGATAACGTTCACCGTGATAACGGGCGGTAATCATTGCCTCATCCACACCGATATCCAGCAAATAATTCAGTACGGCGTCGGTACGCTCTTTAGACAGTTTACGGTTATCACGACGGGAGCCGTAACTGTCGGAGTGACCATCCAGATAGATATACTTGATTGTCTCATCGGCGTTGATATAACGCACAATCAGATCCAGCAGGTCACGATCTTTATTGCTCAGAGCAAAACCGCCACCGGGGAAATACACCACGGAGCGACCAATCTGATCGTAGTTCACTGGCAGCAGCTCACCGGCACAATCGATATATTTACGATAGGCTTGCTGGAACTTCAGGGCGCTGATATGACCTCGAATCTGGGTAAAACGCTTATCGCTGGGTTCTTGCAGGAAGGTGGGGTTCATACCGCGACCCAGGGCATCGATCATCAAGTGGGTCTGCTCTGAACCGATACGCACGCCGGCTTCACCTTGCTGTACATCGACCTTGCCGATATCCAGTGGCGGCATACCCGGTTGCCACTCCGCAGGCATAGCAATCAGTTCTGCTTTACCTTTTCTTAGGGGTTGGCCTTTGGGTTCCAGGAAAAATTCGACATCTTCACCGGAACGATGGGTAAAACGTGCGGTGCCCATTCCAGGAATTTCATGCCAGAGCTCACAATACAACTTGGATGGTTCCGTGGCCTCCCAGTGGCTATTTTCGATACCTGCGCCATAGTTGGCGGCATGAGCGACACTCGATAGCAGCGCGCCTCCTGCGACAACACTTCCAACCACAGGAACCAGCGAGCTAACAAATTTTCTCAGCTGCTTAAACAATGCCATTGACCCGGATCTCCTTGATTCGTAAGAGCTCTATTTTGCCACTTCCACCGGCAAACTCAAAACTTTAAGCACGAGAACCTATGAAGGTGTTTTTGAATCAGTTACCATCTGCCGCTGAAGTATTTATTTTACGTTCGTACTCTACGGCTTGACTCAATGTGAGCTTAGCGAGTTGAACATTTATGTTAACGCTTTTACTAACGCTCTTTGTTAAATGTGTTAACGCTTTTGTTAAAATGTTTTTGTTAACGCTTTTGTTAAATAGTTTAAGGGAGCAAAAAGCCTTGGAATCTTTTTCCTCTGAAGCGGATTTCTACTATGAAAAACACCCGCTTGCATACCGGTTTCGGGGCTTTCTGCCTGTCGTCGTAGACGTGGAAACAGCAGGCTTTAACGCTAAAACCGACGCGCTTCTGGAGATCGCTGCGGTTACGTTAACCATGGATGAAAACGGTTATCTACACCCCTACAACACCTACTCATGCCATGTGGAGCCTTTTGAAGGTGCCAATATTGAGCAGGCAGCGTTGGAGTTCACCAAGATTGATCTGGATAACCCGATTCGCAAAAGCATGGCAAAAAGCGAACAGCAGGCGCTGGGTGAGATTTTCAAGCCGGTACGGAAAGCCTTAAAAGAATTTGATTGCACCCGTGCAGTGCTGGTGGGACATAATGCCAGTTTTGATCAGGGTTTTCTAAATGCTGCAGCAGAGCGCAGTGGTATTAAGCGCAATCCTTTCCATCCGTTTTCCAGCTTTGATACGGCGACACTGTCTGGCTTAGCTTATGGTCAAACGGTACTGGCGAAGGCGTGTAAAGTCGCAGGTATTGAGTTTGATAACAGTCAGGCGCACTCGGCCCGTTATGATACAGAGAAAACCGCTGAGCTATTCTGTGCGATTGTCAATCGCTGGAAAGAGCTGGGTGGCTGGGAGCTGGCAGCGCAGGAACAGCATCGTCTAAGAGATTGATTATCTCGTCTAAGCTCGGATATCTCATAACTCGGATAGCTTATAAATAGAAAAGCCCGATATTGTATGGTTAAAAACCAAAAACAATATCGGGCTTTTTTGTGGGTTGCTGCAGTGATTTAAAATCTATCCGGCCTAAAAGCCGTCTCACTCAAATCCTGCTAACAACCCTAAGTCAAAAAGAGTTAATTCTGCTTATAAACAGAAATTACAGCTTGTCAGACTCTTCGCTCAGGTAAGCAGCAACGCCGTCTGGAGAAGCAGTCATACCTTTGTCACCTTTGTTCCAGCCAGCTGGACATACTTCACCGTGCTCTTCGGTGAATTGCAGAGCGTCAACCAGACGCAGCAGCTCGTCCATGTTACGACCCAGAGGCAGATCGTTAACGATTTGAGAACGTACGTTACCTTCCTGGTCGATCAGGAATGCGCCACGGAATGCAACACCTGCATCGTGCTCAACGTCGTATGCCTGGCAGATTTCGTGCTTAACGTCAGCAACCAGAGTGTACTTAACAGGACCGATACCACCTTCGTTGATCGGAGTGTTACGCCATGCGTTGTGAGAGAACTGAGAATCGATAGATACAGCTACTACTTCAACGTTACGTGCTTGGAACTCTTCCATGCGGTGATCCAGAGCGATCAGCTCGGATGGGCATACGAAGGTGAAGTCCAGAGGGTAGAAAAATACCAGACCGTATTTGCCTTTCAGCGCTTCGGTCAGGTTGTAGTTATCAACAATTTCGCCGTTGCCCAGAACTGCTGCTGCATTAAAATCAGGAGCTTTCTTTCCAACCAATACGCCCATTTGTCATTCTCCAATCATTGGGGTAGTTCACAGTAAAATTAGTTTCGGCACTGCGCCGATAAACTAACCAGAGATAAACTGGGTTTCCATGCTTTAGAAACCCCTCAATTATAGCCAGTTAGTCTAATTTGTTGAGGATTAATTTAGCATATTAAGTAACGCGTCATTAACCCTCAGAAAATCAGGATGCCGCGTTAGCAGATGCTTCAGTAATCAGCGTCTGCAGTTCACCGGATTGGTACATCTCTACGATGATGTCACAACCACCCACCAGCTCACCGTTAACCCATAGCTGAGGGAAGGTTGGCCAATTCGCGTACTTAGGCAGTTCAGCACGGATATCTGGGTTATCCAGAATGTTTACAAAGGCAAATTTCTCACCACACGCCATCAGCGCCTGTACTGCCTGAGAGGAGAAACCACACTGAGGCATTTGAGGGTTACCCTTCATGTACAGCAGGATCGGATTGTTGCTAATCTGTTCTTTGATGGTATCGATGGTTGTGCTCATTATTGAACCCTTTGATATAACGGCAAAAACCGGTTAAGGATATTAACCGAGTAATATGGTCAATTTTAACGTGCTTATCAGAAAAATGAAGTCTTAATGGTGGGAATTCAAGGGTGAGAACTAACTTTTTTCACTACTTGTCTTTCAGCGACCTTCTCCTTTCGTTTAATTTTGCCTGTAAAAGACAGGTTTGGCCGCATGTTCATAGAATTGTCGTTGACAGCCTAACTATTTATCTATAGCTTTGATTTTTTGGTCCCGAAACGGCAGCTTATTTTAAGCTGCCGTTTCTATTTCAGGGAAATATCATGGCAAGACATTTTTTAACCCTTCTGGATTTGACGCCAGATGAACTGGATTATGTGATTGACCGGGCTATTACTATTAAAAAAGGCCTGAAAGCAGGGGAGATCTACGAGCCCCTGAAAAACAAAGTGTTGGGTATGATTTTTGAAAAATCATCGACCCGTACCCGTGTCTCTTTTGAGGCCGGCATGACTCAATTCGGTGGCAGTGCCATCTTTCTGTCCTCTCGCGACACCCAACTGGGTCGCGGTGAGCCGGTAGAAGACAGTGCACGTGTATTGTCCGAAATGATTGATGCGGTGATGATCCGAACCTTCGATCATGCGACAGTTGAGCGCTTTGCTGAATACTCCAGTATCCCGGTTATTAATGCACTAACCGATGATTATCACCCATGTCAGCTGCTGGCCGACGTACAGACCTTTGTTGAGCTGCGCGGCAGCATCAAAGGCAAGACTGTGGCTTGGATTGGTGATGGCAACAATATGTGCCACTCCTATATTAATGCAGCACGTCAGTTTGACTTCCATCTGAATATCGCTTGCCCAGAGGGTTTCGACCCTATGCCAGAACTGATGGAAGCCAACAAAGATCGTATTACTCTGGTACGTACACCAGAAGAAGCGGTTAAAGATTCTCACCTGGTTGTGACCGATGTTTGGGCCTCTATGGGCCAGGAAGAGGAACAGGCTGAGCGTGAAAAAGCCTTTGCCGGTTATCAGATCAGCCCTGCTCTGATGAATACCGCTGCTTCTGATGCGCTGTTTATGCACTGTTTACCTGCACACCGTGGTGAAGAGATCAGCGAAGATATGCTGGACGATGAGCGTTCCGTAGTATGGCAGGAAGCGGGTAACCGTTTACATGCACAGAAAGCCTTGCTTGAATTCCTGATTCTAGGCAGAATTGAGAATTAGTCGTGATAAGCATGTAAGGTATTAAAAAGGCCCAGCTTATAGCTGGGTTTTTTTGTGGCCGTAAGTTTGTATTGTCGCTATAGAACAGAAACAAGGACCCCATTTATGAGTACGCTACTCCAGGTTGAAGGCATTGAGTGTCGCTATGATCAACTGGTCATCACTCAGGATATCTCTTTCTCCTTAAACCAGGGTGATATCTGTTGTTTGCTCGGCCCCAGTGGCTGCGGTAAAACCACCCTGTTGCGTACGATTGCCGGCTTTGACCCTGTTTATGCGGGCAATATTAAACTCAATGACAATGTGATCTCGGCGCCAGACACTCAGGTACAGCCGGAAGAGCGCCGTATCGGCATGGTGTTTCAGGATTATGCCCTCTTCCCTCATCTGACCATTGGCGAAAATATCGCCTTTGGCCTGCGCAAGTTGGCTAAGCGTGAGCAGCAGGATCGAGTCATGGAGATGCTGGAGCTTGTCAGCATGCGTGAGCTGGTGGATCGTTATCCCCATGAGCTGTCTGGTGGTCAGCAGCAAAGGGTAGCATTGGCGCGGGCACTGGCGCCACGTCCACAGATGATCCTGTTGGATGAGCCTTTTTCCAACCTGGATTTCGAACTAAGAAAACACCTGGGTTTGGAAGTGCGCCGTATCCTGAAGAGTCTGGGTATCAGCGGTGTACTGGTGACCCATGATCAAACCGAAGCCTTTGCTATGGCGGATTATGTCGGTGTTTTAAATCAGGGCCATCTGCAGCAGTGGGATACGCCATATAATCTGTACCACGAACCCCGTAACCGCTTTGTCGCGAACTTTGTCGGTCAGGGTTATTTTATTCCCGGTACGCTATCAGGCCATGACCGTGTGAATACCGAAATTGGCCCAATTTCCGGCAATCGCGCTTATCCGTGGGATGACGGCACCAAGGTTGATGTCTTGCTGCGCCCGGATGATATTGTGGAATGCCCGGAGGGCAGCATTAAAGCTATTGTTGAACAATCCACCTTTGCCGGTTCTTCTATTCTGTATCGTTTAAGACTGCCTTCAGGCCTGATTGTGGAGTCCCTGTTTAACAGCCATGCGGAATACGCTGTAGGTGACGAAGTTCGAATCCAGGTAAAAGCGGATCACCTGATTCTGTTTAAACAACACGATCAGGATATGGCCGAGTCTATTATCTGACCTTGTTTGTTCTCCGGCGCAGCTTGAGTCTTGTGCAGGCTCTGTTTGCGCCGGATATAGATGGTTCTCTTAACTCGCGCCACCACATCCCCTGAGTCATTCTTAATCAACACATCAAATTCGGGCAGGTACTTCGCACCATTTTGGGTATTGGCTTTTACTTTATCCAGAAAGCCCTGAGGCAAGCGAAACTCAGCCCATACAGTAGAATCACCGGGTTTTATATAGTCGATAGACGCCGTCTTGTCCCAAACTACATAATCCTTACCAAGCCTTTCCGATACCATCAGGACATAAAAGGGATCAGTCATCGCATAAAGGGAGCCACCAAAATGCTTGCCCATATGATTCTGGTTAAACCAGCGGAGTTTCATTCGCACTCGAGCAAATTTAAAATCACTGTCCAGCTGTTCAACTCGAATCCCTGCGCCCAATAGTGGTGGCCAGAGACTCACACCCCATTTTAATAACCATGCTCTAAATCTCATTACCGCAGTGCCTCATCCTATCTAAGCCCACTCTATCGAAAACACATTCTTTAAAACATTTATCCAAGTGCATGAGAAAATTGCTTTAGGACGAAACCTTGCCATAGCTAGATGACAGACTGGGTGGTCAACGGTTCGATTGGAATAATAAGCGGCTACTGTCATGATGGCCTTATGTCATATCCATATATCAGATGGACTGGTGCAAAAAAGGCTGCCCGAAGGCAGCCAACTCTGGCAAGCAGGTGATGGAGATCCTGATGAAACCAGAGGTCTCGACGTGTAACGACAGTGCTACAGCAACAATTTCCTTCTAACGATCACCGTTTAATCTCTTTTAACAAGCTGTCTTTTGGTTATCACTCTCGAATGCCTCGCATTCTGGCATTACGACGGCGCAGCAGTTCCAGGGCAATCAGCAGCAGTACCGAGAAAACCACTAATAGTGTTGCTACGGCCAAAATCGTCGGGCTGATCTGTTCACGAATACCGGACCACATCTGACGGGGCACGGTGCGTTGCTCCACATTGGTAATAAACATCACCACAACGACTTCATCAAACGATGTACCAAAGGAGAACAAACCGCCGGAGATCACACCGGGACGAATCAGGGGCATGGTGACTTTAAAGAAGGTATAGGTGGGGGATGCACCCAGATTATGAGCGGCCCGCACCAGGCTGTTATCGAATCCGGCCAACGTGGCCGTAACGGTGATCACCACAAACGGTGTGCCCAATACCGCATGGGCCAGAATCACGCCCCAGAAGGTTTGTGCCAGATTCAGCTCCGTATAGAAGAAGTACATCCCGGCTGCGGCAATAATCACAGGTACGATCATCGGTGAGATCAGAACCGCCATCACCAGATTGCGCAGTGGCATATTGTGGCGCGACAGGCCCAGTGCAGCCACAGTGCCGAGAGTAGTCGCAATAAAGGTGGAAGCAGTGGCGATTACGACACTGTTCTTCAGCGCGTTAACCCACTGGGGGTTGCTCACCATATCCTGATACCAGCGCAGGGAAAATGCCTCCAGATTCAGGGTTAACATGCCCTCAGTAAAGGAGAAGTAGGGCTCGGCATTAAAGGACAGTGGGATAATGATCAGCACCGGAATAATCAAAAATAGCAGTACCGCCGCACAGAAGAAGCGGAAGGTGTAAAAGCCGAGTTTTTCCAGTGGAGTGCAATAGCTGGGTAAAGACATCGGGCTTACCTCGCAGTCAGAGTGTTAATGCCGGCCAGGCGGTTATACAGTACATACAGCAGCAGTACGACGGCTAACAGAATGCCACCCAGGGCTGCGGCCATGCCCCAGTTCAAAGAGGTTTGCATGTGATAAGCGATAAAGTTGGAGATCATTTGACCACTGCGACCACCCACCAATGCCGGAGTGATATAGAAGCCGATGGACAAAATAAAGGTCAGCAGGGCTCCGGCTCCGATACCCGGTAGGGTCTGTGGCATATAAACCTTGATAAAGGCATGGGCAGGCGTCGCACCCAGTGAGCGGGCGGCACGCATATAGCTGGGCGAGATACTTTTCATCACGCTATACAGTGGCAGAATCATAAACGGCAGCAGAATATGACTCATGGCAACCACGGTGCCAAACATATTGTGCACCATCTGGATTCTTTCCGAGATCAGGCCCGAAGCGATCAGCACATCATTCACTACACCTTCCGTTTGCAGCAATACGATCCATGAGGTGGTGCGGACTAGCAGCGAGGTCCAGAACGGAAGCAGCACCATAATCATCAGCAGATTGGAGTGACGATCCGGCAGCGTCGCCAGCAGATAAGCCACGGGATAACCCAGAACCAGGCATACGACAGTGATCAGCAGGGACATACCCAGGGTTTTCAGCAGCAGAGGGACATAGATCTGACGGTTTTCCGGCTGGGAAACGATATCACCGTTTTCATCGTATCTGAGATCAAGCGCAGCCAGATAGTAGCTCAGGGTGAAGCGACCACTCAGATTTTTGATACTGGCCCAGTATTTCTGCTGCCCCCAGCGTTTATCTGCTTTGATGACTGCAGCTTTCACCTCAATGGCTGGATAGCTGGCAATCTCAGTGCCTGAGTTAAATGCCTTATTGAGCTTACGGCCTGAGCGGGTCATCAGGCTGCGCATACCGGATTGTTCAATATTAAGTCGGCTGGCAACCTTGGCCAGGTCCTTATTGTTATGTAGGGTGACCAGTTCCAGGGCCAGCGCCTGATAAGCACTTTCTGGCGGTAGACCGTCAAACTGCCACTCTTCCAGAGCGCTAACGGTTTGCGGCAGTTTCTCAGAAATTAGCGGGTTATCGATACTGCGATAAAGCATATTGCTGATGGGCAGCACAAAGGTAATACCGATAAATAGCAGCAGTGGTACGACTAATAGAAAGGCTCGAATACGGTTACGGCGCTCTGCCTTTTGCAGTTGTTGTTTTAGGCTTTGTTGGCGGATCCTCTGCTCAGGAGCCTTTTGACTATCTGGGCTGGAGTCATTTGAGCCACTGTTAATATGGTTTTCAGCGATAGCAGCAGGACCCACTAGAGCCACATTGGAGGTGTTTTGTGTCATGGTCAGTCCTCCTACGCGATAGCGTCCAGTGCCCGACAATCCTGACTCTGCCAGCCCACAGTAACGCGATCCCCGGTGCGAATCTCCATATGATCCGAGGCATTGGGCACCTTGATAATAAAGTCGTCTCGATCCATCAGTTGCACACGGGTACGCAGGTGATCACCGTGGTATATCATCTCCAGAATTTCGGCATCAAAGCGGTTATCACACTGGCTTTCAGAGGGGTTGAGCATAATGCGCTCGGGGCGGATCGATAGGGTGGTGTGGTCACCGTTAGCGGAGATGTTCACCGGCAGAGCACGTACCTGCTGACTACCAACATTAACCGCGCAGAGCTCTTTATCCAGCTGAGCCACCTTGCCCGGCAGTTTATTATTTTCGCCAATAAACTGGGCAACAAAGGAATTCGCCGGTTTTTCATACAGCTCAGTTGGCGAGGCCAGTTGCTGTACGACACCTTCATTAAAGACCGCAATACGATCCGACATGGTGAGGGCTTCGGTCTGATCGTGGGTGACATAGAGTACGGTGATACCGATTTTTTCGTGTAGGTGTTTGATCTCATACTGCATCTGTTCGCGCAGCTGTTTATCCAATGCACCCAGAGGCTCATCCATCAGTACCAACTTGGGTTCAAATACCAGTGCCCGTGCCAGGGCGACACGCTGTTGCTGGCCACCGGATAGCTGGCCGGGACGGCGGCCTGCCACTTGCGGTAGTTCGATCATATCCAGCGCTTTTTTTACCTTCTCTTCGATAACGGACTGAGGCAGTTTGCGTACTTGCAGTGGGAAGGCCAGGTTCTCCGCGATGGTCATATGAGGGAAAAGGGCGTAGTTCTGAAACACCATGCCGATATCCCGCTTATGGGGTGCGAGATTATTGACCGGGGTGCCATCGACAAAGATCTCGCCGTGGGTAGCGGTTTCAAAACCGGCCAGCATCATCAGACAGGTGGTTTTACCTGAACCCGAGGGGCCAAGCATGGTGACAAACTCACCCTGAGCGATATCCAGATTAAAGTTTTTGACGACCAGATTGTCGCCATCGTAGGTTTTTTGCACATTCTGAAAGCTGACAAAATGGTTAAGTGCGGTGCTCATATCGATTGCCCTACTTATTGTTGTTGTGGCGATTTATATGGTTTTTATAGAAGTTGATGCATTTAAAGGCCTGGGTCGTGCCATATCATTGGCCTGTTTATCTCGGCATTGCCCTTATTTTTGCTCTTTATCGTGGCGTGTCTTGTTCTTGTTGATTGGTTTGATTTTCAGCTGCTTTGAGAGGCTCTCTTCAGATAATTTTCTTCAGACACAGGGGCAGCTGTAGCCGTCTGAAGAGAGCGCATAAACCGTGTGTTACGAGGGGACTAAACGTATTAAACGTCGTAACGGCTTAGATCAGGGCGAGTGGCAATGGCATGCTCAACCAGCTGAATCACCTGAGCACGCTCTTCACCAGTCAGTGCCAGACGGGGAGCACGGACTACCTCGGAACCGCGACCACATACCTGCTCGGCCAGCTTGATGCACTGAACCAGTGTAGGGATAGTGTCCAGACGCAGCAGTGGCAGGAACCAGCGATAGATCTCAACGGCTTCAGCGTAACGACCCTGTTGAGCCAGCTTGTACATGGTGACGGATTCTTTCGGGAAGGCGTTGGTCAGACCGGAGATCCAACCGGTGGCACCCAGCATCAGAGATTCCAGCGCGATATCGTCCACACCGGAGAAGACAATAAAGCGGTCATCAAAGCGGTTATACAGTTCGGTGATACGACGGGTATCGGTGGTGGATTCTTTTACCGCGACAATATTGGCGCACTTGGCCAGCTCGTCCATCATCTCCAGGCTGACATCGACACCGTAAGACACCGGATTGTTGTAGATCATCAGTGGCATATCAGGATTGGCATTGGCAACGGACTGGAAGTGAGTCACTGCTTCACGATCATTGGATTGATACACCATACCCGGCAGCACCATACAGCCGTCGGCACCAATTTGCTGTACGTCAGCCACATAATCGATAGCTTGACGGGTCGTGGTCTCAGCAGTACCGGCAATCAGAGGTACACGACCATTGATCACTTCTTTAGCCGCGCTAATCACCTGACGTTTTTCCTGTGCAGACAGCGAGCAGTTCTCACCTACTGTACCCAGACAGATAATGCCGTTCACACCGTCATTCACCTGGTTGTCAATCACACGCTGGGTCGCTTCCAGATTCAGCGATTCATCTGCATTGAACTGAGTGGTAACCGCTGGATAAACGCCTGTCCAATTTACATTCATGGTTTGTAGCCTCTTGATTTTGTTGTTGGCAGAGGGAGATGTCCTGCCCTTAGGGTTGCATGTATAAAATATGCAATTCATAATAATTGTATATTTTATACAAAGTCAACGGTTTGTATGTGGTGAGATTTTTTAGGAGGGGGAAAGATGCGATGTCGAATTTAGTTTTGGCATAGAGAGATAAAGTAAAACGTCAGAAGAACATCGGGGGAAAACAACGAATTGAAGAAGTGTAAAATCACTCAACAGGCCATAATAAACGGACTACAACAAGAGCTGATGTCATCGCATATTTGATCGCATTGGAAACAGGTGTGAAGTCACCAAAATCATGCCTAACAGGAAAAAACACTAAAACTGGATTCTTTTTTAGAAAATCGGGCCGTCTGTTAACCTCTGTGTTGGTTTTTGGTTGACGGTATTAATTTTTATTAAAATCAATCGGTTATCAGTTTTTTGGCTCTATAGTGTCGTAAAAGAGCACGATCTTATTGAAAAGTAACAACTTTCTTTATTCTTAATGTCTAAAAAGACAATAATCAGAGATGAAATGCGCAAATTTGACATAAATGCTGGAGGGCACGAAAAAAGTGCTGTAACCTGCTGATTTAGAAGGTCGTATTTAGGGGGCTGTTGCAGACCACCGAGCCGTTGAGGCTATCAAAACTTTTTAGCTGATCTGTATGAACTCCATCAGAATGTTGCAGACCACCGAGCCGTTGAGGCTATCAAAACTCCTTGTTATGCCAAACTATCAGAATAACAACCACACGTTGCAGACCACCGAGCCGTTGAGGCTATCAAAACTTTCCCACCACATTATTTTGTGAGTCATTTCGATAATTGAGTTGTTCTGATAGAGGATGTCAGGCACTAAAGCCCAACGATATAGAAGATGAAATAAACCGCTAAGACTGCAATCAAGATGATATGGGTTTGTTTCTTGTTGATTGGGGAGCGCTTTGTGAAGGACTCCATAAGCTTGGGCAGGATGAAAATCGTGATGACGATAATCAGGATAATTAACTGTCCTAGTGATACGCCACCCATCTGATTTGTCCTTATTTTGTTGCAATATCAAGCTGTAGAAGGTCGCTATTATGGGCAGGTCTTGTGGATAGTGCCAGTGGTATTGAACAGATTGAGGCGTTAAGCACTGACCCACGGATATGTTGTGAGCCAGTGGCTGGTTTTACCCTATGCTTTGTCGCAGCATAGGATATCGTTTCAGCTATTATTTCAAACGCGCAATCTCGCCTCTTACTCGCAAACAACCTTGGTCTGCAGAGCAGTTATTTGTGCATTTGCAGGCTGGGAATTCGGCATCTTCAGGGGCTTCCTGAGCTGTAAAAGAGGCCACCATATCTTTTTGGAAAACCAGTGCTAAGGTCGAACCTCCGTAACTGAAGTAACCCAGTTCCTGGCCTTTTTCGACTCTCTGACCTTCTGTAATGGACAACGATATCGATGAGATTTCGGTGATTCCGATTGGGATTACAGCAACTAAGCCATGGCCTTGATCACTCTCAATAATCACTAAACCACGGGTGTTGACCATCGCCTGATAAACTTGGGAGTCAGTGCCTGCGGAAAGGTCCAGGCCTTCACTTATCAGCTCACTGAAGGTCATACCTTCAATCACCTGAGCCCGGATAACTTTACCGCTGATAGGAGCATGCCAGCGGTGGTAATCCGCACCGGATAAGAAGGATTGCATCACATCGCCGCCGATAAAAGGCTCTATCAGCTCTTCTGGTGTTGGCGTTGGGTTGTTACTGGTACCTCCCAGCATATCCAGCAGAGAGTATGGCTGGCCCTTGTTCCAGAATTCATCGCAGCGTTTTACATCACGACTAATACGATAGACGGTGCCATCGTTGGCAGACACAACTACTTTATCTGAATCATCCTCTGGTAATGGGCGGTATTGCTCCAGATCCAGTTGACGATGGAAAAAATCATTATAGGAACTAAAGCCCCAATAAGGCATTTCCGGGTTGTTGTGGTTCTGAAAATTCAGACTTTGTTCCAGGCACAGCTCTTCCTGAGCCGCAGGGGATAACCAGCCTTCAGTGGCAGGTACGGCCTGATTAGGGTTGAGTACGCTTTTGGAATCTGATGAATCCAAAAATGTACACCAGGTGCGCAGTACCTGAGTCAATAAGCTATTGAATTCCTGCAGCATAAATAAGCTGTTACCGGACGGGCTGAACATATAGAAGACAAACAGTTTCGACATGGGGAAGGTTTCTTCACCAAATACCGGCGCACGTTGAATCACATAATCGATACACTTGAACCAATCTGTCAGTGAGTTAAATGCCCGATACTGTTCAGGGATCTCGGTAATCATACTGGTGGCAAAGCGGCGTGCTGTGCTGTCGCTTTGTGCCGTACAGGTCAGATAGTTATACAGGCTTTTAACCGCAGGCTGAAAATCTTCTACGCTAGTATTTTTTGCGTGCTCTAAGGTGGCCAGTTGCCATTGGTAGATACGCTGGATCTTCTCTTGATCGGCTTCTGACAGTTCCGCCTGGCGGCTTTCACTGGCAACACGTAATAGGTTCAGAATCTCTTGCATTGTCTTACTCCATGTTAAGATTTTTTGTCTGCATCAATGCAGTCTTGCGGGTATTACATAGGTATTAACTAAGCACTCACACAAAAGTTTCTCTTTAGAAAATGGCTTCACTCTTCAGCCGTTGGCCAAAAAATATCGAAGCGCTTTTGTGTAAGTGTGTATTGATTAGTGCTTATCTGATCTGTGGCTGGCTTTTGTTTACATTGTGATAGGGGGACTTATATCGATCGCGATAGGTTAATCTATGCCGTAATAAGGCTATCAATGTTGTAATCGCTAATCGCAGAGTCGTCTGCTTTATCCTGAACCAGCTCCAATACCCCCATCGAAACCATCTGCGGTAACCAGGTCATTAGCTGGGATAGCAGATCACCGCCTGATAGCTGCAGTTGTTCGGAAACCAGATGCTGTTGTGCCTGCCAGGGATAGTGACCGTCGCAGCTTTGTAGGAACAGTGCTTTCCAGGGCTCCAGAGGCATCAGTTTGACGCGATATCCCTGACGGTAGATCAGCAGATGTTGGCTTTTTTGCTCGGGGAAATCGGGTTGTTGATCGTTTTCAACTGCTTCAATCACAGGGGCAAAATCAAAGTCGGTTTCCATCACAAAGCTGGTATCTGTGCGTTTGAACAGATAGTTAGGCTGGAACAGCAGCATAGTGGCATCCAGTGGTGGTATCTCGCTGCGTTCTGAGCCTTTTCCTCGAATACTCATTACCCGGTAACGTTCCAGTTGCGCCAGCTGCTCCGGCATCTTCATAGCTATTTGCTGCTCATCTTCTTCCGGCACGGGCGGACGGGTATTGGCCAGAAACAGAGCAAATTCACCCCCCAGATCAAACAGGGTATAGGAGGTTGAGGGACGGGCATTCAGGTAATTCAGAGCAAAGCGGTCAAATAGTTCCCGGCTCAGTAGGGCATCCAGACAAGCGTATTCCGCACGCATACATTCCAGTAGACGCAGTTGATATCCTTCGGCATAGACACCTAAGCGGTGTTCAGCGCTGAGTTGCTCGTTATCTACAATAGTTTCCAGCAGGGTGTCATAGTCCAACTCACGACGGATAACGGCATGACCGAACCAGTGTTGGAGTTCATTCAGCTTCTGCATAGTGGTGCTCGTCAAGGTTGTGGGCCTGTAGGTTATTGTGGGCCTGTAGATTATGATGAACGGGGGTGGAAACTACGGGATCTCTATTCTGCTGTGCTGGTTGATAGTGCAGATCGGTGCCTGGCAGCTCTCCGGTCAGGGCTTGACGGGCTTTATTAAGTTCACTGACCAACTGTGGGAATTCCGGGATATTGGCATCCCATTCCAGCAGGGTGGAGCACTCTGGTGCCAATTGTTGCGCCATTTGATACAGCTGCCACACTTGTCTCGGTACTTCCGCATCATGGGTATCGATAATATGGCTGCCGCAGTGTGTTGGACCTGCCAGATGCATCTGCACAATCTGTTTATGAGGCAGGGCTCGAATATACTCTTCCGCATCAAAACCGTGATTAAAGCTGGAGACAAAGACGTTGTTCACGTCCAGCAGCAGGCCGCAACCAGTTTCTGCACACAGGGCATTAATAAACTCGGGTTCGGTTAATTCAGATTGCTGAAATTGCAGGTAGCTGCTGGGGTTTTCCAAGACCAATGGGCGTTGCAGAAAGTCCTGCACTTCGTTCACCCGTTGTGCTACATGACGCAGGGATTCTTCAGTATAGGGCAGTGGCAGCAGATCATGAGTATTGACGCCTGAGATACCGGTCCAGCAGATATGATCCGATACCCAGGCCGGTTGAATACCTTCAATCAGAGCATTGAGTTTGGTCAGATAATCCCAGTTCAGTGGATCGCTGGAGCCGATGGACAGTGATACGCCATGCATCACGATAGGATAGCGTTCCCGCACACGATCCAGCATATAGTGAGCAAAACCGTGATTATCCATAAAGTTTTCGCTGATGATCTCAAACCAATCCACCGGGCGTTCAACAGGGTTTAGAGCCGCGGGATTAAGATCATTTTTTAGCAACCATTCAAAGTGGCAGCTGCGCAAACCAACACCAAACCCCAGTTTTGGCAGCTGATCTGCCAGGTGTGAGGCTGAAGCAGTATCAGCAGCGTTCTTGCTAGGGTTGCTGTTGTGAGAGCTATTGCTACTCGAGGCGCTGTGGTTAGGAGCGCTGTTATTTGTATGCGAGGCCATAACAGATCCTGTGGGGTTAAGTGTAAACCTGTGCTAAACCAGAACAGGCACTGACCGATCAGTGCCTGTGGGTCATCACCTTTTAAGCCTTTATGTCTGTTGTGCAGAGCTAAAGGGCGCTGCACAAATAAACATCAAGCCTGCCTTAGGTGGATGGCGGGAATGCCAGACGCAGATCGCTAGGTTTAGGTGCTTCAGGTAGATCCTTGTCGCCTTTCTCCAGAACTTTGCCTTGCAAGACACTCTGATAAGCACGCCAAGCGGTGTCATAAACACCGTCGCCTTTCTCATATTCCATGTGATCTTTTATAGGAGGGAAACCTTTATCTCCGTGGTTATTGAGCTGGAATAATTGCATCTTGCCACTTTCAGGCAGCAGCTGAGAGTCAGACATGGGTACAGCACAGCCACCTAAAGAACCGCACTTATTACCACCTGGCGCACTGAACAGGCCTGTGCTAGGGCCGCTGCTGGAACCGCCACAGCCACCGCCGCCGATAGTGGCGTCATGTACAAAGCCACAGCCCCCTTCGCCTGCACACTGGTTTGAGCCTTTACAGGTATGGAAAACACCTTTGGTGCCGCACATCTGATCCATATCCTGATGGCCATCAGGTAAGAAACCCAAGCCCTGACAGGCGTGGTTAACCGGTGCTTGAGCGCCATCAGGAATGATGCCGGATTTACGTGGGAAGGCGCCCAGGGCTAAGTCAGGGGCCTTACCAAAGATTGCCCAGCAGATGGAGATACGGTCACCTGAACCGGACATCGATGGATAAGGGAAGTCGATAGGGCTTTCAATAAAGTTTTTGTAGTTCCAGAAGGTATCCAGTACTGAGGTGATCCCCGCGATGGAACCTGCTGCAACATGGCTAAACAGTTTAAAGTTATCTTCAGAAAACTCTGCACTGGCTGTGGCATCCTGATCACCAAACTTCTTGTATTTCAGGTTATTCAGAGCGGTGGCCACATCTTCAGGCTTAGCAATATTGTATTTCGAGGCTTTATCTAGGTACTCCCGATTAGTGACCAGCAGCTCCGGAGTCCATTTGTTCTCAGGATTAGCATGCCACTGTTCCCAGGTTGTGATCTTGCCTTGCGCAACATACATTGCCACTTCTTTAAAGCGGGCAAAGTGATCCAGTTCACCACCGATAGAACGAGCCTGAGCATCTGCAGAGTGTGGGCAGCGCTTACCTGTGTCGTCATAAGACGGGTAATCAGCTTCCAGTGCAAAACGATCCGGCTGGTAACGTACGTTCACTTCATTGCGATCACTGGCTGTGGCGGCAGGGGCTGCACCCAGTAGCATCTGATCTTTATCTTCTACGTCCGTTGGTTCAACTTCCAGAGGACCACCTTCACCCTGATCGATAATGCCGCTAATCATATTGAAGATCTGCTTTTTGGCATTAGTCGGGTCGGCAGCCGTTACGGTCAAATCACCCATAGCAGAGAATTCGGCGCAAGGGTGACCTGCTTTACCTTTACCGCCTTTGCGGTTAGAGAAGTTAAACAGATCCTGCTGAGCAGATTCACTGTTAAACACCGCACTGAACAGAGTGGAGCCGTCGCTGTATTCCAGGTTTAGATAGATGGCCAAACAGCTGTACATATGAGCGATCGTACCGAACATTGGCAGATCAAGTTCTGTGCTATCAGCGTTCCATAGCTCTTCGGAGAAAGGCGCTTTAGGGAAGTATTTAGGTAGCGCTTCCGGCTTCATATGGTCTTTGACCACTTGGTGATCGGCCTCAATGGCCATAAACAGGGAGATGGAGTTGGTATCCAGAGCCCCCAGTTTTACTTTGATCTCATCCAGAGCCAGGCAATCATCGCCAAAGATCTTTTCGTGTTTCAGGTCCGTCAGATCAACAATATGAGGAATCTGCGTTTTGTCAGGTCCATAGCAAACCCAAGCGTTTTCGAAACCACCTTCAATTTCTTTGGCTTGCAGTGGTGCGCCAGTAAAGGTCGGATCAAAGGTATTGCTCTTGCCGTCGGCATTTTTATTCAGTGCCGTACAGATGTTAGCGGCCAGTTGCAGGTGCAGCATTTCCTGAATAAAAACACTGAAGATGCTATTGAAACTTTTCTTGTTAAAGAAGTTATCTGTATCAACCTGGCCTGGCAGTACTGCAGGTTGGTCAAATTCAGGAGACAGATAGCGGTTTTGCTCACGGTCTTCAGGTAATACTGAGGTTGCTGGACCAGGCCATAGACGACCTTCGTAGAAATCATTGCCTTCATTAATCTGATGCATGCCTTGAATGGAATACATTGAGGTCATGTACAGAGGAATGGTAAACAGCTCAACGTGAACTGCAGCCTGAGTTAAGGCGTGAACTGCAGCAATATCTGCCTTTTTATATTTAGGATCACGTTTATTTTCGCTAGGCAGGTTATGCAGACACTGCGCTGATTGGGTCAGGTTAATCACAGGTATATCCTTATTATTCCAATGTTTTTTTAGAATCGTTACCGGGCTAGGGCAACAGGCTAAATAAGGCACAGTCGCAGAGGCCTTGCTGTTATCTGGAAATGGTTTATCGCGCTATCATTTATAAGATAAAGAGACAAAACTCAGCTTCTGACGACATTCAGTGGTGGGCATTGATTGTTGAGTAAATGCTCAATCCCCACTTTTTATTTCAGGTTTCAGGTATTTTCTTTCGAGCCGGAAACAAGATAGCAAGGGAGATAAAGTCGAGGTATTACAGGTGATTACATTGAGATGGGGGTATGGTTTTATTCTTTAACATATTGAAAAATAAGGCTTTGTTATTGTTTTTTCTTCGGCTGTTGGCACCTGATTACAGGAAAAGATGCTAAAGCGTGTAATATTTTACAGATTACGCAAGCTGGGGATGTCAGGAGCCCCAGATACACAATGCTAATGGTAATGGGGCGTAATATAGCGTCGTTTATTTGACCTATTGGGCTAGAGGTTTAAACTCGCCATTCTTTTTTAATGCCGCTTGATACGCCGGACGTGCCCGCATTCTCTGCAGGAAAGCCTGAATATTGGGGTAATCCTGTCCTATGCCTGTTCTTACCTCGGCCACTTCCAGGCAGTAACCCATCACGATATCGGCAGCTGTTAACTCGTCACCGGATAACCAGATGGAGCGAGACAGCTCTTGCTCCATAAACTGCATATGACGACGGTAACGCACCCATAGATAGCTGTCTCGAACCTTATTAACCACAGCTTTGAGAATAGGTTGAATGATAAAAGGCACCTTGGAAATCATACGCTTAAAGATTAGAGCTTCCAGTAACAAGGGCATAAAGCTGGCTTGAGTAGCATGCATCCAGTACAGGTAGCGGGTGCGCTGCAGCGAACCTGGGGCAGGTCGTAAGGGGCTGTCAGGATATTGATCAAGAATGTATTCCATAATAGCCCCGGTTTCTGGCAGCACCAGATCACCATCACTGATTGTGGGTGATGTACCTATGGTATGGAGCTTTTTATAGGCTTCTGGTGCCAGGTCTTGGGGGCCGGTGCGCTTGTAGTGCTGAATATGATATTTAGCACCCAGCTCTTCCAGTAGCCAGAGAATACGAATGGACTGAGAGTTTTCTAGATGATGTACCGTAATCATGAGTTGCTTCCTGTAATTAAGTATCGTGTAAATATATATCATGATATTTAATTGGGTAAAGCGTGCTACAGAGAGAAAAATAGGCAGCTGATCAGTAAATAAAGACAGTGAAATAGAGGTCGTAATTAGAGATGGCAATGGGAAACGGCGTATGTTCTCAGTCTGAGGTCGATTGGGACAGAACTATAAGTGTGCGTTCAAAGCAGAGAGTAGAGAGTGCGGAAAGTAGAGAACAGGGGGGGAATCTCTTTAGTCATTGAAAGATTAGAATTTCTTCAGTAATTGATAGAGCTGTTCGGACTCCTCCGCATTGAGAGGAGATTGATAGTTTTGCATCGCTTGGTCCGCATCTCTATGGATTTGACTCCCCTTATCGGTGATGCTGACATAGACAACACGTTGATCTTCACTGCTACGTTTTTTCTCCACCATGCCCATATCCACCAGTTTGTTCAGGGTACGGGAAACATTGGGGGTTTCATCCAGCATGACAGCTTTTAGCTGATTAACGGTTAGAGTCCCCTGCTCGGCATAGTCCAGGGCATGTAGAATATTCAGTTGCAGAAGGGATAAACCAAAATCGCTGATCAGGCGCTCAAGAGCTACTTTAGTTTCCTGAGCCACACAGGCCAGCATTGCCAAGGCTTTCTGCTCTGTGGTGAGACCTAGATGTTCAATCAGAGCTTTGTTTGCCATGGTGTGCCTGCCGTTATTCTATATTTAAATCTTGTATTTAAACCTGAAGTGGCGGGATTTTATCGGGCGTATTATCTAATCTCAAGGATGTGGTTGTTTTATTCAAGATGATGTTGGCCTGATTTGACAGGGATGGCTGCATCGTTATTTCTATTTCAAACCTGAATTTTATCTGGTGTAACTGTGGTTTCGCGAAGAACTGTGATTAAAAAATTACTCCTCATGGCATCAGGCCTATTGTTAACCTCTGGCAAGAGCCAAGCCACACAGCTTAATGACGCTGATGAGTGGTTTATGCCCGCAGAAGGTGAGCCTCATAAATGCACTTGGATGGGTTTTGGTGGTAGCAAAAGAATCTGGGGCAGAGAGTTGTTACCTGAAGTACGACGTAATTTGGCACTGATCGCCAATACGATTGCGCAATATGAATCTGTGGTGATGCTGGTGCGTCCGGAAGAGATTAAGCTGGCGCGCAAGCTGTTATCCAGAGAGGTCGAAATACTGGAGTCCCCGCTGGATGACCTCTGGCTGCGGGACACCGGGCCGGTTTTTGTCATTAATGAAGAGGGTGAAAAAGCCGCACTTAATTTTAACTTTAACGGCTGGGGTGAAAAGCAGGATTATCGTTATGATGCTGAAGTAGCCGGGCGTATTGCCCAAGCGGCAGGCGTACCAGAAATTGTTACGGATCTGGTATTAGAAGGTGGCTGTATTGAGGTGGATGGCCATGGCTCTGCGATTATTACTGAAAGCTGCGTGTTAAATAAAAACCGTAATCCCGGAGTCAGCAAGGCCGAGTTTGAAGACTTGCTAATGCCGTTATTGGGGCTGGATAAGATTATCTGGTTGCAGGGCATTAAAGGTATGGACATTACCGATGGCCACACGGACTTTTATGCTCGTTTTGTTAAGCCAGGTGTAGTGCTGGCGGGTTATGATCCTGATCCTGAATCTTATGATCATAAGGTCACCTTGCAGCACCTGGAGTTACTTAAACAGGCGACGGATGCCAAAGGCAAGCCGTTGCAGGTCTCAGTCTTGCAAGGCCCTGATCGCATTCCATCAGGTTATGATATTGAAAGTTTTGCGGCGGGTTATATCGGCTATTACGAGTGTAATGACGCCATTATTATGCAGGCTTTTGGCGATAAGAGAGCGGATCGCGCAGCACGGGAAGTGATTCAAAATGCGTTTCCCGAGCGTGAGATTGAACAGATCCGTATTGATGGTATAGCTGCTGGCGGCGGTAGTATTCACTGTGCCACTCAACAAGAACCATTGGTTTAGCCAGGATTATATTTAGTCGTTAGTGGCCGGTGAAGTCAGGAGGGGGGAGATAGAGACTAAAGGTCCAGTGTTGAAAATAGATTAATGGGAGTGGCTATCACTCCCATTGCAACGCTTAATCGGTGCTTGTGTTTTTGTGTTAGCCCTGCAAAAGCCGATAAACCAGATGTGCTGCCGTCAGGTCTGACAAAGCCGTCCCCACTGACTTAAACAAAGTGATTTCTTCAGCCGTTTCCCGACCTGAGACCTTTTCAGCGCAGAGTTCAGCCAGCTCGCCTAATACATGTTGTTTATCAATCAACCCTTCTTCGATAGGGATCAGTAACTCACCCGCTTCATTTAGTACATTGATGCGACTGTCCACATAGCAGCGGCTATTAACCACACTTTGGGAATCACACTCCCGACAATCATGATTATGGTTGCCTACCAGATCAATATGGGTGCCTGGTTGAATGCGATTGCCATGAAACAAGGGGGCAGTCGAACTGGTAGCGCAGCTGATAATATCCACCTGAGCGGCTCGGTTTTCAGTATCACTTTCAGCGATTACAGTGAGATCAGGGCGCTGTTCTAAGATCTTATCCATTGTGCGTTGGATATTTTTCGGCTGGCGACCTGCAATATAGACCGTTGTAATTGGGCGAATACTGGCGTGAGCCAGCGCCATATAAGGTGCCAGTTTACCGGCACCAAACAGCAGCAGGCTATTAGCATCAGGGCGGGCCAGATAATCTGCTGCTAGGGCAGAAATGGCCGCAGTACGCCAGTAGGTCAATACTGTGCCATCGACTAAGGCCAGAGGTACGCCTGTCGTGCGACTGAATAACATCAGTTTTGACGACAGAGTATCCAGGCCTTTTGCAGGGTTACCCGGCAGATAAGTAAAGGCTTTAACACCCATCACCTCATCGTTCCAGGCTGGCAAAACGGCAAAAGCATCGGTGACACCATCTTCACCGGGCAGATGGTAAACCTGACGTTGTGGCATACCAAAATCACCGGAAAAAGCCTGTCTTAGGGCCTGAATCAGTGTGGGAAATGAGATGACTCGTTCAATATCTTGAGCTTCGATCAGTTGCATAGGAAATCCAGAGAATTATCGGTGTGTGAGCGCAGAGGTTTATCGGTGGAGTAGAAATTAAAAGGCCCGCTGGAGCGGTTGATAACTGTCAGCGGGAAGTGACAATGGCTAATACACACTTATACAAAAGTGTTTCGATATTTTTCGGCCAATGGCTGAAGAATGAAGCCATCGGCTAAAGAGAAACTTTTGTGTGAGTGCTTAGTGCTAGTGGTTAACAGTACTAATTTGGCTAATAGCGGTAACGATTTATCGTATTAACACGGGCCACAGTGATGAGATTAGACTGAGCACGATGCCGACAGGACAAGGGACCTGCCGGTTTTCGTTTGGTTTAGCCTTGAGCTTTACGCTGACTAAGCTGGCTTACTGCTGGGCCAGCCAGGTATTAAACTCTTCGTTCAGCTCATCGGCGTAATCGATCCACCATTCATCATCAAAGATAAACGCGGTTTCAAAGTTAGTTGGAGCCGTCGGCAGATCCTGTAGAATATTATCGGGCAACAACTTGGCCGATGACTTACGGGTTGGGCCATAGGAGATATGGCGTGCCTGTTCTGCCAGCTGTTCGGTTTCTGCCGAGAAGAGAGCGAAGTCCATGGCTAGGTCTTTGTTTTTGCTGCCTTTCGGAATTGCCCAGCCATTCATATAGCCGATCTGGTGATCCCAGATAATTTTGAAGGGCTTGTTCTCTTTCTTCTGCGCACTATGGATACGGCCATTAAAGGCTGAGGCTAATACGACTTCACCATCAGCCAGCATCTGTGGTGGTTGAGCGCCAGTGGTCCACCATACGGTGTGATCTTTGATGCTATCCAGTTTACGGAAGGCACGGTCGCGACCTTCACGGGTTTCCAACAGATCGTATACCTGATCCGGTGCCACACCATCGGCCATCAGTGCCCATTCCAGATTACCTTGGGGTTGTTTCTGCAGCGCGCGACGGCCTGGGAACTGCTTCAGATCAAACAGGGCTTCCAGGGTTTGTGGTTGTTTGTTTTTAAAGCGGGTGGTGTCGTAAGCGAGAATATTGGAGACCACGATACTGGCTACAGCACATTCGTGAATGGCTCCCTGAACAAAGTCCAATGCAGCGGGTGTACCGTCTGCGCCTTTTTTCAGCTGATCAGGGTTGAAGGGTTCCAGCAGGCCTTCCGCGCAACCGCGTACGATATCGGGTTTATCCAGCGAGACCAGATCCCAGGTGACATTGCCGGATTCTACTTGGGCTTTAATCTCAGCCAGACCGCCGGAAAAATCTTCCGAGACAATCTGGGTGCCTGTTTTGGCGGTAAAAGGTTTGTGATAGGCCTCTACCTGACTTTTGGTAAAGGCACCACCCCAGGAGACTACCGTCAGGCGATTATCTGCCACGGCAGAATGCGCCATAAAAATTCCCAGTGATAGAGCGGATAGAGTTTTTATTGTTTTTTTCATCGCTATGTTTCCTCACTTTTTCTTCTTAGGTTTTGCTGTGATTTTGTGCAGAGCCTACTGTCGTGCCTAAGGCTCATGCGCTGGTTCAAAGCTGTTCTGTGATTGATTGGTTGTACTGCGATCTACTGTGCTGTTTGGTGTGTTATTCAATCTATACTGGAAGTATATTTTATACAATATGCAATTTTTGTATTTTGTATTGTTTGAGGTTAAGGGTTTGAAATTTAGTAAGAAAAAAATTGTAAGCCAGAGGTTTTTGCTTGGAACGTATGTGGCTCTTCGGGAGATATTGGACCTGTTTTAGGGTGTTATAGTGTACGAAGAATTCACTTAACTCGTTGAAGCACAGCTTGAGATCAGGCTAAATTAGATGAAATTCAGCCCTTCATATTTGGCTTTATTTAAAAACGATCCAGGCGATAGGGCTGACAATCGATCCCTGGTGTTTTTTGCTGATATAGATCGAAAATCAATTCAGCGGTAATAGCCGCTTGTGTCAGTCCCAAGTGTTGATGAGCAAAGGCCAGTAAGATTTGCCCATGACTACCCACTTGATCAATCACCGGCAGAGAGTCCGGAAGTGAGGGGCGAAATCCCATCCAGCTTTCCCCTGTTTGTTCTGAGAGTTCTGGTAGCAAAGCTTTGGCATGTTGAGTGAGCATATGTGCTCTTTGCATATTGGCAGGGGCTTTTAGGCCTGCAAACTCGACGGTGCCTGCCAACCTCATACCCTCGTCCATGGGGGTCATAATAAATTTGCGCTCGGCGGAACTGACCGGGGCTGTAAGTAGATGTCGGCTATCGGGCACCATCAGGTGATAACCGCGCTCGGTATCCAGGGGTACTCGAATACCTGTCGCTTGCTGAACCAGGCTTTTTGACCACGCCCCGGTAGCAATCAGTACCTTAGGCACCTTCAAGCTTTGCTCCTGTGTTTGTATCTGGCAACCAGAGCCTTGTTGCTGAATATGATTAACCTGGGTTTGCTGAAAACGGCCACCTAACGCCATAAAATGCTGGAACAGTGTCTGACACAGCTGATAAGGGTTGGCGGTGTGCCCGGTTTCCGGGAAGAAAATCCCGTGTTTGATCTGATCTGTGAGGGCGGGTTCAGCTTCCCTGAGCTCATCGCCGCTGATCTGGTGGGGTTTCACGCCATAACGTTGGATCAATGTCAGAGTGTTGTTCTGGTAGTGTTGATAGATCTTCGAATCTTCAAATACCAGATAGGAGCCTTCAACTTTAAGCTGCTCTTGGGCGTCGATCTGTTGTAATAAGTTCTGCCAAGCGGGGATGGATGCCGCATTCAATGGCTGAATTGCTTCTGCGCCTGCGGTAAAGGGTTTTTGTCGGGTATTCAGTATAAAGCGCATAAACCAAGGTGTAATCTGGGGCAGATAGGGCCAGCGAATCGCCACAGGACCCAGTGGGTCCCGCAGCATTTTGGGAATCTGGCGTATCAGTCCCGGTGTGGCCAGAGGTAAAACCTGCTCGCTGGCAAAATGCCCGGCATTACCTTTTGAGCAACCTTCGCCGGGTTGTTCTTTGTCCAGTAACAACACTTGCTCACCGGCCATCTGCAGTTTTAATGCGCAACACAGGCCTACAATTCCGGCCCCTACGACCGCGATATTCACTTTTTCTGAACTCATTTTGTGCAACCTTATGCAATATTTTTATTTTGTATAAAATATACAATCCTGTTAAGTTGTACAAATCCAGTTTGAATAACAGGCCTAAAAGGCGTGTGAATCGATCACTGATCAGATAACAGAAATAACAAGAGGTCAGCTATGCGTGAAGGTACTTTTTTCTGTATTGATGCCCACACCTGCGGTAATCCGGTGCGTCTTGTCGCGGGCGGCTACCCGGATCTGAAGGGCCAGACCATGAGTGAGAAACGTCAGGACTTTCGGCAGAATCATGATTGGATTCGTCAGGCGTTGATGTTTGAGCCCCGCGGCCATTCCATGATGTCTGGTTCTATTGTTTATCCACCTTGTTCTGATAATGCCGATGCTTCCATTTTGTTTATCGAAACCAGTGGCTGCCTGCCTATGTGTGGTCACGGCACGATTGGTACGGTGACCTCGGCCATTGAGCATGGTGTGATCAAGCCCCGTAAACCCGGTGAGCTGATTCTGGATGTGCCTGCTGGCCAGATTCGTATCGAATACCAGCAAGATGGCAGTAAGGTAGAAAAGGTGCGCATCTATAACGTGGCCGCTTATCTGGCCCATACCGATGTGGTGATTAATGTACCGGATTTAGGTGAACTGGTGGTGGATGTGTCCTACGGCGGTAACTACTACGCCATTATTGATCCACAGAAGAACTTTACCGGTTTGGAAGCATTCAGTGCCGATCAGGTGCTGCACTACAGCCCTATTGTGCGCGAATTGATGCGGGAAGCGGTGGATTGTGTGCATCCGGAAGACCCGACTGTATGCGGTGTATCCCATGTGTTGTGGACCGGTAAACCGACTCAGCCGGGCGCACATGCGAAAAATGCCGTGTTTTATGGTGACAGAGCCATTGACCGTTCGCCCTGTGGTACAGGTACCAGCGCCCGTATGGCTCAATGGGTCGCTCGTGGCCGGTTAAATATCGGTGATGATTTTGTCCATGAAAGTATTATCGGCAGCTTGTTTGAGGGCCGGGTGGAAAGTGCGGCACAGATTGGTGATCCAAATAATGGGCCGTGTTACGACGGCATTATGCCGAGTATTCAGGGCTGGGCGCGGGTGACAGGTCATAACACCATCTGGGTCGATAGCGAAGATCCCTATGCCTATGGTTTTGAGGTGAAGTGATCATCTTGCAAAGCTGAACATCAAGTTAACGACAGATTGATACAGATGATTGATTTTTAATGCTGGTTATCTGTGTTGATTGCACAAAAACATAATCGAAGTGAGGCTTGTGTAGGTTGGGTAGAGCGGCTAAAGAGTGTCGCCGCCATGTATGGTATATAACCGCGAAACCCAACATGGGATCTATCTTTCACGTTTATTGTTGCGGGAAGCTGTGATCCGTAGAACGGTGTAGTGGATTTCTATCGCGAGGGACCTATCTTTCACGCCTATGGTTGCGGAAAGCTTTGATCCGTAGAACGGTGTAGTAGATTTCTCTCACCAATAAGGTATCGGGGGGGACGCACATCTGACGTTGGGTTTCGCAGAGAAGAATCTTACCCATCAATCAGTTTTGTCGTGCTGCTCTACCCAACCTACACAAGCCTCACTCTGAATTGAGAACAGAGTAGATAGGAAATAATCATGTCAGAGATTCAAGGGGCGGCTTTAATTGCAGGTCAAACATTATTAGGGCCTAAAGAGTCCGGCAAGGATGCATCAGGCTTTCAGGGCTTAAATCCAGTAACCAATGAGTTGTTGCCCGGTGTATTCCCGGAAAACGGTATACAGGAAGTGGAGCAAGCCGTTGTTGCTGCGACAGATGCATTTACCTCTTACAGCCAGCTATCGGATTTGCAACGAGCTGAGTTTTTAACGACTATTGCCGATGAATTGGAAGCTGATCGAACGGCTATTGTAATGCGTGCCGTAGCAGAAAGCGCCCTACCGAAAATGCGCATTAACGGAGAGCTATCCCGTACTACTGGCCAGCTGATGCTGTTTGCAAATCTATTAAAAGAAGGCAGTTGGGTGCGGGCTACGCTGGATCGTCCTGATCCTGAGCGTCAGCCATTGCCTAAACCTGATCTGCGTATGATGCAGATGCCACTGGGGCCTGTGGCAGTATTTGGGGCATCGAATTTTCCTCTCGCGTTTTCGGTAGCCGGCGGTGATACCGCGTCGGCATTGGCTGCGGGTTGCCCGGTGGTGGTTAAAGGTCATCCCGCTCATCCAGGTACTTCGGAACTGGTGGCTAAAGCGATTAGTCGGGCAGTAGAGAAGTGCCGCATCTCTGCCGGTGTTTTCTCTTTGCTGCAGGGAACTTCCATTGAACTGGGCTCTGCTCTGGTTCAGTCGGCAGGTATTAAAGCCGTTGGCTTTACCGGCTCATTAAAAGGTGGTCGGGCACTGTTTGATCTGGCCAGTGGTCGCGCTGAGCCTATTCCATTTTATGGTGAGCTGGGTTCAACCAATCCGGTGTTTCTGATGGCGGATGTTTTGCAACAAAATGCGGAATCTCTGGCGGAAGGTTTCCTGGGTTCGCTGAATATGGGTTGTGGTCAGTTTTGTACTAATCCCGGTCTGTTAGTGGCCTGCAAAGGTGAAGGATTGGAGCGTTTTCTGGCTAAGGTTGCTGATGGCGTTCAGCTTCAAGCAGCCACCACGATGTTAACGCCAGGTATTGCTCAGGCTTATCTGCAGGGGCGTAATCATCTGGCGGAACAGGAGGGTGTACAAGCCTTGGGAACAGGGGCTAAAGCCAATCAAGATAGCGGCTGCAATCAGGCTCAGGCGGCGGTATTTACGGTCAGCGCTGAGCAGTTTATGGCTAATCCGCTATTGGAAGAAGAGGTGTTTGGTCCTTCTGCTTTGGTGGTGATCTGTGATGATGACGCTCAGATGCTGCAGCTTACCGGTGGTTTCCAGGGGCACCTGACGAGCACTATCCATTGTACCGCTCAGGACCAACAACAGGTGCAGACGATCAATCGTGCTATCAGTCAAAAAGTAGGCCGGGTGTTATTTAATGGTTGGCCAACCGGTGTTGAGGTGGCTCACGCCATGACCCATGGCGGTCCTTATCCGGCTTCTACCGATAGTCGCTCTACCTCGGTGGGTGCTGGTGCCATTGATCGCTGGGTACGTCCCGTTAGCTGGCAAAATGCACCTGAGGCGGTATTACCTGAGGCGTTACGGAGTGATAACCCATTAGGTATCTGGCGTAAGGTGGATGGGCAACTAACGCAACAGGGACTGTAGCGGCCTATTGCCCTTTATAGCCGTTAGCGTTGTTTTTATTGCTCTTGTAGCGATTACCTTTGTTCCTATTACCTTTATTGATAGGGGGGTTAAGCATTACAATAACCCCCTGATAAATTAATAGAATGTAGTTTTATGGCCCAGAAAAACGGCATTGTTTATAAGACCCGCACCCAGATGGTAGCGGATATTTTGCGCGAGAAAATCCTCTCCGGAGAGATTCCGGCGGGAGAACCCCTGCGCCAGGATGCCCTTGCCAAGCAATTTGACGTCAGTCGTATTCCCGTGCGGGAAGCGTTATTACAGTTAGAAGCTCAGGGTTTGGTGCACTTTGAGGCCCATAAAGGCGCGACAGCGACTGAATTGTCTCTTAGCAAGATCGAAGAGCTGTTTAATCTGCGAGTGTTGTTGGAAGGCCATGTATTGGAGCAGGCGATCGATAAGATGACTGCCGTGGAAATAGATCAGGCCCGTGAAATTCTGACTTCATTCGATGAAGCTCTGGATACGGGAACACGAGTAGAAAAGTGGAGTGAGCTGAATTATGCCTTCCATGAAACTCTATATCGAGCGGCTGATATGCCCCAGGCCATGGAGATCATTAAACAGCTGAATACCAAGTCGGACCGTTATATTCGTATGCAGCTTCTGTTTACTTCAGGTATTGATAAAGCGGAGCAAGAGCACGGTGATCTGCTGGATCTATGCGAGAAGGGAGATAAAGTGGCAGCAGTTGAGCTGTTGAGAAAGCATATTACCGAAGCCGGTGAAGCGATTCGTGATCTGCTGAAACGCCAGCAAGCGGAGCAGGGCTTATAAGCCCTGCTGCGATCTCTTTTCTATCTGTTGGAGCCGTATTCGAAACCTAATTCCTGCTACCGCTCCAGCCCTAACTTTAGCCTTAGTCTGTTGATTAGCGTTTTACTGCTTTTAAGATGACAAACTTCTTATTACTGGCCACCGTGGTACAGTTACCAAACAGTCGCTTCAGTGCCATGTGATAACCCAGATGGCGATTGCCAATCACCCAAAGCTCACCACCTTGTTTTAATACCTGTTTGGATTCCCGGAACATCTGTTGGGCAATAAAATCACCCACCACATTATTCTGATGGAATGGCGGGTTATTCAGAATCAGGTCCGTGCTGTTTTTTGGAATACCGTGCAGACAGTCAGTAGCTTTAAAACGTGCTTCGCGCTCAGGAAAGGCTCGCTGGAAGTTGATGCGTGCCGAATCCACCGCCATAAAGGATTCATCGACAAAGGTCAGCTCTGCTGCAGGGAAGCGCTCTGCGGCCATTAAACCCACGACACCGTTACCACAACCCAGATCGATAATACGATTGCCGGGAATCTCTGTAGGCAGGTTCTGCAGGAAAAAACGGGTACCGATATCCAATTTTTCGCGGGAAAACACATTAGCGTGGTTGCTTAGCTCAAATTGAGTATGGGCAAAACCACAGTTTTCCAGCGTCATGATCAGAGGGTAAGGGTTCTCTACTGCGGGTAACTCAATATCTAGCTTGGCGAAAATCAGGCGAGCTTTTTTCACGGCCAGAGAAGTCGTCGTCGTGCCGATCAATTTCTCAAACAGTTTCAGTGTTGAAGTATGAATACCCTTAGCCATTGCCGCGCCGATGATCACTGTGTTCTTGGTAATAAAAGGGCGGATACGGTGCAGCTGTTCTTCCAGCATCGACAGGCTTTTAGGCACCTTGATCAGTACAACATCTAAAGACTCAGTGGGTTGCTGCAGGCTATCCAAAAGCTGAATCTCATCGGATAAACACTCGTTGTGCTTAAGGCTATTGTGTTTAAGATTATAGCCCGCACCCTGTTGCGCCAGATAGGAGTCGGTGATCAGCGTCGGTTGGTGCTCAGATAGCGCGGTAGTCAGAGCACCAAAACTATCATTGATAATCAGCAGATTGCCTGACAGATCAACGTCATTTTCCGCCAGGTAATTCAGGATATATTCATCAGCAGCATCCCAGGCACGCAGATTTTCTTTTTTACGGACTGGAAAACGAGACAGTGCAAACTGCCCTTGAGGGACGTTGAGTTGTTCCATGATGATCGCTTCGTTGTTGCCACTGAGAGAAATAAAAACGGCGCACTTTAATAGCCGTGCGCCGTATTGTCCAGAGCCATTTTTCCAGAATCGCAGAAGGTGGAAAAGTTACTTTTTCGCGTTTTCCGGAGTAATGCTGCTGACCTCAAGGTAAGGCGAGGCATCCAGCTTTTCTGCATTCATCATACGAGCGATACGCTGCACCGAAGACAGCAATAGATTCTGCTCCCACTCCTCCAAACTCTGAAACTTGGAGATAAACTCTTCCTGCAAGGCCTTGGGTGAATCGGTCAATAGACCTCTGCCGTGCTCTGTTAGCAGCACATGAACCTTGCGTTTGTCGATAGAGCTACGCTGACGCACCACAAGGTTTTTACTTTCCAAGCGGTCAAGAATCGTCGTTACGGTCGCCTGGCTGAGATTCACCCGGTTAGACAGTTCACGAATGGTGTGGTTTTCGCCACCCTGTTCCAGCGCTTGCAAAATGACCAGTTGAGGGCCGGTCAGGCCGGTGCTTTTATTGAGCTTCCGAGAGTGCAGATCAATGGAGCGAATGATCTGTCGGATAGCCACTAGCACTTCTTCATAGGATTGCATTTGGGGTACTTACTTCTACCAGGGAGTTGCATGACAAAAAAACAATACTAGCGATTTTATAACCGTTCATCACTATTAATTATTGTATTTTGAGGAAAAAATTCACAGAGATGGGATACGGATAGAAGAACTTGGATTCAAGTAATAAGTGGGTATGAGCGGGGAGTGTGGGAAAGAGTAGGAACCTTGGTGAATTAACCAAGGCCCACTACTTCTATTTATGACTCACTAGAGCTTAGCTGGCGTTACAGATCGCATCTTTGTGATCATGAACTTCAATCAGCTTCGCGTGCAGGCTTTGAATCGCCTTATCGTAGTCTTCATCGGCCAGGATAAACTGGATATCCACCTGACGCATAGACTGCTGCAGGGCCAGAACACTGATTTCAGACTCGGCCAGTGCATTTACCATGTTGGCCAGAATGCCCGGAACCTTCATGTTGCTGCCGATCGCCGATACGATGGAGATCTTGTTCAGGTTGATCTCAGAGTTCGGGTATCTTTCCTGCATCGCTTTCTGAATGCGCTTAATGGTTTTCAGATTGCCGGACAGATAGTAGGTCAGGGTATTGGCATTGTTGCCACGGGAGACCAGATCACCTTTAAAGCGCTCGATAATATTCAGAATCTCACGACCGTATTCGGTCATGCTACCCATCATATCCTGCTCAAACATCTCCAGGGCATAAACATTCTGACGACCAGCGATAATTTCAACCGATGGCGCTTCACTGACGTAAGCGTTAGTGATCAGGGTACCTGGATGATCCGGTTCAAAGGTATTCATAATACGCAGCGGCAGATCGGACTGACGCAGGCCTTTACCTGCTTTAGGGTGGATCGCTTCCATCCCCAGATTGGCCAGCTGATCGGCAACGTCGTAGTTTGTACGGCCAATCGGCACCACATTGTTTTCACCCACCAGACGTGGGTCTGCACTACTCAGGTGGAACTCTTTGTGGATGATCGCTTCACGAGCTTCGGTCAGTACGGCGATGCGGCTGAATACCATCTCGCTGTAACCACGATCGAAGGTTCTCATCAGACCTTCGGAACAGTGAGCGTAACCGGTAGCGATTGGCAGGGTATTGTCCAGATCAATATTGGCAAAAGCTGCGGCAATACCTTCGTCCAGAGTGAAATGCTTGTCAGTATTCCAGCCACTCAGGTCGACAAACTGAGCATTCAAGCCGTCACGCTTCAGCAGTTCAGCCATGTTCCAGGCACTGTGGGCTTCACCCAGGCTGGCCAGCATTTCACGTACGGTCATCAGGTGATCACCCAATGCGAAGTGGCCGTGCTGACACACACGTTCTAGATCGTTCAGGGTTTGTTCGGTTTGATCCAGACGATTACCGATAAAGTCATTCGCTTTTTCGCACAGCTCACCTTCACCAAACAGTTCTTGGTTGATGTTGAACAGGTAGTTGCGCAGACCAGTCAGTTTTTCACGCCATACACGCTGATCTTCCGCACCGGCAAAAGCACCGTAAATACCTGGCTGGCCATTTTTCTTATGCTCCAGCAGCAGGTTGGTTACACCACCGTAGGCTGATACGACCATAATTCGCTGATAGCCTTTGCGATGCAGGATGATGTTGTCACGTACCGCGGCGTAGTCGCTCATGGACGTGCCGCCAATTTTCTCTACAGAATGTTGCTTGCTCATTGAATATGTCTTCAGCTGTTCGGTTTTGGCCGGAACGGGCTGTTTTTCTCTCAGTAGTCGTTGGTATTTTTTGCCACTGTCATGTTTTTTTCACACTGATCAAGTAGCAGGGAGGGGCATTATATATGGATTTTTCCTTTCTGGGGCTGATTTCTGTCTGAATCTTTAGCAGGGTGTCGCTAAATATCTTAATTAGGCCGCTATCTGTGGCTTAAGACGCTCAAAGGTCTGACCAATAGGGGATGAAAATAATGCGGAGTATAACAATCATATGAAAGGCTCGGCGCTCAATTTGGTGTATAGAAATACTCTGGCGCCGAACTTAAATGCAGGCGTAGTGATTAAGTCACACTTTCAGCTTCTAATGGATATACACCGTTTTCATCATGCACTTCTTTGCCATTCAGCGGTGGATTAAACGCACAGGCAAACACGATATCTTCACCTTCATGGGCCCGTAGCAGGTGTTTGTCATTTTTATCCAGAATATAGATGGTGCCTGGGCTGATTGGGTAAATTTTGCCGTCATCGACCGTTTCTACCTCACCGTAACCACTGATGCAGTACACAGTTTCCAGATGGTTTTGGTAATGAATCGGTGTTTCTGTACCGGCGAAAATGGTGGTGATATGGAAAGAGAAACCCATGTTGTCATCTTTGAGAGACATACGCACACTTTGCCAGTTATCTGTTTTGATGCAGCGTTCTGAGTTTTCAAGATCCTGCAGTTGACGAACGATCATGGTTAATCCTGTTGTATTAAATCGATTGATTACGAGCATTGGGGCTACTGGTCTGAATAATAATTATCCAAACCAGTAGTAGAGCTGTATTAGGTTTGCTGTTAACAGTCATTTGTTAACGGGGTGATTGTTAACGAGTTTGACGCTAGCTGGCTTTTTTCAGTGGTTCTTCACTGGCAAAGTACTGATCAAAGGCTTGTTCCAGTACTTGCAGGCCTTCGGCCAGTTCCTGTTCAGTGATGGTCAGCGGCGGGAAACATTTCACCACTTCGCCTTCTGGACCACTGGTTTCAATCACCAGCTTGTTGGCAAAACAGTCTGCAGTGATCACATTGGCGATATCGCCGCTTGGGCAACAGATGCCCTGCATCAGGCCGCGACCTTTTCGGTAAAGCTCAGGGTATTTATCACAGATGTTATTCAACACCTGTTTGAGCTGTTCGCTGCGACCATGGATATGGCTGATAAAGGCATCGTCACCCCAGTAGGTTTCCAGGGCTTTTTTCGCCGTGATAAAGGCGTGGTTGTTACCGCGGAAGGTACCGTTATGCTCGCCTGGCTTCCAGATATCCAGTTTGCGATCAAAAATCGTGATGGCAAAAGGTAAACCAAAACCACTCAGGGACTTGGACAGGGTGATAATGTCTGGTTTGATATCAAATATATCGAAGCTAAAGAAACTACCGGTGCGACCACAGCCGGCCTGGATATCATCGGCAATAAACAGGATGCCATATTGCTGACAGATACGACTCAGTTGCTGCAGCCACTCGCCTGATGCGGTGTTCAGACCGCCCTCACCCTGCACAATCTCGACAATTACAGCGGCAGGTGTATCCAGGCCGCTGGACTTGTCTTTCAGCATCTTTTCAAACAGTTCCAACGTATTGAAGTTATCGCCCAGGTAACCGTCATAAGGTAATCGGGTAACTCCACTTAGTGCTTGGCCCGCACCATTTCGGTGGTGGCTATTACCAGTAGCGGCTAGTGCACCCAGAGTGCAGCCATGGAAACCATTGGTAAAGGCGACGATATTGTGACGTCCGGTAACCTTGCGCGCCAGTTTCATTGCCGCTTCTACGGAGTTCGCTCCGGTTGGGCCGGTGAACATCACTTTATGATCCAGGCCGCGTGGTTTCAGGATCAGATCACGGAAGGCTTCCAGAAACTCGGCTTTGGATTGGGTATGCATATCCAGGCCGTGGGTGATGCCATCCTGCTCGATATAGTCGATCAGACTTTCTTTTAAAATGGGGTTGTTATGGCCGTAGTTGAGCGAACCGGCTCCAGCCAGAAAGTCGATATATTCTTTGCCCTCGGTATCGAACAGTTTACAGCCCTGGGCCTTGGTGAAGACTACGGGAAAAGAACGGGAGTAGCTTTGAACTTCCGATTCGTAATCCTGAAAAATCATTTTTTGCTCCGGTTAGCGTAAGTAAGTTAAGACGATTAAATGTGCTGGGAAAATCGATTGGATATGGCTCAGCCCAAGTCAGGGATAAGCAAAGGTGTTTGTTCGGTTGCAGCGATCCATTAGACGGCAAGGAATTGATTGTTCGCCAGAGAAGGCTTGTTCATAAGAGCCGGGATGACGGCATAGTGGATTCGCATCGCAGGATAGGGATAGATCAAAAGGACCGATCTCAAAAAGTTCTTCAGAGTCGTGAGCACCTTTGAAGTGCAAATCTTTATCCAGAAAGGGGAGTGTTTGTGATGGGCAATCAAGTTGCCGCGCCAGCCCTTGGAAGGTGCTCCAGGAGGCCTGGTTATCTGGGGATATTGTGGTGTGCAGGTAATTCGCTTGGTGAATGTCAGAACGTTTCAGCAGCTCAACCAACATGCGGCGGGCCAGCTTTTGCCCGCGGGCTTGGGGGGCAACAGCAACCTGCCAGATAAATAGCGTATTGTCGTGATCCGGGCGCATCAGTGCTGAGATAAAACCGATTAATTGGTCATTCTGCCAAGCACAAATAGACGTATCTGCCCATAGTGAACTGGCCAGCATATAGCAATAGCTGGAGTTCAAATCTAGGGGCGGGCAACGTTGGATCAAGGCGTGAATATCCAAACCATCTTTCAGTTCAGGTTTGGTGAAGAGGATCGAAGTGCTCTTCTCACTTATCGTGTCAGACATGGTTTAAAAATAGTTAGAGTTCAAAATATATTTATTACCTTACAGAGATGTTTTGGCTAATTCAACCCTGTACTTTAGGTCTATTACTGGGTTTTGTTAGTGTCAAAAATATTTGATGTGTTATTATTTTTCTGGGAAAAAAGGTTTGAAAATTGAATCTGAACCAAGTTGATTCGCGACATTTCAGGTGTTTTTGACGGGTTTAACAAATGTGTCTGGAGCGTTCTAAGGTCAGTGAAAGCTAGGCTCCGTGGAAGCCTGCGAAAGCGCGTGGAGTATAGTGAAAGATAGCTATGATGCGGGCTGTAGGGTTTGACTAGATGGTCATATTTAGGCGGGAAAAATAGAGAATGTTTTGCACTGTTAAGAAAAACAGGAGCGGCAAGATTTTATGGCAGAAATCACACAAGCAATCACAAAAAAACAACCGTAAAAATGGGACAGGCAGGATTTGAAGAAGATTCGATAACAAAAAAACCGGAAGCGAAGTTCCGGTTTTTTTATAGGCCTAAAACGAAGTGTTTTAGATACGAATAATCGTCATGGTGTGGGTGCCACCCAGATCACCACGGGTGACAATAACATTATCACCTTCTTCTACCGCGCCGCGCTTTTTCAGTTCATCCACCGCATCCTGAATCGCTTCAGGGCTGGTGCTGGATGTTGAGAAAGGTACTGTGGTTACGCCGCGATACAGGGCTACACGATGCTGAGTTAGTGGTTGACTGGTAAAGGCATAGATCGGCATGCCAGAGCGGATACGTGACATCAGCAGAGGCGTCAACCCGGTTCGTGTCATACAGATGATCGCTTTAACACCATCCAGGTGATTAGCGGCATACATGGCCGATAGAGCAACTGCTTCATTTATATGACCGAAGTGCTCATGGATTCTGTGATTGGATTGCTGAGTAATGCGCTCTTGCTCAGCACCCAGGCATAGACGATCCATCGCTTGTACGGTTTCCAGTGGGAACTGACCCACAGCGGTTTCAGCGGACAGCATCACGGCATCGGTACCATCCAGTACGGCATTAGCGACATCAAATACTTCTGCACGGGTAGGCAGTGGACTGGAGATCATGGACTCCATCATCTGGGTTGCAGTAATCACCACCTTGTTCAGGCTACGGGCGCGCTGGATCAGTTTCTTCTGTACACCGATCAGCTGAGCATCACCAATCTCTACACCCAGATCGCCACGAGCCACCATAATGCCTTCACAGGCAGAGATCATATCGTCCATCAGCTCTTCGCTGGCAACGGATTCTGCACGTTCCACTTTGGCGATCAGGCCAATTTCTTCACCCTCTTCGCCCAGCAGTGCGCGGGCTTCACGCATATCATCGCCTGTGCGTGGGAAGGAAACCGCCAGATAGTCCATCTTCAGGGCGATGGCAGTTTTCAGATCTTTTTTATCTTTGTCGGTCAGAGCTGCGGCTGACAAGCCACCACCCTGTTTGTTGATGCCCTTGTTATTGGATAGTTTGCCGCCTACGGTCACAGTACAGCGCACTTCCGGTTTGGCAATCTCATCGACTTTCAGCTGCAGACGGCCATCGTCCAGCAACAGAGTATCGCCAGGCACGACATCATCGGCCAGCTCTGGGTAATCGACACCCACTTGCTGTTGATCACCGGCGTTGCGGTCCAGAGTCATATTCAGGGTGAATTTATCACCGACAGCCAGATCAATCGGGCCATTGGCAAAACGAGCGACACGGATTTTAGGGCCTTGCAGGTCACCCAGTACGGCAACAAAGCGACCAATCTCTGCCGCTGTTTTTCTGACTGCTTCTACGCGAGCTTGGTGCTCTTCTGGGTCGCCGTGGGAAAAGTTAATCCGGACCACATCCACATATTGTAAAACCTGTTGCAGGGTTTCAGGTGCGTCTGTGGCCGGGCCGAGTGTTGCTACAATCTTGGTTCTGCGCATTTACGAGAATTTCCTAAGCAGAGATATTGGCAGGCAACTGATCTTTATTGGCAGGTGGTCAGATTGCCCGCTTTGGGGTGCTATTTTAAGCCTTGCTGTTGAGTTGTTCATTTTCTGTTGGGCTATAAAAAGCCAGCAATTCAAGCTACAGAGGCATTAAATTATCTATTTGTTACAAAAAGAGCAGTATCCAGCATTCGGTTTGAAAAGCCCCATTCATTGTCGTACCAGGCCATCACTTTTATCAGATTGCCTTGTACCCGGGTGTGGCTGGCATCAAAGACAGAAGATGCTGGGCAGTGATTAAAATCCACCGATACCAGAGGGGTGTCGTTGTACAGCATGACTTTAGAGTCATCCGCTGCCTGTTGCATGAATTGGTTAATTATATCCGGCGCCTGCGGGCGTTCAACCACTACACTCAAATCCACCAGAGAGACATTGCTGGTAGGTACGCGCACGGCTAGGCCATCCAGTTTACCGTCCAGCTCTGGCAGGACTAATCCGATAGCCGCGGCTGCGCCGGTTTTTGTCGGAATCATCGATTGCGTCGCCGAGCGGGCCCGGTAAGGATCGCTATGATAAACATCGGTCAGATGTTGATCATTGGTATAGGCGTGAATTGTCGTCATCACACCGCTTTGTACGCTCATCTGCTGATGCAAGGCTTGTACCACAGGGGCTAAACAGTTGGTGGTGCAGGAGGCGTTGGAGATGATCTTATGTTCGGGACGTAGGCTGTCTTCATTAACACCATACACCACGGTAGCATCGGCATCTGGTGAAGGGGCTGAGATCAGCACTTTTTTGGCTCCCGCTTGCAGGTGTAGGCCTGCTTTGGCACGAGCAGTAAACAGGCCGGTGCACTCCATCACCACATCGATATTGAGTTCGCTCCAAGGCAGTGCGCTGGGATCTCGCTCTGATAAAACTTGGATGGTTTTACCGTTGATGGTGAGTGAGCTGCTATCGTGGCTGACCTCAAAGCCAAAACGTCCGTGTACGGAATCGTATTGTAATAGGTGGGCGTTAATCTCGGCGTCACCCAGATCATTAATGGCGACAATCTCAATGGCCGTATCTTGTTTATTTTCAAAATAGGCGCGTAGGATATTACGGCCGATACGGCCAAAACCGTTGATGGCTACTCTGACAGTGGTCATCGTCATTCCCTCCATGTTGCTGCGCTTAATGACCGATACCTGAGATGGAAGCGGGGGCTATATTCAGTGATCGGTTAAACGCGGGGGTACACACCTAAACAGACATTTTTCGATATTCTCTGATGTGTAATTGGAGAATATGTGCTTTTTACAAGGGCGCTTTTGTTCAGATGCTTTACGTTAAGAGTGGAACCTAACTAGCCGAAATGCAAAGAATTTTAATCCTATTGTTTTGGTTATAATCTGGGCGAAGGGTCGAGAGAGGAATTTAGTGGAGTCGTTTGGTAAAGAGTCGTGCGGTAGTTTTTTTACAAGCAGGGCTGGAACTCTGCAATCTGCTAGGGTAGTTTATACGCCCTTTTTTGACCAAGGCGGTTTAAAACACCCCGGCAAGGGTTGTTTTACGAAAAAAATGCCATACTTTTTGACTGAGTCGATTGACGGCTAAAAAGTATTCAAAGGTTTTTATCGCGCTATTTACCGTCTTGAATAAACTCCGGTTGCTGCTAATTTTTAGCTTTGAACAGGTGAAAAAAATCTGTTTAGGGACTAAGGCGTTATTGATTTCTATTGCTTTTTTTCGTTATAAGTGGCCGGATATAAATATCAAATTTTTATTGCCAAGGGTTATAAAACAGTTGTTGGGTCGGCGAAGAGCTGGCTTTTTTTACCGGTTTGCAGCTATGTTCTTGGTAAAACTCTGTATTAGACAGCCTTAGATTTAAGAGACCTATATGGGAAAATCACTAGTTATTGTCGAGTCTCCGGCCAAGGCTAAAACGATCAACAAGTATCTGGGCAAAAACTTCGTTGTGAAGTCCAGTGTCGGCCATATTCGCGATCTGCCAACCAGTGGTGGAGCAAAAGAGCCTGTTGATGCCAAAGCACGTGCCCAGGCCGCCGCGCTGACGCGAAAAATGAGTCCGGATGAAAAAGCCGTTCATAAAAAGCGTAAAGCCCGTGAGCAGCTGATCGCTCGTATGGGGATTGATCCCGAGCATGATTGGCAGGCCAATTATCAGGTACTGCCCGGTAAAGAGAAGGTGGTTTCTGAGCTGCAAAAGCTGGCGGCTGATGCCGACGAAATCTATCTGGCAACGGATTTGGACCGCGAGGGAGAGGCGATCGCCTGGCACTTGCGGGAAACCATTGGCGGTGATGATAGCCGCTACCACCGGGTCGTTTTTAACGAGATCACTAAAAACGCCATTCAGGAAGCGTTTGAAGAGCCGGGTCGTCTGGATATGAGTCGTGTTAATGCTCAGCAGGCCCGTCGTTTCCTGGACCGTGTTGTGGGTTATATGGTCTCGCCACTGCTATGGGCAAAAGTAGCCCGAGGTCTGTCGGCGGGTCGTGTACAGTCCGTTGCGGTACGCCTGATTGTTGAGCGTGAACGTGAGATTCGTGCTTTTATCCCGGAAGAGTTCTGGAGTGTGCATGCGGATCTGAAACGTTCGGATCTGGCTCCTTTCCAGTGTGAGGTTACTAAGCAAGCCGGTGAAGGCTTCCGTCCGGTCAATAAAGAGCAGACCGATGCGGCGCTGGCTATTCTGGAAAAAGCACTGTTTAAGGTTGCGAAGCGGGAAGACAAGCCCACTAAGACCAAGCCAACGGCACCTTATATTACTTCGACCCTGCAGCAGGCGGCGAGCACCCGTTTGGGCTTTAGTGTGAAGAAAACCATGATGCTGGCCCAGCGCCTGTATGAAGCCGGTTTTATCACCTATATGCGTACTGACTCGACCAACCTGAGTCAGGAAGCGGTAGATAGCTGCCGTGACTATGTTGAAGAGAATTTTGGTAAGCGCTATCTGCCGGAAGCACCGAATAGTTATTCCAGCAAAGAGGGGGCGCAGGAAGCGCACGAAGCGATCCGTCCATCGGATGTTAATCGCAAGTCTACCGATCTGACCGGTATGGAGCGTGATGCTGAGCGCCTGTATGAGCTGATCTGGCGCCAGTTTGTCGCCTGTCAAATGGTACCTGCGGAGTATATGAGTTCTTCTCTGGTAGTTGAAGCGGCTGACTTTGAACTGCGTGCCCGTGGTCGGGTGCTGAAGTTTGATGGTTTCACTCGTGTGATGCCGTCGACCAGCAAAAAAGATGAAGATCAGTCCCTGCCGGATCTGAAGGTGGGGGATGAGCTGTCTTTGGAGCAGTTACTGCCGAAGCAGCACTTTACCAAACCTGTGGCGCGTTTTACCGAAGCGAGCCTGGTAAAAGAGTTGGAGAAGCGTGGTATCGGTCGTCCATCCACTTATGCAGCGATTATCTCCACCATTCAGGATCGTGGTTACGTGCGTCTGGAAAGTCGTCGTTTCTATGCCGAGAAGATGGGCGATATCGTGACTGATCGCTTGTCAGAAAGTTTTAGCGATCTGATGGATTTTAGCTTTACTGCCCGTATGGAGGAATCTCTGGATGACGTGGCGGAAGGCAAAAACGATTGGAAAAACCTGCTTAATAACTTCTACAAGGATTTCAGCGGTCAGTTAGCGACAGCAGAATCTGAAGAGGGCGGTATGCGTCCGAATCAGGCGGTGGAAACCTCCATCGAATGTCCAACCTGTAGTCGTCCGATGCAGATCCGTACTGCCAGTACGGGTGTTTTCCTGGGGTGTTCCGGTTACTCGCTGCCACCAAAGGAGCGCTGCAAAACCACCATCAACCTGACCTCTGGTGAAGAGGCGATCAGTGCGGATGCGGATGATGAAGCGGAAACGCAGGCGCTGCGTGCAAAACACCGTTGTGTTAAGTGTGGCACAGCGATGGAAAGCTACCTGATCGATGAGAAGCGTAAGATTCACGTTTGTGGTAATAACCCGGATTGTGATGGCTACGAGATCGAAGCCGGTGAGTTTAAGATCAAGGGTTACGATGGCCCTGTGATCGAGTGTGATAAGTGCGGCTCTGAGATGCAGCTGAAAAACGGCCGTTTTGGTAAGTATTTCGGTTGTACCAGTGAAAGCTGTAAAAACACCCGTAAGCTGCTGAAGAGCGGTGAGCCTGCGCCACCTAAGATGGACCCGGTACCTATGCCGGAGCTGGAGTGTCAGAAGGTTGAGGATCACTATGTGCTGCGTGATGGCGCATCAGGTCTGTTTCTGGCGGCCAGTCAGTTCCCGAAAAACCGGGAGACCCGTCCGCCGCAGTTGATCGAAATTCTGCCCCACAAAGCAGAAATTGATCCAAAATACGATTTCCTGATGAAGGGCCCAACCCATGACTCCGAAGGAAATCCGGCAGTGATTCGTTACAGTCGGAAGAACAAGGAGCAGTACCTGATGAGCGAGGTGGAAGGTAAAGCCACGGGCTGGCAGGCATTTTTCGAGGGTGGTCAATGGGTTATCCGCGAGAAGAAAAAAACTTCGAGAAAAACTGCGAAAAGCTAGTTTTTTAAAGTAGAATTCGCGCTACACTATACGTTCAAAGGCCGGTTATTCTTAACCGGCCTTTTATTGTCTCCGTTCTTTAGACGTGCTCTTGTGCGAAAGCACTCCACCGAAAATTAATTCCCCCGTGTCTTTCATGGTTGGGAACGTTCGGCCTGTGTTTTTGTACGATGAATTTATATTTGTGTTTGGCTTGGTAATTTGAATTTGGCATTAGCGCCGCCATGTTGATTTGCCATATGAGTTAACAGGTAATAACCCATCATGAGTTCTTTTGCTTCACGCACGATGCAGAAGCTGTTTGCTGCACGTCTGTTACTGGATCGTCTGGGAGATACGGATCAGCAGGATGAGTTGATTCAGCACTCATTTAAGGCGGCCCATGTGGAAGCGGTGCTGTTTCATCTGCAGGGGGCGTTACAGTCCTTGTTGTATGAGATCGCAGAAACCGCACGTATGCCTGCAGGTCAATGGCATAGCCTGGAAGATTTACAACAAGCGGCAGAGGACAATGAACGTTTTCTGCCCCAGCTGAATGTGTTGCTGGAGCTGCAGAATGATAGCTTTAGCTGGTTCAGCCAATTTCAGAAAAGATACCAAGCGTGCTGGTTGCCGGAAGTGCAGTCAGGCGCAGACTCCAAAGGGGTTGAAACTGTCGATAGCAGCAGTTTGATCGCCCTGAGTGAGGACTCCATCTCCGACCAGCAACAGCTTCAGTTGTGGCTGGACAGCATGCAGGCGTTAGTGAAGGATCTTCGCCAAACCATGCAAGAATATTAATCAATGCAGGATGCTCTGTATTTAGGCTTTATTGAAAGGGGTAACTACCTTGTCTGACAGTCCTTTTCTAGAAATTGTTGAGCTTGCCGATGGAGATATTATTCTCCAGTCAGCGGATGATGAGTCTGGCGAGCCACTGGTGCGAATTCGTTTTGCACCGGAAATTGTTGAGCACCTTCGGGGTGCCAGCTTTGATATCGCCCGTGAAATGATCGATAAAGCGATTCAGGATAATCGATTATGGGGTGATGAGGGAGAAGACGATCTGTCCAGCTCCCGTGTGCTTCACTAAAGAGTGTTGTTCCAGAGAAGCGCAAAGCAAAAAGATTTAGAAATTAATAAAAAAGCAGCCATCAAGGCTGCTTTTTTATTGTGTGCTTATTATGAGCTGACAGAGTGGAAAGTGTCGAAGCAATAGGAAGCTTTGGCCTACTGTAAACCTTGTCCATGACCACCACGGATAATGCCGACACCGATACCTTCGATGGCCAGTGGTTCACACTCAATATCCACCACAATCGGTTCAAACTCTTCGTTTTCAGCAATTAGATACACAGTGCTGCCTTCCTGCTTAAAGCGTTTTACTGTTACTTCATCGCCAAGGCGGGCTACGACAATCTGTCCATCTTTGATCTGAGCGGTTTGATGTACAGCCAGCAGATCACCGTCCAGGATGCCGATATCCTTCATACTCATCCCTTTTACCTTCAGCATATAGTGTGCCTTAGGGTAAAAGAAGTCAGCGCTAACACCGGAATAGCTGTCGATATGTTCTTGCGCCAGAACCGGACTACCTGCGGCTACCTGACCAATCACAGGTAGGCCCTGCTGGTTTTGCTCAGGCAGACGAATGCCACGGGAGGTGCCAGGGATCATCTCAATAGCCCCTTTGCGGGCCAGTGCTCTTAAATGTTCTTCAGCGGCATTAGGAGAACGGAAGCCTAATGCTTTGGCAATCTCTGCACGAGTGGGTGGGTAGCCGGTGGCTTCCATATGGGAAGTGATAAAGTCGAGCACTTCCTGCTGGCGTTTGGTCAGTTTAGTCATAAGATTCCATCTGTCATTTTATACAGCGTGTACTTGTATACAGTTTACACAAAAAACAGCTTTTGTCTTGTTTTCTCTGATTTTTTCTGAATCACACGACCGTTTAAAAAAGTAATTGTAATTTCTTTGCTTTAAACAGCTTTTTTATCTTCCCGCACTCGACCTTCAGGTTATTGCCTTATAACGCTTTCTTGACTTTAGGCTGATTTATATTTATGTTTCAAACATCTGTTTGATAGTGAGGTGAGCATGGCTCAGTTAGATACCGTAAGTCGAATTCTGGATACCGCAGAAACGTTGTTTGCTGAAAAAGGCTTCTCTGAGACGTCTCTGAGAACCATTACCAGTAAGGCGAAGGTGAATCTGGCCGCAGTGAACTATCACTTTGGTTCCAAGAAGTCGCTGATTCAGGCCGTATTTGCCCGTTACCTGGATCCTTTCTCTGAGATTCTGGATAAAGAGATGGATCGCCTTGAGTCGGAGTATGCCGGTGGTGATATTCCATTGGACGTGGTGTTATCGACATTCACCAATGCGATTTTGACTATGCCAAGTCCGACCAAAAATGGCCTGTCTGCTTTTATGCGTTTGCTGGGTTTAGCCTATACTCAGGCTCAGGGCCATATGCGTCGTTACCTGCAGGAACAATACGGACCGGTATTTTTCCGTTTTGCCAATATGGTGAAAAATGCTTCCAGTGATCTGCCAGATGTCGAGCGTTTCTGGCGTCTGCACTTTATGCTGGGCGCAGCGATATTCTCCATGTCCAGTTTGGAAGCGTTGCAGGATATTGCCGATAAAGATTTTGGTGAACAGGCGGGCGTGCGTGATGTGGTACAGCGTCTGATTCCTTTTGTGACTGCCGGTATGTCTGCACCCTTGCCTGATCTTAGTGCTAGTAATGAATGATAGTGCCAGCAGTAACGATAGCGCTGGCAGCAAAATCTGGTAGCAAGGCCGGTAGAAAAACCCAATAGAAAAAACAGTAGCGGCGATGCTTAAGCAAAAGTTGTTGAGATGATGATAGAGATACCGGAAAACTGGCAGCAATTTGCACCCAATGGTTTTTGGCTGCAGGTGGATATCGCTCAACAACAGCTGTTTGTGGTGAGAAGAGCAGAGCCTGAGCTCTGCTTTGATATTTCTACCGCGCTGAATGGTCCTGGTGAGCAGGAAGGCAGTGGTTGTACGCCGAGGGGCTGGCATAAAATCCGCGCAAAAGTCGGTCATGACTGTCCCGAAAATGCGGTGTTTGTCGGTCGACGTTGGACTGGTGAATGTTATGATCAGGCATTAGCTGATCAACATCCTAAACGCGATTGGATCTTGGGGCGTATTCTTTGGCTCAGTGGCTTGGAGTCAGGTAAAAACCGTTTGGGCTCTGTGGATACCATGCGTCGTTATATCTACTTCCACGGTACACCGGATTCTGAGCCTATGGGTGAGGCCCGTTCCCACGGTTGTATTCGCATGAGAATGCAGGAGATTGTTCTGCTGTTTGCTTCAGTGCCAGCGTATACCCCTGTTTATATCCGATAGCTTCTGGAAATCCCCTGTTTCTGGCCTTTCAGAAGCCTCTCCGTTTATATTTTTATTACGCTTTTTTGGTCAGACCAAAAAGGTTGTGATTTTTTGTTTTTTTATTGTTCATTCTTTGATAAATTTGCCCGTTTAATCCACCGCAGCAAACAGGATATTCCTTATGACGCACGGCCCCGTAATGCTTGATCTGGAAGGATATGAGCTGACCGAAGATGAACGCGCGCTATTAGCTAACCCTCTGGTGGGCGGCTTAATCCTGTTTGCCCGTAATTACCGTGATCCTTATCAGCTGCAGTCTTTGACCAGCGCCATTCGTGAAGTGCGCCCAGAGATTTTGATTGCTGTGGACCATGAAGGTGGTCGGGTACAACGTTTTCGTGATTGTTTTACCCGTATTCCTGCCATGGCCAAACTGGGGGAGCTGTTTCTGCAAGACCCGGAACAAGCCCTTGAGTTGGCCTGGGATACCGGTTGGCTTATGGCTTCTGAGCTATTAGCTTATGGTTTGGATTTCACCTTTGCCCCTGTACTGGATCTGGATTACGGCTTCAGTGAAGTGATTGGTGATCGTGCTTTCTCTAAACGCCCCGAAATCGTTACTCGTCTGGCAGACGCCCTGATTGAAGGTATGCATGAAGCGGGTATGCCTGCTACAGGCAAACACTTCCCGGGCCACGGTTATGTTGCTGCTGATTCCCATGTGGATCTGCCGGTGGATGAGCGTAGTTTTAAAGAGATCGACGAAAGCTGTCTGAAGCCTTTTGTTGCTCTAGCACCTCAGCTGGATGGTGTGATGCCTGCTCATGTGGTGTATAGCCAGGTGGATGACAAGCCTGCGGGTTTCTCCACTCATTGGCTAAAAGATGTGCTGCGTCGTCAGCTGGGCTTTAAAGGCGTCATCTTTAGTGATGATCTGGGCATGGCCGGTGCTGCCGCTGCAGGTGGTTATACCGAAAGGGCCCATGCTGCACTGGATGCTGGTTGCGATATGGTGCTGGTGTGCAATGACAGAGCGGGTGCTCTGGAAGTCTTATCTGGCCTGGAAGGTTACAGTTTCTCGCCTCGCTCTGAGCAGAGACTGGCTGCTTTACAGGTAATGTCCAGACCGACTTTGGAATCTCTGGATGCCGATCCGCGCTATAACCGTGTTGCAGATCAGCTGGAAGCGATGACTCAAGAGCAGACTCAATAAAAGCAATCGTAAGCACTCACACAAAAGTTTCGCTTTCCACCAGTAGCCTGCTGGTTGTAGGCGGAATGCTTTAGTTTAGGCATATACTCTTTTTATAATTTTCCTCGCTGGCACTGGGTTTCCAGGTGGCAGAGGTATTTTTTTATTTTGTATTTAACAGACATTGGAATTAGAACAATGCCAGTAGAAAGTAACCTGGAACAAATCAACAAAGTGTTTGCTGAAGCAGACTGCCTGTGCACTAAAGAGCAACTGGATGTGGCTCTGGACAAGATGGCTGCGGAGATCACAGAAGAGCTGGGTGACAAGCTACCGGTAGTATACTGTGTAATGAATGGTGGCCTGATTACTACCGGTCATTTGCTGACTCGTTTGACCTTCCCACTGCAGGTGGATTATATCCATGCTACACGTTACCGTGGTGAAACTACTGGTGGCGAACTGTATTGGCGTGTGCCACCAGAAGTAAATATGGAAGGTCGTCACGTCATCATCGTAGATGACATTCTGGATGAAGGTCATACACTGGCAGCTATCCTGGAATACTGCAAAGAGCAGGGTGCAGAAGCGGTTTACAGTGCGGTTCTGATCGACAAGCAGCATGACCGTAAGGCTCAGCCTGATATGAAAGCAAACTTCACTGGTCTTGAAGTTGAAGATCGTTACCTGTTTGGCTTCGGTATGGACTACCAAGGCTTCCTGCGCAATGTGCCAGGCATCTACGCGCCAAAAGGCATGTAATACGCTCTTCGGTTAAATAAAAGGCTACAGTATTCGCTGTGGCCTTTTTTGGTTTTAGGTCGCTTTTTTGAGTTTGAGATCGTCGTTTTTGAGTGACGGCTTTTAGGTTAAGAGGATAGAAGATGCTGGCAATTATCGGTGGTACGGGATTAACCCAAATGCAGGGCCTGGAAGTGACGGCTCGTAAACAGGTATCTACTCAATGGGGTGAGCCTTCGGCAGAGATTGTAGAAGGTGTGTTGGCTGGTCAGTCCGTATTGTTTCTGGCGCGTCATGGTCATCCTCACCGAATTCCACCTCATAAGGTGAACTACAGAGCCAATATCCAGGCGCTGAAAGATGCTGGCGCTACCGCTATTATCGCCGTTAATGCGGTAGGTGGTATCCATCCGGATTGCGAGCCTGCGGGCCTGATGATTCCGGATCAAATTGTGGATTACACCTATGGTCGAGAGCACACTTTCTTTGCCGATGATCTGGATGAAGTGGTGCATATCGATTTTAGCTGGCCTTACGATGAACCCCTGCGTAAGCAAGTGATCGCTCATGCCCGAGAGCTGGATCTGACTGCACTGGAGCAAGGCACTTATGCAGCAACACAAGGCCCGCGTTTAGAGACTGCTGGTGAAATCAAACGCCTGGCCAATGACGGTTGTGATATCGTCGGTATGACAGGTATGCCGGAAGCGGCTCTGGCTCGTGAAGTGGATCTGCCATATGTTTGTATCGCGCTGGTAGTGAATATGGCGGCCGGTCTGACCGATGAAATTATCACCATGGCTGATATCGAGAAAGCCCTACATGATGGTATGGGTAAGGTATTAGCTCTGCTGGATAAAACCATTCAGGGTTATAGCGCTTAATCTTTTTTGCACTTTGTCTCCTCTGAACTGAGACTGTATTGGAAGGGAAGTGAGTACTTCTCTTCCAGATTTCTCTTTTACATCTGTCTTTTTATGTCTTTCTTTTCATATTTGTCTTATCTGGGCTGAATAGCCTCCAGCTTCTTCTGACAAAAAACTGTATTAATACTGTCACTGAATTGCCAAGTCGTTATCACGTAATCGTCATTGCCTGCTCTTAATCTGTATGTGCTCACAAGGAGCTGGCGACTAAAACAACGATAGAGGGTAGGGCAAATGAAACAACAGCAGATCGATCAGGCACTGGAACAGTTTACGACTCATCTGGAGCAAGCGGGTCAGCAGCAAATGACACTGTCTCTGCGTGCGAATCTGTTGCACGAAGCTAAGAAGCTGGAAGAAACTTTGCAGTCTCTGATTGGAGCAGAGCACAAAGTAGTTCGTGAGCAGTTCTTTATGAATGCTTTGGAGCACTTCATCGCTTGTGCCCGTCTGGAGCGTGCCGATATGCTACAGGCTTCTTGTAAAGCGATGTACGGTGAAGTGGCGCGTATGAAGAATGTTGATGTATCGATCAACACAGCAACTTGGAATAATGTTCCTGCGCAGGGACTGGCTCGTATCGCTTAGTAAGCGCTCACGCAAAAGTTTCTCTTTAGCAGGTGGCTTCATTCTTCAGTCACTGGCCGAAAAACATCGAAATACTTTTGTGTAAATGTGTACTGTTAGTGCTGACTGATACGTTGCTTCCACGGACTCACTGCCTTTGAGGTGGTGAGACAAGACGCCGTGATATTAGAATCAGTATAGAGCTCACATAAAGAATAAAGATTTGATACTGGCAGATTGGATTGCGGTAGTTTTCAAGATAGTCAATCTGCCTGTAAGCCCGCCGAGTCTATCAGTGTTTCACTCAGAAGGATGCTCGCATTGTTCTAGCAGCTCTGACATCTTAGGTATAGCAGAGCGCTGAGTCTGTTATTCTTATCCCATATTCCCGCGTTATAGTCATTTCATTGCTCAATAGCTTTAATTCCTTTCCTTCTTTTTTCTTGTATTAAGATATTTGCGAGAAATGTTGGGAGGGGTTGTGTTCGAAAGGAGCGTATTGGAGGGGATGCTCGCACTCATCAAGCAGCTCAGTGAGTAAAGAGCAGCTTGATTAAGAGCGGTAAAGCTGAATATCTGTGCAGGAAAACCAGGCTATCCAGAAAGCTTAGCTAGCAGTGTCTGTATTGGCTTCCAGAATCTTTTCACGTCGCAGTAGCAGCATTTTGTTAACGCCCTCTGAAAGTGCCAGAGTGACATCAAATTTAGGGAAAGCCGGTGCCAGTTTGCGGCGCACTTCATTAATATCTGTTCCTGCCGGAAAGGTACCAATTGGCAATTTAACATCTTTAATCAGTTTGTCGCGGCGTAGCTGGATTTTATTGACGGTACTCCAGGCAAGAGCAAAGCGCTTTTCATCTTCCCAAGTAGGGATATCAATGTTGAGAAAGTCTTTAATTGCCCGATCTAGTATCACGCCATCAAGCAAACTGCCTTTTTGATGCAGTACACCGAGCTTTTTCAGGTGAGCTTCCAAGCCAGGGATATCATTTTCATTTTCGATAACCTTAGCTTTTGCTAGCTCTTTAATCGTTTTCGTGTCGCCAAATACCGCATTGCCTTCGTAATCCTTTACGTCAAAGGTGGGACGAAACATCTCGTTAAAGCCGGTATAGAAACCCAGCGTCATATATTGGCGACTCATTGGCATATCCTGTATCTGAGTATTTCGGGGGTAACCAGTCTAAGCTCTGGGCGTTATTTTACGGGGGCGCGGGGCTTGCTGACTACCTGATATTAATTATTGTCGATTTTTCTCGATCCGTGAGACGGAATTAGAGCTTGTTTGAGATTATATGATGATCCCTAGGAGAAATTCGACCCTCCAAAGACTGCTTTTGCAGTATCCCTGTTACTTTTTATGCCAGGGTTTGGTTTAGTCCAGTATATCTTGCTGAACTTGGAGGTAAACACTTTACTGCTCAAGGATTTAATTCCTATGAAAATCAGTAAGAAAACAGCAGATTTCGATCACTTTATTAGGCCGAATTTTGTCAAAGTGTTATGGAATGCTGCCATTGCAGGCATCGGATAAAACTTTAGTCTTAGTCGTTTTTGATGGAGATAAATGCTGTCTGCTCATTTCAGAGATAGAATTTTGCTGATGTGACAGGTGTCATAGTCTGGTGCTTTTTTAGGTGAAAAAAGGTTAGGTTTTGCTAAACTGCGAAAAAAACTCAGGTTTCCCCCAAAAACTTTAGCTTTACCCGCTCATCCTTGGCGCATGTTATGACTCAATTGAGCCATGCTGCAAAAAGGAAGATGTTTTGGCTAGGAGAGAGTCTTTGTAGCGTACGGATGCTGGGAAACATACACACTTACACAAAAGTATTTCGATACTGTTTTGGCTAAAGGCTAAAGGCTAAAGGCTAAAGGCTAAAGGCTAAAGGCTAAAGGCTAAAGCGGTCAGCCAAAGAGAAACTTTTGTGTGAGTGCTTAAGATCTGACGATGACGACTGCAGGAAGGACCTGTTTATGATTCGAATGACTGTGAATGATTTCCGAGCTGACCTGGGTAAGGTCGTAGATAAAACAGCCACAGAACACGCGACAGTTCTCATTGAGGGGCAAGGTGGCAATGCTGTAATGATTTCAGAGGAAGATTGGAACAGTATTAACGACATTTTACAGGTAGTGTCTATGTCGGGGATGGCAGAGTCGATCCGGGAAGGATTACAGTTAGAGATCAAACAAACTGCTGAGCATATCGATTGATTCTGCAACTGCTGAGCGGCTAAAAAGATTCCGTATAAAGGCCGATTGTGATCAATCGGCCTTTATTTTTTATAACGATCAGTATTTGGGACTAGGCTGGGTATTGCTGGCAAAGTGCTTCGATATTAAGAACACTTTGATATCAATAGCTCGTCTATAGCTCTAAATGTGCAGAAAATATTACTCAGCAGCCAGCTCATAACTACGGTTAGAATCCCAGTAGCGGGCGAAAAGCTTAGGCATACGGGCTTCCAGGCCTGATAGCTGATCTGGCCAGTCATAGTCCATCTCACCTTCTTCTGCCGGGGTGAGTTGTTTAAGAAAATCATTCTGGCCTGTTTGAGCTTCATACGCTTCCAGCGCAGCAAAAACCAATCCCTCGCCAGTAATATCCTCAACAGGGTCTTTAATATCGCACAGATCTGCCAGTACATCAGGGTTATGCAGAATTTGTGTAAATTTCTCTTCACCAAATGAGATTAACCAAAGACGAAAATCTTCAAAAATATCGTCATTGATGTAGCTTTGCAGAATAAAGTTAGCCATCAGCACAGGAAAGCTGAAGGCTTTGGCTTTTTGTTGGCTTAATTGGTTCTCAAAACCAATCAGCTGATCTGGGCTCAGGCTAGCCAGTGATTGGCCAATCGCCAGATACTGGCCATCAGAGCCAGGGGCATTTTGCTCAAGAGAACGATTGATGATCTCCCAGAAAGTTTGCTCCGTCATCGCAACTGTCTCTTTTATTATGGGTTTTGTCGCGAAGTATACCTCTAGTTATTATTAGAGTAACGGCACAGATCAAAAAAACAGCACCGATCAGTCATGATGGTGCTGTTTTATGATTTAGATCAGATATCTAGATTACTGTAACCTACTGATATATAGGCTAGGAAAGCTTAACTCTCTGCTGCCATATGATAGGGGCAACCACTGGACTGCTCTTTGGTTGATCCGTCATATCTTGTCGGAAGAGTGCCGTGCCACACAGGTAGCGCCATATCTTCTTCCTCTTCTACAGGTCCTCCTGAGCGGGACTTAAAAGAGCCTTCCTGAATGGTGAGTTTCATCAGTGCGGTTGCTTTACGTTCTGAATTACTGGGTGGACGCAGATGTTGCCAACGATCCGCTTCCATTTGATTGATAACCACCTCAAAGGCTTTATCAAACTCTGTTGCTTCAGTAATACGTTCACCAGTGCAGTAGAGTACCGCTGAGCGATAATTAGCACTGTGATGATAAGCCGATTTTGCCATCACCCATTCACTGCACTCCGCCAGAGAGACACAGATCTCCTGGCCGGCTTCCAGCAAACGTTGTAAGCGACTTTTGTTGGCCACATGGAAGTAAAGATTATCCTCAACACGCCACAGGGTAATTGGAATAATGACAGGGCTACCATCTACCACAAAACCCAGGTGAGCCAGCTTTAAATCATCAATCAGTTGATACACATCAGCCTTATTATAGCTGGCACGTTTTGCTCCCCGACGAACGGTTGCACGCTTGCCGTGAGGTAATGTCTGACTGCCATCTTGAGGGTGTGTTGTGCTCATACTTCTGCCTCCTGAATTTATGTGAAAAGACCTGTTGGATGGCTGTCAGTATCTATAAATATCGGGTTGGATAAGAGCTCCATTTTTAAAAAAAGAATAGGCCCACTTTAGACCGGGATAGAAAAAGCTGGAGTCAGTAAGGATTGAGCTAACCAATGGTAATAACACGGAATGACAATGAAATAGCGTGTAATAGACCTTGCCTAGCAACTGTGAACAATAGAGACAATATCTTTCACGTGCTAAGGAATATTGATATGCCAAGGGTTCTTCACTACACCGTACAATCTGGCGATAGCTTGTCAAAAATTGCCGATCAGATTAATGCATCTGCTGGTATCCAGGCTCAGACGATCATTGACGCAAATGCACTGACTAATCCAGATGCAATCAGTGTTGGTCAAGCACTGAAAATCCCATTTGTCACAGGTTCTGGTGATTGGGTCTATACGGTGATGGCAGGTGATAGCGTATCGGCCATCGCAGATGCAATCACAGCTTGTAAAGGCGTTACCTGGCATCAGATTGAGCAAGAGAACCAATTGGCAGATGCCAACCAAATTCAGGTTGGCCAGGTATTGTCGATCTCTGCCCAGGCAGGCACTGAATCAGAGCCTGCTGAAACTGAAACCAGTGCTGATCTGCCAGAAGCGGAATATATGGGCTATTGGGACTGGACTTGGTCAAGCTCCAAAGCCCTGGCTGGCGCAAATATCAGCATCGCTTTTAGTGGTTGGGCCAATATCGATAATGCCGTTAGTGAGAGTGCTCATCTGAAAGATCTGTTGCTAGGCGAGAAATATATCTCACTGGGTGGTGGTTCCAAAAAAACCGGTGCTTTCACTCAGAGCTTTCTAACGGATATCGATAATGCGATCCAAAATGGTACCTTCGCTGGTTACGATGGTTTGGCTTACGATATCGAAGTCGGCGATGGTGGCCTGGGTGATGCCTTTGCACAATCCTTTAAACTGGCAAAAGAGAACGGCTTGAAAGTACTGGTTACTGTAAGCCATTCCGCGCCTTACGGTATTCCTGATGCGGCAGACCTGATGCAAGGTTTCTTTAGTGACAACAATATTGATCTGATTTCGCCTCAGTTGTATACCACAGGTAAGGAAACCAGCAACAGCTATGAAGACCCTGCATTAAGCTGGTCAGCTTATAGCGACAGCAAGGCTAAAATTATCCCAAGTATTGTTAATGCCAGTATGTATGCGGATGCAGAGGCCTATTTTGCACAACAAGGTGTGACCACGTCCGGCTATATTCAATGGCAACAGGTATAAAATGATTTTGACCTGTTCTTGACTATAAAAAATGCCCTCAAACTCTGAGGGCATTTTTCTATTTATCCTATGACTGGTCTTATCGTTATGTACATTTAAACAAAAGTATTTCGATGCTCTCTAGTCAATAACTGAATAATACAGCCCTTTGTTGTAGAGAAAGTTTTATTTGAATGTTGAAGCTTAAACAGGCTTGTTATTTCTTTAACTCGACCTTTGATAAAGCATCAAATAGCATACGCTTGTCGCCTGCATTCAAGTATTGTTGTTGCAGCGTTTGTTTAAAACTTGGCCAATCTTTCTCGGTTAACTCTCCACCTTCTGCCAGAAAACCAGCCATCTCGCTATTGATCTGGCCACCTAACTTAATCAGAGCCGGACGAATAACTGTTTTCAGATCGCGAGGTTCTTTTTTCACCGGATGGCTAAGCAGGTCTGCACGATAGCGGTATTGAATGGCCTTAGCAGCAGATATCTGAGCTTTAAAAAAAGCCACTACACTGCCACACTGCCTTCATTCAGCCCTGCTTTCGCAGCTGAAGCGGATGCTTTAGCGATCACCACTTCTTCACGTTTAATGTCTTCAATTGCTTTATGTTTCTGAGCTTTAAACAAGGCGACATCTTCCATATAGCTTAAGCGCTCATTAATTACGCTGAATAGTTTATCGCTGGTTGGAGCTGCAAAGCAGGAAAAAGAAAACAGGGTTAGCAGAAGTGCAACTGAGCGTTTTAACATCAATTCAGTCCTTTAGATTGGTTTAATTAAGCACTCACACAAAGATTACTCTTTAGCAAATGGTTTCATTCTTCAGCCGTTGGCCAAAAATATCGGAATACTGTTGTGTAAGTAGGTATGAAATCAAGCTGCATTAACGCATGTGATTGCTAGATAAGCAATATCGGCTGTTAGCTATTGTTGTATCTATCGAATATTACTTGAGATATATTATGTCTCATTGTTTGTCCTGATATAAGAAGTACCTTGCTTACTATCCCAAGTCTGTAAACTATTAAAATAACTTTTTTAAAAGACAGCAATAGAAACATGAGTATTTGAATAAGTGGTAATATTCTTATTTGAGGCCTTGCGAACAAGGCCTTGATAATTCAAGCACCTATTTAGACCCGCTTAATATCTTCTCTATGGTTATCGAGCCAAGTCATTAGTTTTTCCAAGTGCAGTTGCAGCTCAGATAAATCATCATCCTGCCATTGCTCAAAAATATGAGAAATATCAGGTAATAGCGACTGCAGCGTATTTTTACAGGTATTTAAGCCCTGATCTGTAATTTTCAGATGGCGCTTGCGACGATCTGCCTTATCCGGTTCTGCGACCAATAGCTTCTTATCAATCAGCACATTCACGATTTTCGTGATCCCAGGTTGATTCATCTCCATCACTTCCGCTAGCTCCGTCACCATCCAACTGCGTTCGGGTTTATGAGTGAAATGATTTAAAACACCAAACTGAGAGGGAGTCAGTTCCAGGTGAGTAAATAGCTTGTTCTGTCGCGTCGTCATTAGCTGTTGCAAGATGCCAAACAGCACCATCAGCCTGATTTCCGTTTGTGGCCTGTTTTCCACGGTTTCTGCTCCTGATCAAAAAATCTCTTGATTTATATTCTTTGGAATATATTATTTATTCCATGGAATGTAAATTTAAAGCTAAGAATTCACTGGAGCAGATAATGGACAGAAGACAATTTATTCGCGTATTGGGTTTTGGTGTGGGTGCAGTTGCTCTGAGCAGTACCATAAAGGCCTGTGGTGGTTTGGAATCACAAGTGATGGATTATGGTTGGAGTGGCCCATCGGCAGATATCACGGATATCCGTTTGAAGGTGTTGTCTTATGCGGTATTAGCGCCGAATCCACACAACAAACAACCCTGGATTGTGCGTATGACAGGCCCGACCAGCTTTGAACTGTATGTTGATCCAGAGCGCTTATTACCAGAAACCGATCCATTTTTCCGTCAGATCCATATCGGACAAGGCACCTTTTTAGAAACACTGGCTATTGCAGCCACAGGGTTAGGCCATAAAGCTGA
>CAYFGP010000006.1:0-12522 GCA_964342385.1 uncultured Oleiphilus sp. | reverse complement strand
AATCGAGCTGTTCCCTCAAATCGAGCTGTTCCCTCAAATCGAGCTGTTCCCTCAAATCGAGCTGTTCCCTCAAGGGGTGTACAGCAATACTGAGCTGTTAAATAAACCGGTCGCTGCGATCAAGCTGGTCGCACAAGACAACATTACCGCCGATCCGCTATTCCCTTACTTACTGGCCCGCCATTCCAATAAACGGGAATACGATGCCCGTCCTTTATCTCAGGCGCAGATGGATACCTTGAACACCTTCCATCGGCAGCATAACCAATATCCACTGACCATGGTGTATTCGCCTGAAGACAAGAAACAGATGGAAGCGGTATTAACCCAGTCGATGCAGATTGAAGTCGGTGATCATGCCCGGGATATGGAAACGATTGCCATGTTCCGCTTTAACGATGACGAGATGAGAAAATACCGGGATGGTTTTGGTACGGCTCAATCGGGTTTAAGTGGTATAAAACGTATTCTGGTGGAGAACTTCTTCCTATCCAGAGAGAGTGCTGAGAAAGACCCCACGGAGTTTGGTCAACAGTCAGTGGCTATGACACAAAAAGCAGCGCAATCCACCGGTACCTTTGCTTGGCTCTCCAGCGCTACAAACAGTCGCCTTGATCAGGTGAATGTGGGCCGGGACTATTGCCGTATTAATCTGAAAATCACTGCTATGGGGCTGGCGATGCACCCTATGAGCCAGGTACTGCAAGAATATGACGAGATGCTGCCATTGCAGGCCTCTTTTAAACAGCACTTCGGCATCAAAGAGAGTGACACGGTACAGATGCTATTCCGCTTGGGCACTGCTGAAGCTACGCCTCACAGCCCTCGCCGTGCTATTGGCGATATTGTTCGAGGGTAGTATCGGAATATATATGATTGGAGAGCTCAGGTTTGTGGGTTTAGAGAGCGTATGGCCCACAACCAAAAGGTTTGGGTAGACTGTATATAGGCTTAAACTTATTGGTGAATACTCTGATTTTTCTCCGCAGACCAAGGGAGTTGCTCCTACTTGAAGCTTTCTTTGACTGGATTGGTGTAGCAGATTCTGGCAACAGGAAAGATAGGGCTAGTGGGCTATATCTTTCCGTAATTGCTGAATGTCTGTAACACTTAGGCCTGTTGCCGCTGAGACTTGTTCATCAGTGAGTAAGCCGAGTTGAATCAAATTCTGGGCTGTCTCACGTCGTCCTTCTTCCCGCCCTTCTTCTAGGCCTTCTTTTCGGCCCTCTGAGCGTTCTTTTTCAGCCCAGTGTTGTAAATTTTCTGCCAGCATCTCGTTATCCTCAATTAGACTATTCAGGTTTTGTAGATCGACTTCTGCCTTTAATCTTTGTAAATGGCGCTTCAACCATCGGGTGATGACCCGGTCTAGTCGTTCTTTGTGGGGATCATTTTTGATGATAGCCACAATGTGATTTACCGCCTGCTGTAGATTTTCTCTGCTGGAGGAGGCTTTTTCAATACTAAAGACACCGCTGAGGGCTGTTTGTTTCTGTTCCAGCTCTTCATCGCTATAGGCTCCTTCATCAATCAGGTAATACTTGAGTTGGGGCTGGTACGATTTAAGGAAAGCGGGTGGTTCAGGGTTGATGAGCTGGTAGATATCCTGTTTTGCTGTCCAGCGTTGCAGGCCATTGTAGAGCACGATTGGGAAAACTGGAGGCAGCCCTTGTTTGACTGTTGTTGCCTTGTTTTTGAGTAAGTGGTCATAAAAGCAGGCCACGTAATGCATCAGACGAATTGGCATTGAGTTGTCGATTGATGATTGAAATTCCAGTAGCAGGTAGAGGTACACCTGTTGTTGCGTACCTTGCCAATGAACATCAACAGACCAAACCAGATCTTCAAACTTTTCCTCAAACAGCGGTGTGATGTAGTTACCGCTATGCAGTTTTAGGGTAGTGAAATCCATAATTTGGGCGATTTCAGCTGGAGCAAACCCTTCAATCAATTGTTTCACCAATTCGGGGTAACTAAAGAGCTCCTTGTAGCCCGTATCGTGATGATTGGCCATCATAACTTCCCTGTTTAAGCTGATTTAGAGTTTTTAGCATAGCAGCTATTTTTTATGGGGCGTTTGGTAATGAAGTCGTCAAGATAGCAGGCATTAAATCGTGAGCACTAAAAAGCCCCATTGGTTTAAGCAATGGGGCTTTGAGTGTTACTGAGCTAGCTTTGTTGAAAAGTACCTGTGCTCAGAAACTGTGTCTGATACTTAATGGCTTACGCCGAAACCTTCACCACTTCCGTAACAAACTTCTCCAGCGCGCCCTCACGAATCAGCTCAGCCGCAGCTTCGATATCTGGTGAGAAGTAGCGGTCTTTATCGTAGAAAGGCACTCGGCTACGCAGCTCTGCTTTTGCTTGTTCCAGCAGATCTGATGTTTTCAGTGGGCTGCGGAAGTCGATGCCCTGACAGGCAGCCAGCAGTTCTACCGCCAGAATACCCGTGGTGTTTTCATGCATATCCTGCAGTCGACGAGCAGCCCAGGTAGCCATAGATACATGGTCTTCCTGGTTAGCGGAAGTGGGCAGGCTATCGACAGAGGCGGGGTGTGCCAGGCCTTTGTTTTCACTGGCCAGGGCGGCAGAGGTGACCTGTGCGATCATAAAACCGGAGTTTACTCCGCCGTTATCCACCAGGAAGGGTGGCAGTCCGCTCAGGTTGGAGTCGATTAGCAGAGCCATGCGGCGCTCAGATAGGGAACCAATTTCTGCAATGGCCAGTGCCAAGTTATCCGCCGCAAAGGCGATTGGTTCAGCATGGAAGTTACCGCCGGAGATAATATCACCATCTTCTGGGAACACCAGTGGGTTATCGGATACGGCGTTACACTCGGTCAGGATCACTTCGCTGGCCTGACGGATCTGGGTCAGACAAGCGCCCATAACCTGTGGCTGGCAGCGTAGGGAGTAAGGGTCCTGCACTTTTTCACAGCTACGATGGGAGTCTTCAATCTGAGAATGATCCAGCAGGGCACGATAGGCGGTTGCCATATCGATCTGGCCTTTATGGCCGCGTACCTGATGGATACGATCATCAAATGGACGACGAGAGCCTGTGGCCGCTTCTACACACAGTGCACCAATAACGGTAGCAGATAGCAGGGCATTTTCTGCTGCGAACAGACCTTGTAGGGCAAAGGCAGTAGATGCTTGAGTGCCATTTAGCAGCGCCAGACCTTCTTTGGGTGCCAGTTCGATCGGATGTAAACCAGCCAGTTCCAGTGCGACCTTAGCTGAGATGGTCTCGCCTTTGTAGATCGCCTGTCCTTCGCCCAGCAGAATGGCGGACATATGGGCCAGAGGAGCTAGATCACCGGAGGCACCGACAGAGCCCTTCTTAGGAATACACGGATAGATCTCACGATTCAGCAGGGTAATCAGGGCTTCAATAACCGACAGGCGGATGCCGGAAAATCCACGGGCCAGAGAGTTAATCTTCAGTACCATCAGCAAACGTACGGTATTGATGTCCATCATATCGCCGATACCGGCGGCATGGGATAGCACGATACTGCGCTGCAGAGTTTCCAGCTCTTCCGGTTCGATACGGGTATTGGCCAGAAGACCAAAACCGGTATTGATGCCGTACACGGTACGGCCTTCGCTGATCACGTTGGCGACGGTTTGAGCGGAGGCGTGAATGGCGTCGTGGCTGCTTCCGTCCAGTGATAGTTTTACTGGGTTATCGTTGATCTGGCGCAGTTGCGCCAGTGTCAGTTGACCAGGAACCAGATGCAGTTCATAAGCGTTCATTGTTGTCATCTCCGGGTGGTTCCTTATTCGCTATCCGTGTTGTTATTTGTGTTGTCTTGAGCTTGTTGACGCGCTTTATTGATCATGGGCAGATTCAGGCCATTACGCTCAGCGCTATTACGGGCAATCTCGTAACCGGCATCGGCATGACGCATGACACCGGTAGCGGGATCATTCCACAATACACGACCGATACGGGCGGCGGCTTCGTCGCTGCCGTCACAACAGATCACGACACCGGAGTGTTGGCTAAAGCCCATACCCACACCACCGCCGTGGTGCAGGCTCACCCAGGTGGCACCGCCTGCGGTGTTTAGCAGGGCATTTAGCAGCGGCCAGTCGGATACGGCATCGGAACCGTCCATCATGGCTTCGGTTTCACGGTTTGGAGACGCGACAGAACCGGAATCCAAATGATCACGACCAATCACAACAGGGGCTTTCAGTTCGCCATTTTTAACCATCTCGTTAAAGACCAGGCCCAGACGGGCACGGTCTTCCAGACCCACCCAGCAGATACGGGCAGGCAGTCCCTGGAACTGAATACGTTCACGCGCCATATCCAGCCAGTTGTGCAGGTGTGGATTATCTGGAATCAGTTCTTTGACTTTTTGATCGGTTTTGTAGATATCTTCTGGATCACCCGACAGCGCTGCCCAGCGGAAAGGACCGATACCTTCACAGAACAGCGGACGAATATAAGCCGGAACAAAACCTGGGAAATCAAAGGCATTTTCAACACCTTCTTCCAACGCCATCTGACGGATATTATTACCGTAATCCAGTGTCGCTGCCCCCTGGCTCTGCAGATCCAGCATCGCTTGCACCTGTACCGCCATGGATTGTTTCGCCGCTTTAACCACCGCCGCTTCATCTTGCTGGCGCATCGCTTTGGCATGATCCATGGCCCAGCCCTGTGGCAGGTAACCATTTAATGGATCGTGGGCAGAGGTTTGGTCGGTGACGACGTCTGGTGTGATACCACGTTTCACCAGCTCAGGGAAGATATCCGCCGCGTTGGCCAGCAGACCGATAGAAGTCGATTGGCCGCTGTCCAAAGACTCCTGCAGCATTTGCATCGCTTCATCCAGAGAGGTGGCTTTTTTGTCCACATAACCGGTACGCAGACGGTAGTCGATACGGCTCTCGTCACACTCAACGGCGATCATAGAGAAGCCTGCCATGGTACCAGCCAGAGGTTGAGCGCCGCCCATACCACCCAGACCACCGGTCAGAATCCAGCGACCTTTGGCATCACCATTAAAGTGCTGTTTTGCGACGGCAACAAAGGTTTCGTAAGTGCCCTGAACAATGCCTTGAGAACCAATATAGATCCAGGAACCGGCAGTCATCTGGCCGTACATCATCAGGCCTTTTTTATCCAGCTCGTTAAAGTGCTCCCAGTTAGCCCAGTGTGGCACGATATTGGAGTTGGCGATCAGTACACGCGGTGCATTTTCGTGGGTTTTAAATACACCCACCGGCTTACCGCTTTGTACCAGCAGCGTCTCGTCAATTTCCAGCTGCTTCAGGGTTGCAACAATGGTGTCGTAACACTCCCAGTCACGAGCCGCGCGACCGATACCGCCGTAAACCACCAGCTCGTGGGGGTGTTCGGCAACATCTGGGTCCAAGTTGTTCATCAACATACGCAGTGGTGCCTCTGTCAGCCAGCTTTTGGCGCTGATTTCGGTACCGTGTGGAGCGCGGATCACGCGCGAAGTATCAAGACGCTTGTTCATAACAAAACCCTTTATCTTTCACTGTCTGTTCGGCTTAGGCCGATTTATTGTTATCTCGTCCACGGCTGCCATCCTGTTGTTATGGCGGGTCCATGGGCGTTATCTGTTTGACCGGGCTGCAGTTATGTTTTTTCCCTTTTCTGTAAAGAGTTCAGTCTCTGATAGAACTCAGTCACTACAGTTACAGTGGGTTATTAAACTGAATATGGCCGCCCAGTCGGTATCGGTTTCCGGGGTGAGTCAAACGAGCCAGGCTGATCATGCCGCTTCTGGCGTAAGTGTGTCGTGTGACCTGTAAACAGGGTGCATTGACAGACATCTCTAGCAGCTCAGCTTGCTCGGCTTCTGGCAATACCGCTTCCACCATATGATCCGCTTCGGTCAGTGGTGCCACCTGAGTCAAATAGACATTGGGTGTCTGCTGAGAGAAGTCCTGCTGCAGATAATCCGGCACCCGTTCAGCACTGACCCAGCGCTCTTCCAGTTGCAGCGGTGTATCGTTTTCACAATGCACAATACGACTGAAAAACAGAGTGCTGCCTTCCTGCACACCAAACAGTGCAGCCTCGTAACGGCTGGCCGGACGCGCTTCCAGATTAAGAATGCGGTTGCTGTAGCTATGACCTCGTTCACTGATCTCGTCAGCGATATTGCGAATCTCCAACATGGAACCACTGGCTTTCTGATCGGCAACAAAGGTGCCCAGACCCTGAGTGCGTTCTAGTACGCCTTCGTCCTGCAGTTCCGTCAGCGCACGACGTGCGGTCATACGGCTTACACTAAACTGATTAACCAGAGCGTTCTCTGACGGCACCTTATCGCCGGGTTTCAGTTCCCCGGTTTCGATCTGATGCAGCAGATGATTTTTGATATTGGCGTAAGCCGGCCCATTGGCCGTTGTGGTTTTCAAAAGATTCGTCCCCCGAATTTCTAATCAGTCTAGCTTGTATATACTTGTCTATACAAGTAGTCTTGTGAAAAAACTTCACCGAGCTGGATCAATGATCTGATCTGGATCATTGGCAACGCTATTAAAAAAGAGCCATCGCCTTTAGCAATAGCGCTAGCCTTTAAAAGATATATGTAGAATGAAATAATAAAAAGAGATCACCCCATGACAGTGTCAGATTCCGTGGTAAATCATAGCAGTACAGCACCTTATCAGTGTGATCTGTTAATACAAAATGTCTCTCTGGCGACAATGCAGGGCTATAGTGAGGGTATACCGGCTTTGCCTGAGGCGCAGGCTTATGGCCGGATTGAGCAGGGCGTGTTAGCCGTCACTGATGGTCGTATCAGCTGGCTAGGGGCAGCCGTCGATGCTCCAGTGTTTGAAGCGCAACAGTGTGTGGATGGCCAAGGTGGTTGGTTAACACCGGGCTTGATCGATTGTCATACCCATCTGGTGTATGGCGGTAGTCGTGCACGGGAGTTTGAGTGGCGTTTGCAGGGTATCTCCTATGAAGAGATCGCCCGCAAAGGCGGTGGTATTGTCAGTACAGTAACCGCGACACGAGCTGCATCTGAATATGAGCTGTTTGCTTCCGGGCTGAAACGGCTCAAGCGTTTGATGGCTGAAGGTGTCACGACGGTTGAGATCAAATCCGGTTATGGTTTGGATACTGAAACCGAACTCAGAATGCTCAAGGTTGCTGGGCGATTGGCTGAGCATACGGGGTTAACGGTAAAGCGTACTTTTCTCGGGGCACATGCGGTTCCCGTTGAATACAAAGATGATCCTGATGCTTATCTGGATATTGTCATCAACGAGATGCTGCCTCAGGTCGCAGAGCAAAAGCTGGCCGATGCGGTAGATGTGTTCTGTGAAGGTATCGGTTTTTCACCAGCTCAGACCCGGCGTTTATTTGAGGCCGCAGTGAAACATGGTTTACCGGTAAAAGGCCATGTGGAACAGCTGAGTGATCTAAAAGGTGCGGTGCTGGCAGCGGAGTTTAATGCGCTGTCGGTGGATCATCTGGAGTATCTGGCAGAAGAGGATCTACCGGTTTTAAAACAAGCCGGTACAGTGGCGGTGATGCTGCCGGGAGCGTTTTATTGTTTGAAAGAAACGCAGCTGCCGCCCATAAAAGGACTGTTTGAACACCAGATCCCGGTGGCGGTATCGACGGATTTGAATCCGGGCACTTCACCGATTGCTTCCTTGTTATTAGCAATGAATAAAAGCTGTGTGCTGTTTGGCATGACACCGGAACAAGCGTTAGCCGGTACCACCTGTCATGGGGCCAAAGCGTTGGGGTTGGAAGATCGTAAAGGCATGCTGCAGGTGGGCTATGATGCGGATCTGTTGTTATGGCCTATCGACCATCCCAGTGAATTAAGTTACGGCGTGAATATGCACCGTCCGGCAAAAATCTGGCTGGCGGGGCGTGAAAACCAATGAATCGGAGTGAATTAATGACCTATAACCCCGCGGATATGAGTCTATGGACGGGACGGGTGGATAGTGAAGAAACCGGTACCAGTACACGCTGGCATCAGGAGATCGAAAAGCTCCCTACTCAGGAAGCAACCGCCGATAGCATCGCTATTTTGGGTTTTGCCTGTGATGAAGGTGTGCGTCGCAATAAAGGTCGTCGAGGCGCAAAGCTGGGCCCTGTGGCAATTCGTAAGGCGCTAGCCAATGCCGCCTGGCATCTTGATGGTCAAGCCTATGATGCCGGTGATGTCAGTTGTGACGATGCCTCTATGGAGGTGGCGCAAAACCAGTTGGCTGCGAAGATCGCCATGCTGCTGGAAAAACAGTTAAAGCCGATTGTTTTGGGCGGTGGCCACGAGATCGCCTGGGGCAGTTATCAGGGCATCGCGCGACATATTTTTGCCGCTAAACCGGATGCCCATATCGGTATTATCAATCTGGATGCTCATCTGGATCTGCGTAATCCGGAGATTCAACCCAGTTCCGGTACGCCGTTCCGTCAGATAGCAGAATGGTGCCAGATTAAAAACAAGCCGTTTCACTATTACTGTCTGGGAGTGAATGAAACCGCTAACACTCAGGCGCTATTTGATTTTGCCCGCGAGCAAGGTGTGCTATGGCGTTTGGATAAAGACTGTAAGCTGACAGATATGGAGTTGATCAGTCAGGAAGTGGCGGATTATCTGACCCAACTGGATTATCTCTATCTGACCATCTGTCTGGATGTGTTTGCGGCGTCTGCTGCACCGGGTGTCAGTGCCCCTTCTGTGATGGGGGTAGATCCCGTCACCGGTATGCAGCTGATGTTGATTATCCTGGAAGAGGCGAAAAAGGCTAACGTCCCTGTGGTATTGGCAGATATCGCTGAGTGTAATCCGACTCTGGATGAAGATAGCCGAACCGCCAGGCTGGCGGCACGTTTAGTGGCCGAGCTGGCGACATGTTTGTGAGAGCGGCACAACGTCTGTAAAAGCCGCGCAGTGTTTGAATCGTTGCAATGTGTTTGTTAGAGATCACGATGAGCTCTAATCAGAGCTGCGTTTTTAGATATTCGAAATAAGCCACCCCTTATCTTCTACAATGATCGACGAAGATAAGGGGCGATGCTGAGGCTTTTAGCCTGTTTCGAAAAGCCGCTTTATCGATTAGAACAGCGGCTTTATCCATTAGAGCTGACCCTTCATCGATAAGAAAAACAACTTTATTGATTAGAGAAACATTGGCATCGAATCAGGTTCTAAAGGTGCTGACCCGGCTTTTCAGTTCCTGAGTTTGTTGCAGCATATGCTGACAAGCATTCACGGTATCATTTGCCCCAGACGCTGTATCACTCGCCGCTTGGAAGATACTGTGGATATTACGTTCAATCTCGTTCGAAACCATAGTTTGCTCTTCACTGGCAGACGCGATCTGGCTGTTAAAGTCCACAATCTGTTCGATATGTTCTGAGATTATATTCAGGGTTTCAGACACCGCCGAGGAGTTGCTCACTGTCTGACTGGCTTTCTGGTGGCTCACCTGCATCGCCTCAACAGCGCCATTAACCCCTTCTTGCAGTTGAATAATCATCTGCTCAATCTCGGATGCGGAGTTCTGGGTACGTTGGGCCAGGGTTCTGACTTCATCGGCCACCACGGCAAAGCCTCGGCCTTGCTCACCGGCACGAGCAGCTTCAATAGCGGCGTTAAGTGCCAGTAGGTTGGTTTGTTCTGCGATGCCTTTAATCACATCCAGTACTTGAGTGATATTACTGCTATCTTGCTCCAGTTTATGGATAACATTCACAGCCTGATCAATATCCGATGACAGACGGTTAATATCCGTCAGGGTGTTTTGCACCAGCGATTGTCCCTCATGACTTTTATTGCCCACTTCACGGGATTGTTGAGAAGCGGTTTGGGTCTGGTTGGCAATCTCCTGAGCGCTACTGGTCATCTGATTAAAGGCGCTGGCGACTCGCTCAATCTGCTTATGCTGTTCATCCACCGAACTATGACTTTGACTCGCGATATGACTGACGGATTCCGCTTGTTCTGCCACCGAGGCAACTGTGGTGTTCACCATCGCAAGCAGGTTGCGCATACGTTCCGCCATACTGTTAAATTCGTTGGCGAATTGTCCCAGCTCATCGCGGCTGTTTAGCTGTACCTGGCAGGTCAGATCTCCCTGAGCCACTTTTTCTGTTGCGGTTAAGATCTCCTGCAAACCATGGCGTACAGAAAGATTAAAGCCCAGCATCAGGTAATTAGTGATCAGGATGGTGGCAATCACACCGATCAAGACCATATAAAAATTCTGATTCTGCTCGTCAAAACGATGCTGCAGGTTTTGCTCAACAAAGGTCACGGCCTGGTCAATAAACAGATAGATCGCCTGATGGGCACCGGATTCCTGCTCAAAGTAGGTCTTCCAATCGTGATCCAGTTGCTCTTCTAACAGCAGATCATTCTCAAAACGGTTCAGACGTTGTTCCAATTGCTCTGGAATCGCATTCACAAATCCCATCAGATTACTGCCGTAGCTGGCCTGATCCGACTGAATCGGAGCCATGATAATGTTTAAACGGTTTTGATCGGTAATCAGGGCGTCCAGCAGGCTATCCAGAGCATCGGCTAAGGCTGAGTTGATCGCACCGGCGCGGATCACTTTAGCCGAATAACCACGTACCTGGCCCTGATGTTTCAGAATTGATTCCAGCTGATCCAGAGTTAGCTTCATCAGCAGAAAGTTAGCGTTGTCACTGTCCCGGGATAACCCGGTTAACTGACTGAACTGTCGTGTCAGGTTCCAGCTGCCCTCAACCAAGCGTTGATACTTGTTAAACACCACATTGATGCTGGTGCTCTGGTAGCTGCTGCGTTCCTGTAACTGCTCGCGCAGTTTCTGAATATTGCTTTGGATTTTTCCATCCTGATCCAGTCGTTGGCTGTTATCACTGAGTCGATCCAGCAACTGACTGAACTGTTGCTTCTGTTGCGTGATTTCTTGCTTGAGGGATTCATCATTGCCCTGAATCAGCTGCAAATCGCGAATTTCAGCGGCGACCTCGGTCAGCTTCAGTGACTCGCGCAGAATGTGAATACCATCCAGTTCTTTGTATGTGGCATTTTGCTGCTTAGACAATTCTGCTAACTGCAGATAGGCCAGCGCAATTAAAGGCAACACAAACAGGATATTGATTAGAAGAAATTTATAGCCGTAATTCAGCCGATTCATCAGCTTGATGGCGGGATAAACTAAGCTTGCTAACATAAAAAAGCCCTGCGTATTTTTTATCTTATTGTTAAGTGGCTGGCGGGGGCTCTGAACAGACTTCAGATCACGCTCTTTGTTGTTGTTATCCGCTCAGTTAAGAGTCGGTGAGTGAGCAGTTTCAGTATGGCCAGACATTGAATTTAGGGCGCTGGCTCAGCTTTCGTGCACTGATTTAAGGCGCGCCCAAATTATCGACTTTAGTCTTGCTTACAGGGGGAGGAAGAACAATTACCAATGCAGCCGCTTTGTTAACATATTCGGACAAGGACATTTTGAATCGACGACACAGCGAATTACACGTGTCGGGAGAGGGCTGTAGCGTAATTTGATGACAAGTTTCTTCACCAGTTTGGTATCTGTACAAGGCTCTATCTGAATACATCCTCTATGAAATTGTTTCCAAACTCTTTAATGTCTTGCACAGGTCTATTATCTGCCTAGCATCAGAGTTAGTTAAAAATTTCGATTTAATGTTTAATATCTAGCCGTTGGGTAATGGACTATTCAGGATTTTAGATAAGGACGTTTTACATTATGAGAATGCTTTCTTTAGTGTTGTTGGGGTTAGTGTCATCCAGCTCAGTAGCCAGTGCCGCTCCTAGTACTACTCCATCGCTTGCTTCTATTGATCCTCTGCCTCCATATCGGCGAGGTGAGAATTTGGAGTGGCGCCGTTATCTGCATCTAGATGATGGCCGCTTCGTAGCTACTACTCATCCAGAATGGAAACCTACACTTGAAGCGTGTTTTCAGCAAGTTTGGTCGGTGGCAAAAGATGACGTTCCCCAATATTGGATTAATTTGAGTCGGCTTCACCATGAGGGCTCGGTTTTCGGTATAGATGAGGATGAAGTTTTTCATCGATCCTACCGGCTATCTCAGCCGGGCGAATTGTATGAACTAGACAGATCAGATTTATTGTATATGACTACTCCCCGAGGAATATATGAAAAGATTCGGCGAGAAGAGCTGTTTAAGCTCTGTGTGCGTCAATCTGCCGGTGCATCACTGACCGCCGTAAGTATTCCATTTAGAAAGGATACTGGTAAGCAGCTTGAATATCAGTTTGATACTAAAGAGTATCGTCCGGCTACTATTAATATTGATCATGTGTCTATGGTTGAATTGTATCAGCAGAATGGAGAGTGGTTGTCGTATGGGTCAACTTTGCCAGCAAAAGCTATTCGCCACTGTACTACGTCAGCATTTGATGGACTGACTTTTGTCGACGAAAGTCAGCGTGATATTGCTTTTCTGAAGCCTCTCTATTCCAGAAGCTGATCTGGCAACAGTTTTCCGGACACATTTTCAAGCAGCTGCTCGTAGTTT
>CAYFGP010000005.1:44684-115298 GCA_964342385.1 uncultured Oleiphilus sp. | reverse complement strand
TATTTAGTCTTTTTAGAAAAGACAGCAAACCCCGATCAGCAATGATCGGGGTTTTTTCGTATGCGTGAAAGAAAAGCCTGAAAGTGAATATCTACGCAAAAGAATGAGAAATAGAACCTGACATGAAACCAAGCCCCTATCTGGCTGAGCTCAATAATTGAGCCAACGTAAGGCTTGTGTAGTGTAAGTAGGGCGGCAGGTTGAAGCACTTGGTCTGCATAGCTTCACTTATGATATTACTCAATTACAGTATTGAGTGCTAAAGCTTCAAAACGATAGTGATCTGCAGATTTTTCGACAAGCTGGCTCAGGCGGAACTGCTTAAGCTCACCATGAATATCGAGTTCAACTTTTAGTTTCTCTGAAAAGTCTGGTAATGAAGGCGTGATGATATTGGCTTGAATACCCATGGCGGGTAGTTCTGGTATAAAGAAACCAGGCACAAAAGCCCCGCTATCACCTGATTTTTTCAATGTTCGGATTTTGCAGCAAGTAGCCTGTTCAGCAAGTGTTTGTATGCCGAGCTGACTCTCATAAAAATCATCGCTGTTTTTGATCCAGCGAACGATTCCCAAGCGCCAGGCCTTATCTGTTTCTTGTATGCCAATGAGTGAGCAGGCCTCAACGCTAAATACATTCTGGTCGTAACTTTGGATGCAGTAGCCCCCTATACTGGCATTGATTAATTGGGCTTCATCAACAGGATGCTGTTCTATCTTGCCAATACTGTCTTCTAGATAGTGATGAATATTTTCCATTCCAAAACAGATTGTTACGAGACCATTGGTAGGGGTTCGATCACTGTTGCGTTTGCTGGGTTTACTCCAGCAAAAAATAAGATGTTTTAATAGAGTAACAGGTAAAGTGTTGGGGATTTGAATAGGGATATTACTATCTTGCCGCTTCGCTTTGAGGTGCTGATAGATATAGTGAGCCAGTTGTTCGGTAAACAGGCCAACATGATGTTTGCTTAGTTCCTCCTGTAAGTTCTGTTTGTATACAGGGGGGATATTTTGCTGGCTATCCAGTACAAATAGAGCCGCTTTATGTGCTGCTGGAACTAGCTTGCTGCTATCAGACCAAAGCTCTAGGGTCTTGTACATTCGGTCTAATTCGATTGGTCGTAACTGGTTTGGTTTAGTACATGCCAGTAACAAGACCTGTTTAAATGCATCCTCTGTACTGCTACGTCGCTTAAAGTACTTTTCTGGGTCAGAGGTTTGTTGTTTGAGTAGTTTGAATTTCTGAGCATAACGAAAGAGTAGGTAAAGTTCTTGCCAAACCCCTTCGCCAGTCGTTGTATACAATTGGCAAGCACGTAGTATGCTCAAACCAATTTCTGTCATAGCTCTATGGATACTCTGGCTTAGCAGATCATTAAAACTCGTTATGGCCATCTGCTGCTGTTGGGCCAGTGTTTCTGCAAACACTATTTTGTATCCAGTCGATAGCTCATGTTGTAATGCCTGAGCCAAATCTGAGATTTGAATCTGATGTTGGATACTTTCTACTGTAGGGTTATGGCTCAGATAGCTACGACTCAGAGTATTTAGCAGATGATGGGTTGCAGGCCGAATGACTTCGAGCATCTGCAGTCGATTGAGCGGAGATGTTTTAAGCTCGTTCAGCTCTAGTAAGGCTTGATAGATCTGCTTTACAGTGCCACCAATATGCACCATAGGTAATGCCGAGACCCACTCTTCTAAGCCTGTGACGCTGGTTTCAGCAAATGTCAGCTGATCCCGGCAGGGTGATGGGATATCCAGGGCTATTGTCATAATTCTTATCAAGCATCCGGCTACAGGGTTAGCTTTAGTCTTTTTTCATCTGATACAAGAACTGTTTTGGCTTAGAGTTTAAAACAGATTGTCAGAAGATACTGTTTTTACAGAGAAATTAATACTGACTCTGTTTATTATCGGCCACTAGAGTAAAGTCTTTGATACCTTTCCAGGAATTTCCCTTACAAGTTTGGGCAAAAGAAAGCCCGGTAGTTCAGCTTGCAGAGCTTGCCAGAGCTGTATTGCTTCCTGGTCAGTCACATTAAAATGAGCTGCTCCTGTGACTGGATCAAAGGCATGAAGATAATACGGCAGTATGTCTGATTCAAACAAAGTTTCGCTGAGCAGGGTTAAAGTAGCCACATCATTATTGATGTCTTTAAGGATGACCGACTGATTGAGTACTAACATGTTGCTGCTTTTTAGTCGCTGACTGACTTGGCGTACATGAGAATCAATTTCTTGTGGGTGATTGATATGCAATACCCAAATAACCTTTAAGAGGCTTTCCGCCAAAAAATTCACTAGGTGCTCTGTGACTCGTTGTGGAATCACCACTGGTAAACGGGTATGAATACGCAGGCGCTTGATATGAGGGATTGCTTCCAGCGTGCTAACAATCTGTTGCAGGCGATGATCACTGGTGGCTAAAGGGTCGCCACCGCTTAAGATCACCTCATTAATTTCTGGATGTTGCATCAGATAGTCTGAGATTTCTTTCAGGCGAGTACTGGAAATCGCATTATCCTGATATTCAAAATGACGACGGAAACAGTAGCGGCAGTTAACCGCACAGGCACCCGCAGTAATCAGCAGTACCCGGCTTTTATATTTATGCACTAGGCCTGGAATAGGGTTGCTGTCTTTTTCCTGTAGAGGATCCGTAACGTAGCCAGGTGTTTGAACTGCTTCTAATCCTAGCGGCAGTACCTGTTTTAACAGGGGATCGTTAATATCCCCTTTCTTGATACGGTTCAGATAAGGTGCAGGGACTCTAAGCTGAAACAGCTCACTGGCTTGCTTGATCTCAGTCAGCAGTGCTTCAGGCAGTGCTAGCCGCTGAACTAATTGCTCGGGTGTCAGCAAACTTTCGGAAAAAAGTTGCTGCCATGGGGTATCAGGGGAGGTTTTCTGCGTAGGTAACTGCACAGAAGATGAAGAAACAGGTATCATTGGCGACCAGATTTTTTATATAGCAGTCAGTGCCAGCACTGGGTGACTGAATTAAAGCGATATTGGTGAAATTTTATGGCTAACTATTCTACCAACGAATTCCGTTCCGGTCTTAAAGTAATGCTCGACGGCGAGCCTTGCTCCATTCTGGATAACGAATACGTTAAACCTGGTAAGGGTCAGGCGTTTAACCGTGTAAAACTGCGCAACCTGAATAATGGTCGTGTATGGGAGCGTACTTTTAAGTCAGGCGAATCCCTGGAAGGTGCCGATGTTATGGAACTGGACATGGAATACCTGTACACCGACGGTGAGTTTTGGCACTTCATGCTGACAGATGGTTCCTTTGAACAGCACGGTGCAGATGAGAAAGCGCTGGGCGATACCATCAAGTGGCTGAAAGAACAGGAAGTTTACACAGTAACTCTGTTCAACGGTTCCCCTATTACTGTTGCAGCACCTAACTTTATCGAACTGGAAGTGACTGAAACTGATCCAGGCCTAAAAGGTGATACTGCTCAGGGTGGCACCAAGCCCGCGACTCTGGCAACCGGTGCTGTAGTACGTGTACCTCTGTTCGTAAATATCGGTGATAAGCTGCGTATTGACACCCGTTCAGGTGACTACGTTAGCCGTGCGTAATCTATCGCGCTGATATTAAGAACCGGTGTAAGCTTGGGCTTAGCCGGTTTTTTTATGCCTGCTTTTTATCTCTGTCATTTGTTTTTCTAGTTATTAATTGTTGTTTGATCCCTTATGAGCCAACCTAATCATGCGTTATGGCAACCCTCTGCCAGTATTGAAAACCTGCAGCTACGAGCGAAGGTGCTGAACCAAATTCGACACTTTTTTGCTGAACGGGAAGTATTAGAGGTCGATACTCCCGTACTGGCCAGAGGTGGCAGTACAGATCCTTATCTGGATTCTATGCAAAGCCGGTGTGATGGTGGTGGTGTATCAGAAGCCTTAGATCTGTATTTACAGACTTCACCAGAGTTTCATATGAAGCGTTTGCTGGCCGCCGGTAGTGGCCCGATTTGGCAATTAGCCAGAAGCTTCCGTAACGGTGAGTACAGCGAGCGTCATAATCCTGAGTTTGCCATGCTGGAGTGGTATCGTCCGGGTTTTGATCTGTCGATGTTAATGGAAGAAGTACAGCAGCTATTAACCGAGGTATTGGGAGATCTACCCTGCGAACAAGTACGCTATCGCGAGCTGTTCCAATGCTATCTGCAATTGGACCCTTTTAGTTCAAGCTTGGAGGCGTTACAGCTTAGTGCACAGCAGAAAACAGGTATTGATGCTGTCGCTAGCAGGATGGATCGTGATACTTGTTGTGATCTGTTGCTGTCCCATGAGATAGAACCCCATCTGGGTAAAGAAGGCTTAACCTTTGTCTTTGACTATCCTGCTTCTCAGGCCGCTCTGGCTAAGGTTCATTTGGACGAGCAAGGTGATAAAGTGGCTTCCCGTTTTGAGTGTTATCACCAGGGCATTGAGTTAGCTAATGGCTATCATGAGCTGACCGATGCTGATGAGCAGGATAAGCGTTTTAAGCAGGATAATGTAATGAGGCAGGCGTTGGGTAAGCCTGAGGTCACTGTCGATACTCATCTGGTAGCGGCATTAGTGGCGGGAATGCCAGAGTGTGCTGGCGTGGCTCTGGGTTTTGATCGTATGCTGATGTTGAGAGCAGGTGCGGGAAAATTGGCAGATGTGATTAGCTTTGCAATAGACCGGGCATAACCCGGTCTATTAGGGCTTTACTGCACAGAGCTTAAACTACAGTTCGCTTTATTCGGTAGTTGAGTTTTCTACTCTTGGTTTGCCTGCTCAGCTTTTAATATCTGCTTCAGCTTCTGTTTTAATGTCAGCTTCAGTTTGTGCAGATTGGAACTGAGCAAAGTGTTCGCCCAGGCGAGTTGTGGCACCGGGTTGCATACGTTCAACAAACTCAGCCATTTCCGGACCAAACAACATAACAACCGTTGAGCCTAGTTGGAAACGGCCCATTTCTTCACCTTTCTCCAGAGTGATACCCTGAGTGTTCAGACTATATTCGCAGCTAGATACCTCTCGGGCCAGTGGTGTGACCTGTCCCGCCCATACGGTTTCAATACTAGCAACAATCATCGCGCCTACCAGCACCATGGCCATAGGGCCATATTCGGTATCAAAGATCGCTACCACGCGTTCGTTACGGGCAAACAGACCGGGCACATTCTCAGTCGTTGCTGGGTTTACCGAGAATAGGCGTCCTGGCACATGAATCATCTGTTTTAATGTGCCTTTGACCGGCATATGGATACGGTGATAATCCTTAGGTGACAGATAGATGGTCGCAAATTTACCGCCCATAAAAGGCGCAGCAGCATCTACTTTACCACCGAGTAATTCCAGAGCTGAGTAACCATGGCCCTTTGCCTGGAAAATACGGCCATAATCGATGTCACCCAACTGACTGACAGTACCGTCTACTGGACAAGCTGCACTGTGCTCAAGGTCGATCAGATCACGGGCATCTTGTTTTAATGGCCGAGTAAAGAACTGATTAAAGTTCTCATACTGACGGTAATCCGGTTGTTCGGCCTCCGACATATTCACTTTGAAGATGCTGATAAAGTGTTTGATCAGGAAGTTCTTCAACCATCGAATACGTGTCTGTGCCAGAAAACCCACCAGCCGGGAGATCAGATGGTGTGGCAGTGGATACTGGATCCAGGCAAAAAGCTTTTTAATAATCACTGTATACCTTAAGTTTCAATGGGGGTGTCCTGACGGTTACCCCATTCATTCCAGGAGCCGTCATAGGCGCGAATTTGTTTAAAGCCCAGAATTTTACCTAATAGCCAGGTAAAACCCGAGCGGTGGTGAGATTGGCAGTAGGTGGCAATCTCCTGATCAATATTTAGTCCAGCAGTTTCCAGCTCGGACATAACCTCGGCCATATCTCGCAGGCACAGGTTATTATCCTTATCCATGGCCCGGGTCCACTCATAATGTACCGCTGTTGGAATATGTCCGGCACGGGCTGCTTTGCTAGCAGTGCCCTTGTACTCGCCTTCTGAGCGGGAATCCCAGATGGCAAAGCCTGTTTGACCGATCTTTTCTTGTAGCTCATCCAGCGCAATGCGTACCTGAGGTACCAGAATATCGGCCTCATATTGACTAGCAACGGGCTGTGTTTGTTCCTGACTTTGGTTTTTACTATCGCCGCGCCAGGCGAGAGTGCCGCCGTTTAGGTAGGAGTAACGGTTATGCCCCATCACTTCCAGGGTCCATAACAAACGACCGGCCCAGCCGCCGCCTTCATCGTCATAGGCAACGACATGACTGTCGCGTGTCAGGCCCAGTTCGGAAAATAGCTGGCTCAGTTGTTCAACGCTGGGCAGTTTATTTGCGACGGGTGCTTCGCCGCAGAACAGGCGTTTGTAATCCAGAAAAATAGCACCGGGCACATGCCCCTGATCATAACACTCCTTCGTGCAGGAGACGTCGATGATAAGTAGGTTCTTCTCTCCCAGAGCAGCTTCAAGCTGGTCTGTTGAGATCAGTAACGGTAGTAAGTTCTCTTCAGAGCTCATATTTTTGGCTTCCTGATCCGTCAGTGGTGACTGAAGCTTGATACCACTGAAATGATTAAAAATAAAGTTTCATAAAAAATGAAGCTTTATTTGACCTGTGCTCGAACTTTATTTGATCCATGCTAATGGTGTCATCATTTTGTGTGATACACATTAATACAATTAGAGACAAAACTCCTTTTAAAGGATAGTGTCTTTCTCCGGTACACTGAGTTGTTAAGTGGCATTTGGACTGAAGCGACAAAGGATGAGGGTCGAGTGATATGCTTCTGATTGTTGGTTCGTTAATTGTATTAGTCAGTGTGGGTGGTGGTTATGTCCTCTCACACGGTTACCTGCCGATGTTATGGCAACCCTTCGAGATGATCATTATCTGTGGTGCTGCTTTGGGCGGTTTTATCATCTCCAACAACAAACACACTTTGGTTGAGGTATTTAAAAGTATTCCGGGTTTGTTAACCGGTTCCGGCTTTAACCAAGCGTTTTATCTGGATCTGCTCAGTCTACAGTACGACCTTTTTACCAAAATCCGTAAAGAGGGTGTTATTGCCATCGAAGAGGATATTGAAGAGCCAGATCAGAGTCCTATCTTTACCGGTTATCCCGCTGTAACCAAACACGATGAACTGGTTGTGTTCTTATGTGACTATATGCGTCTGATTAGTACGGGGAATATGCAGGCTCATGAGCTGGAAAGCTTGATGGACGCTGAACTGGAAACGCTGCAACATGAACTGGAAGAACCTGCTCATGCGGTAACCAGTGTGGCAGATGCGCTGCCTGGTTTTGGTATTGTGGCAGCGGTATTGGGTATCACCATCACTATGCGTGATATTGCGGCGCCTCCTGAGGTACTGGGCTTACACATCGCTGCAGCTTTGGTCGGTACTTTCCTGGGCATTTTGTTGTCGTATGGTTTTGTAGGGCCTATGGGCGTTGCCATGAAAAATGAGGCCTATGAAAAAATTAAAGCCTTTGAATGTATTAAGGCGAGCCTGATTGCCAATATGAATGGTTTGGCACCACAGATGGCGGTGGAGTTTGGTCGTAAGATGCTATTTACCTCGGTTCGTCCCAGCTTTAACGAATTGGAAGAACATGTACGTTCTCGCTAAGGGCTAAACCCCATGGAAGAAAATAAAAGCATCATCATCAAGCGGGTTAAGAAAGTTCAGGGTGGTCACCATGGTGGCTCCTGGAAAATTGCCATGGCAGATTTTGCTATCGCCATGATGGCATTTTTCCTTTTGATGTGGCTGCTGGCTAATACCACTGAAGCGCAGAAGATTGAGCTGGAAAAGTTCTTTGTTGATCCCGTGGGTTATATGGACAAGGTCGGCCGTATTACCGCGATTGATCTGGGTGGTTCACCAACGATTCTGAATAACTTTAATCCTAGTGCTGAGAATGCACAGATTAACGAAGAGCAGATGCTGAACCAGGAACAGACAGAGCAGTTGGCCGGAAGTATCCATCAGGATAATGCTGAAGCGATGTCTGCACTGCATAGTTCACTGCTCAGTACTATCGAAGCGAATGAAACCCTAAAACAGTTTGAGGATCAGTTAGAAGTCGAAGTTAAGCCTGATGGCTTGCATATCCAGATTGTGGATCAGAAACTGCGTCCGATGTTTGATGCCGGTGGCGATAAGGTTAAACACTACTTTGCCGAGGTGTTACTGCAACTAGCCCCAGTCATTGCTCAGGTGAATAACAAGATCAGTGTTAACGGCCATACGGATGCCGAAAACTACAGTGACCGAGACTATTTCAGTAATTGGGAACTGTCTACCCGTCGTGCTAATGCCGCACGGCGTATGCTGGTTGAAGGCGGCTTGCCAGAAGATCAGGTGGCCCAGATTTCAGGTTTTGCCAGTTCACAGTTGTTTAAGCCCGAAGCCCCGGATGATCCTATTAACCGTCGAATTGAGATTGTGGTACTGAATCGTCCGGCTCTGGAGGATCTGCAGTCCGATAAACCGCTATCGCCGGAACAGGAGGAGCGCATTCGTGAAGCGGAAGAGTTTAAGCTGAATAATCCGATTCCAGAGAGTCAGTTTAATCCTGATGCACCACTGGAACTTCCGTCATCAGAGCCACAACGCAAACGAGCAGAAAGTCAGCCGGGTATTGATGGGGCAGTGGATGATAGTTCACGCACAGGTAGCACCTTTGGTGAGGAAGGTGTGGTGATTGATCAGGACCTGAGACGTCAATCGAATACGTCGCCGGAAGAGGTGTTGGATACGCTGAATCAAATTCAGTCTCAGCCGGAAAGACCCTATGAGCCACCACCAGAGGTTGATTAAGTACTACTGGGTTAGCTGACCTGGAAAGTCAGAGCAGTAAAAAATAATAAAGGCCTGTTAACTATCTGTTTAACAGGCCTTTGTTTTTATGGGAAGAGGGTAGAGATTATGGTGATGGTCCCAATGTGTTATCAGATTCGGGCTAAGCCTTAGAACTCATCCAGAGAATTCACGATTCTGTGGTAACTTTCCATTCGCTCTTCACTGATACGACCCTCTTCATAGGCTTCACGTAGGGCGCAACCCGGTTCCTGTCGGTGGCGACAGTCACGGAACTTACAGGTACCGAGCAGGCCATCAAACTCTCTAAAACCTTCGGCGACATCGCGCTCTTCGATATGCCACAAGCCAAACTCACGAATCCCCGGTGAGTCAATCAGATCGCCACCATCAGGCATATGGAATAACATTGCGGTCGTGGTGGTGTGCATACCCTTGCGGGTTTGTTCTGACAGTTCACCCACTTTCAGGTTGATACCCGGTAGAAGGGTATTTACCAGCGAGGACTTACCGACACCAGACTGGCCAACAAAGACGCTGACTTTTTGATCCAACAGGCTTTTTAACAACTCTAAACCGTCTTCATCTTTTGTAGAAGCGGTCAGTACCTTATAGCCGATCTGCTGATAACGCTCAGCCATCTCCAGAAGACGGGGGGCATTTTCGCTATTTAATAGATCAGTTTTATTCAGTAGCAGTACCGGCTCGATCCCCGTATTTTCTGCGGCAACAATATAACGATCGATCAGGTTGGCATGGGCATAAGGCTCGGGGGCAAACACGATCACGATATAATCGATATTGGCTGCGACCGGTTTGATCTGGCCTTTGGTATCAGGACGTACCAGTGCGTTTTCCCGCCCTAAGCGCGTTAATACGACGCCATCATTATCGGCACCGGGACGCCAGACGACTTTATCACCGGTTACCAGGGCATCAACATTAGCGCGCATATAACAGCGGTTGATCGTTCCCTTCGCTTCTCCTTCCAACGACTCAACATCTACCTGACGGCCGTAGTGAGCAATAATCAGACCTTCCTGTTCGGCACCCAGTTGTCCAGAGGAAAGCTGTTGATCAATCTCGCGATCTTTTTTACTGACCCTGGCAGCGCGTTCTTGCTGCACTTTTTCAATACGCCATTTCTGGCGGCGATTCAGTTTACGTTTGCTCATGATGTCTGTCGGTTGGAAAAATTAGGCCTCATTCTACCTGCTTTCTTTAAGGGATGCCTAGAGATGTACTGTGCTTTTGAAGAGTGCCTGTAGGGGCGAGTCGTGCAACAAAAACTATGGGCGAATCCAAAATGCCCTTATACTTTAAAGCAGTTCATTCTATTCGCCGTAACGCGCCAGAAACTAGGAGTAAAGTTAACATGGCCAAAGCAGATAATATGGTCTGGATCGACCTGGAGATGACAGGACTGGAGCCTGAACGCGATACCATTATTGAGATCGCGACAGTAGTAACAGATCCTGAACTGAATATTATTGCCGAAGGTCCTGTGCTGGCGATTTATAAGCCAAAAGCGATTATGGATGAAATGGGCGAGTGGTGCACTAAACAGCACGGTTCATCCGGTTTGACTAAGCGTGTACTGGAAAGCAAGGTGACGATGCGTGAAGCCGAGCGCCAAACGCTGGAGTTCCTGAAACAGCACGCTGAGCCAGGAAAATCGCCGATGTGCGGCAACAGCATCCATCAGGACCGTCGTTTCCTGTACAAAGAGATGCCTGAGCTGGAGAAATTTTTCCACTATCGCCATCTGGATGTGAGTTCCGTGAAGGAGCTGGCCAAGCGTTGGTATCCGGATGTAGCGAAAAGTATGAAGAAAAGCGGCTCTCACCTGGCGATGGATGATATTAAAGATTCCATTAACGAACTGCGTCACTACCGTGAGCATATGTTAAAACCCACTTCTTAAGGCTGGCTTTTATTCAGCTTAAAAGTGCGGAAGCAGGTTCTTTCCGAATCTGCTTCTGGGTCAAATCAAGCATGATTGCTCTGATGCTGAGCCAGTGCCCATTCTACATGCTCTCTGACTAATTCTGATTCTTCCTGCTGTCGGCTTTCCAAGGCAGTAATCACTTCCGGTGTGCTGGGTGCGTTACCCAAGGCGACGGCGATATTTCTTAACCAGCGTTCATAACCTGATCGACGAATGGGGGTGCCCTCGGTGGCTTTAAGAAATTGCTCTTCACTCCAGCCAAACAGTGTTATCAGGTCGGCACTGTCCAGATTATGTCGTGGGGTAAAGTCCTTTTCCTGAGTGGTTTTAGTAAAACGATTCCAGGGACAAACCAGCTGGCAGTCATCACAACCAAAAATGCGATTGCCCATGCCTTTACGTAGCTCTTCAGGAATAGGGCCTTTAAGCTCGATAGTCAGATAAGAGATACAACGGCGGCCATCAAGAATCTTATCGCCGACAAAGGCTTCCGTCGGGCAGGCGATATGGCAGGCATTACAGGAACCGCAGTGATCCTTGGGATAAGCGGCGTCTTCCGGTAAGGCAAGATCAACCATGATCTCGCCCAGAAAGAAAAATGAACCCGCCTTGGGATGAATCACCATACTATTTTTGCCAATCCAGCCCAGACCTGAACGGGTAGCCAGGGCTCGTTCCAACACCGGCGCACTATCGACAAAGGCGCGGTAGCCGAATGGGCCGATGGTCTGCTCGATCTGCTTGGCCAGTTGGGTCAGGCGTTTGCGGATCAGTTTGTGATAATCCCGGCCCAGAGCATAGCGGGAGATATAGGCTTTTTCCCCCTGAGTCAGCAGCTTGGTCGTTTCCACATCCGCAGGCAGATAATCCATACGTGCTGTGATGACTGTCTTTGTGCCTTCAACCAGTTCGTCGGGACGGCTGCGTTTATTGCCGTGGCTGGCCATATACTCCATCTCGCCGTGATACCCCTTCTCCAGCCACTCCTGCAGATGGGCTTCATGTTCATCCAGTTGAGGACGGGCAAAACCGATCTGCTGAAAGCCCAATTCCCGACCCCATTGCCGAATATTATCCATCAGTTGCTGTTGTTGCTGAGAGGTGAGGCTAATGGGGATTGGTGTCGACATACTGATATACTGAAGTTAAGAACAGAAATGATGTGAGATAAGGCTTAAAGACGCGACAAGCTTAGCCGATTCTGAAGGCAAAACAAGTCTCGCTATCGGTGTTGGTCAGCCTGCGATTAGAAAACTGTAAAAAGGATCATCCTATGCAATGGCCCCTCCATGAACGTGTTTATACTGCTGCTCAGGTGAAAAAGTTGGATCAGCTGACGATTCAATCCGGTACGCCGGGTTTTGAATTGATGAAGCAAGCGGGACGGATGGCCTTTCGTCATCTATTACGCCAGTGGCCGGAGTGTCGCTCCCTAACGCTGTTCTGTGGTGGTGGCAATAATGGCGGTGATGGTTATGTCATGGCCGGGCTGGCACGACAGCAGAATATGGCCGTGCAGCTGATCAGTTTAACGCCACCTGAGCGTTTAACCGGTGAAGCTGCTGAGGCCTATCAATGGGCGCTGGAGAGGGATGTACAGATTCAGCCCTGGCGAGAAGGTTTAAAGCTGAAGAGTGAGGTGATTGTCGATGCTCTATTAGGCACAGGTCTGACTGGTGATGTCCGTGGTGATTATCTAAAGGCTATCGAGCAGATCAATTGGTCAGGTTTACCGGTACTGGCGATGGATATCCCTTCCGGCCTATGTGCCGATAGAGGCGTGTGCTTGGGGCAAGCGGTTAAAGCGGATACTACGGTCACTTTTATCGGGAAAAAAATGGGCCTGCTCACTGGGCAAGGACCGGAATATTGCGGTGAACGCCGTTTTGAGCCGTTAACCGTACCGGATAATGTCCGGGCTCAGATCGAGCCTGTGGCTTCCATGATCAACGGCGAAACTATTGAGCGTTTAATTGCCCCTCGTGCTCGCACGGCTCATAAAGGTGACTGTGGCCGGGTGCTGGTTGTGGGTGGTGATCAGGGTTATGGCGGTGCCATTATGCTGGCGGCACAGATGACGGCTCGGGCTGGTGCGGGTTTGATCAAGGTGATGACCCGGCCGGAACATATCCTGCCGTTATTAACCCGTCAGCCTGAGTTGATGGCTGAGGGCATGACCTCGGTACATCAGCTGGATCAGTGGCTGGAGTGGTGTGATGTGTTGGTGCTGGGACCCGGTTTGGGGCAAAACGGCTGGGGCCAGCAGATCTGGCAGAAAGCAATGCAGACAGAATGTGCCAAGGTGATTGATGCTGATGCCCTGAATCTTATGGCATCTCATGGTGAGTGGCTAGAAAAGCTGCCTGACAACTGTCGTGATTGGGTATTAACGCCCCATCCCGGTGAAGCGGCGCGACTATTAAATTGTTCAGTGAGTGAAATCGAGCAGGATAGACCTGCCGCTGTGCGTCGTTTGTCGGATCGGTATGGCGGTACGGTGTTATTAAAAGGCGCGGGAACTCTACTGCTTGGCGAGGGTCGATTAGCGGTGAATAGTAGCGGTAATCCTGGTATGGCCAGTGGTGGCATGGGCGATGTGCTGTCGGGTTTAGTGGGGGCTTTGCGTGCTCAGGGGCTGACAGGGTATGATGCCGGCTGTCTGGCCGTGCAGGTCCACGGCAAGGCGGCAGATCAACTGGCCTGTCGTTATGGCGAGCGAGGCTTATTAGCCTCAGACCTGATTGATCAAGTACGAGTGATTTTAAACCCGGAGTGTGAACTGAATGCATCCCTGTGAAGATTTTTCCATTGAGTTAGCCGATGAAACTGCCCAGGTGGCGTTTGGTACCCTGTTAGGTCAGGCCTGTGCTGGCCAGGGTGTAATCTTTTTACAGGGTACCTTAGGGATGGGGAAAACCACGCTGACTCGGGGCATTTTGCAGGCTTATGGTCATCAAGGTGCAGTGAAAAGCCCGACCTATACTCTGGTTGAGCCTTATCAGCTAGCGGAAAAACAGGTGTATCATTTTGATCTTTATCGTCTGGCGGATCCTGAAGAGCTCGAATATATGGGCATTCGGGATTATTTTGATGAAACTGCGTTATGCGTCATAGAGTGGCCGGATAAAGGTGCCGGCGTTTTACCCCAACCGGATATAACTTTGACCTTGGACAAGCAAGGTGAAGGTCGCAACGCTTTGTTACAGGCGCATAATGTAAAAGGAGCTGAAATTTTACAACAGCTCCGTACAATAACTGGCTAGTCATTTTAGAATACAGGCTTGGTAGCCATTGAATGGACCTGCCTGAAAATAAAAATAGCAGTGATAATTATGATGGTCTTATCTTCTTCCCAAAACAGATACTGGCAGATGTTGTTAAGCATCCTGCTGTTGTGCCTGCTGGCGTTACCGGCCCATGCAGTCACCGTGAAAAATGTCCGTATCTGGCCTGCACCAGACCATACTCGTCTGGTATTTGATCTGGATAAGCCTATCCGTCATCAGCTGTTTACCCTGGATAAACCGGATCGTCTGGTGATTGATCTGTCTAATGCCAAGGGCAAGCAAAGCATTGAAAAAATACCGCTAAAAGATACGCCGATCAGTCGTGTGCGTACCGCTGCAAAAAACGGCTCAGATCTGCGCGTGGTATTTGATCTGAGTAGTAAGATTCAGCCTCGTAGTTTCCTGTTAAAACCGAATAAGAAGTACGGCCACCGTTTGGTGGTGGATCTGATTTATAAAGATAAAAAAGCCACCAAAGCGAAACCGGTTGTCACGGCTCCTAAGGTGAATCCTAAGGGTAAGCGGGATATCGTAGTTGCCATTGATGCGGGACACGGCGGTGAAGATCCAGGGGCTATCGGTCCGGGTCGAGTGCGTGAAAAAACGGTTGTATTGGCGATTGCCAGAAAAGTTGAACGCATGTTGAAGGCAGAAAAAGGCTTTAAACCGGCGATGATACGCACTGGTGATTATTATGTCGGTTTGCGTGCCCGTACTCAGCGGGCCCGTAAACATCGTGCGGATCTGTTTATCTCTATTCACGCGGATGCCTTTAAGGACAGTCGCCCCAGAGGCTCTTCGGTATTTGCGCTGTCGCAGCGTGGTGCTACCAGTGAGATGGCACGCTGGCTCGCAAAATCGGAAAACAGCGCTGACTTGATCGGTGGTGTAAATGGTGCACTGAGTCTAGATGATAAAGACAAGGTATTGGCCGGCGTACTGTTGGATCTGACTATGACCGCGACGTTGAATGACAGTTTAAAGGTTGGTCAGAGCGTGCTGCGTTCCATGGGCCAGATTAATAAACTGCATAAACGTGATGTCGAGCAGGCCGGTTTTATGGTGCTGAAGTCGCCGGATATTCCTTCTATCTTGATTGAGACGGGGTTTATCTCCAATCCACGGGAAGCGAAAAATCTGCAAAGCAAGGCTTATCAGGAGAAGATGGCCCGTCAGATTGTGGCGGGTATCAAGCGCTACTACAGTGCGAACCCTCTGCCAGGCACCTGGTTGGCCCATCAGAAAGCGCGAGTCAGCCAAGGCTCTTATGTAGTCAGTCGCGGTGATACCCTGTCTGGCATTGCCGAGAAAAATAAGATCAGTGTCGCTAGTCTACGTAAAGCCAATAATCTGCGTAGTGATGCCTTGCGTATCGGTCAGCGTTTAACTATTCCTCGCTCCTAATCAATATGGCCCGGTGCTAATGATAACCGGACTCTCACAGTCTTTTCAGGCTAAAATAACGCCATGAGCAAAATCCATATTTTAACCCCCCGGTTGGCGAACCAGATTGCCGCCGGTGAGGTGGTTGAACGTCCTTCTTCTGTCATTAAAGAACTGGTAGAAAATGCCATTGATGCGGGTTCTACCCGTATTGATGTTGAAGTGGAGAAGGGCGGCACCAAACTGATCCGTATTCGGGATAATGGTTCGGGCATCAGCCCGGAAGATTTGCCTTTAGCCCTGAGCCGTCACGCCACCAGTAAGATTATTACCCTGGATGACTTGGAAGGGGTAGCCAGTCTGGGCTTTCGTGGTGAGGCACTGGCGAGTATCAGCTCGGTAGCCCGTTTGGATCTGGTTTCCAGTACGGAAGATAACGGCGAGGGCTGGCGTGTGATCGCCGAAGGCCGTGATATGCAAACTCAGGTGACACCGGCTCCTCATCCAAAAGGCACCTCAGTACAGGTCAAAGATCTGTTTTTTAATACCCCAGCGCGACGCAAATTTATGCGTACGGAGAAAACAGAGTTTAACCATATTGAAGAGACGTTTCGGCGCTTGGCGCTGAGCCGCCCCGATATCGCTTTAACCCTGCGTCATAACCAGAAGCCGGTGTATAACTTACCCGCCGGTTCCAGTCAGCTGGAGCAGGAAAAGCGTTTGGCCTCTTTGCTGGGTCGTAAGCTGATGGATCAGTCGTTATACGTGGACGTGGAAGCTACAGGTCTACGCTTATGGGGCTGGGTAGGCTTGCCAACCTACTCCCGTGGTCAGGCCGATCAGCAGTACTTTTTTGTCAATCAACGTGTCGTACGCGATAAGTTGGTGGCTCACGCCATTCGTCAGGCCTATCGCGACGTCTTGTTCCATGGTCGACATCCGGTGTTTGTGTTGTATCTAGAGTTGGACCCGGCGGTCGTGGATGTGAATGTGCATCCAACCAAACATGAGGTGCGCTTTAGGGACGGTCGTCTGGTGCATGATTTCCTCTTCCGTACCCTGCATCGGGTTTTGGCGGAGGTGCGGCCGGATGCGTCTGAAGCGATAGCACCGACGAATATGGAGTACTCAGGGCTGGGTGCTCAGCTTGATAATAGTTTAACGACTCAGAATCGAATCCCTTTTGAGACACCGGGATTGGGTGGTTTATCGTCTAGTTCGACTTCAATAAATACCTCGTCTTCTAATGGCCCAGCGTTTTCCAGTCAGGGCAGTACGGCGAGTACAGGCTTAGCTGAGCGCAACGATACACCGCCATGGTCTGATTCAGCCGCTGGGTCTGCAAATTCTACGGGCTTTGGTGGCGGTCATAGTGGCGGCAATGGTCTGGCTAATGGTTTTAGTAACCAAAGCTCAGGTAGCCATGCTTCTGGTTTTGGTCAGGGCTTATCCAATCAAGCTTCTGCCCAAGGAACATCGCTGAATCGCGGTCAGGTTAAAGACTATATGGCCGGTTATCAGCAGCTGAACCAGCAGGCCAAATCCCTGGCGGATCTGCCGCAAAAAGAGGGCGAAGAAGATATTCCGCCGCTGGGTTTTGCCATCGCACAGCTGCACGGTATCTATATTCTTTCAGAAGCCCGTGAAGGTCTGGTACTGGTGGATATGCATGCCGCCCATGAACGTATTACCTATGAGCGTTTAAAGCAGTCCTTCCAAGAAGAGAACCTGAAAGCTCAGCCGATGCTGGTGCCGTTAAGTCTGGCGGTAAGCCGTAAAGAAACAGATTGTGCCGAAGAGCATCAAGCACTATTTAGTCAATTAGGCATAGAACTGAATGTGATGGGGCCGGAAACTCTGGTGGTGCGTCAGCTACCAGTGTTGTTGATGGATTCCGATGTGGAACCACTAATTCTAGATATGCTGTCTGATCTGATGAAATACGGTACCAGCGACCGTATTCAGGCCCATATTAATGAGATTCTGGCGACGGTGGCTTGTCATGGTTCTGTACGGGCCAATCGCAAGCTCACCATTACCGAGATGAATGCCTTGTTAAGGGATATGGAGCGCACTGAGCGCAGTGGTCAGTGTAACCATGGTCGTCCTACCTGGACCCATCTCAGCATGAATGAACTGGATAAACTTTTCCTACGTGGCCAGTAGATGGCGTATTTTTGAGCACGTTTTTTAAACGCGTATTTTGAGAGCACACTTTGAGAGAGCATGATGTCATCTGAATCTTCTGTATCGGCTGCAGACAACGATAAACCCCTGGCGATTTTTTTAATGGGGCCAACCGCATCCGGTAAAACGGCGTTAGCGGTGGATCTGGTGGAGCAGTTGAACTGCGATATTATCAGTGTTGATTCAGCGTTAATTTATCGGGGGATGGATATCGGTACTGCCAAACCCGATGCGGAAACCTTGGCGCGGGCACCTCATCGCCTGATTGATATCTGTGAGCCCAGTGAGTCCTATTCCGCCGCCCAGTTTCGTGATGATGCCTTAAGAGAGATGGCGGAGATTCATCAGGCAGGTAAGATTCCCCTGCTTACCGGTGGCACCATGATGTATTACAAACGGTTATATGATGGCGTGGCAGATCTGCCATCTGCGAGTCCCGAAGTACGTGCTGAGTTGGATGCCTGGGCAGAAAAAGACGGCTTGGGCGCACTGCATAAACGTTTACAGGAAATTGATCCTGTTTCTGCGGAACGAATTCACCCCAATGACCCTCAAAGATTACAACGGGCACTGGAAGTGTTTCAGTTGACCGGTAAAAGCCTGACGCAACATTGGCAGGAACAGAAACAGCATCGGGAGCATTTTCCGTTTCGGGTATTGTCTCTGGCGGTGAACCCCGCAGAGCGTAAAGATCTGCATGAACGTATTGCACTGCGATACCAGCTAATGTTAGAACAAGGTTTTATAAATGAGGTGGAACAGCTGAGAGCCCGGGGTGACCTGGACTTGAGCCTGCCCTCTATGCGATCAGTAGGCTATCGTCAGGTATGGGAATACCTGGATGGAGCCTATGATTATGACACCATGGTGCACAAAGGAATCGTCGCGACACGCCAGTTAGCCAAGCGTCAGATCACCTGGTTAAGAAGTTGGCCAGATCTGCACTGGTTACTGACTGAATCGCCGGATTTAAGCGCTCAGGTGTTGAAAAAAGTAGAGTCAAGCCTTATTTAAACTGGTATGATAAAAAACGCCGCATAGTCAGATCGCGGTGATATTTAACTTTTATCACCATAAAAATTAAATCTAATAATCTAATAAAGAAAACAAGGGAGAGCGGTATGTCAAAAGGGCAATCATTACAAGACCCTTATCTGAACATCCTTCGTAAAGAGCGTGTGCCAGTATCCATCTTTTTGGTAAACGGTATTAAGCTGCAAGGCCAGATCGAGTCTTTTGACCAGTTCGTAATTCTATTACGTAACACGGTTAGTCAAATGGTGTACAAACACGCCATTTCCACAGTAGTACCTTCCCGTAACGTTCGTCTGCCTGCTCAGGAGAAAGGCGAAGGCGTGGGAACTGAATAATCTTCGGAGTAATACTTGTTTTTTGAACGTCCCGATTCAGGTGAAGTAGCTGTTCTTGTCCACATTCATTTTCCGGATGAGAAGGACCGGGAAGACCCCGGAGAGTTTCTGGAGCTGGTGCGTTCAGCAGGTGCTGATCCGGTTGCCTTGATTGAAGGTAGCCGGTCACATCCCAGCCCCAAATTCTTTGTCGGCGACGGCAAGCTGGAAGAGATCCGGCAGGCGGTTGCTGAGCATGAAGCGGAAGTGGTGCTATTTAACCACTCTCTGTCCCCCTCCCAGGAACGTAACGTTGAGCAGGCATTGCAATGTCGTGTCTTGGACCGTACCGGTCTGATTCTGGATATTTTTGCCCAACGAGCCCGTACCCACGAAGGTAAACTGCAGGTTGAGCTGGCTCAGCTGGAGTATATGACCACCCGTCTGGTACGGGGTTGGACTCACCTTGAGCGTCAAAAAGGTGGTATCGGTCTGCGTGGTCCTGGTGAAACCCAGTTGGAAACCGACCGTCGTTTACTGCGCGAACGGATCCGAACGATTCATAAACGTCTGGAAAAAGTACGTAAGCAGCGTGATCAGAACCGTCGTGCCCGTCGTCGTGCGGAAATACCTTCCGTCTCTCTGGTGGGGTACACCAACGCCGGTAAATCAACTCTGTTTAACGCGCTGACAGAATCCGAAGTTTATGCTGCGGATCAGCTGTTTGCGACTCTGGACCCGACGCTGCGTCGTATTACCATGCCGGACTCAGGTCCTGTGGTCATGGCCGATACCGTAGGTTTTATCCGTCACCTGCCACACAAGTTGGTTGAAGCCTTCCGTGCGACCCTGCAGGAAGCCAGTGAAGCCACCTTGCTGGTGCATGTGATTGATGCGGCGGACGAAGCTCGCGATGAAAACGTCGAACAGGTGAATTATGTACTGGAAGAGATTGGTGCGGACGATATTCCCCGTCTTCTGGTGTATAACAAAATTGACTGCTTAGAGGGTTACGAGGCACGCATTGATCGGGATGATCAGGGCGTTCCGGAACGAGTTTGGCTTTCTGCGGTCAATGGTGAAGGTCTGGACCTGTTACTGCAGGCGATTGGCGAACGACTGTGTGATGACCTCTATAAGGAACAGTTGGTGCTGGAGCCTTCAGAAGGGCGTTTAAGAGCACTCCTGTATCAACAGGAAGCCATTCTGTCTGAAAGCATTGATGAGCAGGGACGGTTTGTATTGGATGTTAGAATTCCAAAAGCAGACTTTATCCAGATGCTGTGTAAGGTAGGCGTCGATCCAAAACGTTATTTCCCAAATTACGGCATTGAAGATTTTATGCTTGATTCAGATCTGGAAGTTTCCTAAGACTTATATAACGTCTTGATATTTTTGAAGCACGCCATTTTTTAAGTTTTCGTTTCATCTTTAACGGCATTTTTTACGTAAAGCATTGAATGATTCATAACTTTAACGGAAGCTGTTGATCAGTTTTTCTCGGAAAGTGGAGATAGGTATGGCTTGGAATGAGCCGGGTGGCAATAAAGATAATAACCGAGACCCATGGGGCAGCGGTAATAACGGTGGTCGGGGTGATCAGGGACCACCTGATTTGGACGAAGCGCTGAAAAAGTTTAATGACCGCCTGAGTGGTATTCTGGGTGGTAAAAAAGGCGGCGGCGCTGGCGGCGGCGCTGGCGGCGGCGGTGGCGGCGGTGGGGGTAACCCTGGTGCAGCCAGTTTCGGTTTGCTGGGTATCCTGTTAGTGATTGGTGCGTCGATTTGGGCGGTATCCGGTTTCTATCGTGTGGATCAAGCCGAGCGTGCGGTGGTACTGCGTTTTGGTGAGTATCATGAAACCGTCGGTGCGGGTCTGAACTGGAACCCTACGATGATTGATACGGTGAGCACCGTGAACGTAACCAAGGTTCGTTCTATGAGTCGTCGTGCACTGATGCTGACCGAAGATGAAAACATCGTGCAGGTGAATCTGTCGGTACAGTATCGTGTCAGCAATCCAAGAGAGTTCCTGCTGAACGTACGTAATCCAGAGCAGAGTCTGGAGAATGCAACCGAGTCGGCCCTGCGCCACGAGGTGGGTTCTTCTGAGATGACGGATATTCTGACCGAAGGTCGTGAGGCGTTGGCACAAAAAGTTCGTGCTCGACTGCAGCAGTACCTGGATCGCTACGGCGTAGGTCTGGAAGTGCGCTCTGTGAACGTGGAAAGTACTTCGGCTCCGGATGAAGTACAAGCCGCGTTTGATGACGTAATTAAGGCCCGTGAGGATGAGCAGCGGGTGAAAAACCAGGCGGAAGCTTACTCTAACGGTGTGATTCCTGAGGCGCGTGGTAAGGCTCAGCGTATGATCGAAGAAGCAAACGGTTATAAGGAAGAGATCATCGCCCGCGCAGAGGGTGAGGCGGATCGTTTCCTGAAACTGTTGGCTGAGTACGAAAAAGCGCCTGATGTGACCCGTGAGCGTCTGTATCTGCAGACCATGGAAGAAGTGATGGCGAAATCCAGTAAGGTTCTGGTTGATGTGGAAGGTGGCAATAACATGATGTATCTGCCGCTGGATCGTTTGAATCAATCGGGTCCTGCGCCTAGCTCTAATCGTGCGGCGACCAGCTCCAGTCGTTTTAGCTCTTCGACCAGTACAACTACTGACTCTGAAGTGGATGATCTGGCTGATCGTGTATTGGAGCGTCTGCGTGAGCGTCAACAACAGCAACAAAACACCACTACTAGCCGTCGGGAGGGCCGATAATGCAATCTAAGTCGTTTTCTGCGTTGATTCTGATCGCTGTTCTGGCTTTGGTCGCTAGTAATAGTCTGTACATCGTTGATGAAACAGAGCGTGCGATTAAACTGAAGTTTGGTCAGATTGTTGAATCGGATATTCAGCCGGGTCTGCACTTTAAGATTCCTGTGTTGAACACCATTCGTAAGTTTGATGCCCGTGTACTGACGATGGATGCCCGTCCTCAGCGTTACCTGACGCTGGAGAAAAAAGCGGTAATTGTAGACTCCTTTATCAAATGGCGTATTGCTAACGTGCAGGCGTACTACGAGGCCACCTCCGGTGATGAGCTGGTTGCAGCCCGTCTGCTGGCTCCTCGTGTGGATGAAGGTCTGCGTAACCAGTTTGGTGAGCGTACCATGTACGAGGTGGTTTCCGGTGAGCGTGATGAGATCATGACTGAACTGACCGCGAAGCTGAATGAGATCACGAAAGCGGAACTGGGTATCGAGATTCGTGATATCCGTGTGAAGCGTATCGATCTGCCACCTGAAGTAAGTCATGCGGTATATGAGCGTATGAACACCGAACGTCAGCGTGAAGCTCGTGAACACCGTTCACAGGGTAAGGAGCTGGCTGAAGGTATTCGCGCTGATGCGGATCGTCAGAAGCAGATTATTCTGGCAGAAGCGTTCCGTGAATCTGAGCGTATCCGAGGTGAAGGTGATGCAACTGCAGCCTCTACTTACGCGAAGGCTTACACTCAGGATCCAGAGTTCTATTCCTTTGTGCGTAGTCTGGAAGCGTATAGAAACACCTTCAACAACCGTGACGACATCATGGTTCTTGAGCCTGACAGTGACTTCTTCAACTATCTGAAGCAGTCCACTCCGGCAAACTAATCCTGTAAAGGGTTGGACAAAAGGCACCGCTTGTCGGTGCCTTTTGCGTTTTATGGGTAATAAATCGGATAAAAGCCTATAGAAACCATGGTCGATCCGTGTAATCGTGGTAGAATAGATCAAACCGGGTTCGCCCCGGTTTTTTTGTGTGCGTTACTTTTTAGCCCGCACCTGAGATAAACACTGGATCTATATAGGAAACTGGCACGTTAGCGTGCGTAGTCACAATGAACATCGACTGGAATAGCCTGCTGACGGCATTTTGTTTGGTATTGGTGATAGAGGGTATTATCCCGTTTGCTAATCCGGGGCGTTGGCGCAAGTTGGTGGCGAGTATGGCTCAGGTTCCCGATCAGCAGTTGCGTATTATGGGGCTGCTCAGTATGACGATCGGTGTTTTGCTGCTCTATCTATTTAGATAAATTAACGGTTTTTGATAGAGCCGAAATGAGAGTGTGTGAGAGGCGTCGAGTTACCAAGAAGTCATCTTTTTTGACTAGGATTACATTGAGTCGGTGAATCTGACGGTAGGGGCTTATTGAGCTAATGATAAGCACGAAACATACAGTCCTGATGACTTTGTTTCGCGATTGACAAGCCCCGTTATGGATTATGACAGTAAGATAGAACAGGCAAGATTATGACCATTGCAGATCGTTGGTTACTTCCAGATGGTATGGAAGAGGTGTTACCCCCTCAGGCGAGACAGATTGAAGGCTTGCGTCGCGAGTTGTTGGATCTGTTCCATTGCTGGGGTTATGACCTGGTATTTCCACCACCAGCAGAATATCTGGAGTCCCTGCTGACCGGCAGTGGTAATGATCTGGATCTGCAGACCTTTAAAATCACCGATCAGTTAACCGGTCGTTTGATGGGGGTTGCGGCAGATATTACGCCTCAGGTTGCGCGTATGGATGCTCACTCCATGCAGCGTCAGGGCCCGGCTCGTTTCTGCTACTGTGCAAATGTACTGCGCACCAAATCCAGCAATATGCTGGGTTCCCGTAGCCCGATGCAGGTGGGTGCGGAACTGTTTGGCCACGCAGGCGTAGAAAGCGACAGTGAAATTCTGGGCCTGATGATCGCGGCTCTGGGTACCGCGGGTGCCGAGAAGATCTATCTGGATCTGGGCCATGTGGGCATCTATCGAGCCCTGATCAGCGAAGCGGGTCTGGAAGCGGATCAGGAGAAACAGCTGTTTAATGCCATCCTGCAAAAAGCTTACGCGGATATTGATCAAATAGTCGCAAGGGATGTTGCGAACGAGGCTGTGCGCGGTATGATTTCCCGTCTGGCACGCCTGAATGGTGGTTTTGAGGTCTTGGCTCAGGCTCAGGTTGAGCTGGCTGATGCACCGGCTTCAGTTAAAGAAGCACTGGATAGCGTCGAGCAAACCGCTAAGCTGATTCAAAATCAGTATCCTAATGTTGAGATTAACTTCGACCTGTCGGAATTGCGCGGCTACAACTACCACACAGGTATGGTGTTTGCAGCTTATATCCCAGGTTATGGTCACCCTGTTGCTCAGGGCGGCCGTTACGATGAAACCGGAAAAGTATTTGGTCGTGCCCGACCAGCAACCGGTTTTAGTGCGGATCTGAAAACTCTGGCGAAATTATTGCGGGATAATGACCTGAATAATGGTGTTATGGCACCGGCTGGTTTCAGTGATGACGAGGAGTTGCTGTGTACAGTGCGTGCGCTACGCAGTGAAGGTACTCGCGTGGTGTATGCGATGCCGGGGCAGGATATTAACGCCTCTGAGATGGGGTGTGACAGTGAACTGGTCAGGAAAGATGATGGCCAGTGGGTTGTAGAACCAATTAACCGAATCTTTTAAAACCGTCCTTTTGGACAAGGCTGGCAACAGTCTGAGTTCGAGTGAATGAGAAGGCAGTAATGGGTAAAAACGTCGTAGTACTGGGCACCCAGTGGGGTGATGAAGGTAAAGGTAAGGTAGTTGATCTGTTAACAGAATCAGCTGCTGCGGTGGTACGTTTCCAAGGTGGTCACAATGCAGGCCATACTCTGGTGGTTAACGGTGAAAAAACCGCTTTGCACCTGATTCCTTCAGGCATCCTGCGTGAAAATGTTACCTGCATCATCGGTAATGGTGTGGTGCTGGCTCCGGATGCTCTGTTAAAAGAGATCCGCATGCTGGAAGACCGCAATGTTCCAGTACGTGACCGTCTGCGTCTGAGCTCTGCGTGTCCACTGATTCTGCCGTACCACGTACGTCTGGATCAGGCCCGTGAAGTAGCGCGTGGCGCAAACAAGATCGGTACTACCGGTCGTGGTATCGGCCCTGCTTATGAAGATAAGGTAGCACGTCGTGGCCTGCGTCTGGGTGATATGATGAACCCGGAAGTGTTTGAGCCAAAACTGCGTGAAGTGATCGCGTATCACAACTTTATGCTGGAAAGCTACTACAAAGAAGAGCCTGTAAACGCTGATGAAGTGCTGGAAGAAGCACTGAAGATGGCGGAAGAGCTGCGTCCTATGGTCTGCGACGCAACCAGCCTGCTGCATGAGTATCGCAAAAATGGCGATCACATCATGTTTGAAGGTGCACAGGGTTCTCTGTTGGATATCGACCACGGTACTTACCCGTTTGTAACCAGCTCTAACACCACTGCTGGTGGTACGGCGACAGGTTCCGGTTTTGGTCCTCTGTACCTGGACTACATTCTGGGTATCACCAAGGCTTACACCACTCGCGTAGGTTCTGGTCCTTTCCCGACTGAACTGTTTGATGACTGTGGTAACCACCTGGCTGAAAAAGGTCATGAGTTTGGTACGACTACAGGCCGCGCCCGTCGTTGTGGTTGGTTTGATGCCGTAGCACTGCGCTATTCTGTACAGGTGAACTCTATCTCCGGTATCTGTCTGACTAAGCTAGACGTACTGGATGGTCTGGAAACCATTAAGGTTTGTACACACTACAAACTGGAAGATGGTACTCAGGTTGAGCTGCCAGTGGATGCGTCTGCTTTTGGTGATGTTGAGCCGGTATACGTTGAGCTGCCAGGTTGGACGGATTCCACAGTGGGTGCTAAGACACTGGAAGAGCTGCCACAAGCAGCCCGTGACTACATTACCTTCCTGGAGAAGCAGGTGGGTGCGCCAATCGATATCGTATCGACAGGCCCAGATCGCGAAGAGACGATTGTTCTGCGTGATCCTTACAAAGCTTAATCTGCATGGACTCCGTGCCTGACAGATAAAACTTGATAAAAGGCAGCTTACGAGCTGCCTTTTGTTTTTCTATCTTCTTTCCTATCCCGTGTTTTCTCTATCTACGCGATTCATTTTGTCTGTTTGTTTTTTTCCTTTCCTGTCCCTGCTGTAATCGCAAGCCATCCTTAAACGTAGATCTTTTATAGCCGTTAAAAATTAGACGATAGGGGCAAATCCAAAGTCTGTAGCAATTTTGTCATTTTACCTTGGTGTAATAAGCCGCAGTTTGCGTGGGAATTCGCTTCGGTTATGTCAGGGGTTGCACTATATGCCACAGTCTATTGATCTGATGGGGATCATTGAAGAACAGAAAATCAATACGCTGTTCCAACCGATTATTGGTGCTCGGGGCCAGTCTATTTACGCCTACGAAGCCCTGAGTCGAGGTCCTGCTGATAGTCTGTATTGCAGTCCTATTCATTTGTTTGAAGAAGCAAAACGTCAGCAACAGCTGTTTGCTTTGGAAGGGGTGTGTCGGGGAAGAGCCATTGAAAACTTCACCCGTCAAAAACTGGCCGGTAAGCTGTTTTTAAATGTATCTCCCGAGACGTTACTGCAGTCCGATCACCAAAGTGGACTAACGCTGGATCTGCTACACACCTACGGTCTAAAACCCGAACAGGTCGTGATTGAGATCACCGAACACTCGCCAACCCACGATTATGACCTGATGCGCGCTGCTGTTGAGTATTATCAGGGGGCGGGTTTCTCCATTGCGATTGATGATCTTGGGGCGGGTTATTCCAGCTTGCGCCTGTGGTCTGAGCTAAAACCTGAATACGTTAAGATCGACCGTCATTTTGTCTCAGGTATTGAGAGTGATAAGGTCAAACGCGATTTTGTGCGCTCCATTGTAGAGATCGCCCGGGCGGTAAATAGCCAGGTGATCGCAGAGGGTATAGAAACTCGTCAAGAGTTTGAGGCCCTGTCGGAGATTGGAGTGGACTATCTGCAGGGCTATTACTTTGCCCGCCCACACCCACAGCCTATTCGTGAGGTGTGTAAATCCGCTCAAGTGGTCTGGAAACAGATCAAGGAAAGTAGGGATATGTACAAGGATGATGGACAGATTGGTCGTCTGATGTTGGATATACCACCAGTAACACCGGATACCCTGGTAGAAGATGTCGCAGAGCTGTTTGATCTGCATGAGCACTGGTTCTCTCTTCCTGTAGTCTCAGGAGGGATACCTGTGGGGATGATTAAACGTACCCGACTGCTGCAGAAACTGAGTAAAGCTTTTGGCCGTGATCTGTATAGCAAGAAACCGGTGAGCCAGATTATGGACACTGAGTTTATGGCCGTTGAACGTCATATGCGTCTGGAGAAGGTCAGTCAGCAAGTGACTCAGCGTAGCCGCAATCGTCTGGAAGAAGATTTTATTGTCACAGAAAACGGTTATTACTGTGGTATTGGTCAAGTCATTGATCTGTTGAAGAAGATCACTGAGATGCAGCTGAAAAGTGCACAAAACTCCAACCCTCTGACGGGGCTGCCGGGCAATATGCTGATTCAGGAGCATATCGATCAGTTGATAGTGTCTCAATCCAGCTTTGTTACCTGTTACTTTGATCTGGATAACTTTAAGCCATACAACGACCAGTACGGTTATGCCAAAGGGGATGAGATTCTACTGACAGTGGCGCGTCTGCTGCAGAAGCACTGCGATGCCAGTATGGATTTTGTCGGTCATGTGGGTGGTGATGACTTTGTGGTAATTTTCCGTAGTACGGAGTGGCAAGACTATGTGCAAAGTGCTCTAAACGAGTTTAGCCGGGCGCGTATGGAGTACTACAGTTCGGATCATGTGGCTGATGGCGGTATCTGGGCGGAAGATCGTTTTGGCGAGAAACGTTTCTTTGGTTTGATGAGTATCTCCGTTGCAGCGATCGATTCTGAATCGGCTAACTTCGGCTCAGCAAAGGAAGTCGCCAGTCAGCTGACACAGATTAAACATGAAGCGAAACATTCCAAAGGCAATAGCCTGGTGGCCCGTTTGGCAGGTTCAATCGTTAATCTGTTCCAGGAAGAGCAGACAGCCTAGTGATTGGTCTGCTGGTTCATTGAATTGTCATGTATCTGTCGCGTATCTGTCTTTTGAGAGAGTTATAAAAGATAGGATAGATAAACAAACAGAAGATAAGTCGAAGGACATAACAATGAAAATGACCGAACTGAGCAGCTTGCTGCAAACTGAACCGCATACGCCAATCCATATTCAGTCTCATCATGACGGTGTTTACTTCACAGTAGAGATTGAACACGCTGATGAGACACACTCACTGCGCGCTCTGAATGGCAAGCCTATGGTATTCCGTGACGAAGAAGCGGCACGCAATCTGCTGCAACAGGCTGGTATCAAGCAGGTTAAAGCGCGTCGTATCCTATCTGGTTTTTCAACCCTGGCTCAGCCTGGCTTTCAGCCATCCTGGCAAGCCCGTTTTGCATAAGCGATTGATCTAAACGCTTTTATCTCTCGTACGACACGTTATCATGATGCCCCTAAACATTGTGCTTTGTTTAAACCAACGCTTCTCTGCGTAAGAAGCAGCGCTCTGTCTAAGGTTGTGTTACGCAATCTAAGCTAACAGCACTGACCCGCCAGAGAAGGGACAAAGCCCATGAGATAATGGTTTAGGGATGTAGCAGCCCGGATTTTGGCTGGATCAATTAGGAATAACGATGTCCGTACAGAGCACTTCTCAACCCGAACAGGGTATCCTGCTGGTGAATCTGGGCACACCCGATGCCCCAACACCGGCAGCAGTAAAACGCTACCTGGCAGAATTTTTACATGACCGTCGTGTGGTCGATCTGACACGCTGGTTATGGTGCCCTATCCTCCATGGCATCATCCTCAATACCCGCCCGAAGAAAGTCGCTCATGCTTATGCTAGTGTATGGACGGAAGAGGGTTCACCGCTCATGGTGATCAGCCGCCAACAGCAACAGGCTTTGCAAGCCAAGTTATCAGAACAGGGAAATGATCTCCCCGTAGAACTGGCGATGACTTACGGTAACCCATCAATGGCATCGGGGTTGGATGCTTTGATGGCCAAAGGTGTTGAAGAAGTGGTCGTCCTGCCGTTGTATCCGCAATATTCCGCTACCACAACAGGGGCCGTGTTTGATCAGCTGGCACGGGTGATTGGCAAACGTCCTGAATTTCCGGCACTGACATTTATTCGTGATTACTACCGTTCGCCGGCTTATATCTCAGCTTTGGCACAGTCGGTGCGTGAGCATTGGCAGGAGCATGGTAAAGGTGAGCGGCTGTTGATGTCTTTCCACGGTATTCCGCAACGTTATGCTGATAACGGTGATCCTTATCCTGAGCATTGTCGTCAGACCGCACAGGCGCTGGCAGAGGCGTTGGAATTGAGTGATGAGCAGTGGATCTGCAGTTTCCAGTCTCGCTTTGGTAAAGAAGAGTGGATCAAACCCTATACGGATGTCACTTTGCAGCAGTGGGGCCAAGAGATCGAACAGGTGGATGTAATCTGCCCAGCCTTTGCCGCGGACTGTCTGGAGACGCTGGAAGAGATTCAGGTAGAGAATAATGATCTATTTATCGAAGCCGGTGGCAAGGTGCTGAGTTATATCCCAGCGCTGAATGCTCGTGATGATCACATTCAGATGATGGCGGATTTAGTGACTGCAAAGCTGAACAGATAGAAGATTAAATGAGTGATAGTGGGCTCAGAGTAATACTATGTTTTGCTCTGAGCCCGCACACTTCCTTTTCCAGACGGGCTTAGTTTTGAGATTTGCGCAGTTTTAATCGCAGAAGCTTTAAATAGCCCAGAGAATAAATTTCAAATAGAGCAGGCCTCTTAGAACAAACGAGCCAGTAAGGCTGTAACGGCCGTTTCAACTCGCATAATACGCTCACCCATATGCACGGGTTTCAGACCCGCTTGCGTTAGCTTTTCAATTTCATAGGGAATAAAGCCACCTTCGGGACCGATGGCCAGGGTTGTATCCTGCTCGATACCTCTAGGGCAGGCATCGGGTACGCGAGGATGAGCTACCAGTCCTAAAGTGCCCTGGCATAACTCTGGCAAACGATCTTCCACAAAGGGTTTAAACTGCTTTTCCAGAATCACTTCCGGCATCAACGTATCTTTGGCTTGCTCTAAGCCTAGAATCAGCTGATCCTGAATTTTATCTTCTGCCAGCATGGGCGACATCCAATAGCTTTTTTCTACCCGTTTGGTATGCAGTAGGATCAGCTTTTTTACACCTAAGGTGCTAATATGTTGCAGTGTGCGACCTAGCATACGTGGCCTTGGTAGTGCCAGAATCAGCGTCAGAGGCAGGGCAGCCGGTGGTTGCTGATTCAGTTCAACCTCCAGAATCGCTTCCTGTTGATTCAAACGGACCAGTTGACCCCGTCCGCAAAGACCGTTGACTTGACCTACGGTTAAAAAATCGCCTTCCTGCGCTCGATGAACCGTTAAGATATGTTCCAGGCGTCTGTCAGTCAGGCGAACCTGTTTTTCGGTAATAAAATCTGAATCAAACAGCAAAATTAGGTTCATAGAACTACCCTTTGAGATGTGCCTGCATCATAGTCAGGTGATTGCTGAATGCAAGAGGAAGTATGTCGAGTTATATTAATCAACTGTTAGCCAGCGACAAACCCGCACTGATTTATGTGCTGGACCCTATGTGTAGCTGGTGTTGGGCGTTCAGTCCTGTTTATCAACAAATTAAAGCCCATTATCCTCAGCTCAACCATCAGATATTGTTAGGTGGTTTAGCTCCTGATAATGATGAGCCTATGCCTGAGAGTCAGCAGCACTATATTCAGGGTATCTGGCGCAATATTGAGCAGAAAACCGGGGTTTCTTTTAATCATGATTTCTGGAGTGAATGTCAGCCCAGACGTTCAACCTACCCTGCCTGCCGTGCAGTGATGGTTGCCCGTGAGCAATCTGATGAATTGGCAGGCCAGATGTTAAAGGCGATTCAGCAGGCTTACTATCAGCAAGCTAAAAACCCTTCGGATCTATCTACCCTACAGGCATGTGCGCAACAGATCGGTTTATCTGAGCCGTGTTTTACTGAGCAAATGCAGCAATTATGGGATAACAGTGCGTTGGAGGAAGAAGTGGATTTTGTTCAGCGCCTGGGTGTGCAGGGGTTTCCTACATTAATCCTGAAAAATGATCAGCAGTGGTTAGCCTTACCTATTGATTACAGCGCGCCTGATCAGGTTTATTCCGCTGTGGATTCTATTTTGAATAGGTAAACTGGATGCTTGACTGGACATGGCTATCTGTCTAGAAAAGATTGTCTGATAGGTAGCGATCATTTTACTCAGAATAATGAGTTGGCGTTATCAGTGTTGCGATGTTATTTGTCGCAATGTGGCTGGAGCTGAGAATAGAGCGGACTGTTGTCAAAACAGTCCGTTATGCAAGCTTACCTGATAAACAAATGACAGCTCTGTCCGAAATAACCGCTTTTCCCAATCAGGCAACCTGATTGCCTCGATAGCGCTTTAACCCTTTCAGCTTACTGGCATTGCGCATCATATTTTCCCGGCCCGCTTCAAGCCGTATAACAAGATTCTGGAACTCATGTACCAGACGATCGTTGTTGTCGGAAATTTTCTCGTTAAGCTGTACAACCTGGCGAAAAACTTCAAGGTCCATCTTGGTGGCTCCGGGAAAGTTTAAAAGATAGGTCTAAGGTACATTATTAACGAAGTTGTACTCCAGAGTGATTGTTCTACAAAGTGTAGCGCTTTGCTAACTCTCGTAACGGAACGTAATACACACTCAGTAATTTTGGCTGATCAAGCTGTGAATCTAGATACTACGTTTTGAAATCACTGTGATTGTGACAGGAACGACTGTTACTGAAGAGCTTATCAACCTTGCTTTTTAGCTGGCAGCGACTGTGGTTCAACTGGCTTTGCAGCTGCTGTAACTCCATTATCAAATGATCGCTACGGGAGAAGATCTGGCCAGCGATTTTTGTTGTTTTCATGGCTGTGTCCGAGGTTTCTTAAATGACGAATATCCCAGTTTCAGCTTTTGTGTCATGAATGCAACACGATGAGTAAGCAAAATAGAGTAGGTTTGATATATATCAATGATCCTGGGGTCTAGGCTAAAGGTAGGAGTAAATATCCTAAATGCTACCTTTTAAATGCTTTATTACAAAAGACTGGAAGAGTACTATGCCCTGTCGTTGAGATGTGCGTTTAATGGTATGTGTTTTATTGGGGTTGATGTTGCTTGATGGCTGTAAATGTAGCAGAGCGGGATAGGACAGGTGCAAAGCCAAAACTGACCTTGCAAGTGTTTAGCCTTGTGTTGTTATGCATGCTTGCGTGTCTGAATACTTTTGCTAAAAGCCCTGAACTAGAGCTGACCGCTGAAGAACAGCAGTGGCTGAATGCCAATAGAGATACAATCCGCTTAGGGGTCAGCTATGTGCCCCCTCACACTATGATTAAAGATGAGGATGGGCGCTATCGTGGCGTTGCGATGGATTTCCTTTATCTGATTGAGCAGAAGTTGGGAGTAACTTTTGAGCCTCAGTTTTTCTCCTCCTATGGTGCCATGTTACAGGCTGCCCGTAACCGGGAGATTGACCTAGTATTTGCGGCCTCGGAAACACCGGAACGATTGAAGTATCTTTCTTTTACCCAGCCCTATACGTTTTTGTCGAACAAGATTTTTGTCCGTAAAACGTCACTGCATTACGAAAGCCTGGATCAGTTATCAGGTAAAAGTGTTGCCGTTATTCGGGGTACGGCGATTGCTGAATACCTTAACTCCCAATACCCGGATATTACTCTGGTTGAGCTTAAAAGCTCTCGGGATGTGATCGTTGCTTTGTCATCAGGTAATGCGGATGCAGCAATCTCTGTTGTTGCCAGTGCCTGGATGCATATAAAAAATGAGGGTATCAGCAACGTTGAAGTGGTGGGGGATGCTCGTTACAGCTATGCGGTGCGTTTTGCCAGTCGCAATGATTGGCCTGTACTGAATCAGACGTTGGAAAAAGCGCTGTATAGTTTCTCTGATCAGGAGAAGGATGCCATCCATCGTCGGTGGTTGTATCCCGAAAAAGGTGAGGGTATCGATCCTCAGCTGGTGGCTCGTTATGGGTTAATTGCCGCTGGTCTTTTCTTAATCGGTCTTTTTCTGTCTGGGGTCTACTGGATCAGACGTTTACGTCGGGAGATCCGGGCGCGTTTACGATCCGAAGCTGCTTTAAAAGCGAGTGAAGAGCGCTTTGAGTTGGCGATCAGAGGCACTAATGATGGTATCTGGGATTGGGATCTTCGCACCAACCAGCTTTATCAGTCCCCTCGTTTAGTCGAAATTCTTGGTTGTACGGACAAAGCGCAATTAGGGCAGGTACAACATGGCCTGGAACCCTGGTTAGAACGTATTCACCCGGCAGATACCCGTTTGGTACAAGTCGGTGTTGATCATCACCTGCAGCGGAAAGATGCCTTAGACCTGGAATACCGCATGCGTAATAGCAAGGGGGAGTGGGTCTGGTTACGTATGCGGGGACAGGCGCTATGGAATGAAACGGGCCAGGCATTACGCTTATGTGGCTCAATTATGGATATTACTCACTCCAAACGGGCTGATGAGGAAGTCCGCCGTCTGGCTTATTACGATAATCTAACCGGTATACCCAATCGAGAGAGCTTTAAGATTGCTCTGCAAGGGGCGGTTAATAAACTGAACAATACCGGCCAGAGTTTCGCGGTTCTTTTTATCGATTTGGACCATTTTAAAGTAATCAACGATAGTCTGGGCCACCGTGTCGGCGATCTGCTGTTAAATCATGTAGCACAGCAGCTGAGAGATCTATTGCCGCCCTCCAGCTTTATTGGTCGCCTGGGCGGGGATGAGTTTGCGATTTTGATGGATAACCAGATTGAAGAAACTCAGATGACCGCCTGGGCCAATGATATTCTGCATATGGTGACTCAACCCCTGAAGCTGGATGGGCATGATATTCGTACTTCTGCCAGCATCGGTATCAGTCTGTGCAAACAAGCTCCGATCAATCTGGATACTGTGATGGAGCAGGCTGATATTGCGCTATTTGAAGTGAAGCGCAGCCAGCGCGGTCAGTATCGTTTTCATAGTCCAGAGATGAGTCAGAAGATGTTGGAAGCGACGTCACTGGCTAATGATCTGGAAAAGGCTCAGGAGCGTGGCGAGCTGTTTTTGGTCTTCCAGCCTCAGGTCCATTTGAAAGAGGAAAAGCTGATCGGCTGCGAGGCATTGTTACGTTGGCAACATCCTGAGCGCGGTTTTATTTCACCAGGACAGTTTATTCCCCTGGCCGAAGAGCGTGGACTGATTCATCAGTTAGGCGACTGGGTATTGTATCAGGCCTGTTGGCAAGCGAAGCAATGGCTTGAGCAGGGGATCGAGTTTCAGCAGGTTGGTATCAATGTCTCGTCTCTGCAATTACTGGAGCCCAAATTTGTTGAACGTGTTTATCAAGTGTTGCAGGAGTTGGAGTTACCGGCTCATTATATTGAACTGGAGATTACAGAGACTGTTTTGATGCAGGATATCTCTGTAGCCGAGCGCGCTATGCGTAGCCTGAATCAATTGGGAGTGACCTTCTCTATTGATGACTTTGGCACCGGTTACTCTTCGTTGCGTTATCTACATAAATTGCCGATTAAACGTTTGAAGCTAGCCCAGGAGTTTGTCAAAGATATGGCGCCTGATGATGAAGGTGCTGTGATCGCGGCGACGTTACAGCTGGGGGAAAATCTGAAGATCCCAGTGATTGCTGAAGGTATCGAAACCTTCCGTCACTTTGAACAGTTGCGTCAGCAGGGCTGTGATCAGGGGCAGGGCTATCTGTTTGCCCGACCTATGGTGAAGGCCGATTTTGAAGCCTTTGTTAGCAAAAGCCAGCAAACAGGTATTTTGCCTGAACTGCCTGATGACAAAGACCTGATGATGGAAGTGAGTTGATCTGGTAGCGCGGTAAGGGACTGAGTGGTCTTCTGAATTTACCTGATCGGTTTTGAACTTTGAAAATAAAACAGCGTCGCCAGATATTGTTCTGATGACGCTGTTTCTGACTTCTCTTGCAAGAGAAGGATGTTAATCAACGGTAGCTACTGCTGAATCGCTTTATTGATCGCTTCACTCAGCAACTCAAGATTACGATCATTGATACCCGCCACATTAATACGGCCGGACTCTACGGCGTAGATACCATAGTGTTCACGCAGATACAGTACTTCATCCTTACTCAGGCCAGAGTAAGAGAACATGCCTTTCTGTTGCTCAATAAAAGAGAAATCACGATTACAGTTCAGGCTTTGCAGGCTGCTGACCAGTTCGCTACGCATACGGCGAATACGATCCCGCATCTCGGCCAGCTCTGTTTCCCATTGCTGACGCAGACTCTGATCCGACAGTATGGTTGTTACAATCGCCGCGCCATGAGCGGGAGGGTTAGAGTAGTTAGCACGAATACAGTTGGCGACCTGAGAGAAAGCGCGCTGACAATGTTCCGCACTTTCTGTAACCAGACTTAAGGCTCCAATGCGTTCATTGTACAGGCCAAAGTTCTTGGAGCAGGATGTCGTGATCAGGGCCTCAGGGCACAGATCAAGTAACATCTTCAGGCCGCGCACATCTTCCTCTAAGCCCTCACCAAAGCCTTGGTAAGCACAGTCAATTAAAGGCACAAGCCCTTGTTCGGCCACGGCTTGGCTGATCAGTTGCCATTGTGCCTGAGTCGGATCAATACCGGTGGGGTTGTGACAGCTGGCGTGCAGCAGAATCACATCGCCTGCTGGAATCTGACGAATGCTTTCCAGCATGGCATCGATAGCCAGTGCATTATGATCTGTATCGTAGTAGGGGTAGGTGCGCACTTCGACACCTGCGCCGGCAAAGACATGGAAGTGGTTGGACCAGGTCGGATCACTGACCCAGATCTTGGCATCGGGGTTGACCGCATTGATCAAGTCGCCGGCAACACGCAAGGCTCCGGTGCCACCTGGCGTTTGTGCTGTTGCGATACGACCTTGTTGAATAATTGGATGGTCATTGCCTAGCATCAGCCCCTGCAGTAAAGAAGCCAGCTCAGGAGCACCCGTTGCGCCAATATAGCCTTTGCTTTGCTCATGTTCTAACAGGTGAGTTTCTGCTTTTTTGACGACATTCAGAATTGGTGTTTGACCTGAATCGTTTTTATAAACACCTACCCCCAGGTCGATTTTGTTAGGGTTAGGATCACTTTTAAAGGCAACCATCAACGCCAGCAAGGCATCGCCTGGAATCGCTTTTACATTCTCAAACATGTGTCGCTCCGAGAGGTGCAGTGGCATAAAACAAAGCACTCACACAAAAGTTTCTCTTTCGCAGATAGCTCCATTCTTCAGCTCGTGGCCAAAGAATATCGAAGTACTTTTATGTCAGTGTGTGCAACCCGAATAAGCATCGACAAAGAGTCTGTGATTAATCTCTTTCTAGCATTATCGGGACTTAAACCATCGATGGTACCGTGATTTGTCTTTGGAATAAGGTGCATTTCAGAGCTAAGGAATGGTTATAACAGTGTGTGCTTGTAACGAATTTATGACACTGGGGTTTTGCCTTTAGTATTAGGGCGTGCTGTAGTGATGGCCGTAAAGTTTATTGTACAAAGAAGACTTTTTGTGTCGCCGTTCACATTTTGTCCAGTGAAAACTATATGAAAAATGTCTTTTCCCCGCTTTATTGATTCAGGTCGGTAAATCCCTAAAGGGTGCCATCTAGACTGATGAGAAAACAAAAAAGTCAGGGATGCAGTTTGTCATTCAGTGGATGAATGCCCGTACAGCGGAATTTAAGAATGAAACTGCAACACAAACTCTATTTGGGCTTGGTAGCTATTTTTACCATCTTGATGGTAATCGGTGGTTTACTGTTCTCACAAGAGTATCAGAAGCGTCGTTACACTGAACAGCTGGTGAACTTGTATCAACCGGCTCTGTCCGCTTCGGAAGGCATGATCAGTGCTTTTTCTGAATTGAACAGTGCGGTGGTCAGAAGCCTGAGTCCTGTGGTCGGTTCACCGCAGGGCAGTCTGTTAGCGGCTATTGAACAGTTCAATCAATATCAAAATGAACTGAGTGTTCTCACAGGACAAGTAGAATTATCAGATCTGGTCAGTGAACGGCTGGAACAGCAGTTTGATGACACTTCTGTTTTAGCTCTGGTGCTGGTCAATCAGTATCAAGAGATGCTGAAAGAACAGCGGCAGCTAGAGGACAATGTAGATAAGCTGATCTCACTGTTGAAAACACCGGATCAGGATAGTCAGCCAGAGCTCCTGTTATTGCAAAATGATCTACTGCGTTTAAGTCTCTATATCGCCTCACCCCTGCATCGTAATGCGCTTTATAACAAGGTTGAGCTGGAGCGACTGGAGCAAAGTTTGGTTCAACGAGTGGAGCGCATTCGTGCCCAGGATGAACTGGCGTTTACCTTGAATCACTCTGAGATGGGCTATGGGATCGGTGAGGTGCGCTCTCTTTACCATCATATGCTGGCTAACTTTGATCGTTTTCATATCAAGCGCAGTCAATATCAGCAAGCCCAGCAGGATCTACAGCAATTATTGATTCAGCTCCATCAGCAGACCGTTAAAAAGCATGAGCTTTCTATGGCGCAAATTCAGGCGGTGAGCCGTAATAATCAGCGTATTGAATACGTTTTGATTCCACTGGGCATTATCATTGCGGGTCTCTTGGCCTTCCAAACTGCCTTACGAGTGCGCAAACCACTGAATCATCTGCTGGAAGCGATCCGTTTTGCCCAGGCGGGGGATTTCTCCTATCGCATTGATACTTCGTCTCATGACGAAGTTGCACAATTGGCAGGGCACTTTAATGAGATGATGGATCGTTTGGGCTCTATTACGGTGTCCCGGGCTTATTTGCAACAGGTCCTGGATACGGTGCATCACGGTGTGATCGTAACGGATCATCAGTTTGATATCCGCTTTATTAATGCGGCCGCTGAGTACTTCTTCCCTGAAAAAGCTTATGTAGAAGGTTCAATCTTCAATTGTCGTACCGAAGATGGTGCCATGTTACTGACCGCTTCGGAGCGACAGATTCTGCAACAGCAAAAACGCTTAACCAGTATCGAAAAGGTGGTGATCCTGCCGACAGGATGTCAGGTGATATTGACGCTTTCGGTAACCGAGCTGGTGATTAATGATGCCTGTCACTGGGTACTGTCTCTGCACGATATTTCCCAGATTAAAGAGACAGAGAAAAACCTGCAGTTGTACGCCAAGGTATTTGAAAGTTCTAATGATGCCATTGTGATTTCCAGTAAACATAATGTGGTTGAGCAGGTGAACCCAGCGTTTAGCCGTATTACCGGTTTTGAGCCCGAAGAAGTGGTGGGGAAAAACCCTAGTGTGTTGAGCTCTGGCAAACAGGATCGTGAGTTTTATCGCGAGATGTGGACACAACTATTGATGAAAGGCTGCTGGCAGGGTGAGATCTGGAATCGGCGTAAAAACGGCGAGGTTTACGCCGAGTGGTTGTCCATCGTGGCTATTCATAATGAACTGGGCTTGATTGAGCGCTTTGTCGGTGTGTTCAGTGATATTACCCAGCGTAAAGAAGCAGAGCTGCTGATTCACCGTCAGGCCAATTACGATGCCCTGACTGAATTACCTAATCGTCGTTTGTTCTGGGACCGTTTGTCCCAGGCGTTACTGCAGGCGCAAGCCAACGAGAGTCAATCCAGTGAGGCTCAAGTGGCGCTGCTGTATGTGGACCTGGATGGTTTTAAGCCAGTGAACGATACCTTCGGTCATGAATACGGCGACCTGCTGCTAAAACAGGTCGCTGTGATTATGAAGTCGCTGATTCGTATTACCGATACCGTGGCGCGTTTGGGCGGTGATGAATTTGCGCTGATTCTACCGGGTTATAGCCGGGCTCAGTTGTGGGAGATAGCCCATTCGATTGTGGATCAATTGAAGCAGCCGATCATGGTGAAGGACAAGTTGACCTATATCGGTGCCAGTGTGGGTATCAGTATCTATCCTGAGCTGGCCAACGATCAGGAAGCTCTGGTGCATCAGGCCGATTCCGCCATGTACTACGTAAAAAATAAAAGTAAGAGTAGCTTTGCCATCTATAACAGTGAGATGGAAGTTGTGGCTTATGAAAGGATTCAGCTGGAGCAGGATCTGAGGGATGCGCTCAATAAAGGGCAGATCAAGGTGATCTTCCAGCCGTTATACGATGCAAAAAGCGAACGTATTGTCAGTGCCGAGGCCCTGCTGCGTTGGCAGCACCCAGTACGCGGGTTACTGATGCCTGATCTGTTTATTCCTTTAGCAGAAGAAACCGGCATCATTCACAGTTTAGGCGAGTGGACTCTAAGGGAGATCTGCAAACAGGCGGTGAGTGCACTGAGTGACATTGGTTTTGTGCGTGTGGCGGTGAATATTTCTCCTAAACAGTTTGCCCAGGCTGACTTTGTGAGTCAGGTCGAAAATATTCTGCGAGAAACCGGCTTTCCAGCACAGTATCTGGAGCTGGAAGTGACAGAGCGTTTGATTATCAATGATTTGAATGCGACTGCCAGTGTACTGAAGCAACTGTCAGAGATTGGTGTCTCCGTGGTCGTAGATGATTTTGGTATCGGCTATGCTTCATTAAATGATCTGCGTCAGTACCCGGTGACTGAACTGAAATTTGATCGCAGCTTTATTAAGGATGTCTGTCGCAGTCCTCAGGACAGCGGCATGATTCGTTCCATGGCAGAACTGGCTCATCAGATGGGGATGAAGGTTGTCGCTGAAGGGGTAGAGGATAGTGATAGTCTGGCACTGTTAAAACAGATGGGCTGTGACTTTATTCAGGGGTTTGTCTATCACGAGCCTATGGCTATGTCGGAGCTGGTGCAATTGCTGGAAGACCAGGAGGAAGATATCTCTTAGAAATGTCGTCGTACCATTAAACTTGTCTAAAGCTGTTCTTAAACAATAACGCCCCAGGTCCAAGGGGCGTTATTGTTGATGATGTGTTATACCCAGTTATCAAGCAACACCCGTACCGACTTCCAGTTCATCCAGCCAGTCCAGGAAGCGCTGTATATCACGGCCTCTGAAAATAGCGCCGTGCTGAGGCGCCATATATTCAATATCCAGCTGGCGTACGCGACGAATCCAATCCTTCTTGGCACGGTTAGAAGGCATCCAGCGTTGGTGGAACAGGCGCATCTTGTCAACGTGAGCGTCAAAATCTTCCACAAACAGAGGGGCACCATCAGGTAGCAGTGCCGCGCCAATATCACCACTCATCAGGATTTTTGCCTGTGGATCATAAACGCTGAAGTTACCCGATGAATGCATATAGTGTGCAGGGATAAACTGCAGTTCTACCTCATCCAAACGAATGCTCTTACCTTCATCGGGTAGAGGATTGTACTTAATGCTGTTACAGCCGAAATGGCGTAGAAAGCCTTCCCATAACCAAGGGGCGTGCAGCTCAGCGTGAGGTAGGGTTTTATCCCATAGGCCCAGAGAGGAGATGATGTCTGGGTCCTGGTGGGAAGCAAACAGATGGGTGATCTGTTGTACTGGAACATGGTGTACCACGGCAGCCAGCATGGCAGAAAACAGTTCAATACCACCGGGGTCCAGCATGATGGCGTGGTTAGTGGTTTTGATCATGTACTGATTGGTATCAATAATCTTACTTGGGCGCTCTTCATCCCGGCCAAAGACCAGCCACTCGTGGCTGCGGCTCTCATGCAGTTTGACTACTTTCATCGAATTCTTTCCGTATTTCTGACGATCTGTGCTGTGGATCAGCGCTCAAGTGAATGTCGGCACTTACTGGCGATATGTTTAATGCGGTTGGCCGCTTTCTCCAGCTTCACCACAATCCCTTCCAGGCTGGCCTGGTAACTGTCTGCTGCTGTGGCGGCTTCCAGGCGGGATGTGGCGGTAACCACATTGGCGGCCAGCATGCGGGACTCAATCTCATCAAGCAGTTCAAACAGTTTGCGCATATGGCGACGCAGTTGCATGGTTTGCTGATGATGTTGATTTGAGGCTTCTTGGGCAATGGAGTCGAGCGTATCGCCAAAAGCGGCGGTCTTTGATCTCTCCTGAGCTTTTTTAAAGCGCTCATGGGCGTCTGCGCTGTGCAGATCCGCTAATGAGTTGCGCGAGAGAATCAAAGCTTCCCGGTTGATCTCTTTTACCAGCCAAATGGTGTCATTGGCCAGCTCAACCATAAAGTCGGTAATGGGTTTAAAGGTTCGAACATTATCACCGGCTCGAGCGACCAGAGCTTTGGCGTTCATCGCCTCCAGAGAGATGTTTTTAGCTTCAGTGAGCACTACGCTTAATTCAGCAGCCACAGTGGCAGCATTAATAAAAAAGTGCGCGCTGTTTCTTGGGCTTGAATGCATTCCGGGCAACCCTTTTGTCGAACCAATGAAATGGATTTCTTTCAATTATGGTGAGCTGTGTGCGGGTTGACAACTATTTACACGGATTAATTCGCTGCTTGAGTACTGAAAAGATCGAATAAAGAAAGCGCTACGTAAAAACCAAAGCTCGTGGCGTAAGTGATTTAATCACCTCGTTGATTAATAGTGATTAGTGAGATTGAGCGTAAATCCATAGTTTTTTGAGTGGTTTAGCGCACTATCTTGCTGTGGTTGTAACAAAAAGCAGCGAAAAATGCGTAAATGCCGGTTTTTATTGTGCGACGAAAGTATTATTCTGATGAAAAAAGGCCTGCCTCCTATGGATACAGGCGGCAGAAAATAATAACAAACCGCTTTGTGATGATCATGACTTCATCGTAAAGCCAACGGCCAAAAGCTGTTGAGGTCACAATGTCAAATCAACTATTTGCTCTGGGCAGTAAGCTATTACGGCCCGTGATTATCACGATTGTTATCCTGGCAGTCGTGCAGACTCTACTCTTTATTACGTTGACTCGCTCTGGTGGGGAAAGCCTGATTGATGATATCAGTGCCAAACTCAGTCTGGAAAATGGCAAGGTCTCTGAGCAGCTGGCGATGTCCAGCGAACGGGTGCAGGGCCAGATTGCCGAAATGTCCGATAAGGTTTCTGTTGCGCTGTCCGGTAATTTGAAACAGGAACTGGAGCAAGAGAAAGATTCCACTGTAAAAATGTTGGAAGACTCTCTTTTAGACACTTCTAAAAATATGGCGATCATCCTGGCCGCAGTGGCTCCTCAGGCGATTTGGGATCGTGATATTCCTCAGTTAACACGCTATGTACAGATGGCCCATGAAAGTGAGCATGTGGTGTTTGCCGGTTACTACGATATTTACGGTAAACGCATGACCCGTTACCTGAACCGACGCAGTCAGCTGGTGAAAGATCTGATTAAGGAAGGTCGAGACGCGGGTAAAAAAGGCCTGGATGGGGTGATTGCTGCCGCGGGGGATCATGACCGTATCATTATTATCCGCCAGCCGATCAGTCCCAGTGGTTCCCCTATTGGTGAGTTTGTTTTAGGGGTAAGCCGGGATAAGGTAATCTCAGGCACTCAGGCGATGGAGACTGGCTTTAATGAGCTGATTAATAACAGTATTGCTGCAGTAAAGAGCAGCATCAGTACGGCTTCCGGTGAGGCTGTCTCGGATCTGAAGGATCGCTTATCGGGTATCCAGCAGAATAATGATACCGCCCGCCACTCGGTGGAACAGCGCATTGAGGAATCCTCTGATCAACTGGTGCAACAGATGACCTTGGTGTCTCTGATCAGTGCTCTGGTATTGATAGTTGTACTTGTGATGGTGCTGTCGGTACGTATTTTACGCCGTATTGGCGTGCTGACTGATGCCCTGAGTGATCTGTCTGAAGGGGAAGGGGATCTGACTTGCCGTATTGCCATTAAAGGTGATGATGAAATCGCACTGATGGCCGGTAAAGTGAATCATTTTGTTCAAGCCATTCAGGCCATTGTGGGTGATGTGCAATCGGTGTCCAGACATACCTCCAGCGTAGTGGATACTATGCGTCAGGGGAATATTCAGGCGTCACAGGCAACCGAACGACAGCAGAGTGCGGTCTCCGAAGCCTCCGCTGCAGTGGCTTATATTGTGGACAGTGTGGCAGAAGAGAGTGAAAGCGTGGCTCAGACGCTGAAAAGTGTCGATAAGATCCGTGAGGAGACCGGACAAAGTGCGGCTATCTCCCGGGAAGTTCGCCATGATATTGAGCATCTGGTAACTAATGTGGAAGCCACTTCTGATGTGATTGATGCTCTGGCATCGCAAAGTGATCAGATTGGCGATGTCCTGGATATGATCAAGGCCATTGCCGAGCAGACTAACCTCTTGGCGCTGAATGCAGCCATTGAAGCGGCCCGGGCCGGTGAAAGTGGGCGAGGCTTTGCGGTAGTAGCCGATGAAGTGCGTATGTTAGCCAGTAAAACCCAACAATCGACAGAAGATATTGAAGCCCAAATCGGGCAGCTACAGGCCGGTGCCACTAAAGCCGTTACGGCGATTAATGAAGCAAGCACAGTAGCGCGTAGTAGCATTGATGGCATTCGCCAGTCTGATGAACGTTTAGCCAGTGTCAATAATGCAGTTGAAGAACTTCATAAGATGTTCACAGAGATCACTCGTATGACGGAAGATCAGGCAGGTCAGGCGGGTAGTATGCATCAGGCCTTAGAGCAGATCTTTAATGAATCCCATGTCACGGCAGGTGCGGTGGCTCAAGCGGATAGTACTAGTCTGGAGTTAGAGCAGCTGGTACAGGATCTGGGACAGAAAGTAGGACGCTTTAAGGTTTAAAACTTGGCTTGCTGAAATTATCGTTAAGTAGTTTGATATTTAATAAGTCGTGTTTTATGACCATAGAGTAGAAGGAATAGGAAAAGGCATCAATGAATGACAGATGCCTTTTCCAATAAAAATATACACACTTACCTCAATAAGGATAAAGCGATATTAGGCCGTTGATTAGCTTGGGCTAAAATATTGTTTGCTGCTTGTTGAAGTATTTGGCTTCGGGCGAGTTTCGCTGATTCTTCGGCAAAATCAGTATCTGCGATGCGTGATCGTGCATCTTTGATATTTGTCGCCTCTGTGCTATTGACTCTGATTGTAGACTCTAAACCGCTCATGTCGGCCCCTAATCTTGATCTTTGCCGACTTACAGCAGATATCACTCCTGTCATTGTTTCTAACAAAGCGTTAGTGGTAAATTCATAAATAGTGTTGAGCTGTTCATCAGAAAAACCTGTTGGGCTAACATCTGTATCGGCAAAAGCTGTAAATACTGCTGCTGCACCAGTTATTAAGTTAGATTGGCCAGCTTGTGCGCTATTTTCGGTAGCCAATACTTTTTTGAATTCATCAATATTAATTTGTAAGGCGCTATTATTGATCAGCTCACTGATATTACCCTCACGTGTACCTGTGAGTAATGCATCAGCCGCTACTCCTGCATCAGATTCGCCATTGACCAGCATGTAAGCGCCAATGATTTTACCTAAATTACCAGTGTTATCTAGGTTGGCACTGATAGTGGATAATGTTTGTCCTGTAATACCTCCTTGATTTAGGGCATTGCCAAAGAGAGAGGTTAAAATTGCATTACCTGTAGTCACAGTGACGCTGGGAGCAGGTTCTGGCCTAGACTGAACCTTAAAACCACTGGATGATGAGTTGTAATTAAGAATATTGATATCGCCGTAAAGGGTGTTATTGGCGATTAGATTATTCGTTTCTAATAGCTCTTTGAATTCTTCGGCCAGAGCATTTCTTCCCTCGGAGCTCAGAGTACGGCTACCGCCTGCAACGGCTAGTTGGCGTGCCCTTTGCATATTACCCGATATCTCAGTCAGCGAACCTTCTGCAATCTGAGCCATTGCAATACCGTAATTGGCGTTACGGTTTGCTTGTGTCAGCCCGATGAGTTGAATATCAAACTGTTGAACAAGTTCTACGGCTGCAGCATCTTCGCGGGAGCTGGTTAGTCGTGTGCCTGTTGTCAATTTTTGTATTGATTCATTGACCTGGTCGGAGAGTTGCTGGACGTTTTGTCGTCCATGCAAAGCTCCGATATTGGTGTTGACCAATATCGACATAGGATACCTCGTTTATCAATAAAATTTATTTAAAACAAAACCTTGAGTGGAATGAGTCCTCTCAGAAATTGATTGAAAGTTTATAACTGACTTGAACTCTGTGTTTAAAGCACAGCTTTCCTCAAGTTCAGTTGTAAAAACAGCTTGGCTTTTACTGCCATCAGGTACAGATAAGCTCAGCTATATCTGTGAGTGTTTCGATGCTAATGAAATACACAGATATACGAACACTGTCCGCTGGATTGGCAGTCGTTTAAGCAAAGCAACAAGGCTTAAAAGCACAGGAAAAACACATTTTCCTGTGCTCTTGAGTTATATGGCGATTCAATAAGCTGTTGGGCTTCAAATATGGCACTAAGCTGTTTTTCTAAAGTAACTAGCTATTATTTTACTCCTTTTAATCCTCTTCATTTGTATCGCCCAAAAGCTGTAAACCTTTAATGACTTTAGTTACATGCGTTGACAATTTACCGTGCAAAGAGATTGTTTGTAGATCTATTTTGCTTTTTGTTATCTCTGGTAAGGTGGAAATCTTTTAGGTGATAAATCTTTCTTTTAGCAAATGTTACTAGGCGGCAAGAGTTTGCCGTGATACTTCGGCTTTGCTGCTATAAAGACCGGCGTAATTTTTCCTTGTTGCAAAAACTTGCCGCTGAGAGACTGTGCAAATAAGGTTCGATACTTAATTGGTTGGGCTAGCGTTGACTATTGTGTATTCGAACTGTAGGGCTTAAGGGGAGGGGAGTAAGAGAACTGGAAGACAAAACTCTGTGTTGTGCCTTCCGGGGGCCTTCCTTTGGCTGCTGAAAACACGGATAGCAGGTCCGTATCTATTCGGTTTTAGCCTGGAATATTAACAATGCTGTTGTTGACATAATGTGCCGATAGTCCTTGTTAGCAGTCCCATATCGTGGCTACGGTGATAGGTTAAAGCTATTAAATTTAAGTGTTGGGTCTAAAGGTTTATTAGCTCTAACTTTACAGGTGAATTGGCTGCAATATCCATATTGACCGTTTTGCCGATCAGTTGATTCAGGTGTTTCGGGGCGGCGCCATAACCGGGGCGTACACTACGAATATGAGTCGGGGTAATGGTTTCTCCGGCATTCAGCGCTTTCACAAAATACAGCGAACGGCGAAACTGGACATTACCGCTTTCACTGGATTTCTTGCCGTAGTCTACCTGCCCCCGGGCCTGCCAGGCGGTTTTACTATCACGGCATAGGGCGACTAGATCTTCTGGTTCCAGCGAGAAGCTGTCATCAGGACCGCCACCGTTACGGTCCAGGGTAAAGTGTTTTTCAATAATAGAGGCACCCAACATCACACTGGCAATGGCCGTGGTATTATCCAGCGTATGATCCGATAGACCGGTGACCAAACGAAAGCGCTGGATCATATCGGCAATGGTCGCCAGGTTATAATCCTCAGCCGGGGCCGGATAACCACTGACACAGTGCAGAATAGCCAGCTCTTTACAGCCGCCATCCTGAGCGGCAGCAATCGCTTCAGCAATCTCGTCAGCATCCGCCATACCGGTTGATATAATCATCGGCTTGCCAGTACTGGCGACATAACGAATTAGGGGTAGGTCGACGGCTTCAAAACTAGCAATCTTGTATGCAGGGGTATTCAGATCTTCCAGTAGATCCACTGCGGTTGAATCAAAGGGGGAGCTGAACATGGTGATGCCCAATTTACGGGCGTAGTCAAACAAAGGCTTATGCCAATCCCAAGGCGTATGAGCTTCTTCATACAGCTCGTACAGGCTTCGGCCATCCCATAAACCGCCCTGAATAGTGAATTCGGGGGCATCACAGTCAAGCGTGATGGTATCTGCAGTATAGGTTTGCAGTTTAATGGCATCCGCCCCGGCTTTATGGGCCTGGTCAATAATCTTAAAAGCAGTGTCAATGGAGCCGTTATGATTGGCAGACAGCTCAGCGATAATATAAGGTGCATCCTGCTGGCTGATACGGCGTCCGGCGATTGTGATCTCTTTCATACTTGGTTATCTCTTGGCTATCTGGGTCATCTCTTGACTGTGGGTATGCCACTCCTGCGCTAATAACCCGAAGCAGGCGATTGAGTGGAAATTCTGGCCATCATAATACTGGTCTCTCAGCGTCCCTTCCTGCTGAAAGCCCATCTTTAAGTGGAATCGGATCGATTTGTCATTATACCCAATGGCCTGACCGCACACCTTATGTAACCTGAGTTCACAGAAAGCATAGTTCAGGGCATGAAAGCCTAACAGGCTGCCCGTACCTTTGGCGGCATCCGGTGCCAGATAAAACCCCCAGTCAGCAATCTGTTGGTGAGACTGCAGGGTAAAATGAATAAAACCTGCCGGTACATCCTGGTGCTCAAAGACGAGAAGTTGACGTAAGGGATCAGGCTGACAGCACTCGAACCATTGAGTGTGTTCCTGCAAGGTGATCTCATACTGAGTGTACATAAAGCGCCGTACCTCAGGATGATTACGCCAACTCAGCACAGTGGACAGGTCTTTTTCTGCCATAGGGCGGACAAAGCTGGTTGAGGTGTTCATTGTGGCTCCTGCTCCAGATAATTAACGACTTTTAAGCACCCAAGACCATCGCTGATCGCTTGAGCGGCCTGACTACTGTTGCTGAGATACTCGGGGCTTAGCTGATCAAAACATTGAGCGACCTGTTGTGCAAGCTGAGGACCGATACTGAGTGGTTGTGCTGCACCGGCGGCTTGCAGTTGCGTGGCAATGGTTTGTTGGTTTTCTGCTAATATGATCATCAGTGTTGGCAAACCCAGGCAGCATCTTTCCCAGCTGGTACTGCCTGCTGCGCCAATAGCGAAATCGGCATTGGCCATTAACTCTGCCATATTATTCACCCCCTGAAGTACCTGACAGGGTTGTTTTATCTCTGTAGCTATCTGTTTGATCTGCTCAATATGAGGGGCTGTGACACCCATCACAACGGTTAACCCGCAGGATTCTGGCAGGCGGCTACTATCAATGGCTTTGAGTAGAGTACTGGTGATATTGTCTTTATCCACTCCGCCCAGATTAATCAGCAGATTGTTTAACTCAGGAGACTGACGACGTTTAAGACTGGCAGTACGCCACTCACTGAATTCAGGCCGTAACAGCGCGTATTGAGCACCGGTCAAAATTTGGCATCGAGTGGGAACCAGAGATTGATAGTTGTCTGCTGTGCGGCCAAAAGTTTGATCCAGTAGCAGATCACACCTGTGTTGGCGATCAGCCAGATCGTCAATCACCATTAACTTGTTAAAACCTGCACGACAGACCTCTTGCCAGCGATAGTCCAGAGCATAGTGATCCATAATCAGCCAATCGACAGCTTGTCTTGAGGCGATAGATGTTGAAAGTGCCTGCAGTGTTTGTTCGGCATCCAGTTGCCAGGGGGCCTCCAGCCAATGGGCATGGGGTGGCACGCATGAGCTAGAGTCATCCGCTATAGGATCAACCTGATCTGATGCCTCCGGGGCTGCAAGAAAATCAACGTGGTAACCTTTCTGATTAATAAAATCCCCCAGATGTCCCTTATGTGATCGGCAGATAAAGCGGCACTGATGACCCTGTTCGGTCAGTGCATCTGCGAGGGTCAGACAGCGCATAATATGGCCGCTGCCAATATTGATTGAGGCATCGGCACGAAAAACGATGTTCATAACAGCCTTTGTTTCCTAAAGAAGCTGACAAAAAAGTCCTGAATATCCATCACATAGAGAGGGTTAACTGAGCCAATGTACAAAGTTGTTTACTGAAATACCAGAGCTGTAACGGGTAAAGGGCTTTGGCGTAAGTGGATGCTGGTAATGGCATGATTCCATTTGACCCTGAATAGAGGATTGTGGTTAATTTGTTGGCATAATTCATAAAAACCAAGCAAGCGCTAGATTTGATATGACTCAGACCAATAACTCAAAACGACGCAAGGAACTGGTAGCAATCGCAGCACGCCTGTTCTTTGAGCAGGGCTACGAGCGGACTACCGTGAGAATGCTGGCCGATGCCATGGGCATTAAATCTGGCAGCCTGTTTCACCATTTTAATGATAAGCAGGAGATCCTGTGTGCGGTAATTCAGGATGGTATGGAGAGTGCGTTGGAGATCGCTGGGGAAACATTGGACGGTGTGACTGAACCCAGAGAGCGCTTTCTGGCCCTGTCCAAGGCTCACCTGAGTACTCTGCTGACTGACCGTAACGCTCACGTTGTCGCCCTGTATGAGTGGCGCAGTTTATCGGACGAGTCGCTGAATGTATTGATCGGTATGCGTGATGAGTACGAAACCCTGTGGCAACAGGTGATTGATGAGTGTGTGACGGCCGGGGTGCTAAACGGAGATGTACCACTGATTCGTCGCTTTACCCTGGGGGCGCTCAACTGGACAGTGCAGTGGTATGATGCCAGTGGTGAGAAGTCGCCGGATGATCTGGCCAATGCTCTGGCTGAGTTGATTGGTCTAAAGCAATAGGCGTGAAAAGAGAACGGCTTTGTCGAAAGATTGATTTGATGGAATCGGCGTAAATTTTTTTAATCGTTATGATCTTGCTAAGGCTCGCTTTTTGCGGGCCTTTTTTGTTTTTTTAATCCACTGGATGAAAAAAACTGTTTTTCAGGGCTTGCACCAAAACCTCAGGATAGCTAAATTGTTATTAAACCGAGCGCTTGCTAGTTTTTCTGGTTGAAACATACCCGATAGCATCAAAGGCGCTTTTTTTTAGGGATAAGAGATGACGTTAACGTAAACGTTATTTGTTCCGGTCTGGTATGAGCTAACCCAGACCTGATGGATTGAGCCATAACAAAAACAATTTCTGGCATTTGGACTTTCGGAGACCCTACTAATGCAAACAAACCACTACCCGGCTTTTATGGCTGATTTTTCAATGGATCAGGTTGAAGCGAAGTTTCTGGGCAGCCTGAAGGAAGGCTTTAACGCCTGCGTGGAGTGCTGTGATAAGCAGGTCCATGCGGGCAAGGGCGATGAGATCGCGCTGTACTATGAAGGTATCGGCGGTGTCAGCTCGACCCATAGTTGGGCAGAGCTACAGAAAAAATCGGCGCAATTTGCCAACTTCCTGAAATCTCAGGGGGTTAAAGCCGGTGATCGTATCTCCTGTATGCTGCCGCGTACTCCTGATCTGCTGGTAGTGGTGCTGGGCACCTGGCGTATCGGTGCGGTGTATCAACCGCTGTTTACCGCTTTTGGTTACGAAGCCATTGAGTACCGCATCTCCCAGTGTGACGCCAAAGTGGTGGTGACTGACGATGCTAACCGTAGCAAGTTTGATCAGGTGAACGGTCTGCCGACAGTCGTGCAGGTCTGTGCCGATCAAGAGACCGCAGAAGCGAAAGGTGACCTGCACTTTGATACGGTAATGGCCTCGTTCAGTGATGAGTGTGAGCCTGTGGTTCTGGATGCTGAGCAGCCGTTCCTGCAGATGTTCACCTCGGGTACCGTGGGTAAGTCCAAAGGTGTTGCGGTACCGCTGAAAGCTCTGCTGGGCTTCTATATTTATATGAAGTATGCCATCGGTCTGGATGACCACGACAAGTACTGGAACGTGGCTGATCCGGGTTGGGCGTATGGTCTGTACTACGCGATCACAGGTCCACTGTGTATGGGTATTGCCACGCACTTTAACGAAGCGGGCTTTACCACCGAAAACACCTACGAAATGCTGGAAAAATACCAGATCACCAATCTGGCTGCGGCTCCTACCGCTTACCGCATGATGATGGCCAGCGATGCCCATGAAGAGATGAAGCCAAATTTGGTACTGCGTCGTGCCAGTTCGGCCGGTGAGCCTCTAAGTCCTGAGGTAGTGAACTGGGTATCCGATGTACTGGGTTGTCCGGTGATGGATCACTATGGTCAGACCGAAACCGGTATGACCTGCTGTAACCACCACTCTCTGGAGCACAAGGTGGTGATTGGAGCCATGGGTTACGCCATGCCGGGTTACCGTGTGGTGGCGCTGGATGAGAACTACAACGAAGTAAGCCCAGGTGAAGAAGGCCAGTTCGCGGTAGATATGGAAAACTCACCTGCGTTCTTCTTCCAGGGTTATACCTGGCAGGAGAAGAAGCCGTTCCACGGTAAATACTACCTGACCGGTGACATGGTATTTGAAAACCGTGATGGCATCTTCCAGTTCAGCGGTCGTGACGACGATATCATCACTACTGCCGGTTACCGTGTCGGTCCTGCGGACGTTGAAGGTACCGTACTGGAGCATGAAGCGGTGGCAGAAAGTGCCGCTGTAGGTAAGCCAGACGCTAAGCGTGGTCACATTATTAAGTCCTACGTGGTACTGCGTGATGGTCATGAAGGTTCTGATGAGCTGGTACAGGATATTCAGAATCTGGTACGTGAGCGTCTGTCTACGCACGCCTTCCCGCGTGAAATTGAGTTTGTCGATCAGCTGCCAAAAACACCATCAGGCAAGATCCAGCGCTTTATCCTACGTCAGCAAGCACACGAAGAAGCTCAGTCCGCATAAGAGCTTACGCATCCGGCAGACTGTTCCAACTGCCGGATGTTAAAAGCGGTTTAAGGTTTAGCAACCCGAGTCAGGATGGTTACTGGTTATGGCAGGTTTTAGTTCTATCATAGCCTGAAAAATTAACCATCATGACTTATACAGGAACCACAGTGTATCGCATTGTGTGTGATACATAACGAATAGAACTAAAGGGCGAAGATGACGACATGATCACTGAGATCCATGGCACGGCACTGTCGCCCTCTTTTTTGATCGGTTTAAGCGCTGCTTGATAGCCGTGTAACCGTTTCCTTTTTAATCATTGATTACCAGTATATAGAGATAAGACGATGCAGATTTCCGGTAAAACGTTTTTAGTGACAGGTGCCAGCTCAGGTCTGGGTGAAGCGACAACCCGTAGCCTGATTGAGCAAGGTGCTAATGTGGTACTGGCAGATATCAATAAAGCCGGTATTGAACTGGCGGCTGAGCTGGGTGAAAGTGCCAGCTTTATCGCTACCGATATCACCTCTGAGGACGATGTGCAGAATGCGGTTAATCTAGCTGTTGAATCCTACGGTGCTCTGCACGGCGTGGTGCACTGTGCCGGTATTGTTGTTGTACAAAAACTGCTGGATCGTGAGCTGAATCCGGCTTCTCTGGAGCTGTTTGCCAAGGGCGTGAATATCAACCTGGTCGGTACCTTTAATGTCAACCGTCTGGCGGCTCAGGCGATGGCGAAAAACGAAGCGATGGCCGATAACGAGCGTGGCATTATCATCAATACGGCTTCTATTGCGGCATTTGATGGTCAGATAGGTCAGGCGTCTTACTCCTCTTCTAAAGCGGGTGTCGCGGGTATGGCACTGCCACTGGCTCGTGAGCTGTCCCGTCACGGTATCCGTGTCATGACCCTGGCTCCAGGTGTATTTGAAACGCCAATGATGAGCGATATTCCAGATGAAGCGGTTGAAGCGCTGGGTAATTCCGTTCCTTTCCCGAAACGTCTGGGTAAGCCGGCTGAGTTTGCGGCGATGGCGTGCCACATTATCGAGAATACCATGCTGAACGGCGAAGTGATTCGTCTGGACGGCGCGATCCGTATGGCTTAAGCCACTGCTGAGGAGATAACCGTATGCATATGGCATTAACCGAAGAGCAGCAGATGATCCAGGATATGGCGCGTAAATTCGCCCAGACTGAACTGGAACCTGTGGCTGCTGAACTGGATCACACCGGTGATCAAACTATCCTACTGGCCAACCTGAAAAAACTGGCTGAGTTGGGTTTTATGGGCCTGAATGTCAGCGCTGAGTACGGTGGTACAGAAGCCGGTGTGGTGGCCTTTAGCGTTGCTATGACCGAGATCGCTCGTGCTTGTGCCTCGACCGCAGTGACCATGTCGGTAACCAATATGGTGGCCGAAGTGATTCAGGTGGTAGGTAACGAAGAACAGCGTCAAAAGTACCTGCCTAAGCTATGTAGCGGTGAATACCCGGCTGGTAGCTTCTGTCTAAGTGAAGCCAATGCCGGTTCTGATCCATCTGGTATGCGCACCAGCGCAGTAAAAGACGGTGATGATTGGGTGATCAATGGTGCTAAGCAGTGGATCAGTAGTGCTGAATACGCCGGTGTCTTTGTCGTATGGGCGGTAACCGATAAAGCCGCTAAGAAAGGTAAGGGCATCAGCTGTTTCCTGGTGGATGCCGACAACCCAGGCGTTAAGATCAGCAAAGCGGAAGACAAGATGGGGCAGAAGGCCTCAGCGACTAACGAAGTGCTGTTTGATAACTGTCGTGTACCGGACTCGGCCATTATGGGTGAGCTGAATGACGGTTTCCGTATCGCCGTGGCTGAGCTGGCTGGTGGTCGTATCGGTATTGGTTCCCTGGCACTGGGTATCGGCAGTGCGGCAATGGATTATGCAGCACGTTATACCAAGGAGCGTGAGCAGTTCGGTCAACCGATTGCTAACTTCCAGGGTCTGCAGTGGATGATGGCTGATCACTACACCGAACTGGAAGCCGCGCGCCTGCTGCTGATGAGTGCGGCGTGGAAGAAAGAACAGGGCCTGCCGTTTGCCAAAGAAGCCTCTATGGCCAAACTGTTTGCTACTGAAAAAGCCAATACGGCCTGTTACTCTGCCCTGCAGCTGATGGGCGGCAACGGTTATGTGAAAGAGTACCCACTGGAGCGTTTTGCCCGTGATGTACGTGTGACCTCTATTTATGAGGGCACCAGTGAGATCCAGCGTGTGATTATCGCGCGGGAGATCCTGAAAGAGCTGGATTAATCATCGCGCTCTAACACACTGAAACAAAAGTACTCTGGTATTGTCTAGAGAGACTTTTGTTTCGGTGCTTATCTGTTTTTATTGTTGCCTCTATATCCTTTGGCGCTGTCGTTTGGCAGCGCCTTTTTTGTTATTCCTGTCTGTAAAATCATTCGCAAATAAAAAGCGGCAACGGTCTTCCGCTTTAATCTTTAACTACAATAACAATAAAATGTTTTTTATATAAATCGTTGTTTTTAAAGGTTTTTTTATTTCTGGTATGGAATTTGTATCTATATTGGGAAAGTAAATGGTGGGGCAGGCTATGACCGCAATCAGTTTTGACAATGCTCTGGGTATTCATCCACAAGCGTTAAGTGTTCGCTCTCAGCGTTCTGAAATTTTGGCGAATAATATTGCCAATGCAGATACGCCGAATTTTAAAGCGCGAGACCTGGATTTTAAAGGTTTGCTTAAGGGGGAATATGAAAAACGTGATCGCATGTCATTAGACCGCACCCACAGTAACCATATTCCGGCAGAAGCCATTACGACTGAAAGTTCACTGAAGTACCGTATTCCTACGCAGCCAGCCATTGATGGTAATACTGTGGAGACGGATATTGAGCAGGCTCAATACGCACGGAATGCCCTTGAGTTTCAGTCCAGCTTTACCTTTCTGAACAGTAAATTCAAAGGCTTAAGCAAAGCGCTGAGGAGTGAATAATTATGTCTCTGGGAAAAATATTTGATATTGCCGGTAGTGGTATGGGGGCGCAATCTCTGCGTCTGAATACTACCGCCAGTAACATGGCTAACGCACAGAGCGTTAGTAGCAGCGTGGATCAGACCTATCGTGCCCGTAAGGCTGTGTTTGCTCCTATGCTGGAGAGTTACAAGTCCGGTGAGCCAGGTAGCCCGGTGACGAGCTTTGATCCTCGTCATAGCGCAGGCGAAGGTGTGAAGGTAATGGGCATTGTAGAAAGTGATGCTCCGCTTCAGCGCCGGTTTGAACCCGATCACCCTATGGCCAATGAAGAAGGCTATGTGTTTTACCCGAATGTCAATGTTGTGGAAGAAATGGCAGATATGTTATCGGCATCCCGCTCATTTCAGACTAATGTTGAAGTCATGAACACCGCAAAGCAGATGCTGCAGCGTGTGTTGACGTTGGGTCAGTAGGAGCGAGGTGTTGAATCATGACCAATATTAATACCAGCAGTGATTTTTGGGCAAAGTACGGCGTTGAGAACAAGCAGGCAGCTGCTGAAGCCGCTGACAAGGCGTCCAATGATCCTAACGCCATGGGGCAAACTGAATTCCTGGAGCTGATGATGGCTCAATTAGAGAATCAGGACCCACTTAGTCCGCAGGATAATACCGAATTTATTGCCCAGCTGGCGCAGTTCTCATCCGTTGAAGGTATTCAAAGTATGAGTACCAGTGTCAACAGTCTGGTGGATTCTTTCAAATCCAGTCAGGCGCTGCAGGCTTCTGCTCTGGTCGGCCGCAAAGTTCAGATTGAAGGTAATGCTTCAATGATGAAAGAAGGTGAAGGTATGAGTGGTGCTTTCACATTGCCTGAAGGTGGTCGCGATGTGCAGGCTTTCATCACTGATTCTACCGGCAAGGTGGTTAAAGAGCTGGACATGACGGGTTATCGTCAGGCTGATGGGAGTTACCCGGCAGGTAAGGTGCCGTTTGAATGGGATGGTATGGATGCAGACGGCAATCCTTTGCCGGCAGGCACCTATAGTGTTTCTGCTAATGCCAATGTCAATGGGAATAGCACCGCGCTGGCCAGCAATGTCAACGTGAATGTTGATAGTGTGACCATGGGGACTGGTGGTCAGATTACACTGAATCTGGCGGGATATGGCTCCGTTGGCTTATCAGATATTCAAGAATTTCACTAAGTAACAGGTTTCAAGGAGAGCAACAATGACAGCGTTTGGTATCGGTGTTTCTGCACTGCAGGCATCAAATAAGAACCTTGAAACCATTGGTAACAACGTTGCCAATGCCAGTACGGTAGGTTTTAAGCAATCTCGAGTTGAATTTGCAGATATATACTCTAAAGCAGGCTTGACTACTGGTGGTGACCGTCCGGGCCAGGGTGTTTATGTGGGTGGTATCACGCAGCAGTTCACCCAGGGTGGTACGACGTTTACCCAGAACAGTCTGGATATGAAAATTGATGGTAATGGCTTCTTTGTTGTTAAAGAGCGCGGCATCAATACCTATACCCGTGCTGGTATGTTCGGTATGGATAAAGACGGCTTTGTTGTGACTAACGAAGGTAACCGTCTGCAAGGTTTCCCTGCGAATGCTAACGGTGACAGTATTCAGGTCGGGGCAGTAGAAGATCTATATATTCCAGTCGCGAATATTGAGCCTAATGCTACAACTAAGGTAGATGTGGCATTTAATCTGGATTCCCGTGAAGTACCTCCGAGTAACTATACGTTTGATGAAAACGATTCGGATACTTATACGCACCTGTATCCATCGGTAATTTACGATTCTTTGGGTAATGCTCACACCATGACCCAGTACTTTGTAAAACAGCCGCCTTATACTCCAGATCTGGGTGAGCCTGCCCGTGCTCTGGAAGCGATGATCGGTTTCTCCCGTTATGGCAGTGATCACCTGACGACGTTTGATCCGGCCACAAGTGACGGTAACTTTGTCGGTGATTCCGATGAGGCGGCTGCAACTAATCTGGATGCCGATATCGCTGCAATTTTGAATAATAATTTTACGTTGCCAACGGGTACGGAGAACTTCATTGATGATGTGACTGCCGGTGGTGTGGATGATAACGCCCGTGGCCAGCAGTTGGATCGTATCCATACGGCGTTGAGTAATCTGGTCAGTAACTCCAGTGGTCGTACTAAGGAATTCTATCAAGCCGCTTATGATGGTTTGGTCGAGTATCTGCCAAACGTGACTACTGCGGCCGGAGCTGTTGATGTTGATGTCTACAAAGGCGCATTGGAAGCGATGGAAAATGCGGCACTGACCGGTCAAAATGTGGCTTATGCCAATATTGATGTTTTGTCGGGTGTGATGCGTACTAACCTGATGACTTCTGATCTGACCGCTTCTTTAAAAGCAGAAGATGTGGATACCACGGTAACAGTCGCAGATGCTCAGGCTTTGGTGAGTGATTTGCAAAGTGCTCTAGGTGCACTGTTAAGTGGTGATACTACTTGGACACCAACTGGTACGCTGTGGAACGAAGGTGATTTTACGATCAACCCAAGTCCTAGTGTGGAAGAGCAGGCCACTTATAAATTAGCACTGAACTCGCTGGCAGAGCTGAGTGTTGATCTTGATGATGGTGCGGGTGCGCTAGATCCATCGGCAGTGATCTCAACGCTGGATGCTATTGAGTCCGAGAGCGCCGATAACCGCTGGCAGATGCATGCCTTTGTTGACGGCGAGCGTGTGACCGATGGTAATGCCAACAGCCCGGATTACTTCTCATTTAACTTTACTGAGTTTGGTCAGCTGGCAGAGCCTCTGCCGACAATCACAATTCGGGATTGGACACCGCGCGATGATGCTTCCAATGAAAACGGCTCATCTGAACCGCAGGAGTTTACCATCGACCTGGCGGGCACAACTCAGTTTGCCGGAGCCTTTGGTGCGACTTCTTTGTCTCAGGATGGTTTCTCAACCGGTGAGTTAGCTGGGTTGGATGTCGATGCAGAGGGTACTATTAGCGCTCGTTACACCAACGGTACTAATCGTCTGATTGGCCAGATTGCTATCGCGACCTTCCGTAATGATCAAGGTCTGGAACCAATTGGTGGTACCAGTTGGATTCATACTACAGAATCCGGTGACCCCGTGATCAATGCGCCAGGTGTCAGTGTGGCAGGTAATATCCGCTCTCAGGCCCTGGAGGATTCTAACGTGGATCTGTCGCAGGAGCTGGTGAAGATGATTTTGGCTCAGCGTGATTATCAAGCGAATGCCAAGACCATTCAGACGGCTGATACCTTAACTCAGACTATTATCAATCTGAGATAAGTCTAGAGAATTACTAGAAAATATATCAAAAATAATAATTTGGCATAAGGCTTGCATTTACTTAGGTAAATGCAAGCCTTTTGCCGTTTATAGGGGCTGAAAAAGCGGAAAACGGCAAAGGACATCCTGCTACCAGGCAAGAATGAGGTCACACAATGGATAAAGCGTTATATATCGCAATGACCGGCGCCAAGAACAATATGATGGCGCAGACCGCACGGGCCAATAACCTGGCCAATGCCAATACCACAGGCTTTAAGGCGGATTTTGAACAGGCACGGGCAATGCCGGTGTTTGGTGAAAGTTTTCCAACTCGGGTCTATTCCCTCAGTGAGCGTCCTGCCACTGATATGACTAGCGGTGCTTTTATTGAAACAGGCCGTTCTCTGGATATTGCTATTCAAGGCGATGGTTGGATTGCAGTGGAATCCAGTCTGGGTGATGAAGCTTATACCCGTTCCGGTGAGATGATGATCGATGCCAACGGCGTATTAAGAACCGGTAAAGGCATGCCGGTGATGGGGGAAGGTGGTCCTATTGTGATTCCTCCTGCTCAGCACGTAGAAATTGGTGTTGATGGTGTGATTACCATTCAGCCTCAGGGTGCAGGACCGAATGAAGTGGCTCAGATTGATCGTATCAAGCTGGTGAATCCAGATAAGCAAGAGCTGGAAAAGGGCCTGGACGGCCTGATGCGTCAGCGTAATGGCGAACCAGCAGATGCTGATGGCTTTGTTCGAGTAGAGTCCGGTTTTCTGGAAGCCAGTAATGTGAATGCCGCAGAAGAGCTGATTAACATCTTGTCGCTGACCCGTCAGTACGAGATGCAAACCAAGATGATGAAGACAGTGGATGAAAACTCCGCTTCGGCAGCTTCCGTAATGCGGATGCGCTAGGACTGAATTAAGAGGATAAGGTTATGCACGCAGCATTATGGGTAAGTAAAACAGGTTTAAGTGCACAGGATACACAACTGCGTACGATCTCGAATAACCTGGCAAACGTAAGCACCGTTGGTTTTAAGAAAGAGCGCGCGATCTTTCAGGATCTGTTGTATCAACAAGTCCGTCAGCCAGGTGCTCAGTCTTCTCTGAATACGCAATTGCCTTCTGGTTTACAGCTGGGTACTGGTGTACGCACTGTTGCCACTCAGAAAATGCACACTGAAAGCAGTCTGCAGATTACCGATCAGCCGCTGGATCTGGCCATTGATGGTCGTGGTTTCTTCCAGATTCAGATGCCAGACGGTACTCTGGGCTATAGCCGTAATGGTCAATTCCAGGTAAATGCTGATGGTCAAGTGGTAACCGCTACTGGCTTCCTGCTGGAGCCAGAAATTACGGTACCGGAAAATGCTCAATCCATCAGTATCAGTCGTGACGGTATCGTGTCGGCCCGTCTGCCTGGTGAAACCACTGAGCAGGAGTTGGGCCAGATCACTGTAGCGGATTTTGTCAATCCGTCAGGCCTGCAGGCCTTTGGTGGTAACCTATACCGTGAAACAGCGGCTTCCGGCGCTCCGATTGTGGGTGTACCTGGTGATGAAGGTATTGGTACAACTGAGCAGGGCATGCTGGAAAACTCTAACGTAAACGCGGTAGAAGAGTTGGTGAATATGATTTCTACCCAGCGTGCGTACGAGATGAACTCAAAAGTTGTCTCTACTGCCGATTCCATGCTGCGTAATCTGACTCAGACTTTATAACGCGCTGATCGCAATAAAGAATAGATCGAATTGATAGGTGACCGTATGTTGCAGGTAAAACGTTTAATGGCTATTTCGCTTCTGCTGACCCTGGCGGGTTGTCAAAAAGAAGCCATGGTAAAACCGGATGATCCTTTTTACGCGCCGGTGCAGCCCAGTCATATGGCGCCACCGCCTGCCAGCAACGGTTCGCTTTATCAGCAGAACTATAGTATGTCGCTGTTCGGTGATCGTAAGGCTTACCGTGTTGGTGATCTGATTACTATCCAGTTGACAGAAACTACCTCATCGAGAAAGTCGACCAATGCGACTCACTCAAAGAGCAGTGAAATTACCATCGCCAATCCAACGATCTTTGGTAAGAGCCCGGTAGATCTATCCACTACAGTAGAAAATGAGACCGACTTTTCTGGTAATGGCTCAGCGAACCAGAGCAACAGTCTGCAGGGTAGTATTACGGTGACGGTGCATCAGATCTATCCAAACGGTCTGATGTTTGTAAAAGGTGAAAAGTGGCTGAATCTGACCAATGGCTCTGAAGTGATTCGAGTCAGTGGTCTGTTACGCCCGGATGATGTAACGCCGGAAAATACTGCGCCATCCACTAAGATGGCTGATGCTCGTCTGACCTATAGCGGTACCGGAGATTTGGCTGAAAGTACCCGTCAGGGGTGGCTGACTCGTTTCTTTAGCAGTGATTACTGGCCGTTTTAAGGAGATATAAAGATGTTTACTCGAATTTTAATGGCAGTAGCCCTGTTGTGGAGTGGTCTGGTACAGGCCGAGCGTTTAAAAGATATCAGTAATGTGGATGGTGTGCGAACCAACCAGCTGATTGGTTACGGTCTGATTGTGGGCCTGAGTGGTACTGGCGATAAAGCGCCGTTTACCAACCAGACCTTTGCCAACATGATGAACCAGTTCGGCATCACCTTGCCGGCGGGCGTGGACCCTAAATCAAAAAATATTGCCGCAGTAACTGTTCATGCTGAGCTGCCTCCATTTGTAAAACCGGGTCAGCGTATTGATATTACGGTGTCGTCTATCGGTAATGCGGCCAGTCTGCGAGGTGGTACCCTGTTGATGACCCCGCTGCGTGGTGCCGATGGTAATACTTACGCTGTAGCTCAGGGTAGCCTGGTTGTGGGGGGGCTGGGTGCTGAGGGTGCCGACGGTTCCCGTATTCAGGTGAATGTACCGAGTGTGGGGCGTGTGCCTAACGGTGCCATTATTGAGCGAGCGGTCGCTCATAACTTCTACGGTGGCGATTCCATCACCTTTAACCTGCACCGTGCGGATTTTACCTCTGCTAAGCGTGTTGCTGAGCGTATTAATGATCTACTGGGCGATCAGGTGGCTCAGGCGATTGATGCCGTATCGGTACGTGTTCGTGCGCCTCGAGATCCTTCTCAGCGTGTGAGCTATCTGTCGGTGCTGGAAAATCTGGAAGTACAACCGGGTGAAGAAGCCGCTAAAATTATTATCAACTCACGCACCGGTACTATTGTGATTGGTCAAAATGTACGCGTATCACCGGCTGCAGTCACTCATGGTAGCCTGACGGTGACCATTGCTGAAGCACCGCAGGTAGTACAGCCAGAGCCATTGGCCAATGGTGAAACTGCCGTGCAGCCTGTTTCCAACGTCGATGTGCGTCAGGATGACTCCACTATGTTTAAGTTTGCACCAGGTATCACGTTGGATGAGATTGTGCGTGCGGTTAATCAGGTGGGTGCAGCACCAGGCGATCTGATGGCTATTCTGGAAGCGCTGAAACAAGCAGGCGCATTAAAGGCCGATCTAGTGGTAATCTAAGGCTTCTGAGTTAAGGAGACAGCAGATGATCAGCAACAAATATGATCAGTCCAGAGTATTTACCGATGTGAAGGGCCTGGAATCACTGAAAAAAGGTGCCCGTGAGGATGACCCTGAAGCGCTGAAAGAGGTGGCGCGTCAGTTTGAAGCGATGATGGTGCAGATGATTATGAAAAACGCCCGTCAATCCAATGAGCTTCTGTCCAAAGACGGTATTTTTGACAGTGAACAGCTGCGCTTTTATCAACAGATGTTTGATGAGCAGATGAGTGTCAACATCACTAAAGGCGGTACTTTTGGTCTGGCCGATGTGCTGGTGCGTCAGCTGAGTAAAGATTTCAATATGGAATCTGTGGATGTTAACGGCAATAAAAAGCCACCGGTAACCATTCAGGAGATGTTGGATCGCGGCAGTAAGTTCCCGGCTAGTCGTTATGATCCTGAACTGATGGCGCAGTGGCGGGAGAAATTTGCCGCTGAGCGGGAAAAAATTGCCGCCGATAAAGCGGCCATGAAGGCCGATGCCGAAGCGGCCCAGGCTGCGGCTAAACAGGCTGAAATTAAAGCCGCTAAGCTGGAAAAGGGTTTTGAGTCGCCGGAAGAGTTTATTCGTGAACTGTATCCTGCTGCGGAACGCGCAGCCAAAGAGCTGGGTGTAAATCCTGCTGTGATGTTATCCCAAGCGGCACTGGAAACCGGCTGGGGTCGTTATATGATTCGGGATAACTCCGGCAAAAACAGCTTTAACCTATTTGGAATTAAAGCCGATCGTCGCTGGGAAGGTGAGCAGGCGGTGGTCTCCACCCTGGAATACCGTGGCGGTGTGGCGCAGCGGGAGAACGCGGCTTTCCGTGCTTATGACAGCTATGAAGACAGCCTGAAAGATTATGCTAGCTTTCTGCAGAGCAATCCTCGCTATGCTGATGCACTGAAAAATGCCCATGATCCGGTAGCCTTTACCAAAGGTCTGCAGGATGCCGGTTATGCTACTGACCCTGCTTATGCGAAAAAGATTCAGCGTATTCTATCCAGCCCTGTCATGCGCATTGCATTCTCAGAAGGTGGTAATAAAGGTTAATTCCCCTCCCTTATTTTCTCAATCTGCTTTATTGAGGGCGATCTATAGGTTAGATCGCCTTTTTTGTCGCTGAAGATCCCTTGTCTCCTGTTTTTATACCTTTGCTTATCCCTTATTTCACTGTTCGATTAGATAGCTTTCTTTATTCTTTGGGTTCATTGAGGCCGGCAAATAACGTTCGTCATTTGTCTTAACTCTCTTAGATGAATGGTGATTTGATGTTTTCTTGTTGATAACTTATTGATTAATAGAGTTAAAATTCAGGTGTGTGATTATGGCACAAAATATGCATTTATTAAGTTAGAGATGGCCGGCGGCAAAGAGTTGCCCGCAAAATCAGGCCAATAACGTATTGCTAGCTGCCAGTATGAGTCAGGCGCAGTCAGGACCGGTTGTAGAGATTCAATCATATATCTCTTAGCCCAGCCTGAAATGTAGGAGAGCAAAGAGATGACTTCATCATTAATCAATATTGGTGCTTCCGGTGTCCGGGTTAACCAAAGCAATTTGCAGGTAACGGGGCAGAATATTTCCAATGTGGATACTGATGGTTATAGCCGTCAGGATGCGGTTCAGGTCACCAATCAATCGATTGCATGGGGCAATGGTCATTTTGGTCAGGGGGCTCAGACTCAAACCGTACGTCGAGTGGTTGACCAATTTATGGTAACTCAGCTGCGTAATGATACTAGCCTGGCGAAAGAGCGTGAGATGATGCTGCAGTATGCTGAACAGCTGGATAATCTGATGGCTGATCCTGACTCTTCCCCTGGTAATGCGTTGAATGAATTCTTTGCGGCTATGCAATCACTTGCCGATGACCCTAACAATATGGCATTGCGTAACCAGGTATTGGCTCAGAGTGACTCTCTATCTCAGCGTTTTAATTTGATGCAGGAGCGTTTTGATGATCTGCAAAGCAGTATCAATGTGCAGTTGCAGGGTTCTATTAGTGAAATTAATCGTATTGCTTCTAATGTTTCTGAGTTAAATACAGCAATTGTTGAAGCTGAAGCTGCTAATGGTATGCCTGCAAATGATCTGCGTGACAAACGAGAAGAGCAACTACGTGTTTTGAGTGAATATGTGGATGTCAGGCTGACAAATGTTAGTGATGGTACCGTATCCGTTTTTATCGGTGATGGCTTTCCCTTAGTTGTAAATGATGAGAGCTTTGAACTATCAGCAGAACCCATTAGCTCTGATATCCAGCGTTTAGGTGTGGTTTATCGTGATAAAGATGGTGATAAAGAGATTACTGATCTAGTTCGTGGCGGCGAGCTGGGTGGGATTCTAAAGTTCCGCGATGACCTGTTAAGTACTACGCAAAATCAGTTGGGGCGCTTAGCTCTAACGATCAGTGAAACTTTTAATGAGCAGCACGAACTGGGTATTGATCTGAATAACCAAATCGGTGGCCACTTCTTCCGTGACGTTAACGAAACGGTTCTGATGGAGTCTCGTGTATCGCCTTACAAAGATAATAGCCGAAGTACTAATATTCGCTTTAGTGTCGAAATTACTGACACAAAAGAATTGACCGATAAGGATTACGTACTTAAAGCCGTCACCGCTGACACCTTTTCTCTATATGATACAGATGGCAATCCGGTGCGTTTTGAAAAAAACACTGTGCCGGTAACCCATACGACGACTGTGACATTGGCTGAATTGAACCGCAATGATGGTGTTGATGATGATGTCGAGTTGACGGTGGATGGTTTTGAGATTTACCTGTCAACAGATGCTGCCAAACAAGTCTCAAAAGGTGATCAGTTTCTGATTACTCCAACACGAAACGCATCCGGTGATATCTCCCGTGATATTGCCAGTGCAGAAGAAATCGCCATTGCTTCTCCGTTACGTGTCGAAGCTCATATTGCGAATTCGGGTTCAGGTGAGAGTCGTGGTTTAGCCGTGAATCAAGCCTTCCGTTCCAATGCGAATGATTTGACATTTAGCCCTAATAGTACGGTTACGGGGGATTATGCCTTTGTCGATTCGTTAGATGGCAGCTTTAAAATGTACCAGGGTGGGACTGTACAGAGTTTGCCAAATGGGGTCGATATTAATTTTACTGCCATTAATGCAAACCAGGATGAGCTGACCTATCAAGTCGTTGATCCTGATAGCGGCAATGTATTGCATACCGGAACCTATACCCAAGGCATAGAGCAGGATATGCTGCCTGCCGAGTGGGGGATTCAATTCCGTGTAGGGGGGAATCCATCAGTTGGTGACAGTTTCAATATTGAATACAACACAGACGGTGTAGGTGATAATACAAACGCGCTCCAGCTGACGGCCCTGCAAGGGGAGCCAACATTAGAAGGAGATATGAGCTACCAGGATGCCTACGCTAAAACCACTGAAATTGTAGGTACAGAAACGGCAGAGGCTCGTATCACCGCTCAATCTGGAGCTGCAATTTTAGAGCAGACTCAGAATCTACGTGACAGTGTATCCGGTGTGAATTTAGATGAAGAAGCTGCCAATCTAGTGAAGTTTCAGCAAGCTTATAACGCGTCATCACAAATCATTGCTACTGCCCGCCAACTTTTTGACACCCTGCTTCAGGCTGTAAGGTAAGGAGATTTTATTATGCGTCTTTCAACTAGCATGATTACCAATAACAGCATTACAGGTATGCTTAGGAAGCAAACAGAGTTGTCGAATACCTCTAATCAGATGGGGCAAGGCAAAAGGATCTTGACGCCTTCGGATGATCCTGTGAGTAGTGCCATGGCGTTTAATGCTAAGAATAAATTAGCAGACATTGAACAATATGGTAAGAATATTGATTATGCACGCAAAAGTATGCGTACCACGGAAAGTACACTGTCAAATATACATGAACGTTTACAACGTGTTCGTCAATTAGCTATAGCTGCTAATAATGATACCCTAGGAGAAGATGGAAGAAAGACCATCGGTCTGGAAATTGCCGAGATTACGGGGCAACTCGAAAAGTTAATGAATACCCGTGATGAAAGTAATAACTATATTTTTGCTGGAAGCAAAAGCCGGACAGAGCCTTTTTCAAAACAACCTGATGGCAGTTATCTATACCAAGGGGATATGACTGAGCGTGATATTCAAGTATCTGATACTACGTTTATATCACCTTTTGTAACAGGCTCTTCTGCTTTTATGGATATTGATAATACACAGCAGGTTCGTAGCTATGCTTTAAATGGAAACTCTACTGAAGATGTTATTGGGATTTCAGGTAATGCGGCGTATTTAGAATCAAATCAAGTTGGTGAATATACTCTAGAGTTTGATGGTACTAATTGGTCAATAATGACACCTCATGGCCAGGTACTTAAAGATGATAGTGGTAATATTATTGACAACCTTAATGACTTTGAAACCTATATCAACGGAACGTCAGGCAGTATAGATCTGACCCAGCCTGTCGGTGTTCAAGCTGGAGATAAGTTTGTCATAACGTTTGATAACTCAAAAGAAGACCTGCTTACGGGAATGCAGCGTTTTGAACGGGCTTTACAAGATTTTGATGATGAGCAATATCAAAAGGATGCCATCAACGATACTATTGCTAAAGCTGATGCATGGTTAAATAGTATTTCAGATGCTCGCTCGACTATTGGCACTCGTGAGAATGGAATGGATACCCATAAAGCGAATAACGAAGATCTGCAGCTATTTTTAAAAGAGAATGTTTCTAATCTGGAAGATCTGGATTATGCAGAAGCAACCAGTCGCTTTGTCTTGCAGCAAACAGCACTGACAGCATCGCAACAGACATTCTCCCAGATTTCTCAGCTATCTCTGTTTAATTACATTCGTTAAATCAATCGCACATAAAAGTTTCTTTGTAATGGTTTGATATTCCCTTCCATTGAGGGGAGCAGCCCTTATGGAGAAACTTTTTTTGTCTTAAGAGAAGGTAGTTCAATTATGATGGATATAGCTAAGTTATGTACCAAGCCCCCTCATCAGGATATTGAAAACCATATCCAACGTAATTCCATTCCATATTTTATTCAGTTCCCCGAACAGGGGATGAATGAAGAAACCGGCCTTATTTTTACGATTTCTGCCTTTGGCATGGGACCGCGACAAGAATACGAAACTAAGCTGCGATCGATTCTGGCCAATAAGTACAACTGCATTGCGGTGGGGGTTGATTACTTTGGTTGTTCTATCAAATTACCAGATCTGGGTACGCTAAGATTTCCTGATCGTTTTTTTGATGATTTTAAAGAGTTATACCAGATGGATATCGGTGGCAATAACGTGCCGCCGGTTGCAGCTGCACTACCAACACTGATCAACCTCTTGAACTCGATGGGGAAAAAGAGTTTTGAACGTCCTTTGCACTTATTGGCTAATAAACAGGATATCTATCAGTCATTTGGTATTCTACCTGCGTTAGATTACCTACAAGTAATGTCTGAATTGCTGGAAACGTACAGCATTAACAAAAAAAGAATTTATATCTCCAGCTCTTCGTATGGCAGTTATATTGGTTTGGTATTAGGTAAACTGGCACCGAATACTTTCCGCTTCATTGTGGATAACTCCGCCTTTGTCGAACCTTACCTGCCGAGTGTGTATGGGGCTAATGATAATATTGGTACCTGGGCTGCCATCGGAGGGGTCGAGGTTTTTATTATGGAGGATACGTTGTGGAGCAGAGATCCTGAATCTGAGTTTTTCTTTGATAAGCATCATCATCAGATTAGAAGTTTGCTGATTAAAGAGCATATTTATCCGTCAAGTACTGAATATTATTGCTCTCATTCTCCTATTGACCATCTGGTCTCCCTGGAAGACAAGGAGAGATTTAGAGAGCTACGTCCGGAAATGGATATTGATCTTCAGGTGATCACGGATGCTAAAGTCGACGGCAAAATATTCAAAAACACTCAACATGGGATGGATGCATCCATTGCGGGTATGTTTGAACTGGCCTATAACGCCCATGTGGATAAAAACAAGCCTCAGCCAGCACAGACAGACTTTGATCTGAAGAGTGAATTTGTCTTTCCTTGCGATAATAATAAGTGCTATACCATTCGTTTTTCTCAGGATAATGTCGAGCTGACATTGAGTGAGAGTTAAGCTTGTAATCTATCCTGGCAAGTATTCCCGGTGTCATAAAAAGCAGCCTGAGTCCGTAGCTGGTCAGGCTATTTTTTTTACACGTTTTTCTTAAAGGGTTTACATTGGCATAAAGCTTAGAGCTTCATCTTGTGTGCTCATAGTGATGATCGAAGGAAAATAGAAAGTTTTCGAGCATTAACGCCGACCTTAAACAAAACTACTTCTTGCCAAGTATCGGCAGAGTAATTTAGAGCTTTTCCTCAGTCCAGAGCACTACAATCTGTCTCTATGTCTCTACATTTATCAACTTCATACCAGTAAACGGTGGGGTGAATTAGGCTAGGGTTTACTCAAGAACAGATCGTTCTATTCACCTCGTGCTGTGCAGTAATTTTTTGCAAAACCAGAATGCAGGTTCTGCCATTGCTTTGCCCTTTCTACTTTCCACGAAGTCTTCTTTCCTGTTTAAGGATGCGTTTAGGGTCTGTCTTGTGTTGCTACTTTTCTTTTTGTTCCGGTAAGGCCGCTGTTAAGCGATTCAGGCGGGCGGTCATTCTTTGATCTTTTTTGGATATCCGTCTTTTTCTGTAGTTCTGAGTGAGCTCAGTCTTTCGTTTGCCGCTCTGCCATTGTTTCTTTAGGGAAAAATGTTGCCGCTCAGGCAAATAACGGCAAGTAAAGGTTGGCAAAAACTCTTATGATTTTTTGCCGTATTTGCTCTATTTTTGATGTTTGTTTTGTTTAACTGCATGAATTTTAAGTATTTTTTATAGTTGGCATGCTAAGTGTATATATTCGGGTAAGAGCAGATCCAGGCGCATTAACATTAGAAGCGACGCTCATAACGGAACTGCTTGAGTGAGAAAACGAGATTCGAATAAAAAGTCGAATTCGCTTCAAAAATGTGACCTGAAAAAATTTGACGTTGAAGTTTTGAAACTTCAGCGAGAGAGAAAAGGAAAATAGTCATGGCATTATTTGTAAATACCAACGTATCAGCCCTTAACGGCCAAAAGAACCTGATGAATGTGACCAATCGCATGAACAGCTCTTTCGAGAAGCTGTCTTCAGGTAGTCGAATTAACAGTGCGAAAGATGATGCAGCAGGATTACAGATTGCTGATCGCCTGACTACTCAGATTATTGGTCTGAATCAAGCAACACGAAATGCTAACGATGCTATTTCGATCGCTCAGATTGCCGAAGGCGCTCTGGGTGAGGTGACTACTAACGTACAGCGTATGCGTCAGCTGGCAGTACAAGGTGGTAACCGTACCCTGTCACAGGATGACCGTGATGCTTTGGGGCAGGAGTTTGAAAAGTTACTTAACGTCAATAATGATATTGCGGACCGTACTGCATTTGGCACCATGAAAATTCTTAATGGTGATGCGCCTTCTGCCGGGTTCCAAATCCAGTCTGGTGCTCAATCTGGCGAGCAAGATACTATTACTACGGGTAATGCCAAGTTAGAAGGTTTGTTCGGGCACTTCGCTGCTGACTTGAATATTGGTAGTCTGCAGATTTCCGGTGGCGGCACCTTAAGTGCTGGTGTTGGTGCGGGTAGTGCGGGTGCCTTTGGTAAAATCGTTGGCGCTTATATGGTGAATAACGATGTATCTAACGTATCTGACGCGCTGGATGCTTTGATCAGTAACCGTAATACTGTATCTGGTTTGATGAGTGATATGGGGGCTACTCTGGCTGCTTCTATCACTATTAATGTTTCTAACTTTACTACGGCGTTGACTGGGGTTATTCCGAATTCAACCGGTACTGGATCTTCAGATTTTGTTGATGCAATGAGTGCTATGGGTATTGTGACTGCTAATTACGGTACTCTGTCTGGAGTGTGGGAAGGTAGTCAGCTGAATCTGGCATACGGTGCGATTACTGATGGACTGCTGGATACTATGACCGGCCTGGTAACTCAAATCGATAATAATCGTGCGAAGTTGGGTGCTGAGCAGAATGGTTTGAGCTCTACTATCCGCTCTAACACTGTTGCGGTGGTTAATGTATCGGATGCACGTTCTCGTATCCAGGATACTGATTTTGCATTGGAAACTGCAGAGCTGACTCGTAATCAGATTATTCAGCAGGCATCGACCAGTATTCTGGCTCAAGCTAATCAGCTGCCTCAGGCTGCTCTGTCTCTGCTGGGTGGTTAATCCTCCATCTGAAGCAATTTTCCTCTTCGAAAGCGCTGGCCGACGGGATGTTGGCTGGCGTTTTTATTTTCCCCTCTCTTTTAATTCGAATCTTCTATAGCTATTGACAACTTAATGGATTGACATCTCCAGGCTGCCTGCTGTAGGTGCCGGTGACGTAGGTAAAGGATTATGGCGCTATTTGTTAATAGCGATGTTGCTTCGTTTAATGGTCAGCGTCATTTCCAGCAGATGACTGGCCGCATGAATAGCTCGTTTGAGAAGTTATCTTCTGGTCAGCGTATCAATAGTGCTAAAGATGATGCGGCAGGCTTGCAGATTTCTGATCGTTTGATGACTCAGGTAATCGGTTTACAGCAAGTGAGTCGTAACGTGAATGATGCACTCTCTATTGCCCAGATTGCAGATGGCGCTTTGAGTGAGGTTACATCAAGCCTTCAGCGTGCGTGTCAGTTGGCGTTTCAAGCCTGGCTACTGTTTTAGGGGCGGTTCCTAATTCAGTGGGTACTTCGTCTTCTCGCTTCGAGGGTGCTTTGAGTGCGTTAGGCCTTTCATCTTAAGTTAGGTGCTGAGCAAAATGGCTTGGCTCCTGCGATTCGTTACAATCGTGTCAGTCTGGTCAATGTCTCTGATGCCCGTTCCCGTATTAAGGATGCTGATTTTGCCCAAGAGTCCGCTGAGTTGACACGCAATCAAATTATTCAACAGGCTGCGAGTGCTATTCTGACTCAGGCCAATCAGCGCCCTGAGGTTGCTCTGTCTTTGTTGGGTTAAAGTGCTTATATACTCAGTTTGCAGCACACGCTGTGCCCTCGCCATCTCACTAAAGTCGCTGTTTTTCTCTGTTTTTAAATTCTCTTCCTCTTTTCTTAATCGCGTGCAAAAACAATCTGTTTTGCCGTTTGCCGTTTGCCGTTTGCCGTTTGCCGTTTGCCGTTTGCCGTTTGCCGTTTGCC
>CAYFGP010000005.1:0-44584 GCA_964342385.1 uncultured Oleiphilus sp. | reverse complement strand
GTTTTGCCGTTTTTATTGTGCAAGGCCTTGCCGTTCGCTCGGAAAAAAAAGATCGTCCAGTATAAATAAATGTTTTTTTTCTTTTAAATCAATGGTTTGTAAAAATGGCACGCTAAATGCTTTATAACGGTTAAGAGCAGATCCAATAGGTGACTTACTGGAAGCAAAGAGGTTGATCTGCTTGTGACAAGAAAGTGTTTTAGCTTGTCCTTTAAGACAGGTGCCTGCTTTCAGAAGTAATAACCTAAACGAATTAAATATCGCAAAACCGCTCAGTATTGGTGGTTTGGAAATAAGGAAAGAATTATGGCTTTATTTGTTAATACCAATGTATCAGCACTAAACGGTCAGCGTAATTTACAGAATGTAACCGACCGAATGAATGGCTCATTCGAGAAACTGTCTTCTGGTAGCCGTATTAACAGTGCTAAAGATGACGCCGCCGGTTTGCAGATCGCGGATCGCCTAACTACTCAAATTATTGGCTTGCAGCAAGGTACTCGTAACTCCAATGATGGCATCTCCATTGCTCAGATTGCTGAAGGTGCTCTGGGGGAGATTACCACGAACGTACAGCGTATGCGTCAACTGGCAGTGCAAGGTGGTAACCGTACTCTATCTCAAGATGATCGTAATGCTTTAGGGCAGGAGTTCGAAAAGTTACTCAACGTCAATAATGATATTGCAGATCGTACCGCATTTGGCACCATGAAAATTCTTAATGGTGATTCGCCAACATCCGGTTTCCAGATTCAGTCAGGTGCTCAGTCTGGTGAGCAGGATACAATTACTACGGGCAATGCCAAGTTAGAAGGTTTGTTCGGTCGTTTTGCTGAAGACCTGAATATTGGTAGTCTGCAGATTTCCGGTGGCGGTACTCTGAGTGCGGCAGTTGCAGCTGGTAGTGCGGGTGCTTTTGGTAAAATTGTTGGTGCTTACATGGTGAATAACGATGTATCTGACATTTCTGATGCACTGGACGCGCTGATCGATCAGCGTAATACAGTATCTGGTTTGATGAGTGATATGGGGGGGACTCTGGCTGCTTCTATCACTATTAATGTGTCTAACTTTACTACGGCACTGACTGGGGTTATTCCAAACTCTACAGGTACTGCTTCCTCTGCAATGGCTGATGCGCTGAGTGCGATGGGTGTTGCGACCGCCGATTTGGGTACTATGTCGGGTCTATGGGAAGATAGTCAGTTGAATCTCGCATACGGTGCAAGTACTGATGGAATGCTGGATACTATGACAGGTCTGGTGACTCAGATTGATAATCAGCGTGCGAAGCTGGGCGCTGAGCAGAACGGTCTGTCTTCTACTATTCGTTCTAATACAGTTGCCGTGGTTAACGTATCAGATGCCCGTGCCCGTATCCAGGATACCGATTTTGCAATGGAAACCGCAGAGCTGACTCGCAATCAGATTATTCAGCAGGCTTCAACCACTATTCTATCTCAGGCGAACCAGCTACCACAGGCAGCCCTGTCGCTATTGGGATAATTACGATTTCCCAGAGTTTATCTGGGTCTATCAAAAAAGCCGGAATTTTTTCCGGCTTTTTTTTTAAAGTTTTCTAAACTCAGCCCGATATAGTTAAGCAACAGGGTTTGAACTGTGTTGCGAAAACAAAATATTGGCTGAAAATGTAAAAAAAGCGTTAAAGAATTTTTCAGGACAGTCGATATAAAAAACACACTAAGTTGAATAGAAAATTTCCAGTCTGATTTACAGCGATCTGGATATTTAAGTTGAGGTGAATATCATGGCTATGTTTGTAAATACTAACGTTGCTGGGCTGAATGGTCAGCGTAATCTGCAAAATGTAACTGACCGTATGAACAGCTCTTTTGAGAAGCTGTCTTCTGGTAGCCGTATTAACAGTGCGCGTGATGATGCTGCAGGTCTGCAAATTTCTGACCGTCTGACTACTCAAATCACTGGTCTGCAACAGGGTAACCGTAACGCCAACGATGGTATCTCTATTGCTCAGATCGCTGAAGGCGCACTGGGTGAGATTACTAGTAACGTACAGCGTATGCGTCAGCTGGCAGTACAAGGTGGTAACCGCACTCTGTCATCTGATGACCGTGCCGCTCTGGGTCAAGAGTTTGAAAAACTGCTGAACGTTAACAATGGCATCGCAGATCGTACTGCATTCGGTAGCATCAAGCTGCTGAATGGTGATTCTCCAACTGCCGGTTTCCAGATTCAATCTGGTGCTCAATCTGGTGAGCAAGATACCATTACTACAGGTAATGCTAAGCTGGAATCTCTGTTTGGTAAGTTTGCTGATGAATTGGCTATCGGTAGTCTGCAGATCTCTGGTGGTGGTACCTTAAGTGCTGGTGTTGGTGCGGGTAGTGCGGGTGCTTTTGGTCAAATCGTTGGTGCTTATATGGTGAATAACGATGTATCTAACGTATCTGACGCGCTGGATGCTTTGATCAGTAACCGTAGTACTGCATCTGGTTTGATGAGTGATATGGGTGGTACTTTGGCTGCATCGATTACTATCAATGTATCTAACCTGGCCACTGCTTTGACTGGTACTATCCCTAACTCAACTGGTACTGCGTCTTCTGACTTTGCAGATGCAATGAGTGCTATGGGTATTGCGGCTGCTAATTACGGTACTCTGTCTGGTGTTTGGGAAGACAGTCAGCTGAACCTGGCATACGGTGCTATTACTGATGGTCTGCTGGACACTATGACTGGTCTGGTGACTCAAATTGATAATCAGCGTGCTAAACTGGGTGCTGAACAGAACGGTCTGAGCTCTACTATCCGTTCTAACTCTGCTGCAGTTGTGAATGTATCTGACTCTCGTGCTCGTATCATGGATACTGACTTTGCATCTGAAACTGCAGAGCTGACTCGTAACCAGATTATTCAGCAGGCTGCAACTACTATCCTGTCTCAGGCTAATCAGTTGCCAAATGCTGCTCTATCTCTGCTGCGTTAATAATCTCTGCCGCAGAAAAAAAGCCAGGCTCTTGCCTGGCTTTTTTCGTTTTAGCGTGAAATATAATCGATATGTATCGGTGTGGAGCCGGAATCGCTTTTTGCAAATACGCGCAGCTCCTGGTACTTCCTGCGTAATGTCTTGGTTTCGTCAAAGTAGTTGTAGTAGCTGCCATCTGAGTAGCAGGCGTAATAGATTGGAATTGTCGGGTATTTGGTGTGAAGCATGTCGACGCCGCCTTCAAGATGTTCGTGCGCTGAAGCAATCGTTGCGTTGAGTTGTGGTTTGTTGGGTACAATTATTGCTGGATATCCTGTTTCGGTGCGGATAATAAACTCGCCGCTAGCTTGCTCAATATTGACCAGGTCTACGGGTAGGATGTTCCAGATACCTTCGTCGTCTTTGATTGCAAGTTTTGTTTCTTTTCCTGCTAATATCGCTTCTCTTAGTGCGCTGACTTCGCTTTTGTTGTCTGAGTGCCAGATCAGGTCATAGTCGTTTCGAATCACCCATTCAAACTTAGAATAACGCGCATTCATGTCGCCTATGATTGTCTGTTTCTGCTCGGGGGCGCTGATGAGCATGGTATTTTCATAGCCATAGCTATAGCAGAAGGAGTGAGGGGCGGCTTTTATCGATCCCATTCTAATGGCTCGATGCATTGTATTGGTTTGGGCAAAAAATTTATTCTCTTCTAAATAGATGAAGTGCAGCTTATACGTTTCATCGTGAGCCGGGTCGTTGGTTGGAATTGCCGGATCTGGGATCATGACGCTGGAAAGAGAGGCGCCGTTTAATAGGTGGTTGATAAAGGCTTCTGGTGACATTGTGCTTCCTGGGTTTGTGTGTTTAGTGGGATTTTTCCAATATGTGTTACTGACGTCAATGGTAGAGTGGCTTGCCGTTATTTTTCTAATGGCGTACTTTTTGCTTTTTATTTGTTAGATAGATTTAACTGAAGTGCTGCTTGAGGGTGAAAGAGCGATGTTTGATCAAAAGACTATTCTTATTACCGGTGGAACCGGTTCTTTTGGCAAGATGTACACGAAGATTTTGCTGGAACAATACAATCCAAAAAAAATTATCATTTTTTCCCGGGATGAGCTGAAGCAGTTTGAGATGCAGCAAACCTATAACGCAGAGTGTATGCGTTATTTTATTGGTGATGTGCGTGATCAGCAGCGCTTAATGGAAGCGATGGATGGTGTGGATTATGTGATTCATGCGGCGGCCATGAAGCAGGTACCTGCGGCAGAATACAATCCTATGGAATGTATTAAGACGAATATCGATGGTGCCGAAAATGTGATCAAAGCTGCAATCCATCATGAGGTTGAAAAGGTGATTGCGCTGTCAACCGATAAGGCCGCTAATCCGATTAACCTGTATGGCGCGACAAAACTGGCATCAGATAAGTTATTTGTTGCGGGTAATAATATGGTGGGTAGTCGTCGAACGCGTTTTGCTGTTGTTCGTTATGGCAATGTGGTGGGTTCTCGTGGTTCGGTTGTGCCTTTCTTCAAAAAGCTGATTGCAGAAGGAGTGGAGGAGCTGCCTATTACTCATCCTGATATGACGCGTTTTATGATTACTTTGCGTCAGGGGGTTGAGTTTGTGTTGAAAAACTTTGCGCGTATGCAAGGTGGTGAGATTTTTGTACCAAAAATCCCTTCTATGAAGATGACCGAGTTGGCATCCGCATTGGCACCTGAGTTGGGGCAGAAGGTGATTGGTATTCGCCCGGGTGAGAAGTTGCACGAAATCATGTGTCCGTCTGACGACAGTCATTTGACGCTAGAGTTTGATGATCACTATGTGATCTGCCCTACTATTCAGTTTTCTTTCAATGCTGATTTTAGCAAGAATCTGCTGAATGAAGTGGGTGTGGCTGTTGCTCAGGGGAATGAATACCACTCGGGTAATAATACAGATTGGTTAAGTCATGAGGAATTTCTGGTCATGGTATCGGACCTGGATATGGGCCCGCAATGATTCCTTACGGCAAACAGAGTATATCTCAGCAGGATATTGATGCGGTAATTGAGGTCCTGCAATCAGACTTTTTGACTCAGGGGCCTAAGGTGCCGGCATTTGAGCAGATGGTTTCCGATTACACGGGGGCTAAACATGCTTTGGCAGTAAATAGTGCGACTTCAGCTTTGCATATTGCTTGTCTGGCTTTGGGGGTGGGGCCGGGGGATCGGCTGTGGACTACGCCTGTAACCTTCGTGGCGTCGGCCAATTGTGCTTTGTATTGTGGTGCGCAAGTGGACTTCGTTGATATTGATGCAGTGACATACAATCTGTGTCCTAAGGCGCTAGCGGCTAAGCTGGACATTGCTGAAAAAGAAGGCTATTTGCCAAAGGTTGTTGTGGCGGTGCATCTCTGTGGGCAGCCCTGTGATATGCAGGCGATTCGTCAGCTGAGTGAGCGCTATGGTTTTGCGGTGATAGAAGATGCTTCTCATGCGATTGGAGGGCGGTATCAGGAGCAGGCTATAGGGGCGTGTCAGTATAGTGATATCACGGTATTTAGCTTCCATCCGGTGAAAATTGTGACGACCGCAGAAGGTGGTATGGCGCTTACCAATAATGAGGTGTTGGCGGAAAAAATGGCGTTGCTGCGCAGTCATGGTGTCACCCGTGATGAGGCTTTGATGGTCAATCCCGTTGATGGGCCCTGGTATTATGAGCAGGTTGATCTGGGTTTTAACTATCGAATGACGGAGTTGCAGGCCGCGTTGGGTTTGAGTCAGTTAACGCGGGTTGATCAGTTTGTCGCAAGGCGGCATGAGCTTGCCGCTCGTTATGATGAGTTGTTATCTGATTTGCCGCTGGTGTTGCCGTACCAGGCTGAAGAGGGCTATTCCGGTTTTCATCTCTATGTGATCCGTTTGCAGCTGGATAGTATTAGTTTAAGCCATCGTGAGGTATTTGAGGCTTTGCGTCAGCAGGGGATTGGGGTCAATCTACACTATATTCCTATTTATCGGCAGCCATATTTTGCCCGGATGGGTTTTGAGCGTTCGGACTTTCCATTGGCTGAGCAGTATTATGCTGAGGCGATCAGTGTTCCTTTGTATTACAGTATGACTCTGCAGCAGCAGGATCGTGTTGTTGAAGTGTTAAAGGAGGTGCTGTCATGAAGTTGTGCGTTATTCCTGCGCGGGGGGGGAGTAAGCGCATTCCCCGGAAAAATATCAAGCCTTTCTGTGGCAAGCCTATGTTGGCTTATTCGATTGAGGCTGCCCGCCAGAGTGGTTGTTTTGATCTTATTATTGTATCGACCGATGATGATGAGATTGCAGAATTGGCGAAGATGTTAGGGGCTGAGGTGCCTTTTATCAGGCCGAAAGCTTTGTCGGATGATTTTGCTGGTACAGTGCCGGTCATTGCCCATGCTGTCGATTTTTTTGAGCAGAAAGGCATTGTTTTTAGGCATGTTTGTTGCTTGTATGCGACAGCGCCTTTTGTTCAGCCAGAAAAAATACGCGAGGGTATGCAGTTGGTTGAGCAGAATGGAATTGATTATGCCTTTAGTGTGACACGCTATGGTTACCCAATTCAAAGGGCTTTGAGGGTGACTGAAGCGGGGCGGATTGATATGTTTGCACCGGAGCTTGCGGATGTGCGTTCTCAGGATTTAGAGGAGGCATGGCATGATGCGGGGCAGTTTTACTGGGGTAGTGCGACGGCTTGGTTGGAAGAGCGACAAATCTTCTCTCCAGCGTCTCTGCCGGTGGAGTTGCCACATTATCGGGTGCAGGATATTGATACTCCTGATGATTGGCGGCGTGCAGAGCTGATGTATCAAGTGTTAACTGGCTCAAACTTTGACTGATTTTACGCTGTGATAGCGGCTTATTACGGCTTTTTTGTTTGACCTTGTGGTATATTGACCTAAACATTTTTGCTCACCTGCCGAAAAATAAAGTATCAAGGTTTTGTTACTTTGTCGGTTATAACCGGCCTGATGGGGGTGGGTGATGAAGATTGATTCGATTGATGGTCTGTATGCAAACACGCGGGGGCATGACAATGTCAGCTCCAGGCAGTCTGATCAGGCCCGGGTGCAGCAAGTCGCCAGTGTTGAGCTGGAGGGTGCTAAATTGACGGATGTAGTGGCGCAAGTAGACAACAATGCGTCTGATGCTCTGCCTGTCAAGAAAGAACAGCTGGTAGAGGCTGTAGAAAAGGTTAATCAGTATGCAAAAATACAGCATGTGAATCTGATGCTTGAAATGGATGAGGATGCTGGTGAAATGGTCGTGAAAGTGGTGGATCGCGAGACGGAAGAAATGATTCGTCAGATTCCATCAGAACATGCCCTTGAGCTGGCAAAGCATCTGGATGATGTGATGCAGCAGTTCTTCTCTGAAGATCCTGAGCATTTATTTAATTTACTCAATGATACGGTTTGAATTGTCTGGTAGATGAAGCTTCTTAATCCAAGCTGCATGTGCCATTGGAGGTGGTTATGAACTTTCTAGGTATTGGTTCTGGTCTTGATTTGTCCACTATGCTTGATGGCTTGGTGCGAGTGGCTACAGAGCCCAAAGTACAGCAGTTAGGTCAGAAGGAAGCTGAGGTTCGGGGCTCAATTTCGGGGCTGGGAACTCTGAGCAGCTTGTTGGGCGATTTTAAGGACGCGGCTGATGATCTAAAGTCTTCCAGTTTGTATAATCAGCGTACTGCGGAAGTGACCCAGCCTTCTGGTGGCGATGTGTTAACCGCAACTGCGGATACTGATGCTGTTACTGGTAGCTATGATGTATCTGTTGAGGCTTTAGCGCTAGGTACTAAAGGTTACACTACTCAGATTAATTCGGATCATACGGCTGATTTGGGGAAAACTGATACTCTCAATTTTAGTGTGCCAGATGGTTCAAAAACTGCTTTTTCTATCAGTATAACAGCTGATATGAGCTTGGAAGAGATTCGAGACGCAGTCAATAGTGCTGATGATAACTTCGGCGTGGCTGTGAATGTGGTTGATGGACGTTTGGTTTATGAATCGTCTGTAACTGGTAGTGCTGCTAATAAAGAACTGCAGGTTAGTTCTACTGGTGGCGATGCTGACTTCAATATTGCTACTTACACTCAAAATGCTCAGCAAGCCCATATCAAAGTCGATGGAATTGATGTCTACGGTGACGACAATGTATTTGATACAGAAGTATCCGGCTTAACAATTACGGCTACAAAAGCTGATCCTGGTGTGGCGGCAACTATCGATGTGGGGTTGGATACGGCTTCAGTAAAGACAAAAATAGAGGGGTTTGCTGACGCCTATAATAAGCTTCGTTCGGGTATGAATGAGTTGAAAGGGACGTTCGATGATGACGGTAACTTTACGCCAGGGCAACTTTCTAGTGATCCAATTGTACGTAACTTGGAATCGGTGTTGGGTGGGTTGTTAACTCAGCAGGTTTCAGGGGCTGCCAGTGGTATGGATACTCTGTACGCAGTGGGTCTTGATATTCAGAGTGATGGTACGGTTGCAGTTGATTCTAGCCGCTTGGACAGCGCATTGGCCAATAACTTTGATGACTTGGATGAGCTGTTTACCGGTACTAATGGCTTAGGCACCGTAACCAGTGATCAGTTGGATGGTTATTTGGGGTTTACCGGTATTATTCAGGGTAAAGAAGACTCCTATAACGATATTATTTCTGATCTTGAAGCTCAGTACGAGGCTCATGCCCGATATATCGAAAATTATCAAAAAACGTTGCAGCAGCAATTTACAGCACTTGACTCAACAATTGCTCAGCTTAATGCGACAGGTGCTTCTCTTGGGGCGCAGCTTTCTGCACTTTCAAATATTGGTAGCTCTTCAAATTAAATTTTAGGTAGTACTTAGTATGAGACGGGCATTAAAACAGTATCAGAACTTTAACTTGGAGGCTGAAATTAACTCAGCCTCCCCATATCGTATTACTCAGATGCTTTTTGAGGGATGTATCCGTTTCCTAAAGTTGGCTAAGGTTGCTGTAAATAATAAGGACTTTGAGAAAAAGGCTGAATATATCTCAAAGGCAGAGGCAATTATTGCCTCTTTGGCAGCGACCGTTGACACCTCGCATAGTGAAGATTTAGGCAGTAACTTAATCAATCTGTATGATTTTTGCCTTGAGTCCCTATTAGCTGCATCTGTTGAGATGAACGCGGATAAAATTGATGCCGTTGAGAAAATCATCTCTGAAATTAAAGCTGGCTGGGATCAGATACCTCAAGAAGAGGTTGCTCGATCAGAGATGATTAGGCAGCAAAATAGTCACGCAGCAGAATAATAGAGATTGGTGGGTTAATGACAAATATAGAAGAAGCAAGCCTTAGTAAGGCAGATCTAATTGCTGCGTTTATAGAAAAACGTTTGGCTGATAATCTTGCTGCTTTTAAGCAATATATTCCAGAAATTTACGATGTTTTTAATGAATATCAGGAAGAGCGTTTTTTCGTTATATATGGTAATGATGGTGGGGTTAACTTAGTTGACCGGGAAAAAAACCAGTTGCTATATGGCGATAATCCAGCGCAGGAAATTTTGGATAACTATGAAGCTTACAAAAAGAATAGTATTCATAGGCCTTATTTGTGTATCAGTGATGGTGTGACTGGGAAAACGAACCCAGTACATAACGGTTTTATGTTCCAATTGGGCCAGGTTCAGCGTAAGCTGCTTGAAGCCTCTGCTAAATCTACGTTGGAAGGGCTAAGACAAATCGATTGGTCTGATCCTGATCGATTAGAGACGATACAGACCAGTACATTTCCTACTCGTATTAATAGCATGATTTGGTTCTCGGTAGGTTTAGGTTTTGACCTAGAGGCTATGTATGAAGAGGTTACTATCCGGCGTTTGTATATTCTGGAGCCGGATAAAGATATCTTTTATGCCAGTTTGCAGCTGATGGATTGGGCTAAGGTGCTGGAAAAAATGGATCGTGAAAACCTGAGTATTTATATCGGGATTTCTGATCAGCTAGATGATGTGGTGGACGATTTTAGTAACGCGGTTTTCGCTGGTGGTCGTCATAATATTGCCGGTTCCTACCTTTATTCAGCCTTTTTTCTTGACGAATATACCAAGCTATTTGAGTCCGTCAAAAACAAAATAGATTTTAAAATTTTTGCAGGCTATGGCTTCTATGACGATGCAAGGCTAAGCCTAGCTCATACAGTGGGTAACTTTAAGAATAAAGTACCTTGCATCAGCTTGGGGAATGCCGAAGAGAAGGAGCAGGGTCAGGCTGCTTGGTCTGTCTTTGTTATTGGTAATGGGCCATCGATTGATGATGATATTGAAGTGATACGTGCTAATCAGCATAAGGCTTTCATCATCAGCTGTGGTACCTCTTTGAGTACTTTGTTTAATAATGGTATTAAACCTGATATCCATGTTGAGCTTGAACGTACGGCGGATGTGACAACATTTTTAAAAAATACCTCTAGATCGCAAGAGTTTCAGGAGTATCTGGATGATGTGCTATTTATTGGTATGTCTCAAGTCCACCCTGGTTCTTACGAAATGTTTAAGAAAAAGGGGCAGATGCCGAAGGATACTGAGGCAGGGTCGTTGCTCGCTTATAAAGTTGCAGGTGATAAACGTATTGCTCTAGTTGGTCGTGCAGCTCCAAGCTGTGTGCATGTTGGTGTTACAACGGCTGTTGTTTTAGGTTTTAGGAATATATTCTTTTTTGGTACGGATATGGGGTATTTAAATAGAGAATACCATCACTCTAAGTCCAGTTTGTACGAAAATATGAATGATGAGAGTAAGGAATTCTACACACCAAAAGCTCATGGGGAAGTTGAGTTTGAAGCTAATTTTGGTGAGGGGGTGGTTTTTTCTTCTGGTTTCTTGCCGATGTTCAAGAGTGAGCTTGAAAATACAGTAAAAGGTTGGCGCTCAAATTTGCCTGCTTTGAATATATATAACTGTAGTAATGGCGCTAGAATAGATGGCGCTGACCCTCTTTTATCGGGTGATCTACATATTGATGCTCCTTCAGGTAAAGAAAAAGCTGAGCTGTTGGACAAAGTCTTTCAGGGGTTTTTTGCATATGAGTCATCAGACGATGATGTTGAAGTTTTTTCTTCAGCTTTAAATGATGCTTTTGATGTAGTAGATGGTATGTGTGATTGGCTTGTAGAGCGTATTGAGCCCGTATCCAGTATCGAAGAGGCTGAGAATATCGTCACCATGATGGCGTATGCCTTCCATAAAGATATGCCGTTAGATGATGAAAATTCCTGGCTGTTTACTTTGTTCGATGGCACCTTGCTGTATGGTTTAAGTGCGGTTAACTCGATACTGTATTTACCATTTAAGGAAGAGCTTAAGGTCAAAGCGTTTAATGAAGCAATGGATGAGTTTGTAGAGTTCTTCAATACGCTTAAACAGGATTTTAGATCAAGAGCCTTGGTTTATGACAACGAGGAAAACTACAACTACTTCTGATGGATTGTATCGGTCAGAATGAAGTTGTAGGTAGATCGAACTGATATTGGTGCCGCTATGCAGTATTGCAAGAAATGTATTATGCCAAGCACGCGTCCTGAACAGGTGTTCACGGATGGGATTTGTGATGCTTGTCACTCTGCCGAAGATAAGCATAAAGAGATTGACTGGCAAAAGCGTGAAGACGAGTTTCGTGAAATTCTGGATCGTTATCGTGGCGATGGTAGTCACTACGACTGTATTATTCCAGTAAGCGGTGGCAAGGATAGTTGCTACCAAGCACTTACTATGCGTGATAAGTACGGCATGACACCGCTGTGTGTGACGCATACGCCGTGTGAGTTGACTGAAGTGGGTTTGAAAAACCTGAACTTCTTGCGGGATCAAGGTTTTGATCTGATTCAGGTGTCTGGTAATAGGAAAAGCTATCGGGAGTTGGTACGCATCGGCTTCTTTAAGTTGGGAGACTGTTGTTGGCCAGAGCATATTGGTATTTTTACAGCACCGATACGTGTTGCAGTAAACTACAATATTCCGCTATTGATCTGGGGTGAAAACTCTCAGTTTGAGTATGGTGGACCTGCCTCCCATAAAGAGAATAACTTTCTGGATAGAAACTGGCTTGAGCAGTTTCAGATGAGCGGTCATCGCCTATCTGATGTGGTTCATGATGGTGTTGATCTGAATTCGATTAAGACACTGCTTTATCCCAGTGATGAAGAATTAAAGCGGGTTGGTGTAACAGGGTTGTTCCTGGGCTTCTATGAGAAGTGGGATACTCGTCGCAATACGGATATCTGCTGTTCACTGGGTTGGAGTCGCAATCCTGATGGGCCTGTGGAAGGGGCTTATAATGATATCGAGAATCTGGATTGTAAGTGGATTGGTGGGCTTCATGACTATATGAAGTTTATTAAATACGGCTATGGTCGTGCGACAGATCAATTGTGTATTGAGGTGCGCGCGGGACGTATGAGTCGTGAAGAAGCGGTAGATGCTTTGAAACAGACTTCAGAGGGTAAAATTCCCTGGAAATATGTCCCTGATTTTCTTGAGTATCTTGATATCACAGAGCAGGAGTTTCTGGATAATCTGGATCGCTTTACTAATCGCATGTTGTTTGAGCGTGATGATGATACCGGTGAACTGAAAAAAGATGCTGATGGTAATTTGATTCGACGTTTCTTCCCAGGCTAATCATATGGTCACTATTGTTGATCTCGGTATTGGAAATATCGGTAGTGTCTCTAAGGCATTACGCTATTTAGAGGTTGAGCATGAAATTGTTGCTCAAGCCGAGTCTTTGTCCTCTGCTAAAAAAATTATTTTGCCAGGTGTTGGGAGCTTTTCCGAAGGTGTAAAACGCCTGGATGAAACAGGATTCCGTCCTGCTCTATTAGAGGCTGTGCAGAAAAGAGGGGTCCCTCTGTTGGGGATTTGTGTAGGGATGCAGCTATTGGCTAAGACCGGCTATGAAGGTGGGGAGACTCAGGGGTTGGGATTAATTGATGGAGTCGTTGATAAAATCGATGACATGGGCGGGCAGTTATTGATTCCCCATATGGGGTGGAATGATGTTCGCTTGTCTGATTCCCCTGTATTTTCCTCGATTCCTCCGCAAAGCTGTTTCTACTTTGTTCACAGTTACGCCATGCGGCTGAATGAAGATGCGGATACTGCCTATACTTCTTATGGGGATGACGTGCTGGCCTTTGTGAATAAAGGGCGTGTATACGGTGCTCAGTTTCATCCAGAAAAAAGCCAGCAGCCAGGACTGACCTTTTTAAGGAATTTTATTGAGTTATGTTGAGAAAAAGGGTTATTCCAGTGGTCTTGTTGGATGGTTTTTCTGTCTTGAAAACCATCCAGTTTGCTCAACGTAGAAATCTGGGAAGCCCGGTAACGGTGGTGCGTACTTACAATACCCGCAATGTTGATGAATTGGTGTTGCTTGACATTGATGCATCAAAACAGGGGCGTGCTATCGATAAGTTTACCATTCAGGATTTGGCAAAAGAGTGCTTTATGCCACTGACGGTGGGTGGCGGTATCCGTTCTCTGGACGATATTGAAGCATTGCTGAAAAAAGGCGCAGATAAGGTTGCAATTAATACTTATGCCCTGGACAACCCTCAGTTTATTGCCGAGGCTTCTGGAGTGTTTGGTGCGCAATGTATCGTTGTTTCTATTGATGTTGTTGAGCAGGGTAAAGGCTTTGAGATTTATTCGGCCAGTGGTCGGCCCGTTGATGTGTCTCTGGATGAATGGTTGACGCAGGTCGAAAGCCTAGGAGCAGGGGAAATCTTGATCAATAATGTTACTCGTGATGGCGAAATGAAAGGAGGGAATACTGCGCTGGCGGATTACGTCTCTGGTCGGGTGCGTATTCCTGTTATTTATGCTGGCGGGGTAAGTTCTCCTGAGGATTGTGCTGAGATTGCCTCGACTCCGGTTTCTGCTGTTGGGGTATCGAGTATTTTTCATTTTACAGATGCAACACCGCAAGATTGTCGCAATGCTATGGCTGAGTGTGGTATACCTGTGCGCTGATTTGGAGTGAGTTATAGCTAAAACTAGGTGTGTTAGGGTGATATCGTGATGGAAAGTGAAAATATGCCTGCTTCCTGGTTGGAGTTGATGGCGGTTTTGGAGCAATTAGAGCTGCTGGTGTATTCAGAGCAGGAAGAGAAGTGGACTGATGCTCAGCAATTAGCTAGGCAGTTGGATGTGGAAGTGAAACGCTTTTTCTCTGAAAATACTGATCTCTCGCCGTCCGTTGCAGCCCAAATTGCTGTTGATGGTGAGCGATTGTTAGGCGCTCTGTCTTCAATGGCTGCAAGTGCTGCTCAGCAGAAGAAAGAGATGGGTAAAGAAATTTCTGGATTTCTGAACGGACAAAAAGGCATTAATGCTTATAAGAAGGTTTAGTGATTGATGAGTGCTACAGCCCAGGATCTACAGGTTGCATTTCAGGAGTTTACGGCTCTCTCGGAACAGTTGACCTCTTCTTATAATGAGTTGCAGGACAAAATTGTCCGTTTGACTGAAGATCTTGAAGAAGCCAAGCGTCAGCGTTTGCAGGAGCTTGAGCAGAAGCAGCTGATCGCTGAGAAACTGGAAAACTTGCTCAACCTGCTGCCTGTGGGTGTTGTTGTTATGGATGGGGCGGGTGTAGTCAGCAGTGCAAACCCTACGGCAAAGACCTTGTTGGGTGAAAATATAGAAGGCTGTCGCTGGATTGAGGTGATTGAACAAAGCTTTTCTCCCAAGCAAAATGATGGTTATGAAGTTTCCCTTAAAGATGGGCGTTTAGTCTCAATCGCAACTCGTTCCTTGGATAAAGAGCCGGGACAGATGGTTGTGATCAATGATATGACGGAGACGCGTCGTTTGCAGGAGCAGTTGAGCCGAACAGAGCGTTTGACTGAAATGGGGCAAATGGTTGCTTCTCTGGCGCATCAGATTCGTACGCCTTTGTCTGCGGCTATGTTGTATGCGGGGCATCTACAGACGGAAAGTTTAGCGGAAACAAATCGCGTTAAATTTGCTGGTAAGCTTCAGGGGCGATTGCGGAATTTAGAACAGCAAATTGGCGATATGTTGCAGTTTGCCCGTGGTGGTAGTGCAGTGGCTGAGCAGTTTCTGGTGTCAGATTTCTTCGATTATTTAAAGACATCTCTGGAAGAGGTCTTTATTCAGACTGATGTGAAATGTGAATGGATGCTTGATGGGCTGGCGGGTACTTTGTTAGGGCATCAGGAGTCACTGTGTGGTGCGTTACAGAATTTAGTGAATAATGCTATTCAGGCTGGATCGGATAAAATTGAGCTTCAGTCTGAAATTGTAGGCACGAGCCTTAATATCCGAGTGATAGACAATGGTCCCGGAATTCCAGTTGATCAGTTGGAAAAGATTCTGGAGCCTTTTTTTACAACTAAATCCCGGGGGACAGGCTTGGGTTTAGCGATTGTTCAGTCTGTCATGAGTGCCCATAAAGGATCGTTAAGTGTTCAGTCAGAAATAGGAAAAGGTAGTTGTTTTACGGTTCATCTACCTCTCGTTACGGTATAGGTTTGATATGCAGGCAAAAATACTTGTTGTAGAAGATGATCCAGATCTGCGTGAGGCGCTGGTGGATACCCTAGAATTAGCGGATTATCTGGTAGCGGAAGCTGATTGTGGTGAGTCTGCTATAGCCAAACTATCTGAGTCTACGTATGACCTGGTGGTATCTGATGTCAATATGCCGGGAATTGATGGACATGAGTTGCTGCGTCATGTTGTAGCCAAGTACCCTGGGCTGCCAGTTCTATTGATCACGGCCTATGGCAGTATATCTAATGCTGTTGATGCGATGCGGCAGGGTGCTGTTGATTACTTGGTTAAGCCTTTTGAGCCGTTAACTCTCGTTGAATTGGTTGAGAAGTATGCGAGAGGACGGGCGGATTCCAAGTCTGATGAGCCTGTGATGGCGAGTGAGAAGAGTGCTTTTGCGTTTAATCTGGCTAAACGCGTTGCTGCTACAGATTCAACGGTGCTAATTGCGGGTGAGAGTGGCTCTGGTAAAGAAGTGATTGCTAGCTATATTCACCGCCACTCCCCTCGTGCTGATAAGCCTTTTGTGGCGATTAATTGTGCTGCAATTCCGGAAACTATGTTGGAAGCCACGCTCTTTGGTCACGAGAAAGGGGCGTTTACTGGTGCAGTGAATAGTGCGCCTGGTAAATTTGAACAGGCTAATGGCGGTACTCTGTTATTGGATGAGATTTCAGAGATGGCATTAGACTTGCAGGCTAAGTTGTTAAGGGTTCTGCAGGAACAAGAAGTCGAGCGCGTGGGTGGTCGAAAAACGATTAAGTTAGACGTACGTGTTTTGGCAACAACCAACCGTAATATGCAAAAATATATTTCGGATGGTAAGTTTCGAGAAGATTTGTTTTACCGTCTTAATGTTTTTCCTATTAATCTGGCACCACTGCGTGAAAGAGCAGCAGATGTAGTGCCTCTAGCTGAACGATTATTCGCTAAGCATGCTCAAAAAATGGGGCGTGCGGCGGTTGTTTTGTCTCCGTCGGCTAAAAATGAACTTAGCAGTTATCATTGGCCTGGCAATGTACGAGAACTGGAAAATGTAGTGCAGCGGGCTTTGGTACTACAGCCTTCAACAACGATTGAAGCGGAAGATCTTTGCATAGAAACTGGAGCTATGGCGGCAAAAATCCTCCAGGATGAAGGTGGAGGGGGGCAATCTGTGACACCCCATATAGCAGAGCCGGTATCTGCTGCTGTTAAGACTCCTTTGGAGTCTGGTTCTTTAGGCGATGATTTGCAGCAGAAAGAATTTGAAATGATCATTGCTGTTTTGCGTGAAGAGAAGGGGCGTAAGAATAAAGCCGCTGATCGTTTAGGTATTAGCCCTAGGACGCTAAGATATAAATTGGCAAAAATGAGAGATATGGGTATTGATGTCGAAAAAGCCATTGAAGCCATTTGATTTGAGATACGGGCTGGTCTTTTGCCTGTGAACGGATATAAAATAAATAAATGCAGTGCATTCTAGAAGCTTGTTGTCTCTACATAGGGTCGAAGAGCCAGCAAAATAGAGAGTTAGGAGTAAGTCATGGTTGATCGAGCGGACATATCAAGTGTGCTGGATCAGATTCGGTCTATGCAGTCTGAACTGAACCAGACCAGCCGTGCTACGCCAAATGCTAGGGTTGATGCCGTACAGGGCGTTGATAAGGTGAGCGAAGCAGGTGAAGTCCCGGACTTTGCAGAAATGCTGAAAAACGCCATTGATAAGGTCAATGAGACGCAAAAAACAGCAAATGCTTTACGTGAATCTTATGAAATGGGTGATCCGGAAGTAGACATTACTCAGGTTATGATTGCTTCTCAGAAATCAACCGTAGCTTTTGAAGCGATGACACAGGTTAGAAACAAACTGGTTTCTGCTTACCAGGAAATCATGAGAATGCCGGTGTAATAAGTATATCGGTTAAATCATTCTGTTTTTAGGACTCGAGTGAATGGATAATCCTTCAGCGGAAGCGGCGCAAGAATCTACAGAGCAGCCAGAAGATGGACAGCAAAAAAAATCTGCTGATAAAAATGAGACCGCATCCACTGATAAAAAACAAAGTGGTTTTGGCAGTGTTCTGGAGGGATTTAATAATCTCGATATGATTCGTCAGTTGGGTTTGCTGGCGGGTTTTGCGGCGAGTATTGCTATCGGCTTTGCTGTTGTTCTTTGGTCTCAGGATAAAGACTATCGACCTCTGTTGAGTAGTATTGGTGAGTATGACTCCCCTGCTGTTGTCGAGATTCTGGAGCGCAATGGAATTGGCTACAAAGTGGACCCTAAGTCAGGGGCCTTATTGGTTCTGGCCGAAAAGATTTATGAAGCTCGAATGAAAATTGCGGCTTCTGATGTCGCTCGAGCCGATACTGTGGGCTATGAGTTGCTGGACCAAGAACAAGGCTTGGGTACTAGTCAATTTATGGAGTCTGCCCGCTATCGTCGTAGTGTCGAGGGTGAATTGGCACGCACGATTTCCAGTCTACAGCCTGTGCGCGGCGCACGGGTGCATCTTGCTATTCCTAAGCAGTCCGTATTTGTACGTGACTATCGCAAGCCTTCTGCTTCTGTTTTCCTTAATTTACAAAGTGGTGCAGTACTGGATTCCAGTCAGGCTAATGCTATTGTGAATTTGGTCGCTACGAGTATTCCCGAGCTTGATCCAAAAAATGTGACGATCGTTGATCAGCGAGGTCGTTTGCTTTCTCAGGGGGAGGATAAAGAGTCCGATAAACAGATTCAGCGTCAGTTCGAATATTCCCGTAAACTTGAGCGAGTTTTAACCGAAAGGGTTCGTAGCATTCTTGAACCGGTGTTGGGGCCTGGCCGTTATCAGGCTGCAGTATCTGCTGAAATTGACTTTACCCAGACAGAGCAAACGGAAGAATTATATAATCCAGATCTGCCTGCTTTGCGCAGTGAGCAGGTGATGAATGAGCAGCGTGTCGGTGATTTTAACAATGCAGGTATTCCTGGAGCGCTATCAAATCAGCCGCCAGGTCAAGTGGCTGTGCCTGAAGACGTAGATGGCGAAGGTGGTGGTGCCGGGCAGGCGTTGAATAGTCGTAAGCAGGCGACCCGTAATTTTGAATTGGATAGGACTATCAGTTATTCCCGTAATCACTTGGGACGTGTTCAGCGTCTGACAGTGGCTGTTGTGGTTGACGACATTATTATTAGAGAGCCTGAGTCAGGTGATGTTGTGCGCAGAGCCTGGGATGAAAACGAGTTACGTCGTCTGGAAGTGCTGGTACGTGATGCTGTAGGTTTCAATGCGATTCGAGGCGACAGTGTCAATGTGGTGAATTCACCGTTCGCAGGTGCTGGTGATGAAGCTTTCGAAAAACCACCTTTCTGGCAGGAACCTTGGTTCTGGGAGATTGCCAAGCAAGTGTTGGCTGGTTTGTTTGTCCTGATTCTGATTTTTGGTGTGCTTCGCCCTATTCTCAAGAGCCTGGCTACTGCAAAAGATACAGCGGATGGCGCGGATGCTGAAGATGAAATGTTGGCACCTCTGGATGATCTAGGTGAGGATCAGGTGACGCTTTCAGCTTCTGATGACCCTTTATTAGCTGGACCAAATGAGGCATTTGAGCGTCAATTAAATGCAATTCGAGCAATGATTGCTGAAGATCCTGGTCGGGTGGCTCAGGTGGTGAGACAGTGGGTGATAGCTGATGAGTGATGACGATTTCCAGGAAAACCTAGGCTCAGTTGACAGGGCAGCGATATTGTTGATGACTCTGGGCGAGACTGATGCGGCGCAGATTTTGAGGCATATGGGGCCAAAAGAAGTACAGCGTGTCGGTATGGCTATGTCTCAGCTGCAGCACGTTTCCAAAGATCAGGTTGAAGATGTCCTGTCTGAATTTCTTGAAATTTCAGGCAATGTGACAGGGCTTGGTGTTGGTGCTGATAGTTATATTCGCCGCATGCTGACGGAAGCATTGGGTGAGGATAAAGCGAACGGTTTGATTGATCGCATTCTTCTGGGTGGTAACACCACAGGTCTTGATACTTTGAAGTGGATGGAACCTCGAGCGATTGCCGATATTATTCGCTACGAACACCCGCAGATTCAGGCGATTGTCTTGTCTTATCTGGATGCAGATCAGTCGGCAGAAGTGGTTGCCTTCTTTGATTCTAAGGTTCGTCTTGATGTGATCTTGCGTGTGGCTGCGCTAGAGTCTGTTCAGCCACAGGCGCTGCAGGAGCTGAATGATATTCTTGAGAAACAGTTCTCTGGCAGTTCAGGTACCCAGACCACCAGTATGGGTGGTGTTAAGGTTGCAGCCAATATTATGAATAACCTTGAAAGTGCGCTGGAAGGCGAGCTGATGGAGGCGATCAAGGAGGTTGATGAGCAGCTGGGTGAAGAAATTGAAGATCTGATGTTCGTATTTGATAACCTTGTTGATGTCGATGACAGGGATATTCAAGTGCTGCTGCGCGAAGTTAACCCTGATAGCTTGGTATTGGCATTAAAAGGTGCTGATAACAGGGTGCAAGAGAAAATCTTCAAGAATATGTCGAAGCGTGCTAGTGAGTTATTGCGTGATGATCTTGAGGCCAAAGGCCCTGTACGAGTGAGTGAGGTAGAGACAGCCCAGAAAGAAATTCTGGCCATTGCTCGTCGTCTGGCTGAGGATGGAGAAATTACTCTGGGCGGTGGTGCCGATCAGATGATCTAAATGACGAGAGAGATGTATGTCCTTGGATAAGCGCCGTGTATGGAGCAGTGAAGATTTAGATGCGTTCGAAAAATGGGAGATGCCAGATTTAACTGGCATCTCCCTTCGTAGTTTAGGTCGGGAGAAAATATCTGATCAGATTGTCGGTCCTGAAGATGCAGATGTAGAAGAGGAAATTGAAGAGCTCGAGTTACCTACTCAGGAAGAGATTGATGCGATCAAGCAGCAGGCTTATGACGAAGCTTATGCTGCTGGTAAAGAGCAAGGTATGCTTGATGGTTTGGCTCAAGGTCGTGAAGATGGTTTCCTGAAGGGTAAGGCTGAAGGTCATGAAGAGGGCTCTCAACAAGGCTATCAAGAAGGTCTGCAGCAAGGTCAGCGAGAGATTGATGCGGCGCTGGGGCAATTGAATAATGTGTTGGCCCTATTACATGAGCCTATAGAGCAACAGAGTGAAGAGCTAGAGGAGGTGTTGTACATCTTGCTAGAGAAGCTGGTGCGCATTATGACTCATCAGGAACTCCAGCTAAAATCAGAAGCTGTGCTGGAGGTTATTCGTGAATCGTTGGATGCTCTGCCTCGCAATAGTGAGCGTATTCGTGTTTTTGTCAGTGCACAGGATTATGAGCTGGCCAATAATCAGGCAATGAGTAGTTTGGATAAGTGGCAGGTTCATATTGATGAGGCAATACAGCCGGGTGGTTGTCGCGTTGAAACATTGAATAGTCTGATTGATGCCAGTGTCGAAACCCGTCTCAATGATGTGCTGAGTCAGATTGTGAGTCAGCGTTATGCTCGCAAAAGCTCCAGTGAGTTAGAGAATCGCCCTGAGGTGGCCAGTGAATAATTTAGCTTCCCGCTTAAATCAGTATCAGCCTGATAATTCTATTCGTCCAAGGATTGCTCCTGAGGGACGTTTGGTGCGTATGGTTGGTTTGACATTAGAGGCGGTGGGGTGTGATCTGCCTGTGGGGAGCTATTGTTCTGTAGAGACGGCTCATGGGGATTTTGTTGAAGCTGAGGTTGTAGGGTTTTCCGCGGATCGCTTGTATTTGATGCCCGTGGGTGTTGCCGAAGGGTTGAAGCCAGGAGGGCGTGTTATACCCAATGATAAAGCAATGAATATTCCGGTTGGTCCAGAATTATTGGGGCGTGTGCTGAATGGTATTGGTGAGCCCATTGATGGCCAGGGGCCTATTGTTTCCCGTGAAACGGCCAGTTTACATGGAAAAATTATTAACCCGCTTGACCGCAAGCCTATTGATGCCACTCTGGATGTAGGGATTCGTTGTATTAACTCTCTGTTTGCGGTTGGTCAGGGGCAGCGCCTTGGGTTGTTTGCGGGTAGTGGTGTGGGTAAGAGTATGTTGCTGGGGATGATGACCCGGTTTACGGAAGCTGACATTATTATCGTAGGTCTTGTTGGTGAACGGGGTCGAGAAGTAAAAGAGTTTATTGAGCAGATCCTGGGGCAGGAGGGGTTGGCTCGTTCTGTTGTCGTTGCTTCCCCTGCAGATGACTCTCCCTTAATGCGTCTTAGGGCTGCGATGTTGACCACCAGTATTGCGGAGTATTTTCGTGATCAGGGTAAAAAAGTATTGATGTTGATGGATTCCTTGACTCGTTTTGCTCAGGCTCAACGAGAGATTGCTCTTGCTGTAGGAGAGCCGCCGGCAACCAAGGGTTATCCGCCGTCTGTATTTGCAAAAATTCCTCAGCTGGTAGAAAGAGCGGGTAATGGTAAAGAGGGAACGGGGGGGTCTATTACTGCTTTTTATACAGTTTTGACGGAAGGTGATGACCAGCAGGACCCTATCGCTGATGCAACCCGGGCAATCCTTGATGGCCACATTGTCCTGTCTAGGCGTTTGGCAGAAGAAGGGCACTATCCGGCAATTGATGTTGAGGCATCTATTAGTCGTGTTATGCCTCATGTTGTGTCTGATGATCATCTGAAGCAAGCTTACCGTTTTAAGCAGATCTACGCTAAATATCAGCAGAGTAAAGATCTTATCAGTGTCGGAGCATACAGTAAGGGTTCGGACAGTGAAATTGATCAGGCCATTACCCTGATGCCTGTTATGAGGCAATTCCTACAGCAAGGGTTGAAAGAAAATGTGGATGTGGTAACTAGTTTTCAGCAGTTGCATATGATCTTGAATCAGCCTCAGGCAAGCTAAATATTGTAAGGCTTGCCTATTTAATTGAGGCGTGGAGTGGTTGGAGGTAGGCATATGAAACGTTCCAAACGCTTGAAAAATATAATGGTGTTGGCTGAGAAAAAAGAAAAAGATGCAGCCAGCGCATTGGGCTTCTTGCAGAGTAAGATTGAAGCAGAGCGTCAGAAGAAACAGCAGCTTAAGGATTATGAGCTGGAGTATCATGGCAAAATTACCGAAGCTGGACGTACCGGTATATCGGGCTCTTCTCTTCGGCAATACTATGATTTTATGTCCCACCTTAATGATGCTGCGAGTCAACAGGTTGAGCATATTGGAGAACTGGAGCAGCAGGTTGATCAAGTACAGCAGTATTGGTTGAAGACCCGGGGCGAGTTGAAAGCCTTTGAGAGCTTGGTGGAGCGAGCCCAGAACGATGAGCGACTGCAAGAGGATAAGCAACAGCAAAAATTGATTGATGAGCTATCAGGCTTAAATTATACCCGCCGTTTACAATCTTCAGGCAATAGTTGAGTTTGTTTATTGAAGGGAAGCTGGCATATAGCTTGCAAAACCTGAAAACAGGAATTTAAAACTGAGGTTTTGTTATGGCGATTGGTCAGACGCAATCTGTCAGTGATTTATTATCGCTGGGGATTAAAAACAGTAACAATGATAAAGCCAATAGCGCTAAAACTGATCAGAAGCAGTTTGGTACTACTCTAAAGGCATTCTCTTCTTCATATTCCGATACGCATCAGGCTTCTACAAGCCGTCCAGATAGCGACTTATCTACTTGGTTGACGGCGGGCAAAAACAATCCTGTTAGCGGCAATGGCTTGCCTGATTTATGGGGGAGTAAGGCTACAGGTTGGGGTGTTGAGTCCAATTCTGCTATGCCGCAGCGTCCTAAGAATAGAGAGGAGCTGGTTAAGGGATTGGAGCGAGCTGGTATTGATCCACAAGAGTTGAAGGAGCGTGTTGTCTCTTCGGGTAAGGCGACTGATGAGGAGTTCGAACGCCTGATGGACTCCCCTGATGATTTCCTGGAAGAGCTGGATGGCTGGTTGCAAACACCTGGTTTGGGGCAGGAAATCCTTGCTTTAGCTGAGCAGCCTTTAGCTCTGCAGCAATTGGCTTTGTTGGGGCGGGGAGGGCGCCCTGGTGGGGCTGATGGGCCAGTGCTTGCGCAAATAGATGGCTCGGGTAAAAAAGAACCGGCTTCTGACCTGGTTGGTCGCTTGCTGGATGAGCAGGGTGGCGAGGGTAATCTGAAAGAGGGTTTGAGTAAGGATAAGCTCTTCGAGCAGTTGCTTAACGCTAAAAATGCAGAATCGGGTAATAAAGCGGGACAATTTTCTTCACTGATGTCGGGTGATCCTCTTCAAGGTGGAAAAGTATCTCCTCAGAATGCGATCGGTTTGTCTGCTTCCGGTGTGATGGGGCAGAGTACTACGCAGGCAGCACAGGCTTTGCCTCAGTTGCCCGCCATGAGAGGTCTGCCGGGGCAGCCGGGTGGTACGGAGGCGTTGTCTGAGCGGATCATGATGATGCGGGCCAAAAATATGCAGATTGCAGAGATTAAGCTGAATCCTCAGGAGTTAGGGGCATTAGAGGTCAGGGTTAAAGTTGTTAATGATGTGGCGAATGTGCAATTCCATAGCCCTAATCCCGGTGTAAGAGAGGCGCTTGAGGGGCAGATTGTGCGTTTGCGTGAGATGTTGGATGGTGCTGGGTTGAGTCTGGGGGATGTTGGGGTATCGGACCAATCCCTATCTGAGAGTGGTGAGGATTCTTTTGCCGGTAGTTCTACGCCAGAAGTGGCAGGCTCGGATAGTGATGAGGATGGTTTGCCGCATGGTGCGGAAAATGCTGGAGTGATTGCTCAATCCAGGCAAGCATTAGGTATTGTTGACTACTTTGCCTAGCACAAGCATTATGGTGGGCTGTAAGTCGCCAATAAAGCAGAACTTTTTTATACTAGAGCGTAATTAAGTTGAGAGCACGAGGCCAGAAATGGAAGACCTGAACGAAGAGAAAAAAAGCAGTAAAAAAACCATTATTATTATTGCTGTTGTGGCCTTGTTGGCGATTGCGGCTGCCGTAGGCGGCGCTTTATTCTTTATGGGTAAGTTGCCAGGGCTTTCGGATGAGCCTGCAGCAGCGGCAGCGGCGCCTTCGGGGCCACAAATCACCCCGAGTAACTCTGTTTACTACAAGTTGGATCCAGCCTTTGTAGTGAATTTTCATGCGGGTCGTAAACAGCGCTTTATGCAAGTTTATGTGGCTATTAAAGCGCAGAGTGAGGATGCGTTGGCTGAGGTTGAACGTCATGCTCCCTTGATTCGCAATGATCTGAATATTTTATTTGCAAAACAGGACTTTGAGAGTATTCAAACTCCTGAAGGTAAAGAAGAGATGCGTCAGGCTGCCACTAAGGCGATACAGGATGTTCTGGCTAAGTACGGCAATGGTGTAACCATCGATGAAGTTCTCTTTACTAACTTAGTCATGCAGTAAGGGTTTAAAGCAATGTCAATGCAAGATCTGTTATCCCAGGACGAAATTGATGTTCTCCTGCATGGTGTGGAGGATGATGATCTTCCACCCGCTGCAGATGACGAGGTTGATGGTAGTGAGGTTCAGTCCTACGATATCACCAGTCAGGATCGTATCGTTCGTGGCCGGATGCCTACGCTGGAAATGATTAATGAGCGTTTTGCTCGTTATACACGCATCAGTTTATTTAACCTGATGCGTCGTAGTTCCCATGTGACTGCCGGCGGTGTGCAGATCATGAAATTTGGTGAGTACGTACATACTCTGTTTGTACCTACCAGTTTGAATTTAGTGAAAATGAGGCCTTTGCGGGGCTCTGCTCTTTTTGTATTGGATGCGAAACTGGTTTTTAAGCTAGTTGATAACTTTTTTGGTGGTGATGGCAGGCATGCCAAAATTGAAGGGCGTGAATTTACTCCGACTGAGATTAGAATCGTTCAGAAGGTTCTGGAACAGGTTTTTGTCGATTTGAAAGAAGCCTGGAGTACCGTGCTTCCGTTGAACTTTGAATATATTGGTTTTGAGGTGAATCCTTCAATGGCCAATATTGTTAGCCCTAGCGAAGTGGTTGTTGTCAGTACTTTTCATGTTGAACTGGATGGTGGTGGCGGTGATATGCACATTACTATTCCTTATTCCATGATTGAGCCGGTCAGAGAAGAACTTGATTCTGGTGTGCAAAGTGATGTGGATGATGTCGATGAACGTTGGGTGCGGGCCTTGCGTCAAGACGTGATGGAGGCCACTATTCCTCTGAATGTGAAAGTAGCAGAGCGTGATATTGCTCTGGGAGAAATTATGGGCCTGGAAGCAGGTGATATTATCCCAATCGAAATGCCAGAGAATGTCACTCTACTTGCCAATAATGTGCCGACATTTAAATGTAAAATGGGGCGTTCTGGTGAGAATATGGCCCTGAAAATTGTTGAACAGATAAAGTTGCAGCGTTAATAAGCTTAAAGGCTGGTGATCTATGAGTGATGAGAATAACGAAGTAAATCAGGAAGAGATGGCTGACGATTGGGCGGCCGCTATGGATGAACAAGCCACTAGCGAAGCTGATGCATCAGAGGATGATTGGGCTGCAGCGATGGAAGAGCAGGCTACGACAGATGATGCTGAGGATGAGTGGGCTGCCGCGTTATCTGAGCAAGATGCTGTAGATTCGGGTATTTCCGAGGATGATATCGAAAGTGCACCTTTGGAGTATCTAGAAGACGACAGCGTTCCTATGGATGAGGATAATCCTAATCTGGACGTTATTATGGATATTCCTGTTACTATTGCAATGGAGGTCGGTAGTACGGAGATTGCTATTCGTAACTTGTTGCAGTTGAATCAGGGGTCTGTAATTGAGCTGGATCGTTTGGCAGGTGAGCCTCTGGATGTGAAGGTAAACGGTACACTGATTGCTCATGGCGAAGTTGTAATGGTGAATGAAAAGTTTGGTATTCGTCTGACTGATGTAGTCAGTCCTTCTGAACGGATTAAGAAGCTGCGCTAGTGCATGAATAAGCGTTTTTTTTTAATTGTCAGTTTACTCTTCTCTACCTTCTTGAGCTCGTCCTTACGGGCTCAAGAAGCGGTTGAGCTTCTTTCTCCTTCAGCCTCAAGCTCATCTTTTGTCAAGACAGAAACAACCTCAGCTCCTATAGCGCCTTCGGCACCAATAAAATCGGTAGAAGGTGGTTTAATTAGTCAAAATCTAGAAAGTGTTTCCATTTCGCTGGCGATTGTGTTGTTGGTTATCTTTATTTTGGCTTGGTTGGTTCGTAAAGCCGCTCCATCGGGTTTTAGTGGGACTAAGGGGCAAATGAAGGTATTGTCAGTCTTGCCTCTGGGTGGGAAAGAGAGGATTATGCTGGTTGACGTGGCTGGTACTCAGATGGTGCTAGGTATTTCTACAGCCGGTGTGAATTGTTTGCACGTCTTTGCTGATCCTGTCGTGTCAATAGGATCGGTATCTTCTCAGCAACAAGGGTTTCAGGCTGTTTTACAGGGTTTTATTGCGAATAAAGCGACAAATAAGGATTCAGGCTAATGCTGCGGTTTATTGGCGTATTTCTCTTTGCTTTGCTGTTTAGTGGTGTCGCCAGTGCTGAAACAGGGATACCGGCAGTCACTTTAGTTACAGGTGAGGACGGCTCTCAGAATTATTCTGTGACGATCCAAATTCTGGCAATCATGACGGCGCTGACGTTTATTCCAGCCGCCTTGATTATGCTGACATCATTTACGCGTATTATTATTGTTTTTGCAATTTTGCGCCAAGCGTTGGGTCTACAACAGTCGCCTTCCAATCAGATTATGATAGGTTTAGCGCTATTTCTGACCTTCTTTATTATGACACCGGTTTGGGACCAGATTAACGTGAATGCGCTTCAGCCTTATCTCGATGAGACAGTCAATGCGGCTGATGCTGTTGAGTTGGCTAAAAAGCCAATTACAGAGTTTATGTTATCCCAGACGCGGGAAGATCATGTGGATCTTTTTGCTCGTATCGCGGGTTATGAGCAGTTTGCTTCAGCCGCAGATATTCCTTTCAGTATCCTTGTGCCAGCCTTTATGACAAGTGAGTTGAAAACTGCTTTTCAGATCGGTTTTATTGTCTTTATTCCTTTTCTTGTGATTGACCTCGTGATTGCCAGTATCCTGATGGCGATGGGTATGATGATGTTGTCGCCTATTATTATCTCGCTGCCCTTTAAGATTATGCTGTTTGTGCTTATTGATGGTTGGGCCTTAGTTATGGGGACTTTGGCATCTAGCTTTGGAGCCGGTTAATTATGACGCCTTCAGTTGTAGTTGATATTCTTCGTGAGGCGATGTTTCTTATCATGCTTATCGTTGCGGTCATGGTCGTGCCGAGTTTGTTGGTCGGCTTGCTAATCAGTGTTTTTCAGGCTGCAACACAGATTAACGAACAAACTTTAAGTTTTCTACCACGTTTGTTTGCAACCCTGTTGGCTATTGTGGTTGCTGGGCCTTGGTTGGTTCGGTCTTTGATGGAGTTCGCTACAAAGCTTTATTCCAATATTCCCTTCTTAATAGGTTAGCCTAGTGTCGGCAATCATTACTGATAGCATGATAACGGAGTGGGTGGCTGGTTTTCTCTGGCCGCTCTTTCGTGTGGCTGGCTTCTTTATGGCAGTCCCCTTAATTGGTTCGCAGATGTTGCCCTCAAATATGCGTTTAGGGCTTTCGATTATGACCACTTTGGCTATCATGCCGATGTTGCCTCCTGTTCCGCAAATTGATTTGATTTCAATGGAGGCTTTTCTAGTAATCGCTCAGCAGGTTTTAATCGGTGTAACATTTGGCTTTATCGTGCAGGTGGTTTATCAGGTTTTTGCGCTTGCTGGGCAGATCTATGCGATGCAGGCAGGTTTGGGGTTCGCGTCGATGGCTGATCCTGCTAATGGTGTGAATACTACTGTAATGGCTCAATTTTTGGTTATTGGTGGCAATATGCTGTTTGTCACTATGAATGGCCATTTGGCTTTGATTCAAATCTTGGCTGATAGTTTTCAACTCTTGCCTATTGGGTATGTAAGTGTTGATCGTGAGCTTTTTTGGGAGATTGCCAATTTAGGTGGGTGGATGTTTGTCGCTGCTTTTCTAATTGTCTTGCCGGGAATTACAGCTTTATTGATGGTGCAGGCGGGATTGGGTATTGTGACAAGAGCAGCCCCGCAGTTGAATATCTTTTCTCTGGGTTTTCCATTTATGATGACGTTTAGTTTGTTGATTGCCTGGATTGGGATAAACACTATAGTTGTTCATTTTGAGTCGGTTTTTGATTTTGGGTTGGGTTTTTTACGCGATTGGATTGAGTCAAGGGCTAGGGCGTAATGGCTAAAGAGAACGAAGACGGGCAGGAAAAAACCGAAGAGCCCACCAGTAAGCGCCTCGATGAGGCGCGTAAAAAAGGTGATATTCCTCGTTCTAAAGACTTGAATACCATGCTGTTGACATTAGTCGCTGCAGGGTCATTGCTTATGTTTGGCCCTGGTGTTGCAGAAGTATTGTTGGAGATCTTTCACTATAATTTCTCTATATCTAGAGGGGATATCTTTGATACACAGGGATTATTCCGGCACCTGACTCAATCCGTTAAGGAAGCAATTCTTGGCTTGCTGCCTCTGATGGCTGTATTGGTGTTAGCGGCCTTAATAGCTCCAATTTCTTTAGGAGGGTGGAACTTTAGTACAGAGGCTTTGGTTCCAAAGTTCAGTCGCTTGAATCCCATTGAGGGGATTAAAAGACTCTTTTCTCTGAACTCTTTGGTCGAGTTGCTTAAAGCTGTTGCCAAGGTGGCGGTAGTCGGAATATCTGCAGTATTAGTGTTTAATGCTTATAAGCTAGAGCTGCCGAGCTTATCTCACATGGCTCCAGAGTATGCTTTTGCGCGTATGGTTGAAATCTTGGCTTGGGTGGCTATTTGGATTAGCTCTTCATTGATTTTGATTGTGTTGATTGATGTGCCGTTTCAGCTGTATCAATATAATGAAAAGATGAAAATGACGCTGCAGGAAGTGAAGGATGAGATGAAAAACACTGAGGGTAAGCCCGAAGTGAAGGGGCGAATTCGTCAGTTGCAGCGTGAAATGGCTAACCGTCGAATGATGGGAGATGTGCCTCAGGCTGATGTGGTTATTACTAACCCAACTCACTTTGCTGTAGCTCTTAAATATGAAGACGGCGTTATGGGAGCCCCTGAGCTATTGGCAAAAGGTGGTGATGAAGTCGCCTTTAAAATTCGTGAGGTAGCAGAGGCCCATGATGTGCCTGTCTTGCAAATCCCTCCTTTGTCCCGGGCTATCTATTACAGTACAGAGATTGGGGATGTGATTCCGGAGGGATTATATATGGCTGTTGCGCAGATCTTGGCTTACGTTTATCAGCTAAAACAATCTAGATCTGGTAAGGCTTCTCATCCAGGAAAAGCACCTTCACCAGAAATACCTGATGAATATAAGAAGTAAATAGGCAAAGCAGTCGCTTACTGCTTTGCCTGGTATCGTATTGTTGGTAGCATTAACTTTGGTGTGACTTTATTTTGCTGCCAGAGCAAGGGCAAGAATGGAAAAGACAGAGATTCTCAATAAATTAAGGAGCTTACCACTTACTGGGTTAGGTATTCCTGTTCTGATTTTAACCTTGCTGGGCATGATGACACTGCCTATGCCAGTGTTTCTGTTGGACATCCTTTTTACCTTCAATATTGCCTTATCTATTATTATTCTTCTGGTGGCTGTTTATGCTCTAAGGCCGTTGGATTTTGCAGTATTTCCTACTGTTTTGCTGGTGGCGACCTTATTACGCCTAGCCTTGAATGTTGCCTCAACTCGTATCGTGCTATTGGAAGGTCATGAAGGTGGTGATGCTGCTGGTAAGGTAATTGAGGCTTTTGGTGCCGTTTTGATTGGCGGCAACTATGTGGTCGGTTTGGTTGTTTTCCTCATTCTGATGATTATCAACTTTGTAGTGATCACTAAAGGTGCTGGACGTATTTCAGAAGTAAGCGCTCGATTTACCTTGGATGCGATGCCAGGTAAACAAATGGCGATCGATGCGGATTTGAACGCCGGTTTGATTGGTCAGGATGAGGCAAAACAGAGGCGTGAGGACGTCGCGAATGAAGCTGACTTTTACGGGGCAATGGATGGTGCCAGTAAATTCGTGCGTGGTGATGCTGTTGCAGGTATTCTGATTCTGGTGATTAACGTGCTGGGTGGTCTGGGTATTGGTATGTTGCAGCATAGTCTGGAATTTGCTGATGCTCTGGAAAAGTACGTTCTGCTGACCATTGGTGATGGTTTGGTTGCCCAGATTCCTTCTTTGCTATTGTCAGTTGCCGCCGCCATTATGGTAACCCGTGTTAACAGTACCGAAAGTATTGGTCAGCAGGTGACGGGTCAGATGTTTGGCTCGCCTCAGGCTTTGGTTATTACGGCTGCTATCATGTTTGTCCTGGGGGTTATCCCTGGCATGCCTCATCTTGTGTTCTTGACGCTTGCGGCGCTGGCTGGTTTTGGTGCTTATGGCATCATCTATTTTACTGAGAAAAAGGTGGCACGGGAGCTGGAAGACAAGAAAAAAGCTCAGATGGAAATGCCTGTGCCTGATGCTGAAGCTGTCAATCAGAAAGAACTGGGTTGGGGGGATGTGCCTATGGTCGATCTGTTAGGGTTGGAAGTTGGCTATCGATTGATTCCTCTGGTAGATAAGAATCAGGGGGGGCAGCTACTTGGCAGAATTAAAGGTATTCGTAAAAAGCTTTCTCAGGAATTGGGTTTTCTCGTGCCTTCGGTGCATATCCGAGATAACCTTGAGTTGTCGCCGACCAGCTATCGCATCTTGCTGAAAGGTGTTGTTGTTGCTGAAGCAGAAGTTTATCCGGATCGTGAGATGGCGATCAACCCGGGTCAGGTTTTTGGCGAAGTGCCAGGTATTCAGGGTAAGGATCCTGCTTTTGGGTTGGATGCTATTTGGGTTGAGGCTCAGGATAGAGATGAAGCGCAGGCTTTGGGTTATACGGTCGTTGATGCGAGTACTGTTGTGGCGACACAACTTAACCAAATCATGCAAAACTATGCCCATGAGTTGATTGGGCATGATGATATTCAGCATCTGATGGATGGGTTGGCTAAAGGATCTCCTAAGCTTTCTGAGCAGTTAGTGCCGGATAGTTTATCGTTGAATCAGCTGTTGAAAATTATCCAAAATCTATTGCAGGAAAATGTTTCGATTCGAGATTTTAGGACGATTGCTCAGTCTTTGGTTGAGACTGCTCAGCAAACTAGAGATATTGGCCAGCTGACTTCGGCGGTAAGGGTATCCTTATCACGCTCTATTGTTCAATCCATTTGCGGTCCTGGCACAGATCTGCCAGTTATTACCTTGGAGCCTCAGTTGGAACAGATATTGCTGCAGTCAGTACAGCAGGCTGCTCAATCCAATGTGGAGGATAATCTGGTTCTTGAGCCTGCAATGGCAGAGCGTTTGCAGCAGTCTTTGAGCGAAGTGGCTCAACAACAAGAGATGATGGGGAATCCTGCTGTGTTGGTTGTTGCCGCTCCTGTGCGGCAAGTGCTTGCCAGATTTGTTCGCTATAGCGCGCAGCCTGTTCATGTGCTTTCATATCAGGAAATACCTGATAATAAACAGATTACTATTGTAGCGACGGTTGGACAGCAATAAACTTATATTGGTCATGGACAAATGTTAGGTTGGTGGCTGTGATTTTTGAAGGATGTTGGATGGTATGAAGGTCAAACGTTTTTTTGCCCCAGATATGCGCCAAGCAATGAAGCTGGTTCGGGATGAGTTTGGCTCTGATGCCGCAATTTTATCGAATAATAAAGTTGCTGGTGGAGTAGAGATTGTCACTGCTGTCGATTATGATTCCAGCATTCTTCGCCAGTCCTCTGATGATATTGCTGATCAGGATCAAGATGCGTTAACCGATTCTTTAGCTGATGCTTTAGCGAAAGCAAAGAGCGTGATTGATAATGCATCAGAGCGTTCTGACCTCTCTATCGAGGATGCTTTCCAAAGTAAGGCCCAAGGGGGCGTTCATAAATCTAACGCAGAAGCTATGGTTGGTACTCTGGGTGGTAAAGCGCAAAGTGCTACAGCTGAAAGTGCAACGATGAAAGCGATGCAGTCTGAGATTCAGGGCTTGCGCGAGTTGCTTAAAGAGCAGATGCAGGAAAGTATGGCTGAACGTAAACCCGTTGAAGCGATGGTTCAAAAGCGTTTGCGACGTTTAGGGCTTTCTAAAGTATTTACCCAGCGGGTATTAACCGCATTGGATCTTGAGGAAAATATCGATTTCTCAAGTGCGTGGGATAAAGCTGTTAACCAGCTACAAGGCAGTATTTTAACCGCTTCTTCTGATATTATTGATCAGGGTGGAATTATTGCTCTACTAGGGCCAACAGGTGTTGGAAAAACGGCAACGATAGGTAAACTTGCCGCTCGCTATGTTCTTAAGTACGGCCCAGAAAACTTAGCCTTGGTAACGACAGATTGTTACAGAGTTGCCGCTTATGAACAGTTGAGAACCATTGGGCGTATATTGGGTATTCCAGTTAGGGTTGTTGATGATAAACATCCTTTGGAAGAAACATTAAGAGCGCTGAAGAGTAAAAATCTGGTGCTGATTGATACTGCCGGATTGAGTGCTCAAGATCCAAATATGGCTGAGCAGTTCCAACTGTTAGAATCTACTTCAGCGCGAATTAAAAAATATATTGTCCTAAGTGCAACCAGTCAGGGGCAGGTATTGCAAGCTGCTTACGATACCTATCAACCTCAAGGCTTAAATGGTTGTGTGATTACAAAGCTGGATGAAAGTGTTAGTGCTGGTGAGGTTTTAAGCTTGATCGCCGATAACCGCTTGCCTCTGGCATATGTTGCCGATGGGCAGAAGATTCCTGATGACCTGCGCGCAGCTGATGCACGTCATTTGGTTTATCAGGCTCTGGAATTACTTGAGCAGCAGGAAGCTGGTCATGCAACAGACTGATTAGGTCGGAGGATCAGTGTCATATGGCCCTGGTAATGAGTTCAGGTATGTATTATTCACAAAATGGCTGTAGTGAACTTGTTGATCAACATTCAGGCCTGGTAAAAAAGGTCGCTCAGCACCTTTTAGGGCGCTTGCCGTCCAGTGTGATGCTGGATGACCTGGTTCAAGCTGGCATGATAGGTCTGATTGAAGCTTCTCAGAAGTTCGATGGTTCTAAAGGCGCAAGTTTTGAAACGTATGCCTCTATCAGGATCAGAGGTGCCATGTTAGACGAAGTTCGTCGCTATGATTGGGCTCCAAGATCTGTACATCGTAACAGTCGTAAGGTTGCAGAAGCGATTAAAACTGTTGAAGCAAGAACGGGGCGAGACGCTAGAGATACAGAAGTTGCAGAAGAGCTTGGCGTATCACTGGAAGAGTATAATAGTTATCTCCAAGATACGGCCGGTACTAAATTATTTAGTTTTGATGAAATAACCGGTCAGGAAGACAGCAGTTTTGATATAGCTGATGTAGAATCAGCTGATCCTGATGAATCGGTAGAAGGAGATGCTTTTCAAAAAGCATTGGCTGACGCTATCTCAGGTCTACCGGAGAGAGAACAAATGGTCTTAGCACTGTATTACACCGAGGGGCTCAATCTGAAAGAGATTGGTGCAGTGCTTTCGGTCAGTGAGTCGAGAGTGAGTCAGATTCATAGTCAGGCCGCACTCAGGCTGAGAGGTCGTTTGGATGATTGGAAATAAACTTTTTTGCACAACTTTTTAAAAGTTAGTTAGATATCTGTTAGATGCATTTTTATAGTATTCTAATGATGGCAAATTAGGGTAAGTGGAGGTTGCCTTGGATAAGAATATGAAAATTCTCATTGTGGATGATTTTTCCACTATGAGGAGGATTGTTAAGAACCTGTTACGTGATCTTGGGTTTACAAATACCCATGAGGCCGATGATGGATTAACTGCATTACCTATGCTGGAAACTGGTAACTTTGATTTTCTGGTGACTGACTGGAATATGCCTGGGATGACAGGGTTCGATTTGTTAAAAACTTGTCGAGCTGATCCACGGTTTAAAGACCTGCCAATCCTGATGGTAACTGCTGAAGCAAAACGAGAGCAGATTGTTGCTGCCGCCCAGGCAGGTGTAAATGGCTATATTGTTAAGCCTTTTACCGCTGCAGTGCTCAAGGAAAAAATTGACAAGATCTTTGAGCGTATTGAACAGCAGTGATCCTGTTTTTTTATGCGGGTAGACAGATATTCATCAAATAAAGGTTTCTGGTTATGGCTCTGAATGGCCCGGGTGAGCAGCAAACAAGTGAATTTGAGAAGCTTCTCAAACAAAGTACGTCTGAACTGATAGAGAAGGTAGAAAGTGGTGACCTTTCTGATGCGGTGAATTTGATTCAACGTATCAATGATGAGCGGAACCGCAACTTATATCTTGAAGTTGGGCGCCTCACTCGTGCTTTGCATGATGCTATTACCAATTTCCACATTGATGTGGGAGTAGCGAGCCCTGCGACAGAAGAGATGTCGAAGATGGCTAACGCCACAGATCGATTGAACTATGTCATTAAGATGACCCAGGATGCTGCAAACCAGACGATGGACAAGGTGGATGAAAGTGCTCCTGTTGCAGATCGTTTGCGCGATCAGGCTGGAGCACTAAGAAAGGATTGGGCTCGTTTGGTTCGTCGAGAGATGAAACCAGAAGAGTTCAGAGACTTATACCGCCGTATTGATGATTTCCTGAAAGAGACTGAAGAGCAGTCCAACTCTTTGTCTAGTAATTTTAATGACATCATTTTGGCGCAAGGTTATCAGGACCTGACTGGTCAGGTGCTGATCAAAGTAATTACTCTGGTTCAAGAGATTGAGGAAAATCTGGTTAACCTCGTTTGTATGGCGGGGCAGGTTGATAAGATTACTGGCATTAAACATGAGGACAGTAATCGCCCAGAGGAAGAAGCTCATGCTCCAGAAGGGCCAATTATTAATGCCGAAGAGCGTGTAGATGTGGTCTCAGGTCAGGATGAAGTTGATGACCTGTTGTCTAGCCTCGGTTTCTAAGGAGATGTATGGATGAGCTTTGATGTTGATCAGGATATTTTGCAGGATTTCTTGATTGAGGCTGGAGAAATTCTGGAATTATTGTCGGAACAGTTGGTTGATCTGGAGCAAATGCCAGATGACCCCGACTTGTTAAATGCTATTTTCCGTGGTTTTCATACAGTAAAAGGGGGGGCAGGTTTCCTCCAGCTTACGCCTCTCGTTGATTGTTGCCACGTAGCAGAAAATGTATTTGATACCCTTAGGAAGCATCAGCGTACCGTAACTCCAGAGTTGATGGATGCAGTGCTTAGTGCCCTGGATACTGTTAACGAGATGTTTGATGAGGTTCGTGCTGGTCAAATGCCAGATAGTGCGGATCCTGAATTGATTAAACAGCTTGAGTTTTTTGCTGAACCCGAAAGTGATGATGAAGTGCCTCCTGGCTCAGAGGAAGCTCCAGCAGAGGAGGTCGCACCAGAGCCTGTTGTTGAGGAAACAGCTCCTGAGGCCTCTTTGGAGCCTCCAGCCGCAGCAGTACAGGATTCAGAAGGTGATATTACCGATGCTGAGTTCGAGTCCCTGCTTGATGCACTGCAAGATGAAGGCAGCAGTACTGCTCCTGCTACATCAGAGCCTCAATCCACCTCGGCTATAGATGATTCTGCTGATACGGGCAGTGATGATATTACGGAAGAAGAGTTTGAGGCTCTGCTGGATCAACTGCATGGCAGTGGCAAACCGCCTTCAGTTTCTCCAGCGAAAGAGGAGCCTGCTCAGCCAAAAGAAGCAGCGCCAGATACTTCAGGTGGTGATGACCTTATCACTGATGATGAGTTTGAGGCTTTGTTAGATGAGTTACACGGTAAAGGTGGCTCACCCGTACAAGGCAAGGCAGAAGAGAACGCCGCGCCGGAAGCTAAGCCTAAGCCCTCTGCTCCAGCCCCGAAAGCTGCTGCTCCGGCTCCAAAGCCTGCGGCTAAAGCTGCTCCTGCTGCAGAAAAACCTGCGGCTAAACCTCCTGCACCTGCTAAACCTGCAGCAGAGAAGAAGGTCGCGAATAAGAAAGAAGCGGCAGCCCCTGCAGCAGAAACCACAGTACGTGTGGATACCAGCCGTCTTGATGACATCATGAACATGGTCGGTGAACTGGTGCTGGTACGTAACCGTCTGGTTCGTTTGGGAGGTCAGAGTTCAGATTCTGAAATCGCCAAGGCGGTATCTAATCTGGATGTAGTGACTGCAGATCTGCAGACCTCTGTGATGAAGACCCGGATGCAGCCAATCAAAAAAGTATTTGGCCGTTTCCCAAGGGTTGTACGAGATCTGTCTCGTAAACTGAAGAAAGAAATTAATCTACGCCTGATTGGTGAAGATACCGATCTGGATAAAAACCTAGTTGAAGCACTGGCTGATCCATTGATTCACTTGGTACGTAATGCGGTGGATCACGGTGTTGAGATGCCGGATATCCGTGAACAGAAAGGAAAACCTCGTGTAGGTGAGGTTGTACTGTCTGCTGAGCAGGAAGGTGATCATATTCTGTTGACTATCAGTGATGATGGTGCAGGTATGAACCCGGATGTTCTGCGCCGTAAAGCGGTTGAGAAGAATCTTTTGGATCAGGATGCAGCAGATCGTTTATCTGATCAGGACGCCTTTAACCTAATCTTCGCTGCCGGTCTGTCGACGAAGGAACAGATCTCTGATGTATCGGGTCGTGGTGTGGGCATGGACGTTGTGAAAACTAAGATTTCACAACTCAATGGTACGATCAATGTTTGGTCTGAAGAAGGAAAAGGCTCCAAGATTATCATCAAAGTGCCTTTGACTCTGGCGATTATGCCAACTCTGATGATTATGTTAGGTGATCAAACCTTCGCGCTGCCGCTGGTGAATGTGAATGAGATCTTCCAGCTGGATATTTCACGAGCAAATATCGTAGATGGTCAGGAGGTATTGGTGATCCGTGAGAAAACCTTGCCACTGTTCTATCTGAAAGAATGGTTGGTGCCAGGGTCTGATGTTGGTCGGGATCTTAAGAATGCTCACGTTGTAGTTGTTTCTGTAGGTACACAAAAAGTGGGTTTTGTAGTTGATCAACTGATTGGTCAGGAAGAAGTGGTAATTAAACCGCTTGGAGATATGCTGCATGGTACACCAGGTATGGCTGGTGCAACGATCACAGGTGACGGGCGGATTGCTTTGATTCTTGATATTCCAGGCATGCTTAAACACTATGCGAGTACTGCTCGCTAGGCGCCAGGAAAGGATCTTCTATGCCGATAACCGTTTTAGTCGTTGATGATTCAGGTTTTTTTCGTCGTCGAGTTTGTGAGCTGTTAAGTTCTGACTCAAGGATAAAACCTATAGGTACGGCCAGTAATGGGCGTGAGGCGGTTGAAAAGGCAATTGAGCTGAAACCTGATGTCATCACCATGGACTATGAGATGCCAGTCTTAGATGGCATCTCGGCGGTGCGCGAAATTATGCAGAAAGCGCCGGCACCTGTCCTGATGTTTTCATCTTTGACCCATGAGGGCGCAAGAATAACACTGGGGGCCTTGGAAGCCGGTGCAGTTGATTATTTGCCCAAGAATTTTGAGGATATTTCTCGCCGACCTGAAGAGCTGGCAAAAGTTTTATGTGAAAAGGTTGTTGCGGTTTCTAGAAGTCGTCGTTCATCTATCACTGCTTCTGCAACGGTTGTATCACGTAAGCCCACGACTCCTAATCCTACGGCGAGTCGTCCAGAGCGTCGATTGGCAACCCCTGCTTCTTCTGCAGGTGCTACTAATACTGGTAGCAGCTCTCTTAGAGCGGCTAAATCCACTTTAGGTAGCACGAGGCCAGTGACTAACGCAACAAGAAGTACCTTTAGCAGTGCTGGAGAGAGTTCCACCTCAGCCAAGAGTAAACCTCAGCCCAGACACTTTGATTTGGTTGCAATAGGTACTTCAACTGGTGGGCCAATGGCATTGCAGTCTGTATTGACTCAATTGCCTGCTAATTTCCCCGCACCCATTTTATTAGTACAGCATATGCCGGCGGCCTTTACGGGGGCTTTTGCAGAACGGCTGAATGGTTTGTGTAAGATTTCAGTTAAAGAAGCTGAAGACGGCGATATGCTGCGCTCAGGTGTTGCGCTATTAGCACCAGGTGGTAAACAGATGGTCGTTGATAAAAGAGGCAATTGCGTAAGAATTTTGCCAGGAGACGAAAGGCTAAATTATAAACCTTGCGTGGATGTTACGTTTGGTTCTGCAGCCAAAGCGATTTCTGGCAATATTTTAGCGGTTATTATGACAGGGATGGGAGCAGATGGTCGGGAAGGATGCCGTATGTTGAAAGAACGTGGGGCAAGCATCTGGGCTCAGGATGAAGACAGCTCTGTGATTTATGGTATGCCTATGGCTGTAGCTAAGGCAGGCTTAACTCACGAAATCCTAAGCTTAAATGATATAGGTTATCGCCTGACAACTGATGTTGTTCGATAATCTGCCGATAACTTGAAGATAGTAACTGGTTGATTAAGGAAATAGTGCATGCACGTATGGGCAGTAGCCAATCAAAAAGGGGGTGTGGGTAAAACAACCTCAACGGTGACCTTGGGTGGCTTACTGGCAGATCAGGGACATCAGGTATTGTTATTGGACCTTGATCCACATGGCTCTTTAACCAGTTATTTCAAATATGATCCAGACGGTCTGCAAAAAAGTGCCTACGATCTGTTTCAGCAAGGTAAAAAAATTCCTGAAGATTTGCCGCAAAGTCTTTTGATGGATACAGGGCATGATCGCGTTAAGCTGATCCCTGCTTCAACAGCTTTGGCAACTTTAGAGCGACAAGTGAGCGCTCAGGGTGGTATGGGATTAGTAATATCCCGTGCATTGGCTCTGTTATGGAACCGCTTCGATTATGTGTTAATTGACAGTCCGCCTGTACTCGGCCTATTGATGATTAATGCACTGGCATCGGCTGAGCATCTGATTATTCCTGTTCAGACAGAGTTCCTGGCTATTAAAGGTTTAGAGCGCATGATGCGCACACTCAAAATGGTCACTAAAGCTCGAAAAAATGAGCTACCTTATACTGTAGTTCCCACGCTGTATGACCGTCGAACTCAGGCGTCCGTACAGAGTTTGCGTTTGCTTAGAAATTCCTATCCAGAGAATATCTGGAACTCTATGATTCCTGTGGATACCAAGTTCCGTGATGCCAGTATGGCGGGTATGCCTCCTTCGATGTTGGATCCTCAGAGTCGTGGTGTGCACGCTTATAGCGTGTTGTTAAAACACCTGCTGGAAAAGCAGGCGGATCATAGACAACGTGATAAAAGCCTCGGGGAGAAGTAGTTATGGCTTCGCATAACGGTAATGACTTTTCTTCTCCACAAGAAGCAATTGAAGGTTATCTGGAAGCTCTGTTGCAAGATGTAGCAGACTATGAGGAACCTGAAGATGCGCTTCAGGAAGAGCCCGCTCCTGTCAAAGCAAAGGAGATCGAGCCGGAGACCACAGCAGAAACAGTTTTTGAATCTGAAACTGTAGAAGAGACTGTTAATAAACCTGTGGTGGAAGATCAAGGCACACGGGTTTTTGCCCCCTCAGGTGAAGAGCAGACTTTTACTACGCCAGTGGCCAAGACTCAGATTGATACCAGTTTTGAACGCCCGACAGAGGTGGCTTACCAGGAAGCGCCGACAGTTGTCATGCCTGAGCTACAGATCGCTGAACCTGTAGCAGAGCCAGAGCCAGAGGCAGCTATATCTGAACCTGTTGTAGAGACTGTTGAGCCAGAACCAGAAGTGGCTGAGCCTGTAGTCGAAACAGTAGTTGCAGAGCCAGAGCCTGTTATTGATACACCTGAACCGGCTGTGGTTGAAGAGATTGATGAACCTATTGTTGAAACCTCAGTAGCTGAGCCCGAGGTCGTCACCGAAGAAGCTCTTTTTGAACAGGTGATCTTGGATGAGCCTGTAAGTAACACTCTGATTGATGAAAACATCGAGACAGAGGTAGAAGAAGAGGTTAAGCTCCAGCCTCAAGAGAATGAAGGCTGGACTGATGGTCGCCCGAATTGGGCACAGGACCGTTTTGAGTGTCTGCTTTTTGTGGTAAAAGGGCTGAAACTAGCTGTACCTCTGGCAGAATTAGGGGGAATCCATAAGCAGGAGAAAGAGCCAACGCCTTTGTTTGGTCAACCCGGCTGGTTCCTGGGTATTTTGCGTAATAACCGTATGAATATCGGTTTGGTGGATACTGCTCAGTGGGTGATGCCTGAGTATATCGATGGTGATCATAATACTGATTACCGCTTTGCGATCCACATTCATAACAGTGAATGGGGGTTGGCTTGCGATGAAGTAGCTGAAGCGATCTCATTGGACCCTAATGAAGTGAAGTGGCGTACCAAGCTGGGTCGAAGACCTTGGTTAGCGGGTACGGTTGTCGATCATATGTGCGCTCTGATTGATGTCGCAGCATTTGCTCGCCTATTAGATAGTGATAAAGTACCGGTCGATTTGCAGGCCTTAAACGCCGACGGTGATGAAGAATAAGCGAAATCATCAGATAGGATGATTTCATGATTTAATGTTTATCTTGTGGGACACAAGATCTTCGATTGTAACGGAGCATTCGCATGGCTAATGTTGTACAAGCTAAAAATGCTGGATCTGAAGATCCAATTTTACAGTATGTGACTTTCCGTCTGGCGGACGAGACATACGGTATTAATGTGATGCAAGTGCAGGAAGTTCTGCGCTATACAGAAATTGCACCTGTTCCTGGTGCACCTTCTTATGTGCTGGGTATTATTAACCTGCGTGGTAACGTTGTTACTGTGATTGATACGCGCCAGCGTTTTGGCCTGTCTTATGCGGATACCACAGACTCAACCCGTATTGTAATCATTGAAGTTGAGAAACAGGTTGTCGGTATTCTGGTAGATTCTGTATCCGAAGTAGTTTATCTTCGTCAGTCTGAAATTGAGACAACTCCGAATGTAGGCAATGAAGAAAGTGCTAAATTCATTCAGGGTGTATGTAATAAGAATGATCAGCTGCTTATTCTGGTTGAGCTTAACAAGCTGATGTCTGACGAGGAGTGGGCTGAGGTTGCGGCGCTATAAGCGCAAACCCTCTTTAGCACTATGCAGGATTTATTAGTTCCTTTGCTACTTCTGCTTTTCACTGTAATCGCAATCGGTATAGCGGTTTACAGCATGAAGCAGGTTGACAAGCTGCGTAAGCAACTGGAAGAAAGCCAAAATGAAACTCAGGCTTTGGTACAGAACTTACGTAATGAAACTCATGCGATGGGCAGTGGTTCTATCGGAGTGGGGCAGCGTTTACGTGAAGTAGAAAAGAAGTTAAACCAAGCCATGGAACGTCAGGTTGAGTTGGAACAGAAAGATCCAGGCAGCCTGCCGTACACTTATGCCATTCGTTTGGTTGAAATGGGCGCATCATCTAAGGATTTGGTTGATAACTGTGGTTTAGCTCGAGTAGAGGCGGACTTAATCAGCCTTGTGCATTCTGAGATTAAGCGTAAAGGTTTCCAGACTAGAGATGTCGTCTAACTAGTTGAGCCTGTAGCAGCCTAAGTTATGCGAATAAAAAAAACGGTGTTTTTACACCGTTTTTTTTATTGCTTTCGAAATGATGGGCGTAGTGCCTTAACTATATCTGTCTTTGATTACCGATTTACGAGAAGCGATTTCAGAACTGAGCTTTTTCCTCTCCTGGTTTTGTCGGTTTTCCAGCTGATAAACAAACGCGATCACTTCAGCAACAGCAAAATAGAGTACTTCAGGGATTTCGTCACCTAACTCCATCTGTGACAGGGCCATTACTAATTCTTTATCTTCGTAGATGGGTACATCGTGTTCATCGGCGATGCGCAGAATCTCATCTGCTAATGCCATATTCCCCTTAGCAACCACCTGAGGGGCTTTATTCATATGGCTATCGTATTTCAGCGCAACGGCTTTTTTATCTGCGTCTGTCATGCTTGGAAATTAACCAGTGAATTGGATTGTTTGTTTTCATCGGGTTTACCGGTTGTACAACGGACATCTTCCAATACTACGCCTAGATAAGCGAGTCTTTCTCTTAATTCACCCAGATGCCGGCTCACCTCGGGTAAGCTATTATCCTGTTCAACCCAGATACGGCTACTGAGATGATCATTTTGAAAGAACAGACGTGCATGCAGGCGCCCAAGTGAAGGTGGAGAAAAAGTGAGATTGATCACCCAACGTTTTTTCGGTTCTTCTCCGGGTTGCAGGTTTTGCTCTTCTGGCCAGACTTGATGCTCCATTTGCAACTTAACTTCAGACAGTTGCTGATTAAAGTTAATAGGAATATCTGTTTGCAGAGCAGGTGCTGTGGCTTCTGCTCCCCTGCCTGCACTCGTGCTTTGTAATTGGTTACTGCGGATTCTGGCCAACCCTTCCATCACTGCCCGCATTAATTGAGCTTGTCCTGATCGGCTTTCTGCTGTTTGCCGTTCTTTGCGTGCGGTGGTTTTTTTGCTGCCTTCTGTTGAATCTTTCTCCTGACCTTGTCGAGCAATATGGCGAAAGATCTGAACAAAAGCTCCTTTTAAATCATTGGTTGCGATGCCTTGAATTGGCTGGCCTACAAGCGCTGGTTGCATTGCTTGCATCAGCATTGCTTCATGGAATACACCACTACGCTCGATAGTGCTTTTCACCTGTTGACTGGCAGGTGTCTGATTTGTGTTCAGTTGTAAGGGGACCTTATTAAGTACATCTACGGCTTGTTGTGTAGCCGGGGGCAACTGGTTAACTGGTCCAAGCTGAGGCAACAGGCTACGAATCTGAGTTAGGCTTTCACCTATTGGACGCTGGGATGGAAGCGCTTCTTTTAATGCTAACTGGATTTTTTGCTGTAGTGCTTCTGTTTGCTTAGCGTCCAGTACAGGCGGCGTAAATGTTGTGGTTCCCTTAACGCTAGGGTTTGTTGCTGCATCTAACCCTTTGATATTCAAGTTTAGTTTACTGGTTAAATCATTGGCCAGAGATGTAGCTGAATTCATTAATTGATTAAGTGTCGTCGTTGCTGAGGCCGCCGTTTGTGCTGTTTGAGGTGTATTTGGTGCTGTAGTTTGCGCCGTTGCAGTCGACGAGTTGTTAGGCAACTGAACCCTAAGTACATCAATTTGTTGAGTATGATTCTGTCGTAGTGTGAGCTGAGTACCTGCCGGTAAACTCTTTAACTGAGGTAGAGCAACGGTCTGTCCTGTTTCCGGAATAAATACCTGTTGGGCAACCTGAGTACGCCCTGCTACCGCATTAGGCTGGTTAGCGATGGCATTGGCCACATGTTGTTGCATCTGGGCTGCACTGTTTTGTCCCTGAGCCTGCTGTGCTTGTGCTGCTGGTCTTGTTTGCTGAGTCGGTTGAGGCGTAACCGGATCTGGTGCGCGTTGGCGAGGTGCTTGAGCCTCCTGAGTACTTTGTGCCCGAATTTTTGGTTGCTGTCTATCTGGTAGGGGCAAAGATGCTTCTGGTTGTCTTTGTGGCTGATTAGCTTGGCTGTTCTGTTGAGCGGCTTGTTGGGATTGTACCGTTTGTTGTTGGCTAGGCTGCTGAGTTTGTCCTTGAGCCTGAGTCGGTTGACTCTGAACCTGTTGTCCCTGAGTTGTTTGCTGAGGCTGATTAGCCGGAGCGCTCTGTTGGGTCTGGGGTTGTGCCTGCTGTTGGGCTGTCGGTTGTTGCTGAGCAGGCTGCTGAGTCTGTCCTTGAGTTTGAACCTGTTGCCCCTGAGAGGTTTGCTGAGGCTGATTAGCCGGAGCACTCTGTTGTGTCTGGGGTTGTGCCTGTTGTTGAACAGTCTGTTGTGATTGTCCCGGTTGTTGTTGAACGGTCTGTTGTGATTGTCTCGGTTGTTGCTGAACAGGCTGTTGTGTCTGCCCTTGAGTTTGAGCAGGCTGAGTCTGTCCTTGAGTTTGAGCCGGTTGACTCTGAGAGGTTTGCTGAAGCTGATTAGCCGGAGCACTCTGTTGGGGCTGGGATTGTGCTTGCTGTTGGGCTGTCGGTTGTTGCTGA